>NZ_JBWKVU010000003.1:645750-682213 GCF_059421865.1 Pseudomonas sp. GW821-FHT02B10 | reverse complement strand
GTGTAAACAATCGAGCCGCCTTCTGCCACGGTATCGGTCGCAGCCAGGCTGAGGGTGGTGGTATCCGGAGTATCGGTAACCGAAGTCTCGGCAGGTTTGCTGTCGACATCGAGTTTTTCGTAGTTACCGCCAGTCGCGTCGGTGATGGTAGTGCTCAGGGAGCTACCGCCCGCCAGGGCATCGTTCGGCGCGGTGAAATTCACGGTGCCGGAAGACTCGCCCACCGGAATGGTGATGGTCTGACCGTTGGACAGAGTGACGACTACCGGGGAACCGGTTACTGGAGCGGTGACCGACGCGGTGTAAACCACGGTGCCGCCTTCGGCGACGCTAGGAGTGGCGGTCAGGCTGACGGTCGAGGTATCGATGGTGTCGGTGACGTCAGTCACAGCCGGAGTAGTGCTTGGCACCAGATTCTCGAAATTACCGCCAGCGGCGTCCTTGATGGTGACTTCAACCTTGCCAGCGTCCTTGTACACGTCATCGGCTGGGGCGGCCACGGTCACGGAGCCAGTCGTAGCGCCGGCGGCGATGGTAATCACTGCGCCGTTGGAGAGCGTTACAGTCACCGGCGTGCCAGCGGCGTTGGTCAGGGTAGCGGTGTAAACAATCGAACCACCCTCGGCCACGGTGTCGGTCGCGCTGAGGCTCAGATTGGTGGTGTCCGGGGTATCGGTAACCGAGGTCTCCGCTGGCTTGCTATCAACATCCAGCTTCTCGTAGTTGCCGCCGGTAGCGCCGGTGATGGTGGTGCTCAGGGAGCTACCGCCCGCCAGGGCATCGTTTGGTGCGGTGAAGTTCACGGTACCGGACGACTCGCCCACCGGAATGGTGATGGTCTGGCCATTGGACAGAGTTACCACAACTGGCGAGCCAGTAACCGGCGCAGTCACGGATGCGGTGTAAACAACAACACCGCCTTCAGCTACAGACGGAGTAGCGGTCAGCGAAACAGTCGAAGTATCGATGGTATCGGTGACATCAGTGACGGCAGGTGTGGTGCTCGGCACCAGGTTCTCGAAGTTGCCACCTGTGGCGTCCTTGATGGTCGCTTCGACCTTGCCGGCGTCCTTGTACACATCATCAGCTGGAGCCGCGACGGTGATGGAGCCTGTGGTCGCACCCGCTGCGATGGTGATGATCGCGCCATTGCTCAGAGTCACGGTCACCGGAGTGCCGGCGGCATTGGTGAGGGTCGCGGTGTAAACAATGGACCCACCCTCAGCCACGGTATCGGTCGCAGTCAGGCTGAGGGTAGTGGTATCCGGAGTATCAGTGACCGAAGTGTCGGCAGGCTTGCTGTCGACATCCAGTTTTTCGTAGTTGCCGCCGGTAGCGCTTGTGATGGTGGTGCTCAGGGAGCTGCCGCCCGCCAGTGGGCTGTTCGGGGCAACGAAGTTCACCGACCCGCTGCTTTCGCCGACCGGGATGGTAATGGTCTGGCCGTTCGACAGCGTTACGACCACTGGCGAGCCGGTCACTGGAGCAGTAACCGACGCGGTGTAGACCACGGTTTCGCCTTCGGCGACAGTCGCGGTTGCGGTGAGGCTGACGGTCGAGGTGTCGATGGTGTCGGTCACATCGGTGACGGCAGGCGTGGTGCTTGGCACCAGGTTTTCAAAGTTGCCGCCGGTAGCGTCCTTGATGCTCACCTCAACCTTGCCGGCGTCCTTGTACACATCGTCCGCAGGGGCCGCGACGGTGACAGAACCGGTGGTGGCACCGGCGGCAATATTGATTACGGCACCGTTCGACAAGGTCACGGTTACCGGAGTGCCGGCTGCGTTAGTCAGCGTCGCGGTGTAAACGATCGAACCGCCTTCAGCGACAGTGTCAGTCGCTGTCAGGCTGAGGGTGGTGGTGTCCGGAGTGTCAGTAACCGAGGTCTCGGCAGGCTTGCCGTCGACATCCAACTTCTCGTAGTTGCCGCCGGTGGCGCCAGTGATTGTTGTGCTCAGGGAGCTGCCGCCAGCGAGAGCATCGTTTGGTGCCGTGAAGTTCACGGTAGCGGACGATTCGCCCACCGGAATGGTAATGGTTTGGCCATTCGACAGGGTTACGACTACAGGCGAGCCGGTCACTGGAGCCGTTACGGACGCGGTGTAAACGACAACTCCACCTTCAGCAACGCTAGGCGTAGCGGTCAGGCTGACGGTCGAGGTATCGATGGTGTCAGTGACATCAGTCACGGCCGGGGTAGTGCTCGGAACCAGGTTCTCGAAATTACCGCCAGCAGTCTCTTTGATGCTGACTTCAACTTTGCCCGCATCCTTGTACACATCGTCAGCAGGCGCTGCGACGGTCACGGAACCAGTAGTGGTGCCGGCAGCGATAGTAATCACCGCGCCGTTCGACAGGGTTACGGTCACCGGAGTACCGGCAGCGTTAGTCAGGGTAGCGGTATAAACAATCGAACCACCCTCGGCCACGGTGTCGGTCGCGCTGAGGCTCAGATTGGTAGTGTCCGGGGTGTCGGTAACCGAAGTCTCGGCAGGCTTACCGTCGACGTCCAGCTTCTCGTAGTTGCCGCCGGTAGCGCCGGTAATGGTGGTGCTCAGGGAGATGCCGCCAGCGAGAGCATCGTTTGGCGCCGTGAAGTTCGCAGTGCCGGAAGATTCGCCTACCGGGATGGTGATGGTTTGTCCGTTGGACAGGGTGACGACCACTGGCGAGCCGGTCACTGGAGCCGTTACGGACGCGGTGTAAACGACAACTCCACCTTCAGCAACGCTAGGCGTAGCGGTCAGGCTGACGGTCGAGGTATCGATGGTGTCAGTGACATCAGTCACGGCCG
Organism: Pseudomonas sp. GW821-FHT02B10; assembly: GCF_059421865.1. Classification (NCBI taxonomy): domain Bacteria; kingdom Pseudomonadati; phylum Pseudomonadota; class Gammaproteobacteria; order Pseudomonadales; family Pseudomonadaceae; genus Pseudomonas; species Pseudomonas sp. GW821-FHT02B10. The sequence continues at coordinate 679,419 of NZ_JBWKVU010000003.1, read as the reverse complement.
GGGTAGTGCTCGGAAGCAGGTTCTCGAAATTACCGCCAGCAGTCTCTTTGATGCTGACTTCAACTTTGCCCGCATCCTTGTACACATCGTCAGCCGGTGCTGCGACGGTCACAGAGCCGGTGGTGGCACCCGCTGCAATGGTGATCACCGCACCGTTCGACAGAGTCACGGTCACTGGCGTACCAGCAGCATTGGTCAGCGTTGCGGTGTAAACGATCGAACCGCCTTCAGCGACAGTGTCAGTCGCTGTCAGGCTCAGAGTGGTGGTATCCGGAGTATCAGTAACCGAGGTCTCGGCAGGCTTGCCGTCAACGTCCAGTTTCTCGTAGTTACCGCCTGTTGCACCGGTGATGGTCGCGCTCAGGGAGCTGCCGCCGGCGAGGGCATCGTTAGGTGCCGTGATATTGACGGTGCCGGAGGACTCGCCCACTGGAATGGTGATGGTCTGGCCGTTGGACAGGGTCACCACAACAGGCGAGCCAGTCACTGGAGCGGTGACCGACGCGGTGTACACCACGGTGCCGCCTTCAGCCACGGATGGAGTCGCGGTCAGGGAAACAGTCGAGGTATCGATGGTATCGGTGACATCAGTCACGGCTGGGGTAGTGCTCGGAACCAGGTTCTCGAAGTTACCGCCAGCAGTCTCTTTGATGCTGACTTCAACCTTGCCAGCGTCCTTATACACATCGTCAGCAGGCGCTGCGACGGTGACGGAACCGGTGGTGGCGCCTGCAGCGATGGTGATCACTGCACCGTTGCTCAAGGTCACAGTCACAGGTGTGCCTGCGGCGTTGGTCAGGGTGGCGGTGTAAACGATCGAACCACCTTCGGCAACGGTATCAGTCGCTGTCAGGCTCAGAGTGGTGGTGTCCGGGGTATCGGTAACCGAGGTCTCCGCTGGCTTGCTATCAACATCCAGCTTCTCGTAGTTGCCGCCGGTAGCGCCGGTGATGGTGGTGCTCAAGGAGCTACCGCCAGCCAATGCATCGTTTGGCGCCGTGAAGTTCACGGTGCCGGAAGACTCACCCACCGGGATGGTGATGGTTTGGCCGTTGGACAGGGTGACCACCACCGGCGAACCGGTCACTGGAGCAGTCACGGAGGCGGTGTAAACGACAACGCCACCTTCAGCCACGGATGGAGTCGCGGTCAGGCTGACGGTCGAGGTGTCAATGGTGTCGGTCACGTCGGTAACGGCTGGCGTGGTGCTCGGCACCAGGTTCTCGAAGTTGCCGCCAGCGGCGTCCTTGATGCTGACTTCGACTTTGCCGGCATCCTTGTACACATCGTCAGCCGGGGCGGCGACGGTGACAGAACCAGTAGTAGCGCCCGCTGCGATGGTGATGATCGCGCCGTTCGACAGGGTTACGGTCACTGGCGTACCAGCGGCGTTAGTCAGGGTCGCGGTGTAAACGATCGAGCCGCCTTCAGCCACAGTGTCAGTCGCGCTGAGCGTCAGATTGGTGGTGTCTGGCGTATCGGTGACCGAGGTATCCGCCGGCTTGCTATCAACGTCGAGTTTTTCGTAGTTGCCGCCAGTCGCACCGGTGATGGTGGTACTCAGCGAACTGCCGCCCGCCAAGGCGTCATTTGGTGCCGTGAAGTTCACAGTGCCGGACGACTCACCCACAGGAATGGTGATGGTCTGTCCGTTGGACAGGGTTACGACTACTGGCGAACCAGTAACCGGAGCGGTCACGGACGCGGTGTACACCACGGTGCCGCCTTCAGCCACGGACGGCGTCGCGGTCAGCGAGACAGTCGAGGTGTCGATGGTGTCGGTGATGTCCGTCACCGCCGGCGTGGTGCTCGGCACCAGGTTTTCGAAGTTGCCGCCAGTGGCGTCCTGGATGGTGGCTTCGACCTTGCCGGCGTCCTTGTAGACGTCATCGGCGGGCGCGGCAACGCTCACCGAGCCCGTAGTTGCACCGGCGGCAATAGTAATCACGGCGCCGTTGCTCAGGGTCACGGTGACCGGCGTGCCGGCCGGGTTGGTCAGGGTGGCGGTGTAGACGATCGAGCCGCCTTCGGCGACCGAACCACTGGCCGACAGGCTCAGTCCGGTGTCGTCCACGGAGTCGGTGATGGTGGTTTGCGCCGGCGTGGTGTCGGGCGTCAGTTGTTCGAAGTTGCCACCGGTGGCGCCGGTAATGCTGGTGCTGACTGTGCTGCCGTTGTTGTAGACGTCATTGGCGGGGGTATCGACCACGACGGTGCCGACGGTCTTGCCGGCCTCGATGACGATGGTCGAGCCGTTGGACAGGGTCACGGTAACCGGGGTCTGCGCCGGGTTGGTCAGGGTCGCGGTGTAGGTGATCTGGCCGCCTTCCACAACGCTGCCGGTAGCGGTCAGGCTCAGGCCGGTGTTGTCCACGGAGTCGGTGATGGTGGTCTGTGCCGGCGTGGTGCTCGGCACCAGGTTCTCGAAGTTGCCGCCGGTGGCGCCGGTAATGCTGGTGCTGACCGTACTGCCGTTGTTGTAGACGTCGTTGGCCGGGGTATCGACCACCACGGTGCCAGTGGTTTTACCGGCGTCGATGGTGATGGTCGAACCGTTGGACAGGGTCACGGTGACCGGCGTCTGCGCGGGGTTGGTCAGGGTCGCGGTGTAGGTGATCTGGCCACCTTCGACGACGGTGCCGGTGGCCGACAGGGTCAGGCCGGTGGCGTCCGGCGAGTCGGTGATGGTGGTCACCGCCGGCGTGGTGCTTGGCACCAGGTTCTCGAAGTTGCCGCCAGTGGTGCCGGTAATGCTGGTGCTGACCGTGCTGCCGTTGTTGTAGACGTCGTTGGCCGGGGTATCGACCACCACGGTGCCGACGGTCCGGCCGGCTTCGATGGTGATGATCGAGCCGTTGGACAGGGTCACGGTGACCGGCGTCTGGGCCGGGTTGGTCAGGGTTGCGGTGTAGGTGATCTGGCCGCCTTCGACGACGGTGCCGTTGGCGGTCAGGGTCAGGCCGGTGGTGTCCGGCGAGTCGGTGATGGTAGTCACCGCCGGCGTCGGGTTCGGTACCAGATTCTCGAAGTTGCCGCCGGTAGTCCCGGTAATGCTGGTGCTGACGGTGCTGCCATTGTTGTAGACATCGTTCGGCGGGGTGTCGACCACCACGGTGCCGACGGTCTGGCCGGCGTCGATGGTGATGGTCGAGCCATTGGACAGGGTCACGGTGACCGGGGTCTGCGCCGGGTTGGTCAGGGTCGCGGTGTAGGTGATCTGGCCACCCTCGGTCACGCTGGAGCCCGCGGTCAGGGTCACGGTGGTGGTGTCCACGGTGTCCGTGACCTGGGTGACGGCTGGCGTCGGGTCGACGGTCACGACCAGGCCACCGCCGCCGGTGGTGCCGGTGACGCCCACGCTGATCTCTTTCGGGTCGTTGTAGACGGTGTCGTTCGGTGCCAGCGGCACATTGACGGTGCCGGTCAGTTGCCCGGCCGGAATCACGATCACCGAACCGTTGGACAGGGTGATGGTCAGGCCAGTCAGCGGCGCCTGGGTCAGCGTGGCGGTGTACACCAGCACGCCGCCGGCTTCGGTAATGGTCGGGGTTGCGCTCAGGCTCAGGGTCGAGTCGCGCAGGATCTCGGTGGTAGTGCTGCTGTCATTGGTGGTCAGCGCACCGGTGGTGTCTTGCGCCGCGGTTCCCGCCGCGCCGAGGCCTGCGGTCGGGAAGCCGATGGTCGGGTCGACCCGACCTGCCGTGGCGTCGAGCATCACGAAGCTGTGGCCGCCGCCCGCAGCGCCGCCAGTACCCGCGGCGGTCGGGCCGGCTGCGGTGGCTTCCAGCTCGGTAGTCGGGTCCGCGCCGGCGACGATTGCCTGCTGCAGCTCAGCGACTGATGGCGCAGCTTGCTCGGCGGCTTCGGCCAGGTCGGTGCTGGAGTCCGGAGCGCTACCGCTCCATTGCGTTTCGCGACCCAGGTCCAGGGTCCGGCCATCGGCCAGTTCCAGGCTGACGGCGCCCGCCAGGCCGGTATCGACCTGGTCGCCTACGTACAGGCGATCACCCTCAACGAGTACGCGGCGAACCCCTTCGGGGGATACGACGAAAACTTGGCCAACAATGCTTTTGACGGTAGCAACAACACTGCTCATTGAGGATTCTCCGGGGGGTACCGTTCAGTAGACTTCCATGTTCCTGACGGGCATACGCCGACGCAGTCTGGACGTTCTTCAGAGTGTAGAAACACGTGATTTTGACGCGAATACTTGTCAATAATTTGGCTATATTTTTTTGCTATTAACCATATGCCAAACTATTGACCTTCTGAGTGTCATCCTAAACAATCGTCAAGGTAATGTCACATTGATATTCATGCGGCGACCTGTCTAAAAGTGTGTGACCCAGTTCATGGTTTGAACTTTCCGATATACGGTCATTCCGGTTGCCATCATCCGATGCAGCGCCTCGTTTTGCTGTGATTTGGGACAAGAAGTCCTGGGAACCCCTCTATGCGTCCGCAGTTGTTCAAAGCCTTACCCTTCGTACTCGCCGCCAGTTTCGCCCAAGCACAAACCCTGCCCGAAGCCATGCAGAAAGCGCTGGATGTCCATCCGGAAATCCAGGCCGCGGTTAACAGCCGCCTGGCAGCCGATTACCAGCTCAAAGCGGCCAAGGGCGGCTATTTGCCGCGGGTCGATTTGCTGGGCGGTTATGGTCGTGAAGGCACCGACAGCCCGACCACCCGTGCAGGATCGAGCAATCACTGGGAGACGCTGAACCGCAGCGAGTCAAGTTTACGTCTCCAGCAAATGGTTTTTGACGGTTTTGCCACCTCTAGCGAGGTGGGGCGTCAACAAGCCACCGTCAATTCCCGGGCGTACTCGTTGCTGGGCACTTCCGAGCGCACCGCGCTGACCGTGGCCCAGGTGTACCTGGATGTGCTGACCCGGCGCGAGTTCGTGCGCCTGGCCGAAGACAACATGCGCAATCACGAGCGCATCTACGATCAGATCCAGCTGCGCACCCAGCGTGGCGTCGGCAGCCGCGCCGACCTCGACCAGGCGGAAGCGCGCATGGCCCAGGCGCGCAACAACCTGATCACCGAACAGACCAACCTGGCCGATGCCCAGACCAACTACCTCAGCGCCGTCGGCCAGATGCCGGACCAGCTGGAGCGCCCGGTCGGCTTCATGGCCCTGCTGCCGGCCAGCCTCGACGAAGCCCAGCGCCAGATGCTGGAAAACAGCCCGATCCTGCGTTCGGCCGAATCCGACATCGTCGCCGCCGAGAAGCAGTACGAAGCCGCCAAGTCGACCTTCTACCCGCGCTTCGATGCCGAGCTTGGGCGTACCGCCGACAACAACCTGGACGGCATCGACGGCCACAACAACGAATGGCAGGCCATGCTGCGCATGCGCTTCAACCTGTTCGCCGGCGGCAGCAACAAGGCCGACCTGGAATCCAAGGCCTATCAGTCCACCCAGGCGCTGGATATTCGTAACAACGCCCTGCGTGTTCTGAATGAAGAGCTAGGCTTGGCGTGGAACGCCTTGAACAACGCCAATGCGCAAGTGCCGATCGCCCAGCAATATGTCGATCGCAGCGCCAGCGTGCGTGAGGCGTATCAGAAGCAATTCAGTTTGGGCGAGCGCACTTTGCTCGACTTGCTCGATAGCGAGAATGAACTGTTCACCGCCTCGCGTCGTTTGGCGGAAATCAAGAACATTCAGTTATTTACTCAATATCGAATCAAGGCGACCATGGGCGAATTGCTCAAGAGCCAGGGAGTGGTCGCACCCATGGCTTCCGTCGTGCAGAACGATGTGAAGCCCAAGGTCCAACTGCCTGGGATGAATTGAGTACTTTTCATCCAATAGACAGTTAAAGAGTGCCGAGCGTGGAATCAGAAGTCAGTCGAGTGCAACTTAGCCATGATCCACGCGGCATGCATGACGACCCGCTGCTGGACGCCCTGCTAACCCTGTGTTCCCTGCACCAGAAGCCGGCCAGCGCGGCCATGCTGACCACCGGCCTGCCTTTACCCTCCCAGCGCCTGAGCGCCGAGCTGCTGCCGCGCGCCGCGGCTCGCGCCGGCCTGCAGGGGCGTTTGCTGCGGCGCAAGCTGGAGCAGATTCCTGCCATCGCCATGCCGGCCATGCTCTTGCTCAAGGACGGCCGCAGCGCCGTCCTGCTCGGCTGGCAGGGCGAAGACAAGGCCCGCCTGCTGCTCAGCGAGAGCGATGGTGGCGAGGTCAGCGTCAGCCGCCAGATGCTGGCCGACGATTACAGCGGGCAAGTGTTCTTCGCCCAGCCCCAACACAAATTCGACGTCAACCATGGCTCGCTGATTCCTCGCGCCCGCTCCTGGTTCCGCGACACCTTGAAGCGTTCGCGCTGGCTGTACGCCGACGCCATCGCCGCCAGCCTGCTGATCAACGTCATTGCCATGGCCGCGCCGCTGTTCGTGATGAACGTCTACGACCGCGTGGTCCCCAACCAGGCCGCCGCCACCCTGTGGGTGCTGGCCATCGGCATCACTGGCGCCTACCTGTTCGACCTGATTCTCAAGAGCCTGCGCAGCCTGTGCCTGGACCTGGCCGGCAAGAAGACCGACCTGATCATCTCGGCCACGCTGTTCGAGCGCATCGTCGGCATGGCCATGAAGTACCGGCCGGCGCGGGTCGGCAGCTTTGCCCAGAACATCCACGAGTTCCAGAGCCTGCGTGACTTCCTCGCCTCGCTGACCCTCACCAGCCTGATTGACCTGCCGTTCACCCTACTGATCTTCCTGGTGATCGCCATCCTCGGTGGGCACCTGGTGTGGATTCCGGTGCTGGCCTTCCCGATTGCCCTGGGCATCGGCTACGCCCTGCAGAAACCGCTGATCGCCACCATGGAAAAAACCATGGCCCTGGGCGCCGAGCGCCAGTCGAGCCTGATCGAGACCCTGGCCGGGCTGGACGCGGTGAAGGTCAACAACGCCGAAAGCGAACGCCAGTACCAGTGGGAACAGACCATCGGCACCCTGGGCCGTCTCGAGCTGCGGGTGAAGATGCTCTCCAGCCTGGCGATGAACATCACCCTGCTGATCCAGCAGCTGGCCGGGGTGATCATGATCGTCTTCGGCGTGTACCAGATCATCGACGGCAACCTGAGCATGGGCGGGCTGATCGCCTGCTACATGCTCAGCGGCCGCGCCCTCAGCCCGCTGGCCTCGTTGTCCGGCCTGCTGACCCGCTACCAGCAGGCGCGGGTGACCATGGCCTCGGTCGACCAGATGATGGAGCTGCCCCAGGAGCGCAACTTCGACGAGCGCCCCCTGAGCCGCAACGTGCTGCAGGGCGCCATCGAATGCCGGCAGCTGAATTTCACTTACCCGGGGCAGCAGAACCCGGCGCTGAAGAACATCAACCTGGTGGTCAAGCCGGGCGAGAAGATCGGCATCATCGGCCGCAGCGGCTCGGGCAAGAGCTCGTTGGCCAAGCTGCTGGTGGGCCTGTATGCCCCGGACTCCGGCGCCTTGCTGGTGGACGGCGTGGACATCCGGCAGATCGACGTCAGCGAATTGCGCCACAACATCGGTTATGTGGCCCAGGACATCCAGCTGCTGGCCGGCACCCTGCGTGACAACCTGACCTCCGGCGCCCGTTACGTCGAAGACGAACTGGTGCTGCAGGCCGCCGAACTGGCCGGCGTCCATGAGTTCGCCCGCCTGCACCCGCAGGGCTACGAGCTGCAGGTCGGCGAGCGCGGGCAGAACCTCTCCGGCGGCCAGCGGCAGAACGTCGCCCTGGCCCGGGCCCTGCTGCTCAACCCGCCGATCCTGCTGCTCGACGAACCGACCAGCGCCATGGACAACACGGGTGAAGAACGCTTGAAACAACGCCTGCAAGCCGTGGTGGAAGCCAAGACCGTGGTGCTGGTCACCCACCGTGCCTCGCTGCTGTCGCTGGTGGATCGCCTGCTGGTGATCGACCGCGGGCAGATCCTCGCCGACGGGCCGAAAGCAGTCGTGATGGAAGCGTTGAAGAAGGGGCAGATCAGTGTTGCTTAAATCCGGTTTCAAAGACTCGATCCTGCGCTACTTCAAAGGCACCGAATCGCTGCACGACCAACCCCTGCCCGAGGTCAACAAGGCGCTGATCGAAGATGCGCCGCGGGTTATCCGCCTGACCATCTGGGGCATCATCGGTTTCTTCCTGTTCCTGCTGCTGTGGGCCAACTTCGCGGTGATCGACGAAGTGACCAAGGGCGAGGGCAAGGCGATCCCGTCGTCCAAGGTGCAGAAAATCCAGAACCTGGAAGGCGGCATCGTCTCCGAACTGTTCGTCAAGGAAGGGCAGATCGTCGAAGCTGGCGCTCCGCTGATCCGCCTGGACGACACGCGCTTCAAGTCCAACGTCGGCGAGACCGAGGCCGATCGCCTGTCGATGCTGCTGCGGGTCGAGCGCCTGAGCGCGGAGATCGACAACCGCGAACTGAATTTCCCGGCCGATGCCATGGCCGCCGTGCCTGGCCAGGCGGCCAGCGAAAAGTCGCTGTATGAAAGCCGTCGCCAGCAGTTGCACGACGAAGTCGGCGGCCTGCAGGAACAACTGATCCAGAAGCAGCAGGAACTGCGCGAGTTCACCTCCAAGCAGGCGCAGTACCGCCAGCAACTGAGCCTGCAGCGCCAGGAAATCGCCATGTCCGAGCCGCTGGTGGCCCAGGGCGCGGTGTCGCCGGTGGAAGTGCTGCGGCTCAAGCGCGCCGAAGTCGAGACCCGTGGGCAACTGGACGCCACCACCCTGGCGATCCCCCGTGCCGAATCGGCGATCAAGGAAGTCCAGCGCAAGGTCGACGAAACCCGCGGCAAGTTCCGCAGCGAAGCCCTGACCCAGCTCAACGAGGCGCGCACCGAACTGAACAAGGCCAGCGCCACCGGCAAGGCCCTGGAAGACCGGGTCAGCCGGACCCTGGTCACCTCGCCGGTGCGCGGCATCGTCAAGCAACTGATGGTCAACACCATCGGCGGTGTGATCCAGCCGGGCAGCGACATGGTGGAGATCGTGCCGCTGGACGACACCCTGCTGGTGGAAGCGAAGATCCGTCCGCAGGACATCGCCTTCCTGCACCCGGGGCAGGAAGCGGTGGTCAAGTTCACCGCCTATGACTACACCATCTACGGTGGGCTGAAGGCCAAGCTGGAACAGATCGGCGCCGACACCATCACCGACGAAGACAAGAAGACCACCTACTACGTGATCAAGCTGCGCACCGACCGCAGCCACCTGGGCACCGATGAAAAGCCGTTGCTGATCATCCCCGGCATGGTCGCCTCGGTGGACATCATCACCGGCAAGAAAAGCGTGCTCAGCTACCTGCTCAAGCCGATCATCCGCGCCCGTGCCGAGGCGCTGCACGAGCGTTAAGCCATCTGTAGCCGCTGCCGCCAGGCTGCGATAAGGCCCGAAGGGCCTTCAGCGATATTGAAATCGTCACGTCCCCTTCGGGGCCGATCGCAGCCTGGCGGCAGCGGCTACAGGCGCTCGTGCCGGCCTTGGCGGCTGCGGTCGAATCGCCATATCGTTATTCGTTAACGGTATTTAAAATTAAGTTCTTATATCTATAAAGTCGACTCCCTGCGTACCTGCCGACCAATCGGCGCGCCGCACGAAATGAACCCACACGGGACCTCCGTGAGTTTCTGATCGACGCGCGCGCCACCGGGCGTGCTCTGCGTGGGAGTGATTTATGTCCGTACCCTCTCCAAGTGCCGCGCCCATCGCCGCACAAGCTTTTGATATCCGCCCGTTCAGCGGCGCCGTCGGTGCCGAGATCGTCGGCCTGGACCTGGCCCGGCCGGTCAACGACCAGGACTTCGCGCGCATTCACCGCGCGCACCTGGATCATCACGTCGTGGTGTTCCGCGACCAGCGCATCACCCCCGAACAACAGATCGCCTTCAGCCGCCGTTTCGGCGTGCTGCAGATCCACGTGCTCAAGCAGTTCCTGCTGTCCGGGCACCCGGAAATCCTCATCGTTTCCAACATCATCGAAAACGGCCAGTCCATCGGCCTGGGGGACGCCGGCAAGTTCTGGCATTCCGATCTCTCCTACAAGGAGCTGCCGAGCCTGGGCTCGATGCTGCACGCCCAGGAGCTGCCGTCCGAGGGCGGCGACACCTTGTTCGCCGACATGCACAAAGCCTGGGACAGCCTGCCCGAAGCGCTGCGCAAGGCGGTCGATGGCCGTTTTGCCGCGCACTCCTACACCGCGCGCTACAGCGAGACCAAGTTCGAGGGCAACTGGCGCCCGACCCTGACCCCGGAGCAACTGGCCCAGGTCCAGGAAGTGGTGCATCCGGTCGTGCGCACCCACCCGGAAAACGGCCGCAAGGCGCTGTTCGTCAGCGAAGGCTTCACCACCCGCATCGTCGGCCTGCCGGAAGACGAGAGCCGCCAGCTGCTAGCCGAGCTCTACGCCCACAGCGTGCTGCCGGAAAACATCTACCGCCACCCATGGCAGCCCCATGACCTGGTGTTCTGGGACAACCGCTCGCTGATCCACCTGGCCGCCGGCTGCCCCAGCCATCTGCGCCGCAAGCTTTATCGCACCACCATCCAGGGCGACGCCCCTTACTGATCGGCCACCCACGGCAGGAGAAACACCATGTCCCAACCCACTCAACGCCTCCCGCGCCTGGGCAAACTGGCGGCCGCCATCGGCCTGGGCTTCAGCCTGCTGGCCGCTGGCCTGGTCGCGCCGACGGCGGCCCATGCCGAAGGCGAGATCCGCATCGCCGAACAGTTCGGCATCGTCTATCTGCTGCTCAACGTGGTGCGCAACCAGAACCTGATCGAAAAACACGGCAAGGAAGAAGGCATCGACATCAAGGTCGACTGGACCCAGCTGTCCGGCGGCGCGGCGGTCAACGACGCCTTGCTCTCCGGCTCAATCGACATTGCCGGGGCCGGCGTCGGCCCGCTGCTGACCATCTGGGACCGCACCCACGGCAAGCAGAACGTCAAGGCTGTGGCGTCGCTGGGCAACTTCCCTTACTACCTGGTGAGCAACAATCCCAAGGTCAAGACCATCGCCGACTTCACCGAGAAGGACCGCATCGCGGTGCCGGCGGTGGGGGTTTCCGTGCAGTCGCGGTTCCTGCAGTACGCGGCGGCCAAGCAATGGGGCGACAAGGAATTCAATCGCCTGGACAAGTACACCATCGCCGTTCCGCACCCGGACGCCACGGCGGCGCTGATCGCTGGCGGTACCGAGCTGACCGGGCATTTCTCCAACCCGCCGTTCCAGGACCAGGCGCTGGCCAACCCGAATGTGCACGTGGTACTCAACACCTACGACCTGCTGGGCCCGAACTCACCGACCGTGCTGTTCGCCACCGAGAAATTCCGCAGCGAGAACCCGAAAACCTACAAGGCCTTCGTCGAGGCGCTGGCCGAGGCCGCCGACTTCGCCCAGAAGGACAAGGGCGCGGCGGCGGATACCTACATCCGCGTGACCAACGCCAAGATCGACCGCGAAGCCTTGCTGAAGATCATCGACAACCCGCAGTTCGAATTCACCGTCACCCCGAAAAACACCTACCCGCTGGCTGAATTCCTCTACCGCGTGGGCGCGATCAAGAACAAGCCGCAATCGTGGAAGGACTACTTCTTCCAGGACACCACGCCGCTGCAAGGGAGCTGATCGCCATGAACGCCCCCTTGCAAGGCCACACGGCCAGCAACCCGACCACGGCAGCCCAGGCGCTGCTGGCGGTCGACCAGGTCAGCCTGGAATACCGCACCCCGCAGCGCGTGGTGCGGGCCACCCACCAGGTCAGTTTCGAAATCGATCCCGCCGACCGTTTCGTCCTGCTCGGGCCCTCGGGCTGCGGCAAGTCGACCCTGCTCAAAGCGGTCGCCGGCTTCATCCAGCCCTGCGAGGGCGAGATTCGCCTGCAAGGACAACGGGTCAGCCAGCCGGGGCCGGACCGGATCGTGGTGTTCCAGGAGTTCGACCAGCTGCCGCCGTGGAAAACCGTTAAGCAGAACGTGATGTTCCCGCTGCTGGCGTCGAACACCCTCAACCGCCGCGAGGCCGAGGAGCGGGCGCTGCACTACCTGGACAAGGTCGGCCTGGCGGCGTTTGCCGACGCCTACCCGCACACCCTGTCCGGCGGCATGAAGGCGCGGGTGGCGATAGCACGCGCCCTGGCCATGCAGCCGAAGATCCTGCTGATGGACGAACCCTTCGCCGCCCTCGACGCCCTGACTCGGCGCAAGATGCAGGAGGAGTTGCTGCTGCTCTGGGAGGAGGTGCGCTTCACCCTGCTGTTCGTCACCCACTCCATCGAGGAAGCGCTGGTGGTGGGCAATCGCATCCTGCTGCTGTCGCCGCACCCGGGGCGGGTGCGGGCGGAAATCCACAGCCATCAGTACGACCTGCAAAGCCTCGGCGGCGTGGCGTTCCAGCAGACGGCGCGGCGTATCCACCGGCTGCTGTTCGACGAAGGCCAGTCGCCGGAAACCGAGCGCGAACTGGATTTCACCGATATCCGTATCGCTTATTGAGCCTTTAAGAGGAACGCCCGATGAGCCATTCATCACCTGTTCGCCAGGAATACGAAGTTGCCCTCGAACCCTTGCTGGCGGTGCCGCTGGAGCGTGAGTTGCCGCTGGGCCAGCGCCTGTGGCAACAAGGCTGGCTGCGCAAGAGCTTGATCCTGATCGTGTTGGCGCTGCTCTGGGAGGCCGTGGCCCGCTACCAGAACAACGACCTGCTGCTACCGAGCTTTTTGCAGACCGCCAGCGCGCTGTACGACGGCCTGCTCAGCGGCGAGCTGCTGGGCAAGGTCGGCATCTCCCTGGTCGTGCTGCTCAAGGGGTACCTGATCGGCATCGTCCTGGCCTTTGCCCTGACCACCCTGGCGGTGTCGACCCAGGTGGGCCGCGACCTGCTGAGCACCCTGACCTCGATGTTCAACCCGTTGCCGGCCATCGCCCTGCTGCCGCTGGCCCTGCTGTGGTTCGGCCTGGGGGAGAACAGCCTGATCTTCGTGCTGGTGCATTCGGTGCTCTGGGCCCTGGCCCTGAACACCTACGCCGGTTTTCTCGGGGTCTCGGAAACCCTGCGCATGGCCGGGCGCAACTACGGGCTCAAGGGCATGCGCTTCGTGCTGTTCATCCTGATCCCGGCGGCGCTGCCGTCGATCCTCGCCGGCCTGAAAATCGGCTGGGCCTTCGCCTGGCGCACCCTGATCGCCGCCGAACTGGTGTTCGGCGCCACCAGCGGCAAGGGCGGCCTGGGCTGGTACATCTTCCAGAACCGCAACGAGCTGTACACCGACAAAGTCTTCGCCGGCCTGGCGGTGGTGATCCTGATCGGCCTGCTGGTGGAGAACCTGGTGTTCGACACCCTGGAGCGGGTCACCGTGAAACGCTGGGGCATGCAACGCTGAGCCCGTAGCGCCCGTAGCCGCTGCCGAGCCTGCGAGGCTGCGATCGACGGCGCAGCCGGCGCAAAACCTGACAGCACATTTTGTCTGGCACACCGCGCGCAGGTCTGGCGAGGACTTCGTCCTCGATCGCAGCCTGCGGCAGCGGCTACAGAGAGTGGTGTCCCTGACTGAAATGACCCTGCTAGCATTGCGCCTGACTCATTCCCGATCAGTCACGAGTGCTCAGCATGCAACTCCCGGACATGAACCTTCTGGTCGCCCTCGACGCCCTGCTCGACGAGGGCAGCGTGGTCGGCGCGGCGCGGCGCATGAACCTCAGCCCGGCGGCCATGAGCCGTACCCTCACGCGTATTCGCGAGGCACTGGGCGACCCGATCCTGGTGCGCGCCGGCCGCGGCCTGGTGCCCACGCCCAAAGCCCAGGAGCTGCGCGGCCAGGTACGTGACCTGGTGGAGCAGGCGGCGCTGGTGTTCCGCTCTGGCGATCAGGTCGACCTGAGCACCCTGCGCCGGCGCTTCAATGTGCGCGCCAACGACTTTTTCGTCGGCGTCTATGGCGGCCGCCTGATCGATACCCTGGAGCGCCAGGCGCCCCATTGCGAACTGCGTTTCGTCCCGGAAGGCGATGGCGACGACGAGGCGCTGCGCGAAGGGCGGATCGACCTGCGCATCAGCAACACCCGGCCGCTGACCCCGGAAGTGAAGGTGCAGAACCTGTTCTCCACCACCTTTGTCGGCCTGGTGCGCGAGCATCATCCGTTGCTCGACGAGGAGATCACCGCCGAGCGTTTTGCCGCCTTCCCGCACATCAGCATGTCCCGGCGCGGCATCGCCCGCGGGCCGATCGATGTGGCGCTCAGCGACCTGGGCCTGCAGCGCCGGGTGCCGCTGATTGCGCCGAGCTTCCATGCCGCGATGTTCATGCTGCCGGACTCGGACCTGATCCTGCCGGTGCCCAAGGAAACCCTGCTCAGCGTGTCGCGCCTGGGCCTGCACCTGCGCTCGTTCGCCTTGCCGATTCCCCTGCCGACCCTGGTGCTGACCCAGGCCTGGCACCCGCGCTACGACAAGGACCCGGCGCACAAATGGTTCCGCGAAACCCTGCGCGCCTCCTGCAACGAAACCTGGCACGCCGCCCAGCCCTGAAAACCACCACCCTTGTAGCCGCTGCCGAGCAACGCGAGGCTGCGAACGAGGTCGGCGGCATCCGACTTAGCCCTCGCCAGGCAGCGCCCGCGATTGGCCTGTTGGATCAGGTCGCCTGGTTTTGCGACGGCTGCGCCGCCGATCGCAGCCTCGCGGGCTCGGCAGCGGCTACAGATCATCCAATCGTTGCGTTTGGTGCACTTATAAGCTGTCGATAAGTCAGTTTTCGTCAGCTGTCGGGCTTTTTACACTGCTTCGGTATTTCTATCGGAGTCGTTCCCTTCATGAGTTCCCTCGCCGTGGCTGTGCCGGCACCCGCTGAAGTGGCCAGCAAACCGGCAGCTGTCAGTCCCGCGGTCTTCGGCCCGCGAATCATCATCGGCCTGCTCGGCGTATTGCTGGCGGTGCTGGTGTCGGGCCTCAACGAAATGGTGACCAAGATCGCCCTGGCCGACATCCGTGGCGCCCTGGCCATCGGCTATGACGAAGGCACCTGGCTGGTGGCCAGTTACACCGCCACCTCGGTGGCGGCCATGGCCTTCGCGCCCTGGTGTTCGGTGACCTTTTCGCTGCGCCGTTTCACCCTTTGCGCCATCGCCCTGTTCACCGTGCTGGGCGTGCTCTGTCCGTTCGCCCCGAACTACCAGAGCCTGTTGCTGCTGCGCACCGTGCAGGGCCTGGCCGGCGGCGCGTTGCCGCCGATGCTGATGACCGTGGCGCTGCGGTTCCTGCCGGCCAACGTCAAGCTCTACGGCCTGGCCGGCTACGCCCTGACCGCCACCTTCGGCCCGAGCCTGGGCACGCCGCTGGCCGCCCTGTGGACCGAATACGTCGGCTGGCAATGGGCGTTCTGGCAGGTGGTGGCGCCGTGTCTGCTGGCGATGCTCGCGGTGGCCTACGGCCTGCCCCAGGACCCGCTGCGCCTGGAGCGCCTCAAGGCCTTCAACTGGCGCGGCCTGCTGCTGGGGTTCCCGGCGATCTGCATGCTGGTGATCGGCATCCTCCAGGGCAATCGCCTGGACTGGTTCGGCTCGCCGCTGATCTGCCTGCTGCTGGGCGGGGGCGCGTTGTTGCTGGTGCTGTTTCTGATCAACGAATGGTCGCAGCCGATTCCGTTCTTCAAGTTGCAGATGCTCGGCATCCGCAACCTGTCGTTCGCCCTGCTGACCCTGGCCGGGGTGTTGGTGGTGCTGACCGCGGTGATCATCATTCCGTCCAGTTTCCTGGCCCAGGTCCAGGGCTACCGGCCGTTGCAGACCGCCCCGGTGATGCTGGTGATGGCCCTGCCGCAACTGATCGCGCTGCCCCTGGTGGCGGCTCTGTGCAACCTGCGCTGGGTCGATTGTCGCTGGGTGCTGGGCATCGGCCTGACGATGCTGGTGCTGTCGTGCCTGGGAGGCGCGCAGCTGACCTCGGCGTGGATTCGCGACGATTTCTACGTGCTGCAACTGCTGCAGATCTTCGGCCAGCCGATGGCGGTGCTGCCATTGCTGATGCTTTCCACCGGCAGTATCCAGCCGATCGAGGGGCCGTTCGCGTCCTCCTGGTTCAACACCGTGAAAGGCCTGGCGGCGGTGATCGCCACCGGCGTGCTGGATGCCCTGACCACTCACCGCCTGCACTTTCACTCGACCATGCTGGTGGACAGCCTCGGCAACTCGCCGCTGAGCGCCGTCGACGCCAGCAACCTCGCCCAGCGCCTGCACCGACAGGCCGTGGTACTGACATCCGCCGACCTCTACTACGTCATGGCTGGCGTGGCGGCGGCCTTGATCCTGCTGATTTTCTGGCTGCCGACGCGGATCTATCCGCCACGCGCGCCAACTTGAACGTTCACTGAGACAGAAGGTTTTTATGACGATCCATATCAAACACAAAATCGCCGTCAGCGTGGCGGCGGTCGCGGTCCTGGGCGTGCTGGTGTACCTGGTCACCGGCAAGGCCACCGAGCAGACCACCAACGATGCCTTTGTCAGCGCCGACTACACCCTGGTGGCGCCGCGCGTGGCGGGTTTCATCAAGGAAGTGCTGGTGGAAGACAACCAGCGGGTCAAGGCCGGCCAGTTGCTGGCGCTGATCGACGATCGCGACCTGCGCGCCGCGGCCCAGGCGGCGGACGCCGAAACCCTGGTGGCCAAGGCGCAGCTGCAGAACGCCCGCGCCACCCTCGACCGGCAAAGCTCGGTGATCGCCCAGGCCCAGGCCTCGGTGGTGGCCGCACGGGCGGAAATGGCCTTCGCCGAACATGAACTGAACCGCTACAACCACCTGGCCGGGGTCGGCGCCGGCACGGTGCAGAATGCCCAGCAGGCCCGGACCCGCATCGACCAGGCCAGCGCGCGGCTGGCCACGACCACGGCGGCGCTGGCGGCGGAACGCAAGCAGGTGGAGATCCTCACCGCCCAGCGCGACGCCGCCGAGGGTGGGCTGAAGCGCGCCCAGGCGTCCCTGGAAATGGCCAGCTACGAGCTGTCCTACACGCGCATCGTCGCGCCGGTGGACGGCATGGTCGGCGAACGCGCGGTGCGGGTCGGCGCCTACGTCACGCCGGGCAGCAAGATCCTCGCCGTGGTGCCGCTGGAGCAGGCCTATGTGGTGGCCAACTTCCAGGAAACCCAGCTGGCCCATATGCACCCCGGGCAAGCGGTGCAGGTGCGGGTCGACAGCCTGGACGGCGAAACCCTGCACGGCCGGGTCGAGAGCCTGGCGCCGGCCACCGGGGTGACCTTCGCCGCGGTCAAGCCGGACAACGCCACCGGCAACTTCACCAAGGTGGTGCAGCGCATTCCGGTGAAGATCCTGCTGGAGCCCGGCCAGCCGATGGCCGAGCGTCTGCGGGTCGGGATGTCGGTGGAAGCGAGCGTCGATACCCTGGGCAAGGCCAGCTCCGCGCGTGAGGTGGTGAAGCGATGAGTCGTCTGCTCCAGCCGGTATTCGCCCTGAGCCTGTTGTCCCTGGCCGCCTGCAGTGTCGGCCCGGATTTCCAGCGTCCCGAAGGGCCGCGGGTCGAGGCCTGGGCCACCCCGCAAAAGGCTGCGCCGAGCCAGGTGGTGAGCAGCCCCCTGGACGAGCGCTGGTGGGAGGTCTTCAACGATCCGCAGCTGTCGGCCCTGAGCCGGCGCGTGCTGACCGACAACCTCGACCTGCAACTGGCCACCAGCCGCCTGCAACAGAGCCGCGCGGCGCGCCAGGTGGTCACCGCCGAGCGTTATCCGACCAGCAGCGCCAGCGGCGGTTACGCACGCAAACGTAACAGCGGCGAAGGCCTGAACGACCCGTCGGGGCACGCGGGCAAGTCCGCCTTCAACCTGTGGGACGCCGGCTTCTCGGCGTCCTGGGAGCTGGATTTCTGGGGCCGCGTGCGGCGCGAAACCGAGGCCGCCGACGCGACCCTGGAAGTCGCGGAGAACGACCGGCGCGGGGTGCTGCTGGCGGTGCTGGCCGAGACCGCCCAGGACTACATCCAGCTGCGCGGCGTGCAGAGCACCCGGGCGGTGACCGAGCAGAACCTCGACGTAGCCCGCCACAGCCTCAAGCTCTCGCAGCTGCGCTTGGCCGACGGTGTGGCCACCGACCTGGACGTGGCCGAAGCCGCCGCGCAGGTGGCGACCATCGAGTCGCAACTGCCGGCCTTGCAGCAGCGCCAGGCGCAACTGATCAACGCCCTGAGCCTGCTGATGGGCGAGCCGCCCCAGGCCCTGCATGCGCAGCTGGCGGCGGATGCGCCGGTGCCGCAAACCCCGCGCCAGGTCGCCATCGGCCTGCCGTCGCAACTGGCCGAACGCCGTCCGGACATCCGCCAGGCCGAAGCCCGCCTGCATGCCGCCACCGCCAGCATCGGCGTGGCCAAGGGCGACTTTTATCCGCGCATCACCCTGTCGGGCAACTTCGGCTCCCAGGCCATGCAGCTGTCGGACTTCGGCTCCTGGGGCTCGCGCCAGTTCGGCATCGGCCCGCAGTTCAGCCTGCCGTTGTTCGACGGCGGCCGCCTGCGCGGCATGCTGCATCTGCGCGAAGCCCAGCAGCAGGAAGCGGCCGTCGCCTACCAGCAGACCGTGCTGCGCGCCTGGCATGAAATCGACGACCAGCTGACCCGCTACAACAGCAGCCAGCTGCGCCGCGACAGCCTCGCCGAAGCCGTGCGGCAGAACCAGATCGCCCTGCGCACCGCGCAACAGCAATACGTCGAAGGCGTGGTGGACTTCGTCAACGTCCTCACCGTCCAGGGCGCCTTGCTCGCCACCCAGGAACAACTGGTGGAAAGCTCGACCGGCGTTTCCCTGGCCATGGTCGGCCTGTACAAGGCCCTGGGCGGAGGCTGGGAGTCGGTGTATCCGTTGGCTAGCGCGGGTTCTGCAAAAACACCACATACCCCCTGAACCACGGGCTGTCTCGCAGATAGCCCGGCTCCTGCCATTCGCCGCCCTGGATCAACCCCACCTTGAACGGCAGGCCCATGCGGTCAAGGCGGGGCAGGTAGGCGGCGTAGTTGGGGATGCTGTGGCGGCCCTGGTAGGTCTGCACTACCACTTCGTCGATGACGCCCTTGAGCCCGGCGATGGCCTCGGGGTTGGCGTTGCTGCTCCAGTCCATCAGCCCGGTGATGCTCAGGCGGTACCGCGCAGGCAGGCGCTGGCGCAGGTCGCGCAGGAAGCTGGCGTACTCGTCGAGGTAGCGGGTGCGGGCGTCGAAATCTATCTGGATGCCGACCACCGGGTTGCCGGCCTGCTGCCAGCGCTGCACCTGGCCCAGCAGCTGGCGGTAGACCGGTTCCGGCCAGTGCAGGGTATGGGCGCGATAGACCACCCAGACCTCGCCCTGGCGCAGGCGCGGAACGGCCATGCCCTGGGCGATGAAGTGCACGTTGCCGCTCGGATCGCGACGCGAGCGGCTGACCTGCCCTTGCAGGATGTACAGGGTCTTGGCCTGGTTCAGTACCGGCTGCGGAGCGACGCCGCTCCACAGCCAGAAGGCATCGTGATCGCGGGCGTCGACCGCCGCCTGGGCACCGCCGGCCAGCAACAGCCAGACCGGCAGCAGGCATCGCCAGAAGCGGCTCATGCTTACCAGTAGTACTGCAGCGACTTGCCCCACTGGGTGTCGGCGAAGGTGCCTTTGAGCTGGCGGAACCAGGCCTTGCGCACCGCCGGTTCGACTTCCTTGCCGCCACAACTGTTGTAGCCCGAGGGTGCGTAGCAGTTGATGGCGCGGTACAGGGCGTAGGCGCGGTCGTCGCGCGGCGCCTTGCTGTTGGCGATCACCTGTTTGTAGCCCTCGAGGCGGGAGAACAGCTTGCCCTTGAAGGCCGATTCCGTACCGCCCAGGGACTGCTTGTCGGGCTGGCTGTCCAGCGGCATGCCATCCAGGCCGTTGCGCAGGATGAATTCACCGAAGCAGTTCAGGCCTTGCGGGCTTTTCCCATCCTTCTCCAACGCCGCCGCGGTTTCTGCGATGCTCGGGCAGATGTAGCCGGACTCGGCCTCTTTGCCGTTCCACTGGAACAGCTTGAGCGACTGGCCGTTGCTGTAGACGTAACCCAGGCTGTAGCCAAGCTTGTCTTCAGGGGCGCTGGCGGGAAGCTGCGCAAGGTCGCTGGCAAAGGCCGCGTACTGGCCGCGCAGCAGGTCCTTGTAGAGCAGCACGAACTGCGCGGTATTCCGTTCCACCGGGTCGGCGGCCTGGCTGATCTGCTGGCGCAGCAGCGTGGCATCGGCCACGTTGCGCAGCAGGGTGAAGCGCACCTGCGGGCTTTGGATCGGCGAGTCGGCGGCGAACACCTTGGCCAGTTGCTGGTTGCGCTCGTAGTTCATGGCCAGGGCCAGCTCCAGCTGTTCCCGTTGCAGCGGTTGCTTGGCCAGGGGCAGCAGTTGCAGCCACAGGGCTTGTGCGCCCGGGCCGTCGTTCTTCGCTTCCAGGGCCAGGCCGCGCAGGGTCTGCTGGCTGAAGGCGAGGTAGTCGAGGTTGGTCGCAGGCTCGGCGGGCAGAAGTTTCAGCGCGGCGTCCGGGTCGTTGTCGACGTACAGGGCGAAGGCCGCTTGCAGGTAGTCGTACAGCGCCGGTTGCCCGGCGAAGACCGCCTTCTGTTGCTGCAAGGCGGCGCGGGTCAGCCGGCCTTCGGCTTGCTCGCGCATCCACATCAGGTCGTTGACCGCCAGCAGCAGGGGCGTGCTGACCGGGTTGCGGTTGACCATCAGCAGCTTGGTGTCGACTTCTTCCACCAGATCGTCCAGCGACAGGTTGCGCTGCTCGTCCTTGGCCTGGGTCATTTGCCAGGCGTAGTCGGCGGCGAGTTTGTCGGGGTTGCCGTCCAGCCAGTGCACCCGGCGCAGCAGGCCCTTGGCCGACGCAACGTAGGCACCCTGTGGATAAGTTTGCAGGTAGGCGTCGAAGCCGGCTTCGGCCTGTTGCAGGGTGGACTTATCCACATGCTCGAGCGCCGGCATGCCGTATTCGTCGAAGGCGTTCTGCTGGGCGCCGTTGAGGAGCGTACGGGCGTTCATGTACAGCGCGGTTTCTTTCAGCCAGGTATTCGGACTGTCCTTGAGCGTGGCGAACGTCGTGCCGGCCTCGCTGAAGCGGCCGCTGTAGAAGTCGCCGGCAGCCTGTAGATAAGTGGCGAAACCCTTGCCCAGCGGTGTCTGCAGATTGGTCGGCAGCAGGCTGGCCAGTTGCGGGCTGTCCCAGTTGCAGGCGGCGAGCAGCTTGACCCGGCTCTGCGCCAGCGCCTGGCGCTCGCTGGCCGGCAGGTCGGCGGCGATCAGTTGGTCGACAAACACTTGGGCGCTGGCGTCCGAGTTGCTGCGGCAGCGGCTGCCTTCGCCGGACAGAAACGCATCGCCGGCCGCCTGAGGAGCTTCGCGCACCACCTGCAAGGCTTCCAGGCGGCCGTTGAGGTCAGTGTCGGCGCTGGCTGCCGGTGCATCCGCCGCTTCGGGGTCGGGCGCCGGGTTCAGGCGAGACACCGAAAACGGCACCGGCCCATACCCTTCGGCCAGGTCGTCGGCGTCCAGCGCTTTCGGCGCCAGGGGCAAGGCACCACTGTCGGCCAGCAACAGGCGCAGGTTCACCCGGCTGTCGTTGCCCGGGTTGAGAAACGGCAGGCTGCTACAGCTTTCGAGATTTTTTTTGAGCAGGGTCCAGTGCGGGTAACAGGAATCGTCGGAGCTGGCCTGGGCCTGATTGCAGAGGAGGGCGCCGAGCGCCAGTGTCAAAGACGACAAAAGACCGATACGCATGAATTGTCCTTAATCCGAAACTATGGGAGCCGAAGGTCCAAGTGTGGTGCAAATCATACAGAAGGCATTCGCTGGCATCTAAAATACCCACACGACCCGATACACGCCGCGCCGGACAAGGCATCTATGCTGTCAGGCGGGTGCTCGATGCGGTTGTCGGGATTGATAAAGATAGTGGCCATTTGCTTGACGCTTGCGCTTGCTGTCTTAGACTCCGCCCATCCGTCAGGGAGTTACGGTTATGCGGCGATTTCATGGATTGGGATTGGGATTCGGATTGACCTGCCTGGTGTGCGTGGCACAGGCGCAGACGCCTGCACCAGACGATCCGCTGCTCAGTGACAGCGCTGCCGGCGCCGCCGTGGCCAGCGGCAGCGAAGCGCGCGGTGTGTTGCGGGCCAAGGATCAGGCGGTACTGGCCGGCGAACTGTCCGGGCGCATCGTCGAGTTGCCCTACAGCGAAGGCGAGTCCTTCAAGAAAGGCGAGGTGCTGGCGCGCTTCGATTGCTCGGCCTACCAGGCCCAGCTCAATGCTGCCCAGGCCGCCAGCCGTGGCGCCAACGAAGAGCTGGCGCACAACCGCCAACTGGCTTCGCTCAACTCGGTCGGCCGCTTCGAAGTGGCGCGAGCCGCGGCCAAGGTCTCCGAGACCCAGGCGCAATCCCAGGTCTACCAGGTGCAGGTCAAGCGTTGCAGCGTGATCGCGCCGTTCGATGGGCAGGTGGTGGCGCGCAAGGTACAGCGCTACGAAAGCGTGACGGCCGGCTCGCCCTTGCTGGAAATCGTCGACAACCGTTCCCTGGAAATCCACCTGCTGGTGCCGTCGAGCTGGATGGGCAAGCTCAAGGCCGGGCAGACCTTCAGCTTCGTCCCCGATGAAACCGGCAAGCCGCTGGCCGCCACGGTCAAGCGCCTCGGCGCGCGGATCGACGAAGGCAGCCAGACGCTGCTGCTGGTGGCGGCCGTACCCAACGCCGAGGGCCTGTTGGCGGGCATGAGCGGCACGGCGCGGTTCGCGGAGCTCAAATGAACGCGCCGGTAGCGGGCGCCGCCGAGCAGGTCTTCGCCCGGTTCCTCGACCTGGAGCGCCAGACCCGCGCCGCGCGCACGGTCGAGCAACTGGCCTACAGCCTGGTCAACGACAGCCAGGCACTGTTCGGCTATCGCCACGCAGCCCTGGTGATCGCTGGCAAGGTCCGCGCGGTGACCGGCGTCAGCGCGCTCGATCCGAATGCGCCCTTCGTGGCTTTCGTCGAACAGGCGGTGGCCCAGCTGTTCAAGCTCGAACTCGCGCAGCAGGCGCGGGTGGTCGCGGCCGAGCAACTGAGCGCCCCGGTACGGGCCGACTGGCAGAGCCTGTCGGCGGCGCAAGTGTTCTGGTTACCGCTGATCGATCGTCAGGGCGCGCTCTTTGGTGGCCTGTGGCTGGCCCGCGACAACCCGTGGAACCCTTCCGAACAAGTATTGCTGGCGCAACTGGGCGACACCTACAGCCACGCCTGGCTGGCGCTGCAACCGCGCAAGCCGTGGCGCCTGCGCTGGAACCGCAAACGCCGGCTGGCGCTGTTGGCGGTGGTGTTGCTGGGCTTGCTGATTCCGGTGCGGCAGTCGGTGCTGGCGCCGGCCGAAGTGGTGCCGCTGGGCGGGCGTGTGGTGGCGGCGCCGCTGGATGGGGTGATCGCCGAGTTTCTGGTCAAGCCCAACCAGACGGTGAAGACCGGCGACCTGCTGCTGCGTTTCGAAAACACCACCCTCAATGCCCAGGCCGATGTCGCCGCCCGCGCCTTGGGCGTGGCCGAGGCGGAACTGAAGGCCAATTCCCAGCGGGCCTTCGCCGATGCCGAATCCAGCTCGAAGATCGACCTGCTGGCGGCCCGGGTTGAACAGAAACGCGCCGAACGCGATTACGCCCGCGAATTGCTCAAGCGCAGCGAAGTACGGGCCGAACGCGACGGCATCGCGGTGTTCGCCGACGCCGAGCGCTGGACCGGCAAACCGGTGCAGACCGGCGAGCGCCTGATGGAAATCGCCGACCCCAACCAGGCCGAGTTGCGCATCGAACTGGCCGTGGGCGATGCCATTGCCCTGGAGCCCGGCGCGCAGGTGGCGCTGTTTCTCGACAGTGACCCGTTGCAGCGCCATCTGGCCAGCCTCGAACGGGCGGCCTACGAGGCGCAGCCGACGCCGGGCGGGCAATTGGCCTACCGCCTCGATGCGCGTTTTCGCGACGCGCCGCCGCGGATCGGCCTGCGCGGCACGGCCAAGCTCTTCGGTGAGCGCGCGCCGCTGGCGCTGTACCTGCTGCGCCGCCCGCTGGCCGGCCTGCGGCAGAGCGTGGGCCTGTAATGAACCTGCCGGGCCTGCGCGCGGACTTGCAGCTGTCGCCGGCGGCGCCGGCACTGGACGGTTCGCCGCGCTGGACCCTGGCCGACCCGGTGCGCGGCCGCTATTTCAAGCTCGGCGCGGCGGCGATGCGCTTGCTCAGGCATTGGTCCCTGGGGGATGCCGGGCAAGTGCTGCGCGCCGCCAATCGCGAGCCGGGGTTGCCCCTGGGCGGCGCGGAACTGGAAGAGCTGCTGGGTTTTTTGCGCAGCCATGACCTGATCACCGCCCTCGATCCGCAGCAGCGCGCCAGCTATGAGCTCAAGGCCGCCGCCCAGCACCAGAGCCTGTGGCAGGTGCTGCTGCACCAATACCTGTTCTTTCGTATCCCGCTGTGGCGCCCGGACGCCTTTCTCAATCGCGCCTGGCCGTGGCTGGCGCGGTTCGGCCCGGGGTTGCTGCGCTACGGCTTGCCCCTGACCCTGGGGCTGGGCGTATTTTTGGTGTCGCGGGACTGGCAGCGCTTCCTGGCGACCTTTCCCCACTTGTTCAGCCTCGGCGGCGCCCTGGCGTTCGGCGTGGCGCTGTTCTTCGCCAAGCTGTGCCATGAGTTCGGCCACGCCTTCATGGCCAAGCGCGCCGGTTGCCGGGTGCAGAGCATGGGGGTGGCGTTCATGGTGCTGCTGCCGATGTTCTACACCGACGTCAGCGATGCCTGGCGGGTCAATGACCGCCGCGCGCGCTTGCTGATCGGCGCCGGCGGCGTGCTGGCCGAGCTGCTGCTGGCCAGCATCGCCCTGCTGGCCTGGTCGCTGCTGCCGGACGGCCCGGCGCGCACCGCGGCCTTCATGCTCGCCAGCGCCACCTGGATCACCACCCTGGTGATCAACCTGAACCCCTTCATGCGCTTCGACGGCTACTTTCTGCTGAGCGATTTCTGGGAGGTGGACAACCTGCAAGGGCGGGCCTTCGCCCTCTGTCGCTGGCGCCTGCGCGAGGCCTTGTTCGGCTACCGGGAGCCGGCGCCGGAGCCCTGGTCGCCGGCCATGCAGCGGCGTCTGCTGTGGTGGGGTTATGGCTCGTGGCTGTGGCGCGCGGTGCTGTTTTTCGGGATTGCGCTGGCGGTGTACCACCTGTTTTTCAAGCTGCTGGGCATCTTCCTGATGCTGGTGGAACTGGTCTGGTTCATCTTTTTGCCCATCGTGCGGGAATGGCGCGAATGGTGGACGCACCGCGAACAGGCCCACGCGCCACGGGTATTGCTCAGCGGCCTGGGGTTGTTGGCGGCGCTGCTGCTGGTGGCGGTGCCCTGGCGCGGCTCGGTGGAGGTGCCGGCGATGCTCGAAGCCGGGCGCGCCAGCGCCTTGCATGCGCCGGTGGCGGCGCGGGTCCGGCAGGTCAATGTCAGCGACGGCCAGGCGGTGAGCAAGGGCCAGGTTCTGGTTGAGCTCGAATCCCCGGACCTGGCCTCGCGCCAGACCATCGCCCGGCGGGAAATCGAGATCCAGCAATTGCAGATGCGCCGCCGCGCCGGGCGCAGCGAGACCGCCGCCGATGCCGGGATCGTCGAACAGCAGCTGGCCGAGGCCGTGGCCGAATACCGCGGCCTGTCGGCGCAACGCGAGCGCCTGCTGCTGCGCGCGCCCGAGGCCGGTCAGCTGCGTGACTTGCTGCCGCAACTGCAGGTGGGCCGCTGGGTTTCGCCCAAGGAGCCGCTGGCCCGGGTGGTCGAGCCGGGGGCGCGCTTGCGTGGTTTTCTCGCCGAGGCCGACCTGTGGCGGGTCGCGCCGGGCGCCACGGGCCGCTTTATCGCCGACGACCCGATGCACCCGGCGCTCGAGGTGCAATTGACCGAAGTCGATACCAACGGTGTGGCGTATATCGATCAGGAGGCGCTGACCTCCGATCACCATGGGCCGATTGCCGTGCGCCGCGATGAAAGCCGCCGCGCCGAACCGGTCCAGGCGCAGTACGGCGCGCGGCTCAAGGTGCTCGATGCCAGCGTCACCCCGAGCCAGCCGCTGCGCGGCGTGGTGGTGTTGCAGGGGCGTGGCGAGTCGCTGCTCGGTACGGCCTGGCGGCGCCTGGCGGCATTGGGCGTGAGGGAAAGCGGGTTCTGAAACAAGGAATGTTCAGGGAGAACGCATATGTTGCATAAGGATTCGGCCATGTCCGATGGCCTGGTGGTACGTCCGTCGCGACCCACCGACGGACCGTTCCTGCAAAGCCTTTACCGTTCGGCGCGCAGCGATCTGCAATGGATCGATGGCGAACAGGAGCAGATCGAGCAGGTGATCGCCCAGCAGTTCCAGGTCCAGGAGCAGGGGGCGGGGGAGAACTTCCCCGGCGCCATGCACTACGTGATCGAAAAGCTCGGCAGCGCCATCGGTGCCCTGACCACCGATTTCGGCGCCAATGAAATCCGTGTGCTGTACCTGGCGTTCATTCCCGCCGCCCGTGGTCGCGGTTATGGGCGCACGGTGCTGCAGGGCGTGCAGAAAGCCGCCGAGCAGGTGCGCTGCCCGGTGGCTACGGTGGTCTGGGCCAGCAACCCCCATGCGCGCCGGCATTACCTGGCGCTGGGGTTTCAGGTCGAGGAAGCCAACCCGGCGGCCGAGCGGCTGGTGTGGTACCCCGGCCCGCGCGGCTGAGCGACGTAACTCGGCGGGTTCGAGCCGGTGCCCGGGGCGCTGCCGCCAGGCACGCTCGGTTCAGTTGAAGGCGATATAGAAATAGCCCAGCGTCGGATCGCGGCCCAGGGCCGGCACCCGTGACACGAACATGCCCTGCAGGTGGCCGACGCCGGGCAGTTCCAGGTCGCACAGGCCGTCGACGAACACTGTCGGCGCCAGGCTGTTGAGCTCGACGCAGAAGGGCATGCGCGGGCTGTTCGGCATGCGGGACTGGGGAGTGTCCTTGATGGACTCGATATGGACCGGCAACACGCTGCCGTCCGGTAGCAACAGATTGCAGGTTTGCCCCAGCAAAGGCTGGAAATGCTCACTTTGCAGCAGATGCAGCATGGCGCCACTCCTGGCCGGAAAAAGGGCCGGGGGAATGTCCCCCGGCGCGAACTTCAATTGCGCGATGGGAACAGACCGTTCAAGGCCACGCTGAAGTTGATCACCAGGAACGGATTCATGACTTCCAGCGGCAGGCCGTTGCCGGCGGGCGAGATGGTGCCGGAGATCGTGGTGCTGACCCCTTGGAGGGGCACCGGCGTGGCGCCCAGCCCGTCGGAATAGATGGTCGCGGTGCCCGGCCCGCCGCCGGAGGTGCCGATGAACGAGTTGGTGGCCGTGGGCACGCTGACCGGGCTGCTGGCGGGGTTGGCCAATTGCAGCGTGGTGGCGGCGCTCACGCTGGCGAGGGTGTGGGTGTGGGACGGCAGGTTGTTGAGGGTCGGGGTGACGTTTTCGGTACCGGAAACCTCGCCGATCACCCGTGGCGTCAGGCCCAGCCCGTTACCCTGGCCGATGGGCAGCCGCCCTTGCAGGTTCGGCAGTTGGAAGTTGGTGGTGCCGTTGCCGCCGTAGTAGGTGCCCAGCAGCGAAAACAGCGCCTGGTATTGCGAGATTCCCAGGGTCTGGCCATAACACGAGGCCCAGCCGTTGGGAGGGAAGTTAAAGGAAAAAGCTTGAATGGTGCCCATGAACACTTCCATAGTTTTTTATCCTTCAGGTTAATCAGTGGAACTCCCTGAGCCGATCCCTGGTGTCTGGCCTGACAGCTTGACCGATACGGTCAGAACGCCAAGCGGGCTCGTTGACAGCAATGGTTAGCGTAGACGCTGTTCCGCCAGTCGCCTGGGGTGATGGGGTGCCTTATGTCTGGCCGGATAAACAGCGATGCTGTGGTGGTAAAACGTTGGTGCAGGGGACATTCATGGCGTTTCGCAGAGAGCCGCAATTGCTGGATACGGCCGGGCCGGGCATCGCCAATCGGCTGGCGAGCGACGCACAGCGCCTGGTCGCGGTGCTGCGGGCGTACTGGCTGCTGCCGATTTTGCTGCTGGCAGCGGCCACCCGTTTCTACGACCTGACCGCCGCGGCCATCTGGGGCGATGAAGGCTCCAGCCTGTTGCTCAGCCGCTACGGCCTGAGCGAACTCTGGGTGCATGCCGCCCACGATGTGCATCCGCCGCTGTACTTCATGCTGCTGCGCGGCTGGATCGCGCTGTTTGGCGACGGCATCTTTGCCATTCGCAGTTTCAGCGCCTGGCCGGGGATCGTCTGTGTCGGCCTGGGGGTGTGGCTAGTGGCGCAGATCGCCAGCCGCCGCGCGGCGATCCTCGCCGGGTTCCTGCTGGCCCTGCTGCCCACCGCCGTGCGCTACAGCCAGGAAGTGCGCATGTATGCCTTGTTGGGGGTGTGTCTGCTCTGCGCCACCCTGGCCCTGGTGTACTGGCTCAGGCAGCCCGCACGCCAGCGCTACCTGGTGTATTACACGCTGCTGATGAGCGCGGCGTTCTACACCCACTATTTCACCGCGCTCTGCGTGCTTGCCCACTGGGCGTACCTGTTGCTGTTGCGCCTGCAAGCGACGCCTGCGAGCCGGGCGATCAACCAGCCGGGCTGGTGGCTGGCCAATCTCGCCATCGTCATGCTGTTCGCCCCCTGGCTGCCGGGGCTGGTGGACCTGCTGCAGCATATCGACCAGCTGAAAGCTAGCGGCGACGTGGGCTGGGAGCCGTCGGTGGAGTTTTTTTCATTGCCCTCGATGGTCTGGCAATTGCTGACCCAGGACGATGGCGAAAGCCGTTCCCCGCTGCTGTTCGCGGGCCTGCCGCTGCTGGTGCTGAGCGTTGTCGCAATGCTCGCCTGGCGCGACCGCACGCCTTGGCGCTGGAGCTGGCTGCTGGCGATCTACAGCGTGCTGCCGCTGTTGCTGGTGTTTGCGGTGTCATTCGTTTCGCCGGTGTTCATCGAGCGCTACCTGACGGCCTATGCCCTGGGCCTGCCGCTGCTTTTCGCGATGGCGATCGACCGGCTGCTGGAGCATGCCCAGGTGCATGCCCGCGCGCTGGCGCTGGCGGTCCTGCTGCTGTTCGCCGGGGCCGAGGGGGTCGGCCTGAAGAACAACGCCACGGTGGATAGCAACGATCAGATCAGCGTGCTGGTGGACTACGTGAACCAGCACTACGTGGCCGGCGACCGGATCGTTACCAGCGACCTGCTGTGGTACCTGAGCTACGTCTACTACAACCGTACCGACGCCCAGCCGCTGCTCTACACCCCGCCCACGCCCGCCGGCGTCTCCACTCGGCCCAACGCCTATGGTTTCGGCACCCTGGTCGAGCAGCAGGCTGACAGGCTTTACCTCGACCGGCTGTCGGCGTTGCCGGTGGGCAGTGGTCGCGTCTGGCTGATCGGCACGGCCGACCAACCCGACGAATTCGCCCCGCTGCCGGCGCAATGGCGAAAAACCGGCGAATTCACCGCCGGCGGGGTCACGGCGCGGTTGCTGGTGATATGCGGCGTGGCGCAGGGCCAGGCGTCGCTGCAAGCACTGTGCACCCAGGCTGGGAAACCTGCTGGATAGCGGCCTTGGGCGGTTTTGCGCAAAAAATCGGCCTGTGAACCGGCCGATGACGAAAGGCAGAATTCAGGGCCAGCAGTGGCTTAATCGGTTCACGTCCAGTCCCAGAGCGGCGAGTGTTTTTAAAACACACGTTTTTTATGGTTTTTGCTTCGAATTGATATCAAAGCACCACTAGTTGGTTTTCTGACCTTGCACTACGCTTTTCCCTACAAATGGACTTATGGCTAGGGTGAAGGGATTGCCGCAGTTCCACTTTATCTCCGGTTTACCGCGCTCAGGGTCGACCCTGCTGTCGGCCATCCTGCTGCAGAACCCGCGCTTTCACGCCGGCATGACCAGCCCGGTGGGGGCGCTGTTCAGCGGCATCCTCGAACAATGCAGCGCCGGCAGCGAATTCGGCGCGGTCATCGACATCGACATGCGCCGCCGCCTGCTGCGCGGGCTGTTCGACTCCTACTACGCCGACAAGGCCGATAAACCCGTCGTCTTCGACACCAATCGCCAATGGTGCGCGCGCCTGCCGGCCTTGAAGGACCTGTTTCCCAAGGCCAAGACCATCGCCTGTGTGCGCAATGTCGCCTGGGTCATGGACAGCCTGGAACGGCTGTACCGGGCCAACCCCTTCGAAAACACCAAGCTGTTCGGCGATGCGGTCGAGCGCAACTCGGTCTACAGCCGCTGCGAAACCCTGGCCCAGCACAACCGGCTGGTGGGGTATGCCTGGACCGCCTTGAAAGAAGCCTATTACGGCGAAAACGCCGATTCGCTGCTGATCGTCGACTACGACCTGCTGAGCCAGGCCCCGGAGCGGGTGATGCGGCTGATCTACGACTTTATCGACGAACCCTGGTTCGAACACGATTTCGACAGCCTGGCCTACGACGCGCCCGAGTTCGACCAGGCGCTGGGAGTCGCGGGCCTGCACAAGGTCAAGGCGCGGGTGGCGCTGCAGTCGCGGCGCACCATCCTGCCGCCGGACCTGTTCGAGAAGTATGCGGAGCTGTCCTTCTGGAAAGACGGGGCATCCAGCGCCGCCAATGTCATTCGCATGAAATCCGACGCCGCGGTCCGTTGACCGCGGTTTTCATTTGCACCTTTCAGCACGTTCGAGTCCGGGTGAGCATCATGTGGTGGAGCAAAGGCAAGTCGCGGGTCAATCAGCGGGCCACCGGGCGGGCGAATGCCCTGGCCTCTCCGATGATCATGCCGCTGGAGCCGCGCATGCTGTTCGACGGTGCGGTGGCGGCGACGGTGGCCGATGT
Organism: Pseudomonas sp. GW821-FHT02B10; assembly: GCF_059421865.1. Lineage (NCBI taxonomy): Bacteria > Pseudomonadati > Pseudomonadota > Gammaproteobacteria > Pseudomonadales > Pseudomonadaceae > Pseudomonas > Pseudomonas sp. GW821-FHT02B10. The sequence goes on along the minus strand of NZ_JBWKVU010000003.1, from coordinate 648,528 downwards.
CGCCCAGCCGGACAGCCACACCACCACGGACGTGGCCAAGACGCCGACCGCCGCCGATCAGCCGAGCGTCAGCCAGGACACCCATGGCCAGGCCGATGCCGCGACCCCGACCGCGGTACCGGGGCTGACGGTGGTGTTCGTCGATTCGCGGGTCAAGGACGCCGACAGCCTGCTCCAGGGCCTGGCGCCCGGCACCCAGGTGGTGCAACTGGGGGCGAACCAGGATGGCCTGCAGCAGATCGCCGATTACCTGGACCAGCACCAGGGCGTCAGTTCGGTGCAGATCATCGCCCACGGCAATGCCGGCGACCTGTGGCTGGGCAACAGCTACCTCTCGGCCGACAACGTCCAGGCGCGCAGCGCAGTGCTGGCGGACATCGGCCAGGACATGAACGCCGGCGGCGATATCCTGATCTACGGCTGCTACACCGCCGAGGGTGAACGCGGCCTGAGTTTCGTCGACTCGCTGGCGCAACTCACCGGTCGCGACGTGGCCGCCTCCAGCGACCGCACCGGCCTGGGGGGCGACTGGGAACTGGAGATCGCCACCGGCACCATCGAAAGCGCCAACGTGCTGTCCACCCAGGCCATGCAGGATTATCAGTGGGGGCTGGCGACCTGGACCGCCACCAACAACGCCAACACCGGCGTGGGTTCGTTGCGGGCGGCGCTGGCGTCGGCGCAGAACGGCGACATCGTCACCTTCAGCAGCGGCATGACGGTGCAGCTGACCTCCGAACTGCTGGTCAACAAGAACGTGACCATCGACGGCGACCTGAACAACGACGGCGCGGCGGACGTGATCCTCGACGGTCAGTACCGCACCCGCGTCATCGAAGTGACCGCGGGCAGTACCGTGACCCTCGATGGCCTGGTGATCACCCGGGGCCTGGTCTCGGGCAACGGCGGCAACGGTGGGTATGGCGCGACCGGCGCCATGGCCGGGGGGATTTTCAACGCCGGCAACCTCACCCTCAACAACGTCACCGTGACCTCCAACGCGGCTTCGGGCGGCGGCGGTGGCGGCGGTGTCACCGGCGCGTTCTACGGCGGTGGCGGTGGTGGCGGCGGCGGGCTGGGTGGCCAGGGTGGCGGCCACGGCGGTTCCGCCGGCCCCGGCACCGGCACACTGGGCGGCCAGGCAGGCAGCGGTGGCGTGGGCGGTTATGGCGGTGGCTACGACGCCACCCACATGGGCGGTCGCGGCGGTACCAGCACCGGCGGCGCCGGCGGCGTGGGCGTGTCTTATTACAGCAACGGCGGTAACGGCGCCACGGCCACCAACGGCACGATTTCCATCGGCGGTGGCGGCGGCGGCGCGGGTTGGGACAAGGTCGGCGGCGCGGGCGGCAATGCCGCCGGCGGGATCTACAACGCCTCCAGCGGCACCCTCACGGTGATCGGCACCTCGACCATCAGCAACAACATCGGCGCGGGCGGCGGCGGTGGCGGTGGTGGCGGCCAAGGCAGCAACGCCAGCAATGGCGGGATTGGCGGCCGCGGCGTCGGCGCGGTCTGGAACAAGGGCACCTTCCTGATCACCGCGGCCAACTTCGCCGCGCTGAGCGGTAACGCGGCGGCCAGTGGCGCCGGTGGCGTAGCGCTGGGCGGTGGCAGCACCGGTACTTCGCCGACGTCGGTGGCGACCATCTACAACGACGGCGGCATCCTCAATACCGCCTATGCACCACCGCCCACCGCGACCATAGTGGTGGCGGACAGCGCGCTGAAAATCGGCGAGACCTCGCTGGTAACCATCACCTTCAGCGAGGCGGTGACCGGCTTCACCAACGCCGACCTGACCATCGCCAACGGCACCCTGACCGCGGTGAGCAGCAGCGACGGCGGCATCACCTGGACCGCCACCTTCACCCCGACTTCGAGCATCACCGATACCAGCAACGTCATCACCCTGGATAACACCGGGGTCATCAATGGCCTGGGCACCGCCGGGGTCGGCACCACCGACTCCAATAACTATGCGATCGATACCGTACGGCCGACCGCGACCATAGTGGTGGCGGACAACGCCTTGAGGGTCGGTGAAACCTCGCTGGTGACCATCACCTTCAGCGAAGCGGTGAGCGGCTTCACCAACGCCGACCTGAGCATCGCCAACGGCACCCTGAGCGCGGTGAGCAGCAGCGACGGCGGCATCACCTGGACCGGCACTTTCACCCCGAGCGCCAGCATCACCGATACGACCAACCTGATCACTTTGGACAACACCGGCATCGCCGACCTGGCCGGCAACGCCGGCAGCGGCACCACCGATTCCAACAACTATGCGATCGATACGGTGCGCCCGACCGCGACCATCGTGGTCGCCGACAGCACCCTCACGGCGGGCGAAACTTCCCTGGTGACCATCACCTTCAGCGAAGCGGTGAGCGGCTTCACCAATGCCGACCTGAGTATTGCCAACGGCACTTTGAGCGCGGTGAGCAGCAGTGATGGCGGCATCACCTGGACCGCCACCTTTACCCCGACCGATGGCATCAGCGATAGCAGCAACCTGATCACCCTGAACAACACCGGCATCGCCGACCTGGCCGGCAACACCGGTAGCGGCACCACGGACTCGGGCAACTACGTGATCAACACCGCGCACCCGACGGCGACCATAGTGGTGGCCGACAATGCCCTGAGGATCGGTGAGACCTCGCTGGTGACCATCACCTTCTCCGAGGCGGTGACGGGTTTCACCAACGCCGACCTGACCGTCGCCAACGGCACCCTGAGCGCGGTGAGCAGCAGCGACGGCGGCATTACCTGGAC
>NZ_JBWKVU010000003.1:628513-645650 GCF_059421865.1 Pseudomonas sp. GW821-FHT02B10 | reverse complement strand
GCAGCGGCACCACCGATTCCAACAACTATGCGATCGACACGGTGCGGCCGACCGCGACCATCGTGGTCGCCGACAGTACTCTCAGCGCCGGTGAAACCTCGTTGGTGACCATTACCTTCAGCGAAGCGGTGAGCGGCTTCACCAACGCCGACTTGAGCATCGCCAACGGCACCCTGACGGCCGTGAGCAGCAGCGATGGCGGTATCACCTGGACCGCGACCTTCACCCCGACCGTCGGCATCGCCGATGCCAGCAACCTGATCACCCTGAACAACACCGGGGTCAGCGACCTGGCCGGCAACAGCGGTAGCGGCACCACCAACTCCAACAACTACAGCATCGACACCGTTCTGCCGACCGCGACCATCGTGGTGGCGGATAACAACCTGAAGATCGGTGAAACCTCGCTGGTGACCATCACCTTCAGCGAGGCAGTGAGCGGCTTCAGCAACGCCGACCTGACCGTCGCCAACGGCACTTTGAGCGCGGTCAGCAGCAGCGACGGTGGCATCACCTGGACTGCCACCTTCACCCCGACGTCGAGCATCACTGACACCAGCAACGTCATCACCCTGGATAACAGCGGAGTGACCAACGCCTCGGGCAACGCCGGCAGCGGCACCACCGATTCCAACAACTATGCGATCGACACCGTGCGTCCGACCGCGACCATAGTGGTCGCCGACAGCGCCCTGGGCGTGGGCCAGACCAGTACCGTGACCATCACCTTCAGCGAGGCGGTGACCGGCTTCACCCTGGCTGACCTGACCGTGGCCAACGGTACGCTGAGCGGCTTGGGCACCAGCGATAACATCACCTACACGGCGACCCTCACCCCGACTGCCAGTATCAGCGACAGCAGCAACCTGATTACCCTGGATAACACCGGCATTACGGATGGGGCGGGCAACGCCGGCAGTGGCACCACCGACTCCAACAACTACGCCATCGACAGCCTGCGTCCGACCGCCACCATCGTCCTCTCCGACTCGACCCTCAAGGCCGGCGAAACCTCGCTGGTGACCATCACCTTCAGTGAAGCAGTGAGCGGTTTCGACAACAGCGACCTGACAGTGGCCAACGGTACCCTGAGCGCAGTGAGCAGCAGCAACGGCGGTATCACCTGGACCGCCACCTTCACCCCGACGGCGGGCATCACCGACCTGAGCAACCTGATCACCCTGAACAACACCGGTTTCACCGACGTGGCCGGCAACAGCGGTACCGGGACCACCAGCTCAGCTAACTACAGCATCGAAACCGTAGTGCCGACGGCCACCGTCGTGATCGCCGACACGGCCCTGAAGGCTGGCGAAACCTCGCTGGTGACCATCACCTTCAGTGAGGCGGTCAGTGGTTTCGACAACAGCGACCTGACGGTGGCCAACGGTACCCTGAGCGCGGTGAGCAGCAGCGATGGCGGGGTCACCTGGACCGCTACCTTCACGCCGACTGCGGGTGTCGGCGATACCAGCAACGTCATCACCCTGAACAACAGTGGCGTGATCAATGTCTCGGGTAATACGGGCAGCGGCACCACCGATTCGAACAACTATGTCATCGACACGGCTCGCCCAACGGCGACCATAGTGGTGGCCAACCCGATCCTGCCGATTGGCGAAACCAGCCTGGTGACCATCACCTTCAGCGAGGCGGTCAGCGGTTTCGACAACAGTGACCTGACGGTGAGCAACGGCACCCTGAGCGCGGTCAGCAGCAGCGACGGCGGCATCACCTGGACCGCGACCTTCACCCCGAACGTCAACGTCAGCGATGCGACCAACCTGATCAGCCTCAACAACAGCGGGGTCAGTGACGCGGCGGGCAATGCCGGCAGCGGCAGCACCGACTCGAACAATTTCATCATCGACACCGGGCGGCCGACCGCCACCATCGTGCTGGCCGACACGGCCCTGAAAGCGGGCGAAACCACCACGGTCACCATCACCTTCAGCGAGGCGATCAGCGGCTTCACCAACTCGGACCTGACAGTGGCCAACGGTACCCTGGGGGCCCTGAGCAGCAGCGATGGCGGGGTGACCTGGACCGCCACCTTTACCCCGGCCATCAACATCAGCGACAGCAGCAATCAGATCACCCTGAACAATGCCGGAGTGATAGACGCCGTCGGCAACACCGGCAGTGGCACCACCGACTCGGCCAACTACGTCATCGACACCGTGCGCCCCACCGCTACCGTGGTGGTCGCCAACCCGATGCTGGCCGTGGGCGACACGTCCCTGGTGACCATCACCTTCAGCAAGGCGGTGAGCGGCTTCGACAACAGTGACCTGACGGTGGCCAACGGTACCTTGAGCGCGCTGAGCAGCAGCGATGGCGGCATCACCTGGACCGCGACCTTCACCCCGAACACCAACCTCAGCGATACGAGCAACCTGATCACCCTGAACAACAGCGGGGTCAGCGACGCCTCGGGCAATACCGGGCTGGGCAGCACGGATTCGAACAATTACCTGATCGATACCCAGCGGCCGACCGCGACCATCGTGGTCGCCAACAGCAGCCTCGGCGTGGGCCAGACCAGCAGCGTGACCATCACCTTCAGCGAAGCGGTGAGCGGCTTCACCAACTCGGACCTGACGGTGGCCAACGGCACCCTGAGCGCCCTGGGCAGCAGCGACGGCGGCCGGACCTGGACCGCGACCCTGACGCCAACCGCCAATATCAGCGACACCAGCAACCTGATCACCCTGAACAACAGCGGGGTGAGCGACTCCTTCGGCAATACCGGCGCTGGCAGCACCGACTCCAACAACTACGCGATCAACACCGTGCCGGCGGCCAACCCACCCACGGAGCTGCCGGTGGGCGATCCGGAATTCCGTTCGAGCGACCCGGTGGTTCCGCCGCTGCCGCCTTATGTGCCGTTGCAACCCACGGTCACCACGCCACCCGTTGGCGACCTGGGCTCGCCACTGGCCTTCGCGCCGTTGTTCGAGCAGCGGGTGCTGGGCGATGGCATCCGGCCGCTGGGGGATATTTTCATCAATCGCGGGGCCCTGGCGCCGAGTTTCATTGCCCAGGTGTTCGGCAGCAGCGATGCCGGGGGCGATGGCAATGGCCATGGCTTCCTCGGCTTCGGTGGCGGCGATGGCGGGGTGTTCAGCCAAAGCACGCTGTCGCTGCTGTTCGACCAGGACTCCGCCGAGGATGGCGGTTCGCTGAAGTCTTTCGGCGACAAGCCCAAGGCCGGCGATCTTTCCCAGGGCGGGCGCGGGGTGTTCGGGGCACCGTCGCTGACCCAGCAATTGCAAGTGATGCAAGACACAGAACAACGGCCGATCCGCGATCTGGCCAAGGCGTTCGAACAGGCCGGCATCAGCGCAATGCAGGCCTGAAACACTACATAAATACGATGCGGCACCCAGGGGCGAGACAAGGATGAATAAAAGTCAGAAGTTGTTCGGGGTCAGCTTGTTGGCGCTGATGGTCAGCGGTTGTGCCGTCAGCAGTAAACCGATCGAACGCAGTGCCAGTGAGCAGCGCGCCAGGAGCGACCTGCAGAGCATGTACAAGGACCAGGAACCGCTGAGCGGCCCGCTGACCCTGCACCAGGCCATGGCCCGGGCGGTGAAGTACAACCTCGAAGGCCGCTTGAAAATCATGGAAGAGGCCCTGGCCAAGCGCCAGCTGGACCTCGCCAGTTTCGACATGCTGCCGCGCATGGCCCTCTCCGCCGGTTACGTGGGGCGCAACAACGTCAGCGCCTCCAGCAGCCAGAGCGTGGAGACCGGCACCCAGTCCCTGGAACCTTCGACCTCCCAGGATCGGGACCGTAGGGTGGCCGACCTGACCATGGTCTGGAACGTGCTGGACTTCGGCGTCAGCTACATCAACGCCAAGCAGCAGGGCGACCAGCGACTGATCGTCCAGGAGCGTCGGCGCAAGGTGATCAACACCATTGTCCAGGACGTGCGCTCGGCCTATTGGCGGGCGGTGGCGGCCGAACGCCTGCTCAAGCAGATCGACAGCCTCATGGGTCGGGTCGAGCAGGCCCGCAGCAACAGCCAGAGCATGAGCCAGCAACGCATCGGCGACCCGGTGCAGGCCCTGGCCTACCAGCGCTCGCTGATCGAGGCCACGCGCCAGCTGGAGGAGCAGCGCCGGGCGTTGTCCCTGGCCAAGACCGAGCTGGCGACCCTGATCAACCTGCCGATGACCACCCACCTGACCCTGGCGACCAGCGACGATTACCCGGTGCCGGAACTCAAGGTCGATATGGCCCGCCTCGAGCACGAGGCCCTGACCAGCCGCCCGGAACTGCGCGAGCAGGATTACCAGAGCCGCATCAGCGCCGCGGAAACCCGCAAGGCCATGCTGCGCCTGCTGCCGGGCCTGGAGTTCTCCGCCGGCGGGCATTACGACAGCAACTCGTTCCTGGTCAACGACAAGTGGGCCGACTACGGGGTGAAGGTCACCTGGAACCTGTTCAATGTGCTCTCCGCGCCGGCGGCCATCGACACCGCCAAGGCCGGTGAAGACGTCGCCGCGGCCCGTCGCCAGGCCATGTCGATTGCCGTGCTGGCCCAGGTCTACGTGGCCAACGCCAACTACCGCGACGCCTTGCGCCAGTTCAAGACCAGCCAGGAGCTGGCGGACATCGACGGGCAGATCGTCGGCCAGCTGCGCAACCGCTACCAGGCCAACGGCATCGGCGAACTGGACCTGATCCAGGGCGAGCTGAACACCTTGCAGGCGGACCTGCGGCGCGACCTGGCCTATGCCGACCTGCGCAACGCCTATGGGCAGATCTTCGCCAGCGCCGGCCTCGACCCGCTGCCCGACGAGGTGCAATCGACCCAGGTGCAGTCCATCGCCACGGCGCTGGCCAGCCGTGAGGCCGACTGGGCGGCGGGCAACATCAGCACGCCGGTGGCCCATGCCCAAAGACAATAACCTGCAGGCCCCCCAGGCCAGCGTCAGCCGCGCCCAGCGCGAGGCGCGAAACGGCCATCGCGGTGTGGCGATCCTGTTGACCGGCCTGCCGGCGGCGGGCAAGTCGACCCTGGCCCAGGCGCTGCAGGCCGGGCTGTTCCAGCACGGTCGGCAGAGCCTGGTGCTGGACGGCGATGCCTTGCGCGGCGGCCTGAACCGCGACCTGGGGTTCGCCGAGGCCGACCGCCGGGAAAATATCCGCCGCGCCAGCGAGCTGGCAGCCCTGCTGGTGGACAACGGGCAGATTGTGATCCTGGCGATGATTGCCCCGCTGATCGAGCAGCGTGAGCTGTTCGCCCGGCGCCTGGGCGAGGACTACCTGGAAGTCTGGTGCAGCGCCTCGCTGGCGGTCTGCGAGCAGCGCGATCCCAAGGGCCATTACGCCCGCGCCCGTAGCGGCGAGTTGCCGGGGTTCACCGGTATCTCGGCGCCCTACGAGCCGCCACGGGCCGCGCTGGAACTGGATACCGGGGCTCAGTCGGTCGAGGACTGCCTGGGGCAATTGCTCGGCTGGCTGGTCGAACGCCAGGTGCTGCCGGCCTCATGAGCCGTCCGGCGTTCGCCCGCCTGCCCGTCAGCGTGGACCTGCCACGGCTGTTGCGCGCCCTGGCGCGAATCGATGCGAGCGCCTGGCAGGGCCACTTCAACGGCGGCTATTACGAGGGCGACTGGAGCGGCGTGGCCTTGATCTCGGCGCTTGACGCGCCCTCCGAGCTGGCGCCGGGCAAGGGCCTGCCGGTGCAGCGCGAGCCCTGGCGGCAGGACCCGGACTGGCAACAGGCATTGCGGCACTTGCCGTTGCGGATCGTCTCGGCGCGCCTGCTGCGGCTGGGGCCGGGGGCGCGCATTCATGAACACCGCGACTACGACCTGGGCGGCCCGGACGCCGACCTGCGCCTGCATATCCCCCTGCTCAGCCCGCCGCGGGTGGATTTCCTGCTCGACGGGCAGCGCATGCCGATGCTGGCGGGAGAGTGCTGGTTTCTCGACCTGTCGCGCCCGCATCGGGTGGATAACTACGACACTCAGGCACGTATTCATCTGGTACTCGACTGTCGCCCCGACCCTTGGCTGGAGCAGGCGATTGCCGAGGGCCTGCCGACCACCCCGGCGCCTGGCCTGGGCCGCGCGGCCCTGGACTTCGCGCGGTTTTGCCGGCTGCTTGAAGAGGACACTGCGCTGTGCCAGGCCTTGCAGGCGCCGACCGATAGCGAAGCCTTTATCGAGCGCACCCTGGCCCTGGCGGCCGAGCGTGGCCTGGCGTTCACCCGTGAAGACCTGCGTTCGGCCATGCGCCAGGGGCGGCGTCTGTGGAATGAACAATGGATGGCCTGAACCTGCGCGGCTGGTTACCGATCCGTCTCTGGCAGCCGGGTGACGAGTGGCGGGTCGACTGGTGCTGGTTCGGCGACAGGCCGCTGTCGCAGCCGTTTTTCCGCGAGGCGGTCGAAGAGGCCCTGCGCCTGCCGTTCAATCAGGCGTTCCGCCGCCAGACGCCTTTGTCTGCCCTGACCGAATGGCGTCAACGCAGCCCGGGTCTGGCTCCCAGTGCCTTTATCTTTCATGCCTCGCGCTGCGGCTCGACCCTGCTCAGCCAGATGCTGGCCTGCCTGGACGACCATGTCATGGTGTCCGAACCGCCGCCGCTGGATGCCCTGCTGCGCGGCTCGCTGGCGCCACAGGAGCGGGCTGCCGCGCTTGTGGGCCTGCTGTCGGCCTATGGGCAGGTACGCCGTGGTACTGAGCAGCGGTTGGTGATCAAGCTCGATGCCTGGAACATCGGCGAGCTGCCGCTGCTGCGCCAGTGCTTCGCCGATACGCCGTGGCTGTTTGTGTATCGCGACCCGCTGGAAATCGCCGTGTCGCATCTGCGCCGGGCCGGCATGCACATGACGCCGGGCCTGATCGGGCCCAGCGCGCTGGACGACGGCGAGCCTTTCCAGGACCGGGAAAGCTGGGTCGCCCGGCGTTTGGGGCGCTTGTTGCAGCTGGGGCTGGAACACTGCCGCGAACACCATGGCCTGGCGCTGAACTACAGCCAGCTGCCCGCCGCCATGGACGGCCACCTGGGCGATTTTCTCGGCCTGGGCGCCGAGCAACGCAGAGCGGCCTTCGCCCGTATCGGCCAGCATGCCAAGCAGCCGGCGCAGGCCTTTGTCGATGATCGCCAGGGCAAGCAGCAACAGGCTTCAGCGCGGCTGCGGGAACAGCTGGAGCAATGGGCGCAGGCGCCTTACGCGGCGCTGGAACAGTGGCGCAGCAGGGCGGCCAGCGCAGTCCCGCAAACGCGTCTCAGCTCTTCGGCGACAAGTCCGCCATGCCCTTGAGGAATTCGATGGGCAGCGGGAAAACGATGGTCGAGCTCTTGTCGCCGGCAATCGCGCCCAGGGTCTGCATGTAGCGCAGTTGCATGGCGCCGGGCTGGCGGCCGAGCATTTCGGCGGCCTGCATGAGTTTTTCCGAGGCCTGCAATTCGCCTTCGGCGTGGATCACCTTGGCCCGGCGTTCGCGCTCGGCTTCGGCCTGCTTGGCGATGGCGCGGATCATCGATTCGTTGAGGTCGACATGCTTGATCTCGACGTTCGCCACCTTGATGCCCCAGGCGTCGGTCTGGGCGTCCAGCACCTGCTGGATATCGGCGTTCAGGCGTTCGCGCTCGGCCAGCAGTTCGTCCAGCTCGTGCTTGCCCAGCACCGCGCGTAGGGTGGTCTGGGCCAGTTGGCTGGTGGCCATGAGGAAATCCTCGACCTGGATGATCGCCTTCTGCGAGTCCAGCACGCGGAAATACAGCACGGCGTTGACCTTGACCGAGACGTTGTCGCGGGTGATCACATCCTGCGGCGGCACGTCGAGCACCACGGTGCGCAGGTCGACGCGGACCATCTGCTGGACGACCGGAATCAGCAGGACCAGCCCCGGCCCCTTGACCCTCCAGAAGCGCCCGAGCTGGAACACCACCCCGCGCTCGTATTCGCGCAGGATGCGAAACGTCGAGACCGCCAGCGCCAACAGCAGCGCCAGCAGCGCGCCAAAACCTAATTCCAGACCCATTTCATCCTCCTCGCGGCGCGGCCTCGGCCGTCGTCACTTCCAGAAGCAGCCCCTTGCGCGCCACCACCCGTACCTGTTGTCCGGTTTGCAGCGGCGTTGCGCTCAGGACCTGCCAGTGTTCGCCCTGCAACAGCACCCAGCCGTTGTAAGGGTTGCCCGCTTGCACCGCGGTGATCGCCGTGACACTGCCCACCAGCCCCGCGTCGCCGGCCACCTGCTGGCGCTGTCGCGCGCGCAGCGCCATGCTCGCCAGCGTCGCCAGGAGCAGCGCGCTGACCACCGCCAGGCCGACGATGAGCGGCAGGGGAATGCCATAGCCCGGGACATCGGTGTCCATCAGGATCACCGCGCCGACGACAAAGGAGACGATGCCGCCGAAACCGATGACGCCGAAGGTCGGTAGAAAGGCTTCGGCGACCATGAAGGCGATGCCCAGCAGGATCAGGGCCACGCCGGCGTAGTTCACCGGCAGCAGTTGCAAGGCGTACAAACCGAGCAGCAGGCAGATGCCGCCGAGTACGCCGGGCACCGCGGTGCCCGGGTTGACGAACTCGAAGAACAGCCCGTAGATGCCGATCATCATCAGGATCAGCGCCACGCTGGGGTGGGTGATGACCGACAGCAACTGCGTGCGCCAGTCCGGGTCGTGATGGATCACCGCCGCCCCCAGGGTATGCAGCTGCACCGCCTGGCCGGCGGCGATGAGGAACTTGCCGTCGAGTTGCCTGAGCAGGCCGTTCAGGTCATCGGCGACATAGTCGACCACCTTCAGCTTCAAGGCTTCCTGGGCCGGCAGGCTGACGGCCTCGCGCACGGCCTGTTCCGCCCATTCGGCATTGCGTCCGCGCAATTGCGCCAGGCCACGGATATAGGCCGCAGCGTCGTTGATCTGTTTGTGGCTGAGGGTGTCGGTGTCTGGTTCCGGGTTCTTGTCCGAGCGTGGCGCGGCGGGTGGGTTGCCGCCCGGGTCGGGCTGCCCCGGCATGCCGACCCGCACCGGGGTGGCGGCCCCGAGGTTGGTGCCCGGGGCCATCGCGGCGATGTGGCTGGCATACAGGATGTAGGTGCCGGCGCTGGCGGCGCGGGCGCCGCTGGGGGCGACGTAGCTGGCCACCGGCACCGGGCTGGCGAGGATCGCCTTGATGATCGAGCGCATCGAGGTGTCGAGGCCGCCCGGGGTGTCGATGCCCAGCACCACCAGTTGGGCGTGCTCGTCGGCGGCCTTGTCCAGGCCGCGCACCACGTAGTCGGCGCTGGCGGGGCTGATCACATCGTTGACGGTGAGCACCACCACTGGCTTCACGGCCTGGGCGTGCCCGGTCGGCAGGCCGATCAGCACACCCAGCAGTAGCCCTTTCAGTGTCGCCCGCCACCCACGCTCGTTCATCCGACCCTCCTGGAGAGTCATGTGCCTCGGTTGCCAGCCGTTCGCTGGCCTTGTCCTTGAGTCTAGTAGAGCGTGGGATTGAGCGAATTTTGAGCAGCCTCACGCCCGCGTGCCGTTCGGAAGTTCGTCAGTGGGCGAGGGCGGCGCGGCCTAGACTTTGTGAAGGGAGTGACAGTCGTTAACCCATAGTCCTGCAAAGCCGTTCAGGACACCGAGGTGCATCATGCGTATGGCAAGAACCGTGCAACGCAGCCTGGAACAGGCGCATTGCGATTTTGACGTGGTGGCTCATCCACATTCGTCGAGCAGCCTGGAGACCGCTCGGGTGGCGGGAGTTCCCGCCGAGCGCGTGGCCAAGTCGGTGATCCTCGACGACAGTCATGGCCACTACCTGATGGCCGTGCTGCCGGCCAGCCGCCACCTGGATCTGAGCAAGGTGCGCGGCAGCAACGAATGGCAGATCACCCGGGAAAGCACCCTGGCGCATCTGTTCAACGATTGCGAACGCGGCGCGGTACCGGCCCTGGGCGAATCCTATGGGCTGGACGTGGTGATCGATCCGATGCTGACCCGGCAGAAAGACATCTACCTGGAAGCCGGCAACCACAACAACCTGGTGCATCTGAGCATGGACGAGTACCTGAAAATGGTGCCTCATGCCGAGGTGTGCGAGGTCAGTTACTAGCGCCGTTGGCGTATGTACCCACTTTTCACGAACCAGCTCGCTCCTACAAAAATGCTTGTTTTCTGTAGGAGCGAGCTGGCTCGCGATCGACTGCGCAGCAGTGGTTCAACCAACACCCAACCCGTTCAGGAGCCCCCATGGAATCCCCATCCCACAGCCTGCCCGCCCTGTTCAAACAACTCGGCCTGCCCGACGACCCCGAGGGCATCGACCGTTTCATCGCCACCCATTCGCCGCTCAAGCCGGAACTGCACCTGGCGGATGCCTTCTTCTGGACCAGCAGCCAGGCGGATTTCCTGCGCAACGAGATCCTCGACGACGCCGACTGGGCGGAAGTGGTGGATCAACTGGATGTGTTGTTGAGGAAGGGGCGGGGGGCTTGAGGCATCAGGCTTCGGTTAGAGGCCACTGGCGCGCGGTATGCACCACCGCCAGGATCCACACCGCATCCTGATGGAGTTGATAGACCAGACGGTAGCTTTGATGAGGGATCAGTTCGCGGGTGCCGGCGATCAATCCGGGGCGCCCGGCTTGAGGATGTTGCACCAGTTGCGTAGCCGATTGGCTGAAGCGTATGTCCATGTCCAGCGCCGCCTGCGGATTCAGGTCATGCAGGTAATCCCATATGTCTGCACGGTCCTGTGCGGCTTGCGGCGTCCAGATCACTTTCATTGCCGGGGCGCTACCTGTGCCCTGCGGGCCGCGAAGGTGGCTTCCAGATCATCGTTGGCGATGCCTTTCCCAGCGGTCATGGATGCGCGTGCAGTATCGACCTTCTGTTGCAGAAAGGCCTCGTACTCCCGGGCTTCCCGTTGTTCCTGCACGAACTGACGCATCATTTCCCGGACGATCTGCGATGCGGGGCGATGGCTGGCTTCGGCCTCGGCCATAAACTGATCGCGCAAGTCGGCTTCGAGTTTCATCGTGAAAACGGCGTGTTTGGGCATGGGACAGTTCCTGCAAAAACGTATATACCAAGTATATATATCTTCAGTACCTAAGCCGGTCCAGGTTTTCTCGGGGCGACGATCGGTCGCTAAATTGTTTCAAAACTTGACTGGATTTAACCCCCTCATGCACCATTGATAGTTAGCAAACTAACAGTATGCGAACCTTCTTTTGCCTGACTCTCTCGAATCACTCCAGATGAATATCAGCAGTGGCATGGTGGTCGCCGCCCGGCATTGGCGGCGGATCTGCCAGAGCACGCTGGTCAACTATGGAATCTCCGAAGCCTGCGCCGTGCCCCTGCTGATGATCGGGCGCCTGGGCGAGGGCGTGCGTCAGGTGACGGTGGCGCAGGCGGCGGGGATGGAAAGCCCGTCCCTGGTGCGCCTGCTGGACCAGCTGTGCAGCGCCGGCTACGCTTGCCGTACCGAGGACCCCCACGATCGCCGGGCCAAATGCCTGAGCCTGACCGACACCGGCCGCGAGCTGGTGCAGTCGGTGGAAGCCGAGCTGGTGCGTCTGCGTCGCGAGGTGCTGGAAGGCATCACACCCGCGGACCTTGAGGCGGCGCTGAAGGTGATCCGCGCCTTCGAGTCGGCTGCCCAGCCGCCGGCGGTGCCTTCTTGAGCGGATTCTTTACCGGCGTGCCGCCGGCGCGCGACTGGTTCTACGGTGTGCGCACCTTTGCCGCGTCGATGATCGCGCTGTACATCGCCATGCTCATGCAGATGCCGCGTCCGTACTGGGCGATGGCCACGGTCTACATCGTCTCCAGCCCGTTCGTCGGGCCCACCAGTTCCAAGGCGCTGTACCGTGCGATTGGTACCTTGCTCGGTGCCTCGGCGGCGGTGCTGTTCGTGCCGATGTTCGTGCAAAGCCCCTATCTGTTGGTGGTGATCATCGCCCTGTGGACCGGGATCCTGCTGTTCCTCTCCCTGCACCTGCGCACCGCCAACAGCTACGCGCTGATGCTGGCCGGCTACAGCCTGCCGCTGATCGCCCTGCCGGTGGTGGATAACCCGCTGGGGGTGTGGGACGTGGCGGAGGCCCGCACCGAGGAGATCTTCCTCGGCATCGTCTGCGCGGCCGTGATCGGCAGTATGTTCTGGCCACGGCGGCTGGCGCCGGTGTTCGTCGATTCGGCGGGCAAATGGTTCGCCGATGCCTCCACCTATAGCCAGCGCTTTCTCAGCCGCAACGTGCAGCCCGAAGAAGTCAGCGCCTTGCGCGCGTCCATGGTCGCCACCTTCAACAGCCTGGAGCTGATGATCGGCCAGTTGCCCCATGAGGGCGCGCGCCCGCAGACCGTGCGCAATACCAAGGAGCTGCGCGGGCGCATGATCCACCTGCTGCCCGTGGTGGACGCCCTGGACGATGCGCTGTACGCCCTGGAGCGACGTACCCCGGAGCTGGTGGAGCGGTTCGCGCCGCTATTGGCTCAGGCCGGGCAATGGCTGGAAAGCACCGCCCAGGGTGCTTCGGTCGAGCGCTGGCAGGCCCTGCGCGGCCAGCTCGAAGCGCTGCAACCGGACGCCGCAGCCCTCGACGACCGGCGCCAGCTGCTGTTTTCCAACGCCCTGTACCGCCTTGGCGAGTGGATCGACCTATGGCAGGACTGCCGCAGCCTGCAACACGCCATCCAATGCGAAAGCCAGGACATCTGGCGCGCGGTCTATCGCCACTGGCGCCTGGGCCGCCTGACGCCATTCCTCGACCGTGGGCTGATGCTGTACTCGGTGGCTTCCACCGTCCTGGCGATCATCGTCGCCTCGGTGCTGTGGATTCTCCTGGGCTGGACCGACGGCGGCAGCGCGGTGATCCTCGCGGCGGTGGCCTGCAGCTTCTTCGCCTCGATGGACGACCCGGCGCCGCAGATCTACCGGTTCTTTTTCTGGACCGCGATGTCGGTGCTGTTCGCCAGCCTCTATCTGTTCCTGATCCTGCCCAACCTGCACGATTTCCCGATGCTGGTGCTGGCCTTCGCCGTGCCGTTCATCTGCGTCGGCACCCTCACGGTGCAGCCGCGCTTTTACCTGGGCATGCTGCTGACCATCGTCAACACCTCGTCCTTCATCAGCATCCAGGGCGCCTACGACGCCGATTTCCTGAGCTTCGCCAACTCCAACCTGGCCGGGCCCATGGGCCTGCTGTTCGCCTTTGTCTGGACCCTGGTCGCCCGGCCGTTCGGCTCGGAACTGGCGGCCAAGCGCATGACCCGCTTCAGCTGGCAGGACATCGTCGGCATGACCGAGCCCGCCAACCTGGCCGAACACCGCCATCTGGGGGTGCAGATGCTCGACCGCCTGATGCAGCACCTGCCGCGCCTGGCCATGACCGGCCAGGACACCGGCGGCGCCCTGCGCGAAGTGCGCGTCGGCCTGAACCTGCTGGACCTGCTGGCCTATGCGCCGCGGGCCCAGGGTAATGCGCAGGTGCTGTTGCGCCAGGTGGTGGCCGAGGTCGGCGCCTATTTCAAGGCTTGCCTCAAGGCCGGCGAACGCCTGCCGGCGCCGAGCGGCCTGCTGATGACCCTGGACCGCGCCCGTCGCACCCTGGATGCCCACAGCCAGGACGACCGCGAAACCCGTTTGCATCTGCTGCACGCCCTCAGCGGTCTGCGCCTGGCCCTGCTGCCCGGTGTGGAGTTCGTCGGCGGTGGCGAGCTTGAGGAACCGCTGCCCCATGGCATCGATGGAGCGCCTTTATGATCGGTGACCTGGATATCAGCGGGGTGTTCCTGCCCACGCTGCTGGTGCTGATGGGCCTTACCTATGGCTTGTATCTGGTGGTCCACGGGCTGCTGACACGCCTGCATTTTTATCGCCTGGTCTGGCACCGGGCTTTGTTCAACGTTGGTCTGTACGCTTTGCTGCTCGGCGCCGTGGACTCACTCAGTCGATACCTGATGACATGAAAAAACCTTTATTGACCATTGGCCGTGTGGTCCTGACGTTGCTGGTGGTGAGCTTCGCGGTCGTGGTGGTCTGGCGCATGGTGATGTACTACATGTTCGCGCCCTGGACCCGGGACGGGCATATCCGCGCCGACATCGTGCAGATCGCCCCGGACGTCTCCGGGCTGATCCAGCAGGTGCAGGTGCGCGACAACCAGCTGGTCAAGCGCGGCCAGGTGCTGTTCAGCATCGACCAGGACCGCTTCAGCCTGGCCCTGCGCCAGGCCAAGGCGTCCCTGGCCGACCGCCAGGAAACCCTGGCCCAGGCCCAGCGCGAGGCCAGACGTAACCTCGGCCTGGGCAACCTGGTACCGCGCGAGCAGCTGGAAGAAAGCCAGTCCCGCGTGGCCCGTGCCCAGTCGGCCCTGATCGAAGCCCAGGTGGCGGTGGACAGCGCCCAGCTGAACCTCGACCGTTCGGTGATCCGCAGCCCGGTGGACGGCTACGTCAACGACCGCGCGCCACGCACCCAGGAATTCGTCACCGCCGGGCGCCCGGTGTTGTCGGTGGTGGACAGCAACTCCTTCCACATCGACGGTTATTTCGAGGAAACCAAGCTCGACGGCATTCACATCGGCCAGAGCGTCGATATCCGCGTGGTCGGCGATCGCGCGCGGCTGCGCGGGCATGTCGAAAGCATCGTCGCCGGCATCGAGGACCGCGACCGCAGCAGCGGCTCCAACCTGCTGCCCAACGTCAACCCGGCCTTCAGCTGGGTGCGCCTGGCCCAGCGGATTCCGGTGCGGATTGCCTTCGACGAGGTGCCGGAAGACTTCCGCATGATCGCCGGGCGCACCGCCACCGTGTCGATCATCGACGATCAGGCGCAAAGCCGGTCGGAGCCGGGGCAATGAACAGCGGCCTGCGTTTAGCCACCGCCGGCCTGGGCCTGCTGCTATCGGCCTGCCAGATGGTCGGCCCGGACTACCACCTGCCGGACGACGCGGCGCTGCACCGCAGCGATTTACAGGGCGAGCTGGCCGGATCGAGCGACAAGGTGGTCTCGGCGCCGGTCCCGGCAGACTGGTGGCGCTTGTACCAGGACCCGCGGCTGGACCAGCTGGTGCAGCAGGCCATGGCCTCCAACACCGACCTGCGGGTCGCGGCGGCCAACCTGGCGCGGGCCCGCGCCCAGGTCGACGAGGCCCAGGCGGCCGGCGGCTGGAGCGGCGGGGTCAAGGCCGGGGTCGAGCGCTTGCAGGAGTCCGGCGAAGCCTTCCTGCTGCCGGAGAAAGTGCCGGTGGCCAACGTCGGTAACCTGTCCGTCAGCGCCTCTTATCAGTTCGACCTGTTCGGCACCCTGCAGCGCGGCATCGAGGCCGCCCAGGCCAACGCCGATGCCACCCAGGCCGCGGCCGACACCGCGCGCATCACCCTGGTGGCCGATGTGGTGCGGGCTTACACCCAGGTTTGCGCGGCCAACGAAGAGCGCGAGATCGCCGAGCACTCCCTGGACCTGCAGGCCCAGAGCACCGCGCTGATCCAGCGCCTGCGCGACGCCGGGCGTGGCGACGAAACCCAGGTCACCCGGTCGCAGACCCAGTTCAAGTCCCTGCGCGCCGAGCTGCCGCGCTATGAAGCGGCGCGCCAGGCCGGCCTGTTCCGCTTGTCGATGCTCCTGGCCAAGCCGCTGAACCAGTTGCCGGCCGGCACCGACAGCTGTGCCGAGCTGCCGCATATTGCGCAATTGTTGCCGGTGGGTGACGGCGCGACCCTGCTCAAGCGCCGCCCCGACGTGCGCCAGGCCGAACGGCGCCTGGCCGCGGCCACCGCCGATATCGGCGTCGCCACTGGCGCGCTGTACCCGGACATCAGCATTGGCGCGACCGTCGGCACCGTGGGCATTGTCGACAACCTCGGCAAACCCTCCACCAACCGCTGGGGCTTCGGCCCGCTGATCAGCTGGACGGTACCGGCCAACGGCGCCCGCGAACGCATTCACCAGGCCGAAGCCGCCAGCCAGGGCGCCCTGGCGCATTTCGACGGGGTGGTGCTCAACGCCATCCGCGAAACCCAGACCGGCCTGGCCCAATACAGTGCCCAGTTGCAGCGTCGCGACGCCCTGGCCGAGGCCGAGCAGTCGGCGCGGCAGGCCGCCGACCAGACCCATCGCTTCTTCCAGGCCGGCCGCGAGTCGTTCCTCGCCGACCTGCAGGCGACCCGCACCTATACCGACGTACGGGCCCAGCTGGCCGCGGCCAACACCCAGGTGGCGATGAGTCAGATCGACCTGTTCCTGGCCCTGGGCGGTGGCTGGGAAAGCGGACGAACGCAAGCCTCGAACCCCGCCAAACCCTGAGGCCGTTGCTATGCTTTGAACAGTTGGCTGAGCACCTTGCGTCCAGTGCTCGGCCAGCGGTCAGGCACGTGATGGTCATGGGGATTCCAATAATGAAAAACCCTTATGCTCTCGGCTTCTGGTGCGCCATCGTCGCACTGGTGCTGCTTTCTGCGACTTATTTCTACGGTGTCATGCTGGCGCACCAGATCGACAAGGCCATGATCTTTCTCGACAGCGCCAGCGCGCTGATTGCGGTGAGCGCCATTGTCTTCGTGGCCTGGACGTCGTTCCAGACCCAGAAAATCAAGAAAAGGCAGCTGGAGCAGGGCAAGACCCTGGTGGCGATCTGGGACACCAAAGTCGCCCTGCGCCGGGTCGAGACGGTGTTCGACCGTTACTTCTGGGGCAGTTATTGGCAGCCGGGGCGGACCTTCCAGGAAGTCATGGGCGAGTTGACCGGCACCCCCCTGGAAAAAAGCCTCGAAGCCCTGAAAAAGCAGTGTGTACTGCTGGATAAACAGGCCGCCGACGGTCGCCACTGGCTGAACAACGCCCGCGAACTGTCCGATGTCGCCGCCGCCATGGCCCGCGAACGCTATCAGCTGGATTTCTGCGACCCGCGTTCGGAAACCCCGGGCGGCGCGGTGATCAACCGCGATTTCGAAGTGCTGGTCTACACCTGGACCGCGCGCCTGAAAAGCTTCGATCATCAGCTCGACGCGCTGGAGGTCGAATACTCCGAACACGCCACGTAGCCATGTAGCCGCTGCCGAGCCCGCGAGGCTGCGACCGGTTGCAGAGCAATCGCAAATCCTGAGTCCACGATCTGCCTGAAGAAACGCACCGTCTGGCCCAGCGACGGCTGCGCCGCCGATC
>NZ_JBWKVU010000003.1:29700-628413 GCF_059421865.1 Pseudomonas sp. GW821-FHT02B10 | reverse complement strand
GCAGGCTGCGCCAGCGGCTACAGGAACGCGGCGTCTACGTAGCCGCTGCCGAGCCCGCGAGGCTGCGACCGGTTGCGCAGCAACCGCAAACCCTGAGTCCACGATCTGCCTGAAGAAACGCACCGTCTGGCCCAGCGACGGCTGCGCCGCCGATCGCAGGCTGCGCCAGCGGCTACAGGAACGCGGCGTCTACGTAGCCGCTGCCGAGCCCGCGAGGCTGCGACCGGTTGCGTAGCAACCGCAAATCCTGACTCCGCGATTTACCTGGCTAAACGCGCTATAGCTTTCTGCCCTGCGCATTCACGACTTTTCACATGGAAAGGTTGGGCCGCCTGGCCTGGCCGGTGCTAATCTTCGGCAGTTTTACGCACAGTCGAGCCACAACCCGTGCCGGGTTCAGGGAAGACGACCACACATTTCAACAACGGATCGATCGGGTCAAATAATGAATAAATCAGCAGGCGTACTGTTAGGAATCGTCGTCGCGGTGGGCGCTATCAGTGCCGGCGGCGCCTGGTATACCGGGACCAAGCTGGAAGGGGTGCTGCAAACCTCTATCGCCGACGCCAACAAGGAACTCCAGGCCGCCATGGTCGGTTCCAACGGTACCGCCAGCCTGGAGCTGGTATCGCTGGAGCGCAACCTGTTCAGCAGCACCGCGCGCTACCGCCTCAAGGGCCAGGGCGAGATGTTCGGCGACAGCGCCGAGGGGGTCGAGCTGGTGTTCGTCGACCGCATCGAACACGGCCCGCTGCCGTTCTCGCGCCTGATGACCCTGAAATGGCTGCCGGTCATGGCCACCAGTCACTACGAGCTGGAAAAGAACGCCCTGACCGAGAAATGGTTCGCCGCCACCAAGGATGTTTCCCCGCTCAAGGGCGTGGTCAACCTGGGTTACGACCGTTCCGCCACCGGCAACCTGGAGTTGCTGCCGCTGGAGACGGCCCTGGACGACAAGTCGACCCTCAAGTTCTCCGGCCTGAAGCTGGACCTCTCGACCAGCGCCCAAGCGCAGAAGGTCAAGGCCGAAGGCTACATGGACAGCCTCAAGCTCAACAGCGTCGCCGAAGACCAGACGCCGGTGCAGGTCGAGCTCAACGGCCTGACCCTGGCCAGCAACCTGACCAAGAGCAACTATGGCTTCTACGTCGGAGACAACACCCTGGAGCTGACCAGCACCAAGGCCACGTTCGGCGAGAAACAGTCGGTGCTCAGCTTCAAGAATTCGCAGATCAAGAGCGCCACCGACGAGAAGGGCGCCCACCTGGCCGGCCGTGCCGACTACAAGATCGGCGAAGTCGCCCTCAACGGCAAAGCCGTCGGTTCGGCGCAAATGACCTGGAGCATGAAGAACCTCGACATCGCCTCCGGCATGTCGCTGATGCAGGTCTACCAGAACAAGCTGCAACCCTACGAAGACGCCGTCGCCGCGGCCGAAGCCGCCGGGGAGCCAGCGCCCGAGCTGAACCTGAGCGAGGCCGAGCAGGCCCAGGTCAAGGCTGACCTGGACAAGCTGCTGGCCGCCCAGCCGCATATCGCCCTGGAAAACCTCTCATTCAAGACCACCAATGGCGAAAGCCGCCTGAGCCTGGTGGTGGACCTGAACAAGCCGCAATCCATGGAACTGCCGCCGGCCGAACTGAGCAAGCAACTGCTCACCCAGCTGGACCTGAACCTGCTGCTGTCCAAGCCGATGATCGCCGACATGGCATCGGTGCAGGCGCAGCTGGATGGCGTGACCGACGCCAAGGCGATCGCCGACCAGGGCAGCATGGCCGCCGACATGGTCAGCGGCATGGCGCTGGGCACCCAGCTGGCCAAGCTGGAAGGCAACGACATCGTCTCCAAGCTGCGTTATGCCAACAACGAAGTGGACTTCAACGGCCAGAAAATGACACCTGAGCAGTTCGTCGGTTTTGTCATGAGCAAACTGGGTCCGGTCACCATCCAGTAAGCCGCGCAAAACCCCTCCACGGGGTTTTCAGCCAGAAACGCCCGGCCTCCGTACCACGGAGTCGCCGGGCGTTTTTTTTGCCTGTGGCTGGCTGGAGAATTCCCCCCCAGAGCCTCCTTGAACATGGCTACAGGCCACGTCGTTCGCGGATTCGCGCAGAAACGAATCTGAAGAAATATTGCATTTGCGCATCCGCATCAGCCTTGCATGGAAGACTCCGCCCCAATCTGGCCGAGTCATCTGATTCGGCTTCCTGGCACGTATCAGGCGGGGGGACACAAGACCCCGGCTAGCCATGTAAGGATGCTGAAGAAATGCCGTTCATTGTTCATCCTGTTCGCCTTTATGGTTTGCGACCGCTGCTGCGCCTGACGTTATGCAGCCAATTGCTGTGGCCGACCCTGGCCCTCGCCGACCCGGCGTACGACCGCCTGATTCTCGACGCCCGCGCCGGCAGTTATGCGCCAGCCCTGAGCCATTTGCGCCAGGTGCCGGCCGACCGCCTGAACGCCGGGCTGGTCAGCGACCACCTGCAGATCGCCAGCTGGGCCGGCCTCGACAGCGAGGTGGTGAATGTCTATGAAACCCAGGCCCGTGGCCGGGTGCTGCCGATCCAGGCGCTGACCGCCACCGCCCGTGCCTACCGCAATCTGCAGCGCTGGGACGCGGCGATCCAGGTGTACCGCCTGGCCCTCGAACGCGACCCACGCAACCCCGACCTGCAACTGGGCCTGGCCCTGACCCAGGCCGACGCCGGCAAGCCTGAGGAAGCCGTGCGCCGTGCCCGCGAACTGGTGGCGGCCAAGCCTGACGATGCCACCCGCCGCCTGGCCCTGGGCTACGCCCTGACCCGCGCCGGTTCGCCGTATGACGCGCTGTTCGAGTTCGACCAGGCGTTTATCCGCGCCGGCACCCGGCCGGAAGTCGCCCGCGAATACGTGTTCGCCCTGCAACGGGCCCGCCTGCCAGAACCGGCCCTGCGCCTGGCCCGCCAGCGCCCGGGGCTGATCGATCCGCTGATCGAGCGCCGTCTGCAAGGCGACCTGGCCGCCGAGCGTGTGCGCCTGGCCGAGCTGGCGACCCGCAGCGAGAAAGAGCGTTATGTCATCGCCGACCGCGCCCTGGCCGATTACGACCAGTTGCTCGCCACCTGGACCCCGGACCCGGCGGCCAAGGACGACGTGACCCGCTGGCGCATCGACCGCATGGGCGCGCTCAAGGCCCGGGCACGCACCGCCCAGGTAATTGACCAGTACCGCACGCTGACCGCCGAAGACGTGGCCATCCCCACCTACGCCCGGCGTTGGGTGGCGGCCGCCTACCTGGACCAGCGCCAGCCGGAGATCGCCAGCGACCTCTATCGCCAGGTGCTGGCGGCGCCGGATGCCGATGTCAGCGACCGCGTCGAAGACAGCACCGCGCTGTACTACGCCTTGCTGGAAAGCGACCGCCCGCAGGAGGCGCAACAGGTCGCCGACGACCTGGCCAGGAACCAGAAACCGCGGGTCGAGCTCAAGGGCTTGCCGGTGGGCAACCCCAACGATGAATGGATGGACGCCCAGCAGCTCGCCGCGCAGTCCGGCACCTACAGCGCCGACCTGCCGGGCAGCGAGCAGCGCCTGGCCAGCCTGGTGGACCAGGCGCCGGGCAATATCGGCCTGCGCGTGGCCCAGGCCAACCTGTACCAGGCCCGGGACTGGCCGCGTCGCGCCGAGGGCCTGCTCAAGGAAACCGAGAGCATGGCGCCGCGCGATGTCGGCCTCGAGGTTGCCCAGGGCCACACCGCCCAGGACCTGCAGGAATGGCGTCAGCTCGATGCCCTGACCGACGACGTGGTGCAGCGTTATCCCGACAACCGTCAGGTGCAGCGCCTGGCCCGCCAGCGCCAAGTGCACGACATGGCCGAGCTGCGGGTCGAGACCTATGGCGGCAAGAGCTACGGCGGTGGCAACAGCGGCGCCGGCGCGGTTTCCGGGAGCAAGGATTTCGGCATCGAGACGGTGCTCTACAGCCCGCCGATCAATGAAGACTGGCGCCTGTTCGGCGGCCTCGGCTATGCCACCGGCGACTTCCAGGAAGGCACCGGGCATCACCGCTGGCAGCGGATCGGCGTGGAGCGCCGGACCCGCGACATGACCCTGGAAGCGGAAGTCTCCAACCACTCCTACGGCTTCGACGACAAGCAGGGCGCGCGGCTGTCCCTGGCCCGCGACATCGACGATCACTGGCAGTACGGCGCCAGCCTGGAATACCTCTCGGCCAACACGCCGCTGCGGGCGCTCAACAGCAACATCTACGCCAATGGCGGCAGCGGCTTCGTGCGCTGGCGGGCCAACGAGAGCCGGGAATGGCGGCTGGCCCTGAGCCCCTCGCATTTCAGCGATGGCAACAACCGTTTCGAAGCTGTGCTCACCGGTCGCGAGGGCGTCTATGCCACGCCCCACGTACAGGTCGACCTGGGCCTGGAAGTCGGCGCCAGCCGCAACAGCAAGGAAGACACGCCCTACTTCAACCCCAAGTCGGACTTCACGGTCCTGCCGACGGTGAACGTCAACCACGTGCTCTATCACCGCTACGAAACCTCCTGGAGCCAGCAGTTCCAGGTGGGCGCCGGTACCTACAGCCAGCGCGATTACTCCACCGGGGCGATCGGCCTGCTCAGCTATGGTCAGCGCGTGACCTGGAACGACGTGTTCGAAGCCGGTGCCGCCCTGAGCGTGCTCAACCGGCCTTATGACGGCGACCGGGAAACCGACCTGCGCCTGCTCCTCGACCTTACCTACCGCTTCTAGAAGAGTCCGAAGATGCCTCCGATGACCCGTTGCATCCTCCTGCTGGGAGCCCTGATTCTCAGCGCCTGCGCCCAGCCCGCCGCGGATTTCCTGGCGCCGGCGCAACGCCCGGTGCCCGCCAGCGAAACCCCGTGGCCGAAAAACCACGTGCTGGGCATTGCCTACCACGACGTCGAAGACCGCGACCCCGACCAGGCGGTGGTGGCCGTGCGCACTGAACGCCTGATCGAACAGCTGGCCTGGCTGCGCGAGAACGGCTACCAGCCGGTCACCGTGGACCAGATCATGGCGGCGCGCAAAGGCGGCCCCGAGCTGCCGGTCAAGGCCGTGCTGCTGAGCTTCGACGACGGTTACGCGAGCTTCTACACCCGCGTGTTGCCGGTGCTGCGCAGCTACAACTGGCATGCCCTGCTGGCGCCGGTGGGGGCGTGGGTCGATACCCCGCTGAACCAGCCGGTGGATTTTGCCGGCACCCCGCACAAGCGATCGGACTTCCTGACCTGGGAGCAGGTCCGCGAGATCTCCCGTTCCGGCCTGGTGGAAATCGCCGCCCACACCGATGCCAACCACAAGGGCGTGCTGGCCAACCCCCAGGGCAACCTGCAACCGGCCGCCGCCACCCGGCGCTATGACGCCAACACCGGGCGCTATGAAAGCGAAGCCGAATTCGAGGCGCGCCTGCGCAGCGACGTGGCGGCGATCTCGAAAAAAATCCGCGCCGCCACCGGCTACAACCCACGGGTCTGGGTCTGGCCTTATGGCGCCGCCGATGGCACCGCGCTGCGGGTGGTGGGCGAGGAGGGCTACGACATGGCCCTGACCCTCGACGACGGCCTCGATGCCCTCGACAACCTGATGAGCAGCCCGCGCTTCCTGGTGTCCTCGGACCCGGACGGCATCCACTTCTCCAACAGCATCGTCGGCGTCGAGGCCAGCAACCCGATGCGCGTGGCCCATGTCGACCTGGACAACGTCTACGACCCGGACCCGCAGCAGCAGGAAATCAACCTCGGCAAGCTGGTCCAGCGCATGGCCGACCTGGGCGTCAACACCGTGTTCCTGCAAGCCTTCGCCGACCCCAAGGGCGATGGCCTGGTGCACTCGCTGTACTTCGCCAACCGCCACCTGCCGGTGCGCGCCGATATCTTCGACCGGGTCGCCTGGCAACTGCGCACCCGGGCCAACGTCAAGGTGTTCGCCTGGATGCCGGTGCTGAGTTTCGCCCTCGACCCGAGCCTGCCACGCGTGACCCGCTGGGACCCGGAAACCGGCCAGGTTGCGGTCGACCCTGACCAGTACCGGCGCCTGTCGCCGTTCGACCCGCAGGTGCGGCGCATCATCGGTGAGATCTACGAAGACGTGGCGCGCCTGACCTCGGTGGACGGCATCCTCTACCACGACGACGCGGTGTTCTCCGACTTCGAAGACGCCAGCCCCGCAGCCCTGCGCGCCTATGCCGCCAACGGCCTGCCCGGTTCGATCGCCGCCTTGCGCGCCGATCCGGCGACCCTGCAGCGCTGGACCCGCTTCAAGAGCCGCTACCTGATCGACTTCACCCATGAGCTGACCGCCAAGGTCAAGGCGATCCGTGGGCCGCAGGTGCTGACCGCGCGCAACCTGTTCGCCGAGCCGATACTCAACCCGCAGAGCGAAGCCTGGTTCGCCCAGAACCTCGACGACTTCCTCGCCAATTACGACTGGACCGCGCCGATGGCCATGCCGTTGATGGAGGGCCAGCCGCGCAAGGCTTCCGGCGCCTGGCTGGAGCAACTGGTGGCCACGGTCAAGGCACGCCCCGGCGCGCTCAACCGTACCGTCTTCGAACTGCAGGCCCGGGACTGGGCGCAAAAACCGGCGAGCGATATCGACGCCGCGCAGATGGCCGACTGGATGGGCCGGCTCAAGCGCCAGGGCGCGACCAGCTTCGGCTACTACCCGGATAACTTTCTCGAGAACTCGCCGGACCTGAAGACCATCCGTCCCGCGCTCTCCACCAAGTGGAATCCCTAAATCATGTTGGATCGACTGCTAGCCCTGCTCGTCCTGGCGATTGTCCTCGGTGTGCCGCTGGGCCTGATCTTCCTGGTGACCGGCCAGTTCCTGATGGACTTCGTGTTCTTCTACCCGCTGTTCATGTCCGGCCTGTGGATCGCCGGCGGCCTGTACTTCTGGCTGCACTGGGAACGCCACTGGCCCTGGAAGGACGACACCCTGCCGCCGGCGCTGGCGGGCGAGCCGCTGATCAGCATCCTGATCCCTTGCTACAACGAGGGCGACAACGCGGCCGACACCATCCACGCGGCGCTGGCCCAGCACTACCCGAACATCGAAGTCATCGCGATCAACGACGGCTCCAAGGACAACACCGCGCAAGTGCTGGACGCCCTGGCGCTGGAGGATCCGCGGCTGCGGGTGGTGCACCTGGCACAAAACCAGGGCAAGGCCGTGGCCCTGCGCATGGGCGCCGTGGCGGCGCGCAGCGAATACCTGGTGTGCATCGACGGCGACGCGTTGCTGGCGCCGAACACCGCCGCCTATCTGGTGGCGCCACTGCTGGAGAACTCGCGCCTGGGCGCGGTGACCGGCAACCCGCGCATTCGCACCCGCTCGACCCTGGTGGGCCGGGTCCAGGTGGGCGAGTTCTCTTCGATCATCGGCCTGATCAAGCGCACCCAGCGGGTGTTCGGACGGATCTTCACGGTCTCCGGGGTGATTGTCGCCTTCCGCCGCTCGGCCCTGCACCGGGTCGGCTACTGGAGCCCGGACATGATCACCGAAGACATCGACATCAGCTGGAAGCTGCAACTCGATCACTGGAGCATCTTCTACGAGCCGCGGGCACTGTGCTGGATCCTCATGCCGGAAACCCTGCGCGGCCTGTGGAAGCAGCGCCTGCGCTGGGCCCAGGGTGGCGCCGAGGTGCTGTTCAAGAACATCCGCGGGATCTGGCAATGGCGCCACCGCTACCTGTGGCCGCTGCTGTTCGAATACTGCCTGTCCACCGGCTGGGCCTTCACCTTCCTGCTGTCGGTGATCTTCTGGGGCGTTGGCCATTTCATCGTCATGCCCGAGGCCATCGCCGTCGACCGCCTGATGCCGCCGGCCTTCACCGGGCTGGTGCTGGCGATGGTCTGCCTGCTGCAGTTCGCGGTCAGCATCCTGATCGATCGCCGGTATGAAAAGGGCTTGGGCAAGACCATGTTCTGGGTGGTCTGGTACCCCCTGGTGTTCTGGCTCGTCAGCCTGTTCACCACGCTTGTCAGTTTCCCCAAGGTGCTGTTCAGCCAACACCAGAAGCGTGCGCGCTGGGTCAGCCCCGACCGTGGCATCAAGCCGATAGATGATGAAGAGGAGGCTCGCTGATGAAAATCATCAGAACCCGTCAACGCCCATTGCTGGTGATCGTCGATGCGGCGTTCACCGTGCTGGCCTGGATCGGCCTGCTGTACCTGCTGGTACGCGGCCTGTGGCCGCTGATCGACACCCACGACGGCCCGCGTATCGAGGTCGGCGTGCTGGAAGCGCTGGGCACCTTGCAGACCTACCTGTGGGTGGCCCTGCTCAACGCCGCCGTGCTGATCCTCTGGGCGCGTTACCAGCAGCGCAAGAGCAAAAGTTTTGCCCGGCGCCGCCTGCCGTCGCCGGCGCTGGACGACCAGCGCCTGAGCGAAAGCTTCAAGCTCAGCGCCACCAACTTTGCGCGCATGCGCCAGCCCGGGACCATGACGGTGCATAACGACGAGGAGGGCGGTATCAGCCTTGTCACCACCGGTTTCTTGCGCCTGAACCCCGAGCGCCAGCCGCATGCGCCGTTGCTGGCGGATTCCGTGGAGCGCTGATTCGGCGGCCGGTTGAAGGTCGCGGGATCAGGGCGGCCGGGTAAAAATCCCGGCGCTCGTCGAAAAAAGCCCCGGAGCTGAAAAAATCCGGGGTTTTTTCGTTTACAAGCGGCCACGGCTCAAGCTCAATCAGCGCCAATATTGCTCAAGCGCAACGCTGCGCCGCGCAGCTATAGTCTCCAGGCTCCTGTTTCCAGGCTCCGATGAACCCATTCGCAGAAGGTGCTCGCGTATGTCCCGTTTTGCCTCTCTCAATACCTGGCTGGCCGCCGGCGCCGTCCTGCTGTGCCTGCAGTTGCCGGCCCAGGCCCAGGAGCGTTTCACCCTGAACGTGCCCGGTGTCTCGGACAACCGCCTGTTCACCCCGGCCAGCGCCAGCGATGCCAAGGGCTGTGGCGGGCATAACCTGTCGCCGGCCCTGGCCTGGACCGCCGGCCCGGAGGGCACTCGCAGCTACGCCATCGTGATGCACGACCCGGACGGCGCCAAAGGCCAGGGTATCGACCACTGGGTGCATTACGGGATCAAGCCCACGACCCGACAGATCGCCGCGGGCGCGGGGGCCAAGGGCACGCTGGAAGGGCTGGGCGGCACCAACAGCAAAGGCACCACCGGCTACGTCGGCCCTTGCCCGCCGGTGGGCGACAGCGCGCACCACTACATCATCCAGATCTACGCCCTGGAGCTGGCGCCCGACGCCTTGCCGGCCGGCCTGACCCGCGCCCAGCTGCTGGAAAAGATCAACGGCCACGTGCTGCGTAACAGCAGCGTGGTGCGGCGCTACCTGCGCTAAGAAAAAATTTTCCGGGGCTTAACCCGAATCGCCGAGGGGCTTCGTCTGAAGGAGGGAATGGATCAATTTCTCCCGAGGTCAGCCCCCATGTTCCTTTCTCCGTATTTCCTTCGCCCCGCCGTTCAGGGGTGCGCCGCCGGGTTGCTGTTGGCCATGGCCGGTTGCGGCCCGTCCTCGCCTGAGACCCGGGGCGGTGCCTTGCCCGCCCCGGAGGCGGTAGAGCCGCAGGCCGCCGTGCCCTCGCCGAGCGAGGCCTCGCGCGCCGATGTGATCCCGGCTGGATACAACAACGCCAAGGCGCTCGCTCCGGCGCCCAGGCACGCCTCGATGATGACGCGCGAATCGCTGCCCGCCGGCTATCGCGCCGAACCGCGGGAGCAGTACCAGAACCTGCCGGACAACCCGATCCACAGCGTGGCGCAGGCTCCGGTCTCGACCTTCAGCGTCGACGTCGATACCGGTGCCTACGCCAACGTCCGGCGTCTGCTCAACCAGGGCAGCCTGCCGCCGCAAGGCGCGGTGCGCCTGGAAGAACTGGTCAATTACTTCCCCTACGATTACGCCCTGCCCGGCGACGGTTCGCCGTTTGGCGTGACCACCGAGATCGCGCCGTCGCCCTGGAACCCCCACACCCGTCTGCTGCGCATTGGCATCAAGGCCTCGGATCGCGCCGTCGCCGAGCTGGCGCCGGCCAACCTGGTGTTCCTGGTGGACGTGTCCGGCTCCATGGATCGCCGCGAGGGCCTGCCGCTGGTGCAAAGCACCCTCAAGCTGCTGGTCGACCAGTTGCGCGAACAGGACCGGGTATCGCTGGTGGTGTATGCCGGTGAGTCGCGGGTGGTGCTGGAGCCCACTTCCGGGCGCGACAAGGCGAAGATCCGCAACGCCATCGAGCAACTGACGGCGGGCGGCTCCACCGCCGGCGCGTCGGGCATCCAGTTGGCGTATCAGATGGCCCGGCAAGGCTTCATCAAGAACGGCATCAACCGCATCCTGCTGGCCACCGATGGCGACTTCAACGTCGGCATCAGCGACTTCGACCGTCTCAAGCAGATGGCCGTCGAGCAGCGTAAAAGCGGTGTGTCGCTGACCACCCTCGGCTTTGGCGTGGACAACTACAACGAGTACCTGATGGAGCAACTGGCCGACGCCGGCGATGGCAACTATGCCTATATCGACAACCTGCGCGAGGCGCGCAAGGTCCTGGTGGACCAGCTCGGCTCGACCCTGGCGGTGGTGGCCAAGGACGTGAAGCTGCAGGTGGAATTCAACCCGGCCCAGGTCAGCGAATACCGCCTGCTGGGTTATGAGAACCGCGCGCTGAAACGCGAGGACTTCAACAACGACAAGGTCGATGCCGGCGAGATCGGGGCCGGGCATACGGTCACCGCGCTGTATGAAATCGTGCCCAAGGGCGAGCAGGGCTGGCTGGAGCCGCTGCGTTATGGCCAGGCCCAGGCGTCGTCGGAATCGAACATCAAGGACGACGAGCTGGCGATGCTGCGGGTACGCTACCAGGCACCGCAGGGCGGCAGCAGCCGGCTGATCGAGCGGCCGATCCTGGCGTCGCAACAGCACGGCAAACTCGTCCAGGCCAGCGATGATCTAAGATTTGCCGCAGCCGTGGCGGCGTTCGCCCAGCAGCTCAAGGACGCTCGTTACACCGGCGACTTCGGCCTCAAGGACACCGTCGCCCTGGCCCGCGGCGCCAAGGGCGAAGACCGTTTCGGCCTGCGCGGCGAGTTCGTGCAGCTGGTGGAACTGGCGCAGAGCCTGCAGACTGCCGCTCCGGCGGATCAGCCGGGACGTTCCGGGGAGGCCTTGAGCCGCCGTGAGTAACGTCATGACCCACCACCCGAAGGAGTTCAGCACGACCATGCCTGCGGCGAATCGACCAGAGCCCGCCAGCAGCGACGAAACGCTGCTGGCGCGTTATCGCGCGGGTGACAGCGCCGCCTTCGAGGTCCTCTACCAGCGGCATCGCCAGGGGTTGTACCGGTTCCTGCTGAGCCTGTGCGACAAGGCCGAGCTGGCCGACGAGGTCTACCAGGACACCTGGCTCAGCCTGATCCGCACCACCAGCGCGCCACAGGGCCGGGCCAGTTTTCGCACCTGGCTGTACCAGATCGCCCGCAACCGCCTGATCGACCACTGGCGCAAGCACGGCCTGCGCAACCCGCTGCACGACAGCTACGACGAGCAGCTGCACGACCTGGCCGATGACGCCAGCGGCCCGGAACAACACCTGAGCCTGAGCCGTGAACGGCAACGCATCGACGCCGCCTTGCAGGATCTGCCCGCCGACCAGCGCGAGGTGTTCCTGCTGCGCGCCCACGGCGAACTGGAGTTGCCGCAGATCGCCAGCCTTACCGATACGCCGCTGGAAACGGTGAAAAGCCGCTTCCGTTATGCGCTGAAAAAACTGCGTCGGCTCCTGGCCGAGGAGGTACTGACATGACTGACGCCCGACAGCTTCCCCCTACCGAAGAAGAGCGCATGCTCGAGCACATTCGCCAGCACAGCCACGGCGAACCGCCGGCCAGCCTCGACGCCCTGATCATGGCCACGGCCCGGCGCGAAGCCCCGGCACCCCGGCCTTCCCTGTGGCAACGCTGGTTCGATCTGTGCCGCCAGCCGCGCTGGCAAGTGGCGTTCGCCGGTCTGTTCGGCGTGACCCTGCTGCTGGGCGTGTTGCAGCGCTCTCCAGAGCCGGCGCCGAGCCAGGCATTCGCTCCCGCGCCGGCACCCGTGGCAAAGGCCGCTGCCCCGCAGCTTGCACGGCGCCAGGCCGAGTCCGCGCCCGCCGGCGCTGCCCCCGCGGAATCCGCCCATGCGGAATCAACCATGGAAGCATCGAACCGCTTCGAACTGGCTGCGACGCCGGAGGCGGCCGCTGGCGCCTTGTCGGCACCCGCTCCCGCGGCACCCGGGGCGGGCCTGCCGCTGACCCGGGATACCGAAGCCTTCACCGCCAAGCCTTATGAGTCCCTGGGGCACCTGGCGTCATTCCCGGGTAAGGAGCAGGGCAAGGAGCCGGTTGAACGCCATGCGTCGGAGTCGATCCTCGACGACGCCCTGCGCGAGGTATTGCGGCTGCGCAAGACCGGCCAGGACAAGGTCGCCGACCAGTACATCATCGCCCTGAAGCAGCGTTTCCCCGACGAGGAAATTGCCGAGCGCCTGGAGGCCTTGCAGCAACCCTGAGGGCAAAACGCGCGCAAGTAATGGCCTGGCACCACGAAAACGCGCACTATCGAGCCAGTTTCCTGAAAGTGAGAGGCTGGCCATGGCGCCACGCATCGACCGTATCGCTGCACTGCTGAATTGCCCGACCAAGGGCGCGGATATCCGCCAGGCCATCAAGGAGAGTCGCAAGGACTTTCTGCTCGAGGCCGGTGAAGAAGATGAAGACCCGCAACAGGCCCAACCTGCCGCGGATCAGGATGAAGCGGTGCCGCAGCGGCAGACGCCAGACTGAAACCCGGCGCGGTTACTTGCGGGCGGGCGCGCGTTTCACGTTCTGGCCCTTGGCCTCGATGGCCAGGGCAATCGCCTTGTAGCAGTCGTAGAACAGCTCCTGGTTCTTGAACATGTTCTCCACCAGTTCCATCTTGCCGTCGCTGTGCTGGACGCGGATGAAGCGCTGGTTGAAGACCTCCACCAGCTCGACGTCCGAGATATTGATCAGGCGAATCTCGCGGATCTTCGAACTGAAGTTGCTGACCGGGGCCACCAGCTTCTTATCCGTCAGCACCACATAACGATTGCCGGCACCGCGCAGGAAGATCAGTGCACCCGCGGCGGCGGCGGTCATGGCCACGCCCAGGACGCCGAGCAGTTGCATGACCAGATGACCATTGAGCCCCAGGGCCTCTATCAGCCGGATCACGCTGTTGTTCTCGCTGGGTGTGCCGAACACCGCGAACAGCGAAAGCCCACCGAAGACCAGGCCCGCCAGGGTCATTTTCTTGTAGTTGGGCCCGTAGTAATAACGCGCCTGGTGAGAGGGCGCGGTGTTGCCGGAAAGGGTCGGGATATTCATCGTGTGGGGTCTTCCATGAGTCTGGCGGGAAACGGTATGCGCTCGGCAGTGGGCCGGGCGCGTGAATGGCATCAGGGGAGGCATCATCGCAAAAAAGATTGGAGACACCTAAAGGGTTTTCGGAGAGAAAAGGCTTCATCAAGAAGCGAAATACCTCACAACGAATGCAGCCAATCCGCCTTGTTCCTCCCAAACCTCCCTCCCTATAGTTCTCCCTGTCGCTGAAAAATCAGCGACCGGATTTGGCGATCCGTTTAAAGTTAGGCGCAGTCGTGTCATCGACTCCTTGCGCGTGCATTTCTGTACGGGTGATGGCGATCAATGGCGGCTGTGCGCGGGAGACCTTCGGGTCTGCCGGGTTTACTAACTTACCGGTTCGCCAACCCGCGTACGGCTGCCACCCACTCGTTTGGCGACGAGATCGGCAGTCTTCTTAACCAAGTTAGGGATGACATGTCATGTCGAAGTACATACCGCTGCAAACCAATTTTCCTGACTGTCCTGTTCTGCTGATCGATAGTGATGAGCCGATAGCGCATGTGTTGGATTGTGCTCATCAGCGGATCAAGGCGGGAACGGATCTCCTAGAGAGTCTTGCGTCCGTTACTTTAAAGGGAGTGAGGATGGTGATATCTATTGATTCTCTAATGCAGCTTATTTGTTGCTCAGAGATGGAGTGGATCTGCTAGAAGTTGCTCGGCGAAGAGTAAATTAGTGCTTTTCTGAGCGATTTTGAATAGGTGGGCTGGTTGTGTAGGTAAGGCTTTCAAGGGTTCTCCTATTTTCTTGAAAGAAGAAGTGTGTAATTTACTGATTTCTATGAGTTTTGGGGGGTTTATTATCTATATGGTAGTGGCTTATACGCCATTGGTAGGGGGTGCGAATGGATTTGTATTTTGGTGGCGTATTGACATCATCGCATTGAATGTTTTAGCTTTGTAGGCTGTATTTAATAAAATACTATCGATAGAAAAGGAAGGGACTCGAATTGTTTGATCATAGGCATTATGTTCCAATTGTTAAGTGGCGTCAGGGTGAGTATCAGGCGCTTTGGAAATTGTCTGCTAGTGTTAAAGACAATATAACTCCACTATTAGAGATCCCAGAAGAGGCTTGGGATTTTGAGGCCAGTGCACCTAAAAAAACTCTAGATGAGCATACGGAGAAGTTTGGTAAGAGGCTGAAAGAAAAATGGGGGGGGCGGCGTTGCTTCATTGACTCTTGTTATTTGTCTCCAGTTGCTACCTGTGCTAACGGTGAACATCACCTATCACGATTAATAGGTTTGGCTGAAGCTGAAGGTTGTAATGTAGTTCCAGTAACTGGGCTTTCCCGGCACACAGATTATCAAAAATCTGTTCTTGGTGTAACGGGTGAGTATAAGAGGGGGATATGTCTCCGACTGGTTGCGGACGACTATGATCGATTAGATTTGAAGAGTGATATTACAGAACTTCTAGATTACTTTTCACTATCTGCCACAGATGTGGACCTAGTTATAGATAGTAAAGAATTTGTTCCAAACTCGGCCGTAACATACGCTATTACGATGCTAGGTTTTCTCGGGAACACGCCATACATAAATCGTTGGCGCTCCTTGACGGTATCTGGAACGGCCTTTCCTGCTACCATAAATGCAGTGAATTATCGTCCAAATGGCCGTGCCAAAAGATTTGAGTGGTTAGGATATAAAAATTTACTTGGCCGGCTTAATGACAAAGATAGGATTCCATCCTTTTCTGACTACACAGTCTCTCATCCTCAAACTGGGAATCTTGACCCAAGGTTGATGGATCCAAATGCTAAGATAAAGTACACAATTGAAGATGATTGGTTCATTGTGGTTGGTTCGCAAGTGAAGAAGAATGGTCGATCCCAGTATAGAGCTCATTGTGATCAAATAGTAAATGCTATTCCGAAAGTTTTTGATGGGGAGGAATTTTCTTGGGGGGATTCGTATATTTACGAGTGTTCGACTGCACAAAGTGCGGTGACTACTGGGGGAACTTCAACGTGGCCAAGCGTTACAAATAACCATCATATTACGAGAGTGGTGTATGAACTCTCCAATCTGCACGTGATTTGAGCTTTGCTCGGACGTAAGTTCTAAGCTCAATCAAAGAGGTGGTTTCAACAAGTAACGAGTAAAGCCCTGATTTGTTTACGCGCAGGGCTTTGCTTGGAATACCTTTTGAAATTAAAAGCTCTTCAGCTTCTGGGCGCCAAAGCAGATGTGCTAGATGGTATGGAGAGATACTCGGGTTATAAGAAACAGGCCTATGTGTTTTTATATGTATGGCGCCCCGAGGCCCAACATGCACAGACTTAATTCCCCACCACTCAGGTAAAATTGTTTCGGCTTTTACTAAGTGTCGTTCAGCAACAATAAGAGTGGCTTTATCTAGAGAGCGAGAGTAAGCCTCTACCTGAAATGGTAAACGCTCTAAAGTGTCAGCATCACTTTTTATCTCGTATCCATGTAGGGCACCATTGACAACAGTTACATCTACTCGACAGGCGCCATGCTCTAAACCAAGTTCTTCAATTACAAGAGTGGAAGGGTCACTAACATGCTCGGCGATTACCTTGCTGAGTAAAGCTGCACGTACATCCCTATCGCGTGTGATCTTTCTCGCGTCCATATATATTGCTCATGCTTGAAGTTGGTGCTGAATTATGATATGTCGAAACTGTCAGTATGTCTAGTTTTAATGGTTTTTATGCTGGGATTTTATAGGGGATTTAGTTTCTAGATATAATTTGTATGAAGTATTATTAGCTGGTTATATAAACTTTGTTTTAATCGTGAATTGAAAAAGCCCCAGGCCATGCGACCTGGGGCTTTTGCGTTTCTGGCTGGCGCACTCGGCGGGATTCGAACCCACGACCCCTGCCTTCGGAGGGCAGTACTCTATCCAGCTGAGCTACGAGTGCAGTGCGGGCGACATCATACCCATGTCGGCTTAGGGCGTCCATGCGGTTTTTTTTCGCGTGATGATTGGTCGTCGCCTCGTTGTTTATCTTGTCCTTTGCGATACCCGCAAGCCCCCTCGCCCCATTCACAAGTCCTCCTCTCGGACGTCCCTTTGTTTGCTTTGCTCTATGGCTTCAAGCGCTCTCACCGCTGCGTGCTCGCGCAGCGATTTCCTACCAGTCAAGGCGAACGCATGCATTCAAAAGGCGCGGTAATGCTCGATTTTTCGTTGCGTCAGACTCTGCTGGCACGCTCCGATCTGTTCAGGGGGCTGCCAGACACTTTGATCCGTTATGTGGCCACCCATGCCGTGGAGCGCTCGTTGAGTGACCGGGAGGTGCTCTACCTCAAGAGCGAGGCGCTGGACTTCATCGCGCTGGTCGCCGAAGGGCAGGTGTATTCGGTGATTCATGGCCCGGACGGGCGCGAGCAGATTGTCGGCAGCGCCGGCGTCGGCCAGGTGGTGGGCGAGTCGGCGCTGATCGAGGGCCACGCCCGGGAAACCTCGGCCTTCGCCTGCGGCCCGACCCGGGTGCTGCTGTTGGGGCGGCGGCATTTCCGGGTGCTGTACGACGAGCCACTGTTCTGGCAGCGCGTGTTGATGCTGCTGATGACCCGCCTGATGAAGATCCTGGAGTTGCTCGAGCTGGTTTGCCTGCATCGCCTGGAGTCGCGTCTGGCGCGGTTCCTGCTGGCCAATATCGATGACTTCGAGCTGGCCCCGGCGACCTGTGCGGCGGTGCCGCGCAACCAGGGCATCCTGGCCTCGATGCTCAACACCAGCCGGCCGAAGCTCAATGTGCAGTTGCAGCTGTGGCGGCGTTCGGGGGTGATCAGCTGCCAGAGCGGCCACCTGGTGATCAACGATGTCGAGCATCTGCGGCGCAAGGCCTGTTCGCTGAATTAATTGTCCAGCTGTTCCCCAGGTAACAGCGAGCGCCTGTTGCGCGATCAGAGACTGTCGGCTCATCAAGGAATGCACAGGGAGTGCTGGCGATGGGATCTTTTCGTGAAGTGGCGGCGGTCGACCGGTTGTTCGAGGCAAGCTGGCGAGCGGTGTACCCCGAGCTGATGCGCCGGGCCAACCGGCGAGCCAGGGGCAACCTGGCCCTGGCCCAGGAGTGGCTGTCCAACACGGCCGTGAAAGCCCTGCTGTTCTTCAGGCGTTCCCCGGAACGCATACGAGAGCCGCAGGGTTTTCTGTTTCTGGTGCTGGACCACGTGTTTCTCGACAGCCTGCGGCGCAGCAAGCGTGAAGGGCAGCTGTTCGATCATTCGATCGACCTTGAGCACGATCACCAGGCCCTGCTCGCCGCGCCTTGCCTGTCGGTGTTCGAGTACACCGAGCGGTTCGAACGACTGGTGCAGTTGGGCAATCGCGTGGAGCAACTGCCATTGCTCCAGCGGCGGTTGTTTGAAATGCGCTTTGTCGAGGAATTGCCATACCCGCAGATCGCCGCCGAGCTGGGCATCGCCCAGCCCCTGGTGCGCAAGCGCGTGCAGTTGCTGCGGGCGGCGCTGCGTTGACAGCGCTTTTGCGTTCACAGCCGTGGATGCCGGGCGTTCTTGTGTCATGAGCACCTGAAACCGTCGACGAGTTCACCGCCAGCGCGCCTGCGCTGGCGCCTTCCATCAAGGAGAGATGTATGCCAGAGGTCAACAGCCAGATTACCGACGCTGTAACGCAAACCAACGTCAAGGTGGTGGCCGAGGCGCCGGCCCAGGCCATTGCCTCGCTGTACCAGGTGGCCAGTCATTCGGCGGGGCTGTCCCTGCAGAACGCGGTCAACAGCCAGCAGGCGTTGAATCAGATCTCCAATGCGGTGATCTCCAAGGCGGTGTCGCTGATCATGCAGATCGGCGAGAAGCCTTGACGCCTGGGGAGATGCCTCATGTTCTGGTTCAAGAAAAAACCTGCCGCCGCCGTCGAGCCGGAGACTGACGCCACGTCGGCGACCGACCCCGAGGCGGCCGATCCCAAGCCAAGCGATACCGAGCCGCGCAATTCCAGGCCGAGCAATCCCGAAGCCGCCGAGCCTAGGGCTGCGGGGCCCCAGGTTGCCGATCCCACCCCAGCGGGCGACTCCCCGCCACCGAGTCCTCCCAGCAAGTCGCCGCGCACGGTGATGGACCGCATGAACGACTACATGATGGTCCAGGTCGCGGCGCCGCCGACCGGCAGCACCGATGCGCTGAACAGCCAGATCGTCGAGGCGGTGCAGTTCACCAACGCGCAGACCTTCAGCTATGCCCCGGCGCAGATCGCCATTGCCCCGGACATGATGATCAGCCAGGCCGCCGGCCTGGTCGCGCAATCGGCGGCGGGCTATTTCGACGGGGTCAGCAAGCTGGCGCTGGCGGCCCAGGCGGTATTGCTCGAGCAGATGACGAAAAACATCGTCGAAAACCATCCGGAAAAAGCCGCCGAGGACGCCTTGGGCGCCCTGGCCACCGATCTGCTGGTGGGGGCGGCCGCCGCCGTTGCCGCGGCCGCCGGCGCCCTGGAGGCGACAGCGGCGGGTATTGCCATCGACAAGATCGACGAGAGCATCGCCAAGTACAGCAACACCCTGGCCAATCGCGGCGCGCCGCCGTCCTGATTCACGCCGTCCTGGCGTCATGAACACCCGGTCCCGGAGCCCTCCGGGACTGGGCAGCAGCACGTTCTTTAATGAGCAAGGAGGAGGCCGAGATGCCCCAGGAAAATTCCGACTCGCTAGCGAGTCTTTATCAATTGGCCGATGCGCTCAACCTGAGCCTGTCCCCGGGCGAAAAGCAGATTCTCGAAGCCTGGATGCGCAGCGAGCCGCGCACGGGTGTCATGGAGCGGGTGCTCAACCAGACCCAGCATTTGATCGAGAGCGAGAGACAACGCACCCGCGACTTGATGGAGCAGGCCAGGGTCAGCGAAAGCAGCCTGCTGGGCAGTCCCCAGCAACGTGAAGCGGTGATCCGCCAGTGGCTGGCGGCCAAGCAACAGGCGACGGTTATCGATGCGCCGGAGGAGCCTGTGCGGATGCTCAGCAGCGCGCAGAACCAACTGATCCGCCAGACCGTCGAGGAAGCCGTGCAAGCGCGGATGCTGGGGCTGGTGCAGCAGGTCGAGGCGGTGCTTTCCCGTATCGACCAGGCAGGCGACGCGCCGGAGGACCATTGAGCATTTGCTCGTTCACAGCCTGTGTTTTGCCACGTTCATTGGTTAACACGGAACCCGCCGTGTACTAAACAAAGGAAGTTGAACCATGCCATTAGTCAACGAGCAAATTACCGACGCGGTCACCCAGACCAACGTCAAAGTGGTGGCCGAATCCCCAGCGATGGCGATGAGCACCATCTACCAGTCCATGGGCCAGGCGACGGCGATTCTGTTCCAGAACGCTGTTTCCGCCCAGCAGCAGCAAAATACCCTGGCCCAGGCCGCCACCAACCAGGGCGTGATGCAGATCTACAGCGTCGATACCACCGCCGGCGCGGCGGCGACCGAAAAAGTCGCCCAGGGCGGCGTGGCCGACAACCTGACCAGCCTGCTGACAGTCCTCAAATCGTTCAACCCTTGATCGGGCGAGCGCTAACGGAAGTTGTTCTTTCTTGAAATAAGGAGTTTCACCTATGAGTACAGTCAGTCCGCAAATCACCGACGCCGTGACCCAGACCAACGTCAAGGTCGTGGCCGAAGCGCCGGCCATGTCGATGGGCACCATCTACCAGTCCCTGGGGCAATCCGTAGCGATCCTGTTCCAGAACTCGGTCTCGGCCCAGCAACAGCAAAACACCCTGGCCCAGGCGGCGACCAACCAGGGCGTGATGCAGATCTACAGCGTCAACACCACCGCAGGCGCGGCGGCCACCGAGAAAATGGCCCAGGGCGGTGTCGGCGACAACCTCGCCAGCCTGCTGACGATCCTCAAGTCGTTCACCTAAGGCCTGGCCCTGGAACAACCCCGCAGCCTTCCGGCTGCGGGGTTTTTTGCGTTTGGTACGCCCAACCCCCTGTAGGAGCGAGCTTGCTCGCGATAAAGAACGCCCATTCGACACCCATGTCGACCGCCAGGCCGCCATCGCGAGCAAGCTCGCTCCTACAGAGGGGGCAATCGCAGGGACGGTGTCGTTGATCCGAAAGATTCTGCCAAAGCGGCGTTTTCGTTCTTTTTTTCGAACAGCCTATTGCCCTGTCCCCTGGTTGACCCTAGGATTCGTTTGAGATTTCAAACGCTCTTGTCAAAGAGCCGATCCGCCCGTCTATTCTGACAGGCGCTATTTCTGTGCTTGAGCCCGGTAACAGTTTTTCCTGACGGCAGCCTGTCAAGGCGCCTTTCAACAATCACAATTCGCTCCGCCCCGCGCGGTGCTGTTAAGGAAACCGACATGCAGCTTAAAGACGCCCAGTTGTTCCGCCAGCAAGCCTTCATCGATGGGGCTTGGGTCGACGCGGATAACGGCCAGACCATCAAAGTGAACAACCCGGCCACGGGCGAAATCCTCGGCACCGTGCCGAAGATGGGCGCTGCCGAAACCCGTCGTGCCATCGAAGCCGCCGACAAGGCCCTGCCGGCCTGGCGCGCGCTGACCGCCAAGGAGCGGGCGACCAAGCTGCGTCGCTGGTATGAGCTGCTGATCGAAAACCAGGACGACCTCGGTCGCCTGATGACCCTGGAGCAGGGCAAGCCACTGGCCGAAGCCAAGGGCGAAATCGCCTACGCCGCCTCCTTCATCGAATGGTTCGCCGAAGAAGCCAAGCGCATCTACGGTGACGTGATTCCCGGCCACCAGCCGGACAAGCGCCTGATCGTGATCAAACAGCCGATCGGCGTGACTGCGGCCATCACCCCGTGGAACTTCCCGGCGGCGATGATCACCCGTAAAGCCGGCCCGGCCCTGGCCGCTGGTTGCACCATGGTGATCAAGCCGGCGTCGCAGACCCCGTTCTCGGCCCTGGCCCTGGTCGAGCTGGCGCACCGCGCGGGCATTCCGAAAGGCGTGCTGAGCGTGGTCACCGGTAGCGCCGGCGACATCGGCGGCGAGCTGACCAGCAACCCGATCGTGCGCAAGCTGTCCTTCACCGGCTCGACCGAAATCGGTCGCCAGCTGATGGCCGAATGCGCCAAGGACATCAAGAAGGTTTCCCTGGAGCTGGGCGGTAACGCTCCGTTCATCGTGTTCGACGACGCGGACCTGGATAAGGCCGTCGAAGGCGCGATCATCTCCAAGTACCGCAACAACGGTCAGACCTGTGTCTGCGCCAACCGCCTGTACATCCAGGATTCGGTCTACGACGCCTTCGCCGAGAAGCTCAAGGCCGCGGTGGCCAAGCTGAAGATCGGCAACGGCCTGGAAGACGGCACCACCACAGGTCCTCTGATCGACGAAAAAGCCGTGGCCAAGGTCCAGGAACACATCGCCGACGCCCTGGGCAAAGGCGCGACCCTGCTGGCCGGTGGCAAGCCGATGGAAGGCAACTTCTTCGAGCCGACCATCCTGGTCAACGTGTCGAAAGACGCCGCCGTGGCCAAGGAAGAAACCTTCGGCCCGCTGGCGCCGCTGTTCCGTTTCAAGGACGAAGCCGAAGTGATCGCGATGTCCAACGACACCGAGTTCGGCCTGGCCTCGTACTTCTACGCTCGCGACCTGGGCCGTGTGTTCCGTGTGGCCGAAGCCCTGGAATACGGCATGGTCGGCGTCAACACCGGGTTGATCTCCAACGAAGTCGCGCCGTTCGGCGGTATCAAGGCCTCGGGCCTGGGCCGTGAAGGTTCCAAGTACGGCATCGAGGATTACCTGGAAATCAAATACCTCTGCCTGGGCATCTGATACCCGCGCCAAGGCATGGTTTTAAACGCCAGGGGCACGAGAGCGCTGTCCCCTGGCGTGTTGTAAACGATATTTCAGTAGTGGCCGGGATAGCCGGGGCAGTCGATCATCGCATGCTGCCGCGGTTGCCTCCCCGCCACGTCATCCTTGAACCACGCCGACCGATGAGCGGCGAATGAGGACACTATGAGCAAGACCAACGCATCCCTGATGAAACGCCGTGAAGCCGCCGTACCGCGCGGTGTTGGCCAGATTCACCCGATCTTCGCCGACTCCGCGAAGAACGCCACGGTAACCGACGTTGAAGGTCGCGAGTTCATCGACTTCGCCGGCGGTATCGCCGTACTCAACACCGGCCACCTGCACCCGAAAATCGTCGCCGCGGTGACCGAGCAGCTGAACAAGCTGACCCACACCTGCTTCCAGGTCCTGGCCTACGAGCCTTACGTGGAACTGTGCGAAAAAGTGAACGCCAAGGTGCCGGGCGATTTCGCCAAGAAAACCCTGCTGGTGACCACCGGTTCCGAAGCCGTGGAGAACTCGGTGAAGATCGCCCGTGCCGCCACTGGCCGCGCCGGCGTGATCGCCTTCACCGGCGCCTACCACGGCCGCACCATGATGACCCTGGGCCTGACCGGCAAGGTCGTGCCTTACTCGGCCGGCATGGGCCTGATGCCAGGCGGCATCTTCCGCGCGCTGTACCCGAACGAGCTGCACGGTGTGAGCATCGACGATTCGATCGCCAGCATCGAGCGCATCTTCAAGAACGATGCCGAGCCACGTGACATCGCCGCGATCATCATCGAGCCGGTGCAGGGCGAAGGCGGTTTCTACGTCGCGCCTAAAGAGTTCATGAAGCGTCTGCGCGCCCTGTGTGACCAGCACGGCATCCTGCTGATCGCCGACGAAGTGCAGACCGGCGCTGGCCGTACCGGCACCTTCTTCGCCATGGAGCAGATGGGCGTTGCCGCCGACCTGACCACCTTCGCCAAGTCCATCGCTGGCGGCTTCCCGCTGGCCGGTGTCTGCGGCAAGGCCGAATACATGGACGCCATCGCGCCAGGCGGCCTGGGCGGCACCTACGCCGGTAGCCCGATCGCCTGCGCCGCGGCCCTGGCCGTGATGGAAGTGTTCGAGGAAGAGCACCTGCTGGACCGTTGCAAGGCGGTCGGCGAGCGTCTGGTGACCGGCCTCAAGGCCATCCAGGCCAAGTACCCGGTGATCGGCGACGTGCGTGCTCTGGGCGCGATGATCGCGGTCGAGCTGTTCGAGAACGGCGACAGCCACAAGCCGAACGCGGCCGCCGTGGCACAGGTTGTTGCCAAGGCGCGCGACAAGGGCCTGATCCTGCTGTCCTGCGGCACCTACGGCAACGTCCTGCGCGTGCTGGTTCCGCTGACCTCGCCGGACGAGCAGCTGGACAAGGGCCTGGCGATCATCGAAGAGTGCTTCTCCGAGCTCTGATCCCGCCTGTGACCCGATCGACAAAAAGACCCGCTTCGGCGGGTTTTTTTGTGCCGAACGAGGCTGCGCAGTGCATTTGCGTTGTATGCAAGCCTCGGCATTGACTAAGGTGCAAGGGATTGCCCAGGGAGCGTGCTGCATGACTGCTGTGGATTTACCCGCTGTACCGCGAGTGTTGATTGCCGAGTCGGACCCTTGGTCGCGCGATTTGCTCAAGCAGGTGTTGTTGAATGTACGTTGCGACGCGCGGCTGGATGTGTGCGCCGACGGTCAGGAAGCCCTGCAACTGTTGGCCGAAAACCCCTATGACCTGGTGATCGCCGACTGGGAGTTGCCCGGCGTCGACGGCCTGGGCCTGCTGCGCAGCGTGCGCCAGCGCAAGCGCAACCCGGTGCTGCCGTTCATCCTCATGAGCAGCCGCAACGACAGTGCCAGCGTGCGCGAAGCCCTGCCGCTGGCGCCGACGGCCTACCTGACCAAGCCGCTGAACATGGAAGGCCTGACCCAGCGCCTGCAGGACCTGCTGCTGGACCCCGGCCAGGAAGTGTCGTGCGGGGTGCCGACCCTGGCGCCGGGCATGACCCTGTGGACTTTTCTCGAGCGCCGCCGCGAGCTGGCCGACGGCGCGCCGTTGCTCGCCGATGTGCAACTGGCGGTGAAGCGCAGCCTCAACCCCAACGGTCTCGACCTCAAGCTGCTGGAAGAAGAGGTGCGTACCGACCCGCAGATCAACGCGGTGCTGATCGCCGCGGCCAACAGCGCCGCGCAGCACCATGGCAACGCCGTGCAGACTCTGGCCCAGGCCCTGCAACGGCTGGGTACCGGGCAGAGCATGAACCTGATTCTCGGCCTGGCGCTCAAGCGCAGCGCGCGCCTGAGCGACCCGGCCCTGGGCGATTACGCCGAGCGTTACTGGGAGCTGTCGCTGCACACCGCGGAATACGGCCGAACCCTGGCCCGCTTGCTGGACCTGGACCAGGAGCGCTGCTATTGCGCCGGCCTGCTGCATCGTCTGGGGGACCTGGCGCTGCTGCGTTGCCTGCAAGAGTGGAAACAGGCCGGTGGCGCGCTGGACGACATGGAAGAGATCGGCGATGCCCTGGCACAGTTCGGCGCGGCCTATGGTTCGGCCTTGCGCACTCGCTGGCGCCTGCCGCTGGAGCTGCGCGAGCTGATTGCCTCGGCCTACCAGCTCGGTGGCGGGGTTTATTCCCGCGAGGCCCTGGTGATGAACCTCTCCGCCCAGCTCGCCCGCTTGCGGCCATCCGAGGGCCTTGAAGAACTGGCCGACAGCAAGACCGCGCGCCTGCTCAAGATCGGCCTGCCGGAGCTGGTTCGCCTGCGTAAAACCGAT
Source organism: Pseudomonas sp. GW821-FHT02B10 (assembly GCF_059421865.1). Classification (NCBI taxonomy): domain Bacteria; kingdom Pseudomonadati; phylum Pseudomonadota; class Gammaproteobacteria; order Pseudomonadales; family Pseudomonadaceae; genus Pseudomonas; species Pseudomonas sp. GW821-FHT02B10. The sequence continues at coordinate 603,393 of NZ_JBWKVU010000003.1, read as the reverse complement.
ACGCGAGAAGCGTGAGGACACCGCGCAATCCTGTAGCCGCTGCCGAGCCCGCGAGGCTGCGTTCGAGGACAAAGTCCTCGCCAAACCTGGGCACGCGGTTCGCCAGGAAGATCAAGTTGCCGGGTTTTACGACTGCTGCGCAGCCGATCGCAGCCTCGCGGGGCTCGGCAGCGGCTACGGTGGGTTGCAGTTGCGACCTACCCCGAAACGATCCGGTTCTTGCCCTGGCGCTTGGCTTCGTACATCGCCGCGTCGGCGCGGGCGAAGAGGCTGTCGAGGTTTTCGTCGTCGACGGTGAGGCTGGTCAGGCCCTGGCTGACGGTGATGCTGAACTGCTCCTCGCCATGGCTGAAGGTCAGGCGCTGGATTTCCCGCTGCAGGCGTTCGGCAACCTGGCGCGCCATGTCCGGGGCGCAACCGGGGAATAGGGCGGCGAACTCCTCGCCACCGATACGCCCGAACAGGTCGCCACGGCGCAGGGTCGCGCGGCCGGTCTCGGCGATGCGTTGCAGGACGTTATCGCCCTCGGGGTGGCCGTAGGTGTCGTTGACCACCTTGAAGTCATCAATATCCAGCAGCAGGAAGGCTAGCGGCGTGCCTTGCTGGCGCGCCTGCTCGAATTCGCGGTTGGCGCATTCGAAGAAGTGCCGGCGGTTGCTGCTCTGGGTCAGCACGTCGGTGGTGGCCAGGCGTTGCAGCTCGGTTTCCAGGTGCTTTTTCTCGGTGATGTCCTCGGCCAGGCCGACGATGATCACCCGGTCCCCGGGAGCGGCATTGCGATTGATGAAGCACTTGTCGCTGAGCCAGCGGACCTGGCCCTGGGCATCGATGATGCGGTATTCGCGGTCTTCCACCGCACCTTTTTCCAGCACCTGGGCCAGGGTTCGCTCGGCGTATTCGAGGTCGTCGGGGTAGACGCTGTCGCGCCATTCGTTGGCGTCGGCCAGCAATAGGCCGGCGGAGCGGCCGAAGATGCGTTCATACGCCGGGCTGACGTACAGCACCTGGCGGGCTTCCCAGTCGAAGGCCCAGAGCACGGCATTGACGCTGACCAGCAACGAGCTGAACAGCTGTTCGCGTTCTGTCAGCCGGGCGACCTCGCCCTGGGCATGCATCAGCGCCATCAGGGTTTGCGCGGCCTCGGGCCACTGGGGAAAAGCGGATGGGAGTTGTGGGTTCTTGTTGACCATCGGCACCGATCTCAAAGCGCTCGCCGCTCGGGAAACGAAGCGGCCACGGAAAGCCCGCCTGGATGGCGAAGTGTTGCTTGAGATAGGGGATTGGCGACGAAGTTCCCGTTTGCCGCGGTCTGGGAGCTGGCACCCGCTGGGCGGTCACGGTGGCGCGCAGGACGGGCTGGAGCTCATGGGGCGGGGAGGGCAGCGAAGCCCACCCGCCACGGCAGCCGGGCTCGCCATGGCGGGTGAACGGGCCAGCGTCAGAGGCTGGCGGGGCGCAGCGAGTAGGTTTTCAACTGGCTGGCGAAGTCGCGCAGCGATTGGATCCCGCTGGCCTCGGCTTCGTGGACCCAGTCCTTGATCGCCGCCAGCATGTCGTGGCCGTTGGAGCTGGTCTTGGCCCAGATCTGCTGCAGCGCCAGGCGCTTTTCGTAGATCACTTTCAGGGCCTGGCTGTGCTCCAGCATGTTCTGGATACGCGCATGGTGGCGCTCTTCCAGCAGGCTGGTCTCCCGCGACAGCAGGCGCTTGGCGCGATGGAACTGGTGGCGCACCGAGTGATCGACCTTGTCCAGCTCCTGCTTGACCAGCGGCGCGATCACCAGCTTGCGGTACTGCGCCATGATCTGGAAACGGTTGTTGAGGATCGCCATCGCCGTGTCCATGTCCAGGTGGCCCTTGCCTTCGACCCGATGGGCGATCGGCGCGACCCGCTGCACCTTGGCCAGGCGCAGGAAGCTGAACACCTTGATCCAGGCCCAGCCCAGGTCGAACTCCCACTTCTTCACCGACAGCTTGGCCGAGTTGGGGTAGGTGTGATGGTTATTGTGCAGCTCTTCGCCGCCGACCAGGATGCCCCAGGGCACCAGGTTGGTGGCCGCGTCGCGGCATTCGAAGTTGCGATAGCCGACCGCATGGCCCAGGCCGTTGATCACGCCGGCGGCCCAGACCGGGATCCACATCATCTGGATCGCCCAGATGGTGATGCCGATGGTGCCGAACAGCAGCAGGTCGATCACCGCCATCAGCGCCACGCCGCCCAGCTTGTAGCGCGAGTAGAGGTTGCGCTCGATCCAGTCGTCCGGGCAGTTCTTGCCGTAGATGCGCAGGGTTTCCGGGTTTTTCGCCTCTTCGCGGTACAGCTCGGCGCCTTTGCGCAGCACCGTGGACAGGCCCTTGATCACCGGGCTGTGGGGGTCATCCTCGGTCTCGCATTTGGCGTGGTGCTTGCGGTGGATGGCGGTCCACTCGCGGGTGTTCTGCGCCGTGGTCAGCCACAGCCAGAAGCGGAAGAAATGTTTCAGGCCGGCATTGAGCTCCAGGGAGCGGTGGGCTGAATAGCGATGCAGGTAAACCGTGACGCCAACGATGGTCACGTGAGTCATTAACAGGGTGACTGCCACCAGTTGCCAGGCCGACAAGCCAAGAAAACCTTCGTACCACATAGGCTGTAGGGCCCTCGATAAAGAAAAAACAGCAGTCGCATTATCACCGAGCCCACAGAGAAAACCAGTCGCCCTTTCAGATAAGAGTGGCGAGATGTTTCTTCCTCTATAATCCCAAGCTTTCCGTAAGGACATTGACGACCTTATGTCGGTTTCTTCCCGCGACGCTTTGCGCGCAGCCTTGCTCTATCTCTTGTTGTCTGTGGTGTGGTTGCAGCTCAGTGGTCATTTATTGAGCAGTTTCTTCGATGAGTCGAACGATCTGGCGCGCTGGCAACTGATCAACGGGTATCTCTGGGCCCTGGTCAGCGCGGTCCTGATCTTCATCGCGCGGGGCCGTCTGCTGCGTTTGCTGGGTGCCGACTCCTGGCTGCATCACCAGCGCGAGGACCGCGAGCGTCTGCGCCAGGCGGCCGCCGTGTTCGATTGCACCCGCGAAGGGGTGCTGGTCAGCGACCGCCGGGGCCAGATCGTCCACGTGAACCGTGCATTCATCGAGATCACCGGCTATCAGCGCGACGAGGTGCTGGGCCGCCAGCCGAGCCTGTTCAAGTCCGGGCATCACACGGCGGATTTCTACCAGGCCATGTTCGATTCGCTGAGCACCACGGGCGAGTGGAGCGGCGAGATCTGGAACCGGCGCAAGTGCGGCGAGATCTACCCGCAGTGGCAGACCATCCGCGCCATCCGCGATGACGACGGCCAGCTCAGCCACTATGTCGCGGTGTTTTCCGACATCAGCGCGATCAAGGATTCCGAGCACGAACTGGCCCACCTGGCGCACCACGATCCGCTGACCGACTTGCCCAATCGCCTGCTGTTCACCGACCGCGCCGAGCAGGCCCTGGCGTCGGCGCAGATTCACAAACGCGGCTGTGCGCTGCTGATGGTCGACCTGGATCACTTCAAGATGATCAACGACAGCCTCGGACACAATATCGGCGACCGCCTGCTCAAGGCCGTGGCCCAGCGCCTGCAAGGCATGTTCGGCCCGGGCATCACCCTGGCGCGGCTGGGCGGCGACGAGTTCGCGGTGCTGGTCGAGAGCTGCGCGCAGCCGGGGCAGGCCGCGGTGCTGGCGCAGCGCATCATCGACGGGGTGAAGCAGCCTTTCCTGATGGACGAGAACCAGCTGTTCATCAATGCCAGCATCGGCATCAGCCTGTTTCCCAGCGATGCCCTGAGCGCCGAGCAACTGTTGCGCAATGCCGACACGGCGCTGTTCAAGGCCAAGAGCGCCGGGCGCGACAGTTACGCGCTGTACACCGAGGAACTGACGGCCCACGCCCAGCAACGGGTGGAAATTGCCTTCGAATTGCGCCGCGCCCTGGAGCAGCAGGAGCTGCGGGTGTTCTACCAGCCGGTGCACGACCTTGCCAGCAGCCGCCTGGTCGGGGTCGAGGCGCTGGTGCGCTGGGAGCATCCGCAGCGCGGCCTGGTTCCGCCTGGGGAGTTCATTCCGATTGCCGAGCGCGCCGGGCTGATCGCCGAGATCGATGCCTGGGTCATGCAGCAGGCCTGCCGGCAGATGTGCCAATGGCAGGCGGAGGGCATGGCGTTGTCGTTCGTCGCGGTGAATGTCTCCAGCCGCCTGTTCGCCCGCCGCGAGCTGTACCAGCAGGTGGCCCAGGTGCTGCACGACACCGGCCTGGACCCGGCCTACCTGGAGCTGGAAGTCACCGAAAGCGCGGTGATGGAAGACCCGGAAGTCGCCCTGGAGCAGATGCACCGCCTGCGCGAACTGGGGCTGCGCCTGGCCATCGACGACTTCGGCACCGGTTATTCCTCGCTGCTGCGGCTCAAGCGCCTGCCGGTGCAGAAGCTGAAGATCGACCAGGGTTTTGTCGCCGGCCTGCCGGGGGACGAAGACGACGCGGCGATCTCCCGGGTGATCATCGCCCTGGCCCAGAGCATGGGCATGCAGGTGCACGCCGAAGGCATCGAACAGGTGGAACAGGCGCGCTTCCTCCTCGACCAGGGCTGCGACCTGGGCCAGGGCTACTGGTTCGGCCGCCCGGTGCCGGCGGCGCAACTGCAATGGAACCGGGCGCCGCAGATCCACTGATTGCCAGGCTTGCATAGATTCCACCCTGTAGCCGCTGCCGCAGGCTGCGATCGGCCGGAACGGCCGTGGCGCTCGTGAGGACGCAGGAGGACCTGCGGTCCTATCGCAGCCTGCGGCAGCGGCTACAGGGTTTTCTGCCGCCTGAAGAGACGCAACCTCGCGTCAATTCAAATAATTTCTTCTGGTTATATAAGCATTCTTAAATAGTATTTTTAAGAATATCTGCGCCTATCTACTATTGCCCTCACGCCGCAAGCAGTGCCGCCACTGCCAGGCACATCTCATTCAGGAGCAACACCATGAGCGCATCTCTTCGTAGCGTTGACGGCCAGGACGAACAAACCATCTTGCGCGAGATTCAAAGCGCATTGCGCGACCTGCGTTTCGGCGCGGTGGAAATCACCGTGCACAACGCCCAGGTCGTGCAGATCGAACGCAAGGAAAAGTTCCGCCTGCAACACCCTGGCAACAAACCAAGCTGAACGCCGCACCACCTCTCGCCATGAGAGGCCCGACTGGACAACCGGAGGGCGTCATCCATGACCCCCAACCTGAACCCCAGCGTTCGCCCACGAATGCGGGCCTGATTCGCCATAAGAAAAATGCCAGCACATTAAAAAATTTCGGGAGCTCCATCATGTCGTCGATTCGCCGTTATGCCCTGGCCGCCCTCGCCAGCGCCGTTTTTGCCGGTTCCGCCGTTGCCAAGGATTACGAGTTGCTCAACGTGTCGTACGACCCGACCCGCGAGCTGTACCAGGACTACAACAGCGAGTTCGTAAGCTTCTGGAAAAAGGAACACCCGGGCGACAACGTCAAGATCCAGCAATCCCACGGTGGCTCGGGCAAGCAGGGCCGCGCGGTGATCGACGGCCTGCGCGCCGACGTGGTGACCCTGGCGCTGGCCGGCGACATCGATGAAATCGCCAAGCTCGGCAGGACCCTGCCGGCCGACTGGCAAACACGCCTGCCGGATGCGAGCACGCCCTACACCTCGACCATCGTGTTCCTGGTGCGCAAGGGCAACCCCAAGGGCATCAAGGACTGGGGCGACCTGATCAAGAAAGACGTGTCGGTGATCACGCCGAACCCGAAAACCTCCGGCGGCGCCCGCTGGAACTTCCTCGCCGCCTGGGCCTATGGCCTGAAAGCCGGTGGCAGCGAAGCCCGTGCCCAGGAATACGTGAAGGAGCTGTTCAAGCACGTACCGGTGCTGGATACCGGCGCCCGCGGCTCGACCATCACCTTCGTCAACAACGGTCAGGGCGACGTGTTGCTGGCCTGGGAAAACGAAGCCTTCCTGGCATTGAAGGAAGACGGCGGCGCCGACAAGTTCGACATCGTCGTGCCTTCGCTGTCGATCCTCGCCGAGCCGCCCGTGGCGGTGGTGGACAAGAACGCCGAGAAAAAGGGCAACACCGAGATCGCCGAGGCCTACCTCAAGCACCTGTACAGCCCGGCTGGCCAGGAGATCGCGGCGAAGAACTTCTATCGCCCGCGGGACAAGGATGTGGCGGCCAAATACGCCCAGCAGTTCCCCAAACTGGACCTGGTGACCATCGACAAGGACTTCGGCGGCTGGAAAACTGCCCAGCCGAAATTCTTCAACGATGGCGGGGTGTTCGACCAGATCTACCAGGCGCAGTAAGCAACACTACCTGTAGGAGCGAGCTTGCTCGCGAAGATCGTCAACGATAACGCGTACATTCTGATTGAGCGCGGTGCCCTTGAGTTCTTCGCGAGCAAGCTCGCTCCTACAATGGTATCTACCCGCTAACCAAGGACTTTTATGTCGCGTCGTATCTCCCCCGTCATACCCGGCTTCGGGCTGACGCTGGGCTACACCTTGGTGTACCTCAGCCTGATTGTGCTCATACCCCTGGCGGCGATGTTCGTGCATGCCGCCCAACTCACCTGGGATCAGTTCTGGGCCATTGTCTCGGCGCCGCGGGTGCTCGCCGCGCTCAAGCTGAGCTTCGGCACGGCGCTGTACGCGGCGATCATCAATGGCGTGATCGGCACGCTGCTGGCCTGGGTGCTGGTGCGCTACAGCTTTCCCGGACGCAAGATCATCGATGCGATGATCGACTTGCCGTTCGCCCTGCCCACCGCCGTGGCCGGTATCGCGCTGACCGCGCTGTACGCGCCGACCGGCCTGGTCGGCCAGTTCGCCACCGACCTGGGTTTCAAGATCGCCTACACCCCCCTGGGCATCACCCTGGCGCTGACTTTCGTCACCCTGCCGTTCGTGGTGCGCACCGTACAGCCGGTGCTGGCCGACATTCCCCGTGAGGTCGAAGAAGCCGCCGCCTGTCTCGGCGCCAAGCCCTGGCAGGTGTTCCGCCACATCCTGGTACCGGCGCTGCTGCCGGCCTGGCTGACCGGTTTTGCCCTGGCCTTTGCCCGGGGTGTCGGCGAGTACGGCTCGGTGATCTTCATCGCCGGCAACATGCCGATGAAAACCGAAATCCTGCCGCTGCTGATCATGGTCAAGCTCGACCAGTACGATTACACCGGCGCGACCTCCATCGGCGTGTTGATGCTGGTGGTTTCCTTTGTCCTGTTGCTGCTGATCAACCTGTTGCAGCGGCGCATCGAACGACCTTAAGGAGGCGCGAACCATGTCCCAATCGTCCATTTTCGCAGCCTCTTCGGCCAACGCCGACCGTCGTGGCAGCGCCACCTCGCGGCGCATCCTGATCGGCCTCGGCTGGCTGATCTTCGCCCTGTTCCTGTTGCTGCCGCTGTTTATCGTGGTGTCCCAGGGGCTCAAGCTCGGCCTCGGCGCGTTCTTCGCCGCGATCTTCGAGCCGGACGCGCTGTCGGCCCTGAAGCTGACGGTGATCGCCGTGCTGATCTCGGTGCCGCTGAACCTGGTGTTCGGCGTCAGCGCCGCCTGGTGCGTGAGCAAATACACCTTCCGCGGCAAGAGCATCCTGGTGACCCTGATCGATTTGCCGTTCTCGGTCTCGCCGGTGATCGCCGGCCTGGTCTATGTGCTGATGTTCGGCGCCCAGGGCCTGTTCGGACCGTGGCTGCAGGATCACGATATCCAGATCGTGTTCGCCCTGCCGGGCATCGTCCTGGCGACCATCTTCGTCACCGTGCCCTTCGTCGCCCGTGAGCTGATCCCGCTGATGCAGGAGCAGGGCACCCAGGAAGAGGAAGCCGCGCGGCTGCTGGGGGCCAACGGCTGGCAGATGTTCTGGCATGTGACCGTGCCGAACATCAAGTGGGGCCTGATCTACGGCGTGGTGCTCTGCACCGCGCGGGCCATGGGTGAGTTCGGCGCGGTGTCGGTGGTTTCCGGGCACATTCGCGGGGTGACCAACACCCTGCCGCTGCACGTCGAGATCCTCTACAACGAATACAACCACGTCGCCGCGTTCGCCGTCGCGAGCCTGTTGCTGATCCTGGCGCTCTTCATCCTGCTGCTCAAGCAGTGGAGCGAAAACCGTATCAACCGCCTGCGCGCCAGCGCCGCGGAGGAATGAATCATGTCGATCGAAGTCCGTAACGTCAGCAAGAACTTCAACGCCTTCAAGGCCCTGAACAGCATCAACCTGGACATCCAGAGCGGTGAGCTGGTGGCGCTGCTGGGCCCGTCCGGCTGCGGCAAGACCACCCTGCTGCGGATCATCGCCGGCCTGGAAACCCCGGACGCCGGTAGCATCGTGTTCCACGGCGAGGACGTCTCCGGCCACGACGTGCGCGATCGCAACGTCGGTTTCGTGTTCCAGCACTACGCGCTGTTCCGCCATATGAGCGTGTTCGACAACGTCGCCTTCGGCCTGCGCATGAAGCCGAAAAACCAGCGCCCGAGCGAAAGCAAGATCGCCGAGAAGGTCCATGAGCTGTTGAATATGGTGCAGCTGGACTGGCTCGCCGACCGCTACCCGGAACAGCTGTCCGGTGGCCAGCGCCAGCGGATCGCCCTGGCCCGCGCCCTGGCGGTGGAGCCGAAAGTGCTGCTGCTGGACGAACCCTTTGGTGCCCTGGATGCCAAGGTGCGCAAGGAGCTGCGGCGCTGGCTGGCGCGGCTGCACGAAGACATCAACCTGACCTCGGTATTCGTCACCCACGACCAGGAAGAAGCCATGGAAGTGGCGGACCGTATCGTGGTGATGAACAAGGGCGTGATCGAGCAGATCGGCTCGCCGGGCGAGGTGTACGAAAACCCGGCCAGCGACTTCGTCTACCACTTCCTCGGCGACTCCAACCGCCTGCACCTGGGCGAGGACCACCATGTGCTGTTCCGCCCGCACGAAGTGTCGCTGTCGCGCTCCGAACTGGCCGACCACCATGCCGCCGAAGTGCGCGATATCCGTCCGCTGGGCGCCACCACCCGAGTGACCTTGAAGGTCGAAGGGCAGAGCGAACTGATCGAGGCCGAAGTGGTGAAAGACCATGACAGCCTGGTCGGGCTGGCCAAGGGCGAGACGCTGTTCTTCAAGCCCAAGGTCTGGCAGAAGGTCGCCAATATCTAAAAGCCGAAAGCATCGCGAGCAAGCTCGCTCCTACAATGATCCGGGGATGACCCATGAGCTTATGGTCAACCCCATCCCTTGTAGGAGCGAGCTTGCTCGCGATAGCCATTTCAAACAGCGGCACGCTTCGGATTGACCCGCACCCCTCCCGCCCGCGCCTCGACCTCATGCTTGAGCGTCTGGCGCAGCCCCAGCAGAAACGCCAGCTCCGCCACCACGAACAACGGCCCGACGATCAGCCCCGAGACGTCATCGACAAAGGCCGGCTTGCGCCCTTCGTAGTAATGGCCGACGAACTGGATCACCCAGCCGATCACGAACATGCCCACCCCGCTGGTCAGCCAGACCAGGGTGCTTTGCTGCGCCAGCCCATGGCCGGCCCACACCGACAGCCCCATCAGCAGCGTCATCAGCAGGCCCAGGCGCAGTTCCAGGCGCAGGTAGAACGCGCAGGACGCCAGCGCCAGCAGCAGCGCCGGCGACAGCCACAGCCCGGCGACCGGCCAGGCGGGGCGCGACAGCAGGACGGCGACGGCCAGCACAATCAGCGGAATGCCGATAAAGTGGCTGGCGATGTTGCGCGGATCACGGTGGTAGGCGGCGTATTGACTGAGATGGTCGACGAGGCTTTTCATTGTTGTTCCTCCTGTAGGGTGATCGAATCATGCCCTGCGCCGGTCGCCGGTTCTGTCGGCTAGGCGACAATCGGCTCGCTGCCCGTTTGGATAACGCTATCGATGAAGATGCAGGTCTGGCGTGAGCGCCTGATGAGTGGCCAGTGGTTCAGCCGCTTGCCCGTTCAATTACAGAATAGTCTGCTGGCCAATGCCCGTTTGCGCTCGCTGGCGCCGGGCCAACGGCTGTTCCAGCGCGGCGATCCGCCCTGCGGCCTGTACGCGGTACTGGAAGGCACGGTGCGCATCGGCGCGGTCAGCGAGGAGGGCAAGGAGGCGCTGCTGAGCCTGGTGGAGGCGCCGCACTGGTTCGGCGAGATCAGCCTGTTCGACGGCCAGCCGCGCACCCATGACGCCTATGCCGTGGGCCCGTGCAGCCTGCTCAATGTGCCCCAGGCGGCGTTGCTCGAACTGCTGGACGAACACCCGCAATACTGGCGGCAGCTGGCGCTGCTGATGAGCCACAAGCTGCGCCTGACCTTTATCAACCTCGAACAGCTGAGCCTGATGCCGGCCCCGGCGCGGGTGGCCAACCGGCTGTTGATGATCGCTCGCGGCTACGGCGAAACGGACACCCCGCGCCGGGTCCTGCACCTGCCGCAGGAGCAACTGGCGCTGCTGCTGTCGCTGTCGCGCCAGACCACCAACCAGATCCTCAAGGACTTGCAGGGGCAAGGCATTCTCAAGCTGGGTTACGGCGAGATCGAGATCCTCGACGAAGCGCGGTTGCGGGTATTGGCCGGAGTTTGACCTGCAGATCGCGATGAGGCCGGCCCTGCCACCGCTAATCCACGGCTAACGCAACCCATCGCGAAACTGCCCCGGGGTCATCCCGGTCCAGCGTTTGAACGCGCGGCTGAAGCTGCTGGCGTCGGCGAACCCCAGCAGGTAGCTGATCTCGCTCAGGGAGCACTGCGGGTCGCGCAGGTGCAGCAGGGCCAGGTTCTCCCGGCATTCGTTGAGCAGGGTGTCGAAGCGACAACCCTCGTCCGCCAGGTGGCGTTGCAGGCTGCGCAGGCTCAGGTGCAGGGCCTGGGCCACCCGTTCGGCCGAAGGTTCGCCCTCCGGCAGCTGGGCCTCAATCACCCCGCGCACCTTGCGCTCCCAGGTCAAGGGTTGCAGTTGCATCAGGGTACGCTTGAGCACCGCCTCGTTGTGTTCGGCCAGTTCCGGGTTGGCGTCGTCCAGGTGGCTGTCGAAATCGTGCAGGCCGAACTCCAGGCGATCCTCGTCGGCGCCGAAAAACACCGGCGCGCGAAACACCGTGTGCCATTGCCTGGAGTCCGCCGGCTCGGGGCGCCGCAGGTACACCGCCAGCGGCGCGTAGTCGCGGCCCAGGCGGTTGCGGCAGGTGCGCACGTAGATCGCGACAAAGGCGTCGATGGCCTCGACCGCCGGCTCCGGATTGCCCTCGGGCACCTTCAGGCGAAAGCGATAGCGGTCCTCGGTGCGGGTCAGCTCCAGCTCCAGGGCATCGCTGACCACCTGGTGATAACGCACGATGCGCTCGAACACTTCCCGCAGGCTGCCGCTGGCCACCAGCGCATAACCCAGGGCATGGAAGGTGGTCGGGCTGACGAAGCGCGAGACCCGCAAGCCAATGGCCGGGTCGCCGCTGGCCTGCACCGCCAGTTGCCACAGGCGGGTGGTGGCCGACAGCGGGTAACGCGCGTTGGGATCGTCCATCAGCTGTGGGTCGAGGCCGGCCTGGTGGCACAAGGCGGTGCTGTCGAGGCCCAGGGCATCGAGCTGCTTGCGCAGGGCGCGGGTCCAGCTGGCGAGGGAAGTGGGTTCGGTCATGGCGGTTGGCGCGTCCGGTCAACAGGTTGGCGTCCGCGGCTAGCGCCCGGCGCGCGGGCGCAGGGCAGGATGCGAACATCAATAACCAGAGGATGGAAGCATGTACGGTACTTCTGCAAGTCCCGACCGGCTGAATGCACAGCAACGATCGGCGCGTATTCGCGAGGTAGTGCTGGCCAGGGGCGTCGAGTTGCGCGAGCGCTACCCGCTGCTCAAGCATCAGGACGCGCTGGGCGCAGGCATCCTGGCCTTGGCCCTGGCCGGGATGATCGGCACGGCGGCGCTCTATATCGGCGGGTACATGGTCTGGTGGGCCTGCCTGCTGCTCAACGCGTTTTTCGCCTCCTTGACCCACGAGCTGGAACACGACCTGATCCACAGCATGTATTTCCGCAAGCAGCGCGTCCCCCACAACCTGATGCTGGCGCTGGTCTGGCTGGCGCGGCCGAGCACCATCAACCCGTGGATCCGCCGCCATCTGCACCTCAACCACCACAAGGTGTCCGGCACCGAGGCCGACATGGAAGAGCGCGCCATTACCAACGGCGAGCCCTGGGGCATCGCCCGCCTGCTGATGGTTGGCGACAATGTCATGTCGTCATTGATCCGCACCCTGCGCGCCAGGACCTGGGCGCACAAGCGCAGCATCCTCAAGCGCACCCTGAAGGTGTACGCACCGCTGGCGCTGTTGCACTGGGGGGCCTGGTATGTGTTCTTAGGCTTCCACGCCGCCAATGGCGTCGCCGCGCTGCTGGGTGCGCCGATCGACTGGTCGGCCAGCACCCTGGCAGTGATGCAGGTGCTCGATATCGCCGTGGTGGTGATCGTCGGCCCCAACGTGCTGCGCACCTTCTGCCTGCATTTTGTCAGCTCGAACATGCACTACTACGGCGACATCGAAGCGGGCAACGTGATCCAGCAGACCCAGGTGCTCAACCCCTGGTGGCTGTGGCCGTTGCAGGTGTTCTGCTGCAATTTCGGCAGCACCCACGGCATCCACCATTTCGTGGTCAAGGAACCCTTCTACATCCGCCAGCTGACCGCGCCGGTGGCGCACAAGGTGATGGCCGAGATGGGCGTGCGCTTCAACGATTTCGGCACCTTCGGCCGGGCCAACCGCTTTATCCGCAAGGAACAGGTGGCGGCGCAGGCGGTGCGGGGTGTCGGGGCGTGATGTATCGCATTTGAGGGCCAATCGCGAGCAAGCTCGCTCCTACAAGTACATGGATAACCTGTAGGAGCGAGCTTGCTCGCGATGGCGATTCCGCAGACGCGCAACCTTCGGCGTTTTCCCCCACCTGTAGCCGCTGCCGCAGGCTGCGATCGGCCGGAACGGCCGTGGCGATCTCAAGGCCCTAGGAGGTCCTACGACCAGCGTGGCCCGGACCATCGCAGCCTTCGGCAGCGGCTACAGGATCAATCCGGCTGGAACGGCGAGGCGCTGAGGATCACCCCGGTTTCATCCACATACTGCTGCCAATGGCCGATCAGCGCCTCGAGCTTGTCCGGCTCGCGCTGCGCCAGGTCGTGGATCTCCCCCGGGTCCTGGCTCAGGTCGTACAGCTGCCAGGTCGCCGGGCCCACCGGGCCGGGGATGTACACCGCTTTCCAGTGGCCCTGGCGAATCGCCCGGCGGCCGAACAGTTCCCAGCCGGTGACCGTGTGTTCGTCATGCACCTGCGCGGTCTCGCCGGACAGGAAACCGAGCCACGACTTGCCGCGCAATGGCGCCACCTCCTTGCCGCGCCAGCGTTTGCCGGGATGACGCACGCCGGCCAGGTCGAGAATGGTCGGGGTGATGTCCATCACCGTGCCGAAGCCATGGCTGATCCGCCCCTTGAGCGCCAACTGCGGGTAATGCACCAGCGCCGGCACGCGGATCCCGCCTTCGGTGGTGAAGGCTTTGAACAGGCGTGACGGCGCGGTGGCGACCTGGGCCCAGGCCGGGCCGTACCAGACGTAGGAGTTGGCGCGGCCGATGTTGTCCAGGCTGTTGTCGTAGTGCTGGTTGAGGTAGGTCAAAAGCTGCGGGCCGAACTTGGGGAAGGCTTCCAGCAGCGCGCCTTCGGCACCGTTGTCGGACATGAACAGGATAAAGGTGTTGTCCAGCTGGCCCTGCTGGCGCAGGTAGTCCACCACCCGGCCGATGTTCCAGTCCATGCGTTCGACCATCGCCGCGTAGACCTCCATGGCCCGCGCGGAAACCTGCCGCTGCTGTTCGCTCAAGGCCGCCCATTCGGCGCTCAGGCCCAGCAGCGGGTGCGGCTCCACATCGGCCTCGATCAGCCCCAGTTGCTTGAGCTTTTCCAGACGCTCCAGGCACAGCACCTCGGGGCCGGCGTCATAGCGGCCACGGTACTTGGCGACCACCTCCTCGGGCGCCTGCAACGGCCAGTGCGGCGCGGAAAACGGCAGGTAGGCGAAGAACGGCCGGGTCTGGTCGCGCTCCTTGAGGTACTGCAGCAGCTTGTCGCCGAAGGCGTCGGAGGAATAGAAATCCTTGGGCAATTGCTCGATGAAGCGGTCGTCCTCGATGTACAGCGCCGGGGTGGATTTGAGCAGGCCCGGGGTGTGTTCGTCGTAGGTCGGCTCGAAGCCGTAGTGGTTGGCGGCGCCGGGCAGCAGCGAGAACGAACGCTCGAAACCCCGGGCATGGGGCGCCAGTTCGGCGGTCAGGCCCAGGTGCCATTTGCCGCTCATCAGGGTCTGGTAGCCGGCGTCGCGCAGCAGCTCGGGCAGGGCCACCACGCGGTCGTTGAGGTGGCCCTCGTAGCCCGGCTTGCCGATCAGTTCCGGGGTCAGGGCCTCGGCCATGGTGCCGATGCCGGCGATATGGTGGTCGGTGCCGGTGAGCAGCATGGAGCGGGTCGGCGAGCAGGTCGGCGCGGTGTGGAAGTCGGTCAGGCGCAGGCCGCCTTCGGCTAGGGCATCGAGGTTCGGCGTGGCGATTTCGCCGCCGAAGGCACCGAGATCGGAAAAGCCCAGGTCGTCGGCCAGGATCACCAAAAAGTTGGGACGTTGCGGCATCTGTTCACTCCTTATCAGCAAGCAATAAAGGCCAGTGGCAGGTCACGGATCTGGGCGGGCAAAGGCACCTGGTAGTGATAGTCACGGGTCAGTTCGTGGAGCAGTTCTTCGCGCAGCTGGTGGAAGTCGAAACTGCTGCGCTGGCGCGGATGGGGCAGGGCGATGTCCACCACCCGCTTGATCCGGCCCGGGCGTGGTTCCATCACCACCACGCGGTCGGCGAGGAAGATCGCTTCCTCGACGTCATGGGTGACCAGCACCGTGGTGATCCTGGCCCGCTCGCGGATCGCCAGCAGCTCGTCCTGCATCTGCTGGCGGGTCAGCGCGTCGAGGGCGCCGAAGGGTTCGTCCAGCAGCAGGATGCGCGGGCTGGCCACCAGGCCACGAGCGATGGCTACTCGTTGCGCCATGCCGCCGGACAGCTGGTGCGGGTAGGCGCGGGTGAAATCGGTGAGGCCCACCAGTTCGATGAAATCGGCGATGCGGGTTTGCCGTTCGCTGGCGCTCAGGGCTTCGTTGACCAGGCCCAGGCCGATGTTTTCCGCGACTGTCAGCCAGGGGAACAGGCGGTGTTCCTGGAACACGATGCCGCGTTCGCCGCCGATGCCGCTGACGGCCTTGCCGTCGACGCGGATCTCGCCGCGAAACTGCGTATCCAGGCCGATCAGCAGACGCAGCAGGGTGGATTTGCCGCAGCCGCTTGCGCCGACGATGGCGACGAATTCGCCCTCGGCGATCTCCAGGTTGAATTCGCGGATCGCCTCCAGCTCGCCGCCGGCGACCTCGAAGGTCTTGCCCACATGGCTGAAGCTGACGATGGGAGAAGGTACGAGTGCGTTCATGCGTGTCTCCAGCGTGTGGCGCGGGTTTCGAGCTGTTGGCCAATAAGGTTGAGCAGGGCGCCGGTGAGCCCCACCAGGAGCATGCCGGCCATGATCAGGTCCATGCGCAGCAGCTGCTGGGCGCCGATCATCTGGCTGCCGATGCCGCCGTTGGACGGCATGAAATATTCCGCGCCGATGGTCCCCAGCCAGGCGTAGATCAGGCTCAGGCGCAGGCCGGCGAAGATCCCCGGCGCGGCGCCCGGCAGCACCAGGCGGCGCAGGCGTTGCCAGAGGTTCAGGCGCAGCACTTGCGCCGCCTCGGTCAGTTGCGGCGACAGGTTGGCGACGCTGCGCTGGGTGGCGATAAACAGCGGGAAGAACGCGGCCAGCGCGACAAATACCCATTTCGCCAGCTCCCCAAGGCCGAACCAGGCGGTGAGCAGCGGCACCCAGGCGAAAATGGCGATCTGCCGCAGCGCCGCCAGGGTCGGCCCCAGAAGACGTTCGCTCAGAGGCGACAGGCCCAGCAGCAGGCCCAGGGCAAACCCCAGGCCGCCCCCCAGCAACAGGCCGCCAAGGGTGCGCCGCAGGCTCAGGCCCAGGCCGCCCGACAGGCTGCCGTCGAGCAGGCCGTTCCAGGTGGTTTGCAGCACCGTCAGCGGGCTCACCAGGATATTGGCGTCGACCCATTCCAACTGGTTCGCCACTTGCCACAGCGCCAGCAGGAACAGCGGTAGCAGCCACGGCTGCAGGCGTTGCCAGCCCTGATAGCGCGGGCCGCGGCGGATCTGCGCGATGGCCGGGTGCGGCCAGTGCACCAGGGCCTTGTCCAGCAGGCCGATGCCGCGGTCCATGGCCACGCCCATCACCCCGATCACCACGATGCAGACGAAGACGATATCCAGCATGAACAGCTGGCGCGCCCAGACCATCAGGTAGCCGATGCCTTCGCTGGAGGCCAGCAGCTCCACCGCCAGCAGCGAGGTCCAGCCGGCGGCCAGGGCCAGGCGCACGCCGGCCATGAAGGCGGGCAGGGCGGCGGGCAGCACCAGCCGGCGGATCAGCAGGTGCGGCGGCAGGCGCAGCACGGCGGCGGCCTCGCGCAATCTGGGCTGGGCGTCGCGCACGCCGACCAGGGTATGCAGGGTCACCGGCACCACGATGGCCTTGACCAGCACCACCAGCTTGAGCAGTTCGCCGATGCCGAAAAACACCATGAACAGCGGAATCCAGGCCAGGGTCGGAACCTGGGACAGGGCGGCGAAGGTGGGGAACACCAGGCGTTCCAGGCGCCGGCTGGAACCCAGCGCCGCGCCCAGCACGGCACCGGCGCCGATGCCCGCCAGCAGGCCCCAGGCCAGCCGTTGCAGGCTGATTGCCAGATGGCTCCACAGCTCGCCGCCGGCCAGCTCGAGCGCGCTGCTCCAGACCAATGCCGGTGCCGGCAGGATCTGCTCGCTCATCCAGGCATTGCGGCTGGCCAGCCACCACAGGGCGAACAGGCCCAGGGGCAGCAGCCAGGGCAACAGCCGCCGGTGGATGCGCGGCCAGGACAGCGGCTTATCGGCGGGCGCGGCCAACGGCAAGCTGAGAAGGGAAACACGGGCCATGGATGACCTCCGTTGTCGGGTTTCTTGCTGATTTCAACCGTCTTCTTTCTGTAGGAGCGAGCTTGCTCGCGATAGCGGCATCGGGGCCAAAACCGGCCTGCGGCCTATCGCGAGCAAGCTCGCTCCTACAGTTCGTGTTTGGTTATATAAAAAGTTATATCGATGCTATTGGGAGATAAGAGAGGCCATTTAAGGCCTCCAGGCACGCCGCATCCAATGCATTTGGAGAATATTTTCGATGCTGACCATGCATATGCCGCGCAGAGCCGCGTCCTGGCTGGTTTATTCGAACAGGTTATTAAAATGTGAATTTATAGTATTTAAAGCTTTGATCGCCTTGAGCCTACCTTCTGCTCCTCAATGCCCGTCGCAGCCAGGAGCCACACCTTATGAACCTTCCCTTCAAACGCGTCCTCAGTCTGTTCGCCGCGCCGGCCCTGGCGGGGCTCCTGGGATACCTGCCGCTGCTGGCCCAGGCGGATGAGCTCAAGCAGATCCGCATCGCCGTGCCGGACCTCAGCGCCGGCACCCAGCACAGCGGTGGCGGGGTGACGGACGTGCTGCGCCAGCAGCAGATCTTCGAAAAGGCCTTCGCCGACCAGGGCATCAGCATCCAGTGGAACTACTTCAAGGGCGCCGGCCCAGTGATCAACGAGGCCTTCGCCAACGGTCAGGTGGACCTGGCCTACCTGGGGGACCTGGCGGCAATCATCGGCAAGTCCAACGGCCTGGACACCCGCCTGCTGAGCGCCACCGCCCGTGGGGTCAAGCAGTACCTGGGAGTGGTGCCGGGGTCGGGGATCAAGACCTTGCAGGACCTCAAGGGCAAGCGGGTCGCGGTGTTCCGCGGCACGGCCACGCAGTTGTCGCTGGATGCCGCGCTGGCCAGCCAGGGTCTGAGCGAGAAGGACCTGAAGATCATCAACCTGGATTTCAGCGCGGCGGTCGCGGCGCTGGCGGCGAAGCAGATCGATGCTACCTGGGGCGGTTCCAACTTGAACGCCTTGCAGGCCAAGGGCCTGGCCGAGGTGCCGCTGAACACCAAGGACCTGGGCGGCGCCGGTAGCGTGCAGGCGGTGCTGGTGGGCAGCGGCGCGTTTGTCGACGCCCATCCCGAGGTCGTGGAGAAGCTGCTCAAGGCTCAGCAGCAGGCGGTGCAGTGGCTGACCCAGGACAGCAACAAGGACGCCTATATCGAACTGGTGTCGGGGCTGGCCAGCTACCCGCCGGTGGTGTTGCAGCAGGACCTCAAGGATCAGCGCTTCAGCGAAATCTTCCCCTCGACCCTGGACCCGGTGTTCCTCGGCAAACTGCAGGACGCGGTGGACCTGGCTGCGCAGCAGCGGTTGATCCGCAAGCCGTTCAAGGTCAGCGAATGGGTGGCGCCGCAGTTGGCGGCGGCGGGGTTGTAACGCGGCATTGATCTGTAGCCGCTGCCGAGCAGCGCGAGGCTGCGATCGAGGACGCAGTCCTCGCCAAACCTGTCCACGCGGTTTACCGGGAAGTATGCGGTGCATGGTTTTGCGGCCCCTGCGGCGGAGTGCCGCCCAGAGCGATCGCAGCCTCGCGGGCTCGGCAGCGGCTACAGATTGCGTCTTCTGTAGGAGCGAGGCTTGCCCGCGATGGCGTCCTAGGACGCCATGCTGACCTGCTGCCGATCCACCGCCACCAGCACTTCGATCATCTTGCGGGCTGCCGGCGACAGGCGAAATCCCGTGCGGCTGACGATGCCGCAGCGGGCATTCATGCTCTCGATGTTCTGCGGCAGGTTGCGCCAGTGCAGCAGCGCCAGGGAACCCTGTTCGATGTCCTCGACGAAGGCTTCTTCGGTGCCCACGCCAATCGCATTGGACTGGCGCACGATCTTCACCAGGGCCGGGAAATGCTCGGTCTGGATGGTCGGGGAAAAGTCGATGCGCCCGCTGAGGTTGGCCAGCAGCTTGCGGATTCCCGGCGGGATCAGCGTGGTGGCCAGCGGGTAGTCGAACATGTCGTTGGTCGACAGACTTTCCTTGGCCAGCAGCGGGTGCCCCGGGCGGCAGAAAAACACCCCGTGCTTGGGCGTCAGGGGCTGGGTCTGGAAGTTCGGGTCGGCTTCGAAATGGCGGATGTCGGCGATAAAGAATTCGATCTCTTCGCGGCTCAGGCTGCGGCTGAGTTTTTCCCAGTTATCCACCTCCAGGCAGATGCGCACCTTGGGGTGGATGCCGGTGAATTGCGCCACCGCGTCGGGCACCAGTTTCACCGCCGGCGCCGGGCCGCAACCGAAGCGCAGTTCGCCGGCGTCGAGCTTGGTCATCTGCGTCACTTCGCTGCTCAGCAAGGCCGCGCCCTGCACCAGGCTCAGGGCGTGCTGCAACACCACCTGGCCTTCCGGGGTGGGACGCAAATCCTTGTTGCCACGGTCCACCAGCACGCAGCCGAACTCCTGCTCCAGGCCCTGGATACTGCGGCTGAAGGCCGGCTGGGTGATGCCCATGGCGTCGGCCGCGCGGACAAAACTGCGGTGTTCGTTGAGGGCGATGAAGTAACGCAACTGGCGAAGATCCATATGCTTTCCCGGCATCCGAAAAATAGCCCGAAGGCATTTGCGACGAGTGAGGAATGAGGTTTTAAATGCAAGCTCTTATTCCGTCAACGAAGCATGTGAATATCTATTAGATCTAAAGTGAATATAGATAGAGCGTTGTTTCGCTGCCGCTCAACCGTAAGCAGTCAGACGAGGGTCTACCCGATGAGCAATGCCGCACTAGCCGTTAAACCCGCTGTTCATGCGCTTGAGATCCACCCGGTGGCCGGCCGTATCGGCGCCGAGATCCGTGGCGTGCAACTCTCCGGCGAGCTGGACGCCGCCACGGTCGAAGCCATCCAGCAGGCGCTGGTGGACTACAAGGTGATCTTCTTCCGTGGCCAGACCCACCTCGACGACCAGAGCCAGGAAGCCTTCTCCCACCTGCTCGGCGAGCCGGTGGCGCACCCCACCGTGCCGGTGCGCGACGGCACCCGTTACCTGCTCGAACTGGACGGCGCCGAGGGCCAGCGCGCCAACTCCTGGCACACCGACGTGACCTTCGTCGATGCCTACCCGAAGGCCTCGATCCTGCGTTCGGTGGTGGCGCCGGCCTCCGGTGGCGATACGGTCTGGGCCAACACCGCCACCGCCTACAACGAACTGCCGGTGGAGCTGCGCGAGCTGGCAGACAAGCTCTGGGCGGTGCACAGCAACGAATACGACTACGCCGGGGCCAAGCCGGACGTGTCGGTGGAGAAGCTGGAGCGCTACCGCAAGGTGTTCACCTCCACCGTCTACGAGACCGAGCACCCGCTGGTGCGCGTGCACCCGGTGAGCGGCGAGAAGAGCCTGGTGCTCGGGCATTTCGTCAAACGCATCAAGGGCTACACCCAGGCCGATTCGGCGCACCTGTTCAACCTGTTGCAAAGCCATGTCACGCGTTTGGAAAACACCGTGCGCTGGCGCTGGACCGCCGGTGACGTGGCGATCTGGGACAACCGTTCGACCCAGCATTACGCGGTCGACGACTACGGTACCCAGGACCGCGTGGTCCGCCGCGTGACCCTCAAGGGCGACGTGCCGGTGGGTGTGCATGGGCAGCGTAGCCAGACCATCAAGGGGCTGTGACGGAGGTCGTCACGGTTCTCTGTAGCCGCTGCCGCAGGCTGCGATCGACCCGAAGGGGCGCGGCGGTTTCAACATCGCCAAAGGCCTTCGGCCTTATCGCAGCCTGCGGCAGCGGCTACAGGAGTGCGCGGTGGGTTTGAAATTTTTCGCCGGCAATCGAGCCCGCGAAGCCGCCGTCTCACTTTTCGCGAGCAAGCTCGCTCCTACAGAAAGGCGCAATGCCGTGCCCCTGTAGGAGCGAGCTTGCTCGCGATCAGCCGCGCAGCGGCGCCCTCACCACACCCCGATCTGCACCACCTTCTCCGCCTCCGGCTCGCCATAGCGAAAGCGTTGCCCGCGCAGGTCGATCTCTTCGTGGCTGATGGTGGTCCGCCGCTTCAGCCCGCGCAGCCAGTCGAACAGATACCCCAGGTGTTCCTCGCGCACCGCCGCATAGGCCGGGTCGGCGCCGAGGTCGCGCAGTTCCTGGGGGTCGTTGTAGAGGTCGAACAGCTGCGGGCGGAAGCCGTCGTAGGCCAGGTATTTCCAGCGCTCGCTGCGCACCATGGTCATGCGGCAGCGGTCGATGGGCTGGGCCAGGCGTTCGCGGGCCGGGGCCTGGAACGCGTAGTCGTATTCGCTGATGGCATAGCGGCGCCAGTCGCCCGCCGTGCCGTGCAACAGCGGGATCAGCGAGCGGCCTTCCAGCCGGTGTTCGGCGCCGGGCAGCCCCAGGGCGTCGAGAAAGGTCGGCAGGGCATCGATGGTTTCCACCAGGCGCTCGTCCAGCGTGCCGCGGCTGATATCCGCCGCCGCCCGCGGGTCGCGCACGATCAGTGGCACGCCCACGGCCGGTTCCAGTAAAAACTCCTTTTCCCCCAGCCAGTGATCGCCGAGAAAGTCGCCGTGGTCGCTGGTGAACACGATCAGGGTGTCGTCCCAGCGCCCGCTGCTTTGCAGGAAATCGAACAGGCGGCCGAGCTGATCGTCCACCTGCTTGATCAGGCCCATGTAGGTCGGCACCACGTTCAGGCGCACTTCGTCGCGGGAGAAGTTCTGGCTCTCCTGATGCTGACGAAAGGCGGCATACACCGGGTGGTCGCTGGCCTCGTCGGCGGCGGCGCGCACCGGGGCGATCACCTGCTCGGCCGTGTACAGCGCGTGGTAGGGCGCCGGCGCGATATAGGGCCAGTGCGGCTTGATATAGGATAGGTGCAGGCACCAGGGCTGCTCGCCCTGCTCTTGGATGAAGTCGAGGGCGCGGTCGGTGGTGTAGACGGTCTCCGAATGCTGCTCGGGGACACGGGCCGGCAGGTGGGCGTTGCGCATTTTCCAGCCGCTGAGGATTTCACCCTGTTCACCCGCGGCGGCGTTGGCCCAGTCGTGCCAGGGGTTGCGCCCCTGGTAGCCCTGTTCGCGCAGGTACTGGGTGTAGGGCGCCGACTCGCGTTTGTCGTCGAACAGCGGGCTGTCGGGGAAGATCCCGTCGTGGCGCAGATAGGGTTCGAAACCGACCTCGTTGAGGGCCTCGGCCTGCTGGCTCTCGGGGTCGATCGCCAGGCGCTGCAAGGCATCGAGATTGGGCGTGGCGTGGGTCTTGCCCACCAGCGCGGTGCGGATGCCGTGGGGGCTCAGGTAGTCGCCGATGGTCAGCTCTTCCAGGGGCAGCGGCACGGCGTTCCACGCCACCTGGTGGCTGCTGACATAACGCCCGGTGTAGGCCGACATCCGCGACGGCCCGCAGATGGTGCCCTGGGTGTAGGCGCGGCTGAAGCGCACGCCGGCGGCGGCCAGGCGGTCGATGTTCGGCGTGTGCAGATGGGGGTGGCCGTAGCACGACAGGTAATCGCGGCGCAGCTGGTCGCACATGATGTACAGCACGTTGCGCACGGGTTGGATGGGGTTGGACATGGGCTTCACCGATCGAAAGACAGGTGAGGGTTTTCGCTGTCGCGGGGCGTTCCGACAAGCGCATTTGGCGCATGCTTTTCATGCGTGATATGCATGGGCGAAGGCGACCCCTGTAGCCGCTGCCGAAGGCTGCGATCGCACCGAAGGGGCGTGGCGATTTCAATATCGCTGAAGGCCTGCGGCCTTATCGCAGCCTGCGGCAGCGGCTACAGGTGCGGTGTTTCAGACCGCGAAATTTTCCAGCGAACACAGATCCTCATCCAGCGCGTCGGTGCGCTTGATCTCCTCGATCATCGCCTCGGCCAGCGGCGACAGCCGATAGCCTGCGCGGCTGACGATGCCGTAGCGGGTGTACAGCTCCTCCAGGTCGTCGGCCAGGCCTTCGACCTTCAGGCACACCAGCTCGCCCCGGGCATTGTGCAGCGCATCGCTGTAGGCGCCGATGATGCCGATCGCGTCCGAGCGCATCACCACGCCGAGCAGGCTGTAGCTGTTCTCGCATTCCACATTCGGGACGAAATCCGGCCGGCCGCTGAGATCGACCACGACCTTGCGCAGGTTCGGCGGGCGGATGGTCGCGGCCAGCGGGTAACTCATCAGCTCGGCGGCGGTGACGCTTTCCTGCTCGGCCAGCGGGTGCCCGGCGCGGCAGCAGAAATGCCATTTGCGCGGGCGCAGGCGCTGGGTCAGGTAATCCGGGTTGGCTTCGAATTGCCGGGTGTCGGCGACGAAAAATTCGAACTCTTCGCTGAGCAGGCGTTTGCTCAGGGTTTGCCAGTCATCCACCTGGAACTGCACCCGGGCCTTGGGATAACGCCCGATAAAGCTGCCGATGGCCCGCGGGATCAAACCCGCCGCCGGCGCCGGCCCGCAACCGAAGCGCAGCTCGCCGGCTTCCAGGCCGTTGAACTGGCTGATTTCGTTGGCCAGTTGCTGCGCGCCGCTGACCAGCCGCCGCGCATGTTCGAGCAGCACCAGCCCCTGTTTGGTCGGTGCCAGATCCTTGCGCCCGCGATCCACCAGCTGACAGCCGACGCTGTGCTCCAGGGCCTGGATGCTGCGGCTGAAGGCCGATTGCGACAGGTTCACCGCCAAGGCGGCCGCGACAAAGCTGCGCTGTTCGGCGAGGGCGATGAAGTGACGGAGCTGGCGCAGATCGATATGCATTTTTCACATTGAAAATATCGGGGAAATGCATTGGCTATGCATTAGGTCGACTCTTTATAAAGGCAATCTCTTATTCCGTAAATCTTATTAAAAACATAAATAAATAACTTAAAAGAATATACGGATCAGTCTGTTTTTTGCCCAGGAGCCGCCCATGAGCCCGTTGAACCTTGTCTCCCCCACTTCGCCCCGACGGCTCAAGCGCTTGCCGCTGGCCCTGCTGCTGGCCGGTAGCGCCGGCTGGTCCCACGGCTATGCCGCGCAAGGCGAAACGCCCGCCGAGGCCCCGGCCAAGGCCGATGCCGCCCGGCCCGCCGCCAGCGGCCAGCTGGAAACCGTGACCGTGACCGCGCGGCGCCGCGAGGAGAGCGCCCAGGACGTGCCGACGCCGATGAGCGTGATCGGTGGCCAGGCCCTGGAGAGCCAGCGGGTCTATCGCATCCAGGATCTGCAGCAGCTGGTACCGAGCGTCAACGTCGCCTACATGCATGCGCGCCAGTCCAGCGTGTCGATCCGCGGCCTGGGCAACAACCCGGCCAGCGACGGCCTGGAAGGCAGCGTCGGGTTGTACATCGACAACGTCTACCTGGGGCGGCCGGGCATGGCGGTGTTCGACCTGATGGACATCGAGCAGCTGGAAGTGCTGCGCGGTCCCCAGGGCACGCTGTTCGGCAAGAACACCACCGCCGGGGTGATCAACATCAGCACCCGCGCGCCGAGCTTCACTCCTGAGCGCAGCATCGAGACCTCGGTGGGCGAGGACGGCTACTTCCAGACCAAGGGCACTATTTCCGGGCCGCTGAACGACGAGCTGGCCGGGCGTTTCTCGGCCTATCGCACCCGCAGCGACGGCGATATCAAGAACCAACACGACGGCCATGACCTCAACGGCGGCTCGCGGCAGGGCTTCCGTGGCCAGCTGCTGTTCAAGCCCAACGAGAACTTCAACCTGCGCTGGATCGGCGACTACAACGAAGAGGACTCCAGTGCCGGCACCCGGGTGCTGTACAGCACCGGGCCGACCATCAATGGCGTCAACCAGTACCAGTCGCGGGCCGCTGCGGCCGGCGCCACCCTGGTCGATGGCACGCACCGCAAGGTCAACCTGGACAACGATCAGCACGTCACGGTGTTCCAGGGCGGCACCTCCCTGGAGGCCAACTGGACCCTGCCCAGCGACTTCACCCTGACTTCGGTCAGCGCTTACCGCTGGTGGGATTTCACCCCGCGCAACGACGACGGGCTCAACGTGCCGGCCAGCTATAACGCCGGGGTCTCGGTGGAGGATAAACAGTGGTCCCAGGAGTTCCGCCTGGCCTCGCCCACCGGCGGCTTCTTCGATTACGTGCTCGGCGCCTACTACTTCGGCTCTGACCTGGACAACAAGTCCTTCGCCTATTACGGCCCCAAGGCGGACATCTGGAACGGCACGCCCACCGGCGCCCTGAACAACGTCACCAGCATCGGCAACGGGCATATCCGCACCGACAGCTTCGCGCTGTTCGCCCAGGGCACCTGGCACCTCACCGAGCGCCTGGATTTCACCGCCGGCCTGCGCGGCACCTATGAAGAGAAAAGCGCCTGGGTGACCCGCAACGCGCCAGTGGGGGGCGCCGCGGTGACCGGTGCCGCGGCCACCGCGCGGCGCGGACGGGCCGGGGCCTACGACTCCGGCGACCTCAACCAGTACAGCACCAGCCCCTCGGGCCTGCTCAACCTCAGCTACCGCTTCACCGACGACCTGCTGGGCTATGCCACCCTGTCCCACGGCGAGAAGTCCGGCGGGGTCAACCTTGCGGTCGGCTCGGCGCCCACTGCTGGCGCCGACTCGCTGCTGATCGGCACCGAGCGCGCCAACAATGCCGAGCTGGGCTTCAAGAGCACCCTGTGGGACAAGCGCCTGCAACTCAACGCCAACCTGTTCTGGACCCAGGTCAACGGCTACCAGACCAACGCCTACGACGCCAACAACCGCGTGCAGTACCTGACCAACGCCGGCTCGGTGCGCTCACGGGGCGTGGAAGTCGAAAGCACGCTGATCCCCATCCGTGGCCTGACCCTCAACCTCAACGGCTCCTACAACGACGTGCGCTACCTGTCCTACAAGGATGCGCCATGCCCGCCTGAAGTCAGCCTGCGCCCGGGCGCCCCGGCCTCCTGCGACCTCAGCGGCCACCAGGTGGTCGGCGCCTCGAAATGGATCGGCAACGCCAACGGCGAATACCAATGGAACCTGGACAACGGCCTCGAACCCTACGTCACCGGCAGCTACGCCTTCCGCTCCAAGGCCGTCGGCACCGTCGAGGATTCCGACTACGGCCAGATCCCCAGATACGCGGTGGTCAACCTTTCCACCGGCCTGCGTGGCAACTATGAGCAAGGGCAGTGGGACGTGTCGCTGTGGCTGAAAAATGCCTTCGACAAGACCTACTACACCACGCTGTGGTCGGGGGGGAATGGCGGCTACGAAGGTTTGCTCGGCACGCCGCGGACCCTTGGCGTGACCGGCCGCTACGACTTCTGAACACCCTCATTTGCAACCCGCGCCGGGTTCCGCGGCGCGGTTCGACCTGAACAGGAGTTCCACCATGTTGAACCTCAAGCCCGTGTTGCCCCTGCTGTTGTTGTTCAGTGCCGGGGCCTTCGCCGCCCCCAGCGTCTACCCCACCGGCGTGACCCGTTACGACCCGGCCAAGGCTTTCAATCAGTACGTGATCTTCAGTGGCGCGGACAAGAAAACCCACCTGATCGACATGAATGGCAACGAGGTGAAAACCTGGCCCCAGGCCGGCTTTCCTTCGGCGATCATCGACCCGCAGCTGGTGGGCGGCGCGCGTGGCCGGGTGCTGTTGCAGCTGAGCGAAAAGGACCCCGGCAAACTCGGCTCGGCCGGCAATGGCCTGGGCAACCAGAGCGTCGGCGAGCTGGACTGGGACGGCAAGGTGGTCTGGCAATGGGGCGACCAGGCGCCTGGCGGCGCGGCCCAGCAGCATCATGACCAGCGCCGCCTGAGCAATGGCAACACCCTGGTGCTGGCCAACAAGGTGCATGCGGTGGCGGGCTTCAAGGTGCCGCAAGTGATCGATGACGTGATCTACGAAGTCAGCCCCAAGGGCGAAGTGAAATGGCAGTGGCTGGCCTCCGAACACCTCAAGGAATTCGGCTTCACCCCGGAGCAGTTGAAGCTGGTGCGCACCACCAAGGACCCGGACTACCTGCACATCAACAACCTCAGCGTGGTTGGCCCGAACAAGTGGTTCGACGCCGGCGACAAACGCTTCGCCCCGGACAACCTGCTGTTCGATTCCCGCAACGCCAACTTCATCGCCATCATCGACAAGCAGAGCGGCAAGGTGGTCTGGCGCCTCGGCCCCAACTTGCCGACCCTCAACCCGCGAGCGCCGGCGACCTTGCCGCGCCCGGTGGACCAGTTCGTCGGCCAGCACGACGCCCACATCATCCCCGCCGGCCTGCCGGGCGCGGGCAACCTGCTGGTGTTCGACAACCAGGGCACGGCCGGCTACCCCTCGGTGCCATTGGGGCTGATTTCCGGCTCGCGGGTGCTGGAGATCGACCCCGTGACCCAACAGATCGTCTGGCAGTACAGCGCCGCCAGTTCCAGGCAGCCGGGCTGGGCCTTCTACAGCTCGTTCATCAGCAGCGCCCGACGCCTGCCCAACGGCAATACCCTGATCGATGAAGGCATGAACGGCCGCTTCTTCCAGGTCACGGCAAGCGGTGAAAACGTCTGGGAATACGTCAGCCCGTTCCTCGGCAAGGCTCCGGGCAGCGACGCCATCAGCAACTGGGTGTACCGCGCATTGCCGGTGAGCTATGACTGGGTGCCACAAGGCACGCCACGTTCGGAAACGGCGGTGATTGCGCCGACGGCGGCTTTGCAACCGACTAATGCCAGCCGTTGATCCGACTGCTGCGTGGCTCTGGGTTACCTATAAAGGCTCGCTCGCGATAGCGCCGGTTCAGACGGCGCATCGCGAGGTCTCTACAGGCTTATTTGCAGCTGTAATTTTCAGGCATGGTGACCGTGTAATTACGCTGTACGCGGTCGCGGAAATCCAGGTTCTGCAGGCCTTGCTCCACCAGGAAGGCCTCGACCTTGCCGTTCTGGCAATCCTCGTTATAAGAGGACACCCGCAGCAGATACACCGCACGCCGAGTGGTTTCGTCCCGGGCCGTCGCGGTAAAGGTCGAAAGGGTGGTGTAGCCGGTGCGTTCCGAGGTGCCTACCGGACCATAAGACGTATTGGGCGTGCTGGTGCAGACCAGCTTTTCCTTCTTTTTCTTGCCATCCTTGCACACCGTGGAAGTGCTGTTCTGCACCTGGCCGTAGTCGGTGGCGGTGTAGCGGTAAGTGACTTGCTTGCTATGGATATCGAGGCTGACCGTCATCTTGATCGGCGCATGCTTCTTGGGCAGCGACGCCTCGGTAAACACCTCGCGGAACCCCTGGTCCTTCAACGCATTGACCATATCGCGCAGGTAATAACGGGCATTCAGCGAATTCTCGTCATTCCCCGTCGTGGCCGTCACCAGCACCAGCGCCTGCCGATCAAATTGATAGTCCGGATCCGGCGTGCCATTGAGCGCGACGTCGAACTTGGTGGCGCAGCCGGTGAGCAGAAGGGAAAACAGGAATAGCGGGTAAAGCATGTATCGAGTCATGAGGGCTTCGTTGTGTTGCGGTGGATGGGATAGGGATTAGACGGATGAGCGCGGGAATAAACAAATGGGGTAGGGGGAGCAGTAGGTCCGACAGGGGGGCGTATTGAAGGACGGCTTGGCTTGTGAGCGGGACTCCCGTCGAGCATGGCCTGCGGGGGAAGCATAAGCCGTTTGCAGAGGCAGCTACGGTCGTGTTCCCGTCAGTCTCAGCGACCAGCTTTTGCCTGAACGCATCGCGATTATCGATGCGAGCTTGATGTTTATTACTGACTAATCTTCCGTTTAGAATTTTGCTTTCAATATTTTGCATTTTAGCAAAATGCTTTCACGATCTGATATGGCGTTATTGTCGCACCAGTTGCTGATGACGGAGGCTCCGTCAGAAAATGAAAGCACTACGTGCTCGCCCATGAACTCGAATGCTATTCCTTCTTTCAGGTATTCGGGGATGGTTTCAAAGTCCTCATCAGTACTGAGATAAATTCCCGACATGTCAATGCCGAAACCCTCCGAAGTTGCGAGTTTGTCTAGCGCTACAGGTAGAAAACTTTGGATGGTCAGGGAAGAAGAGTCTTTGAGGTCGAGTAGGCAGTTGTGGATGATGCTTTTTTGTCTGAGGGTCAGTGTATTCATTTGTTTGTACTACTGGTTGAGCTTTATGTCAGTCGCATTGCGTGACTATGTAGACGCGGTCATCAACGTCTGATGTTCTACTTCCAAAGAAGTATATTTCGTTCTGGTTAAATAAAGTGTAGTTTCTTTTTGTTCTAGGCTTGCTTTTGCCAAAAATATCCATTTCTTGTTGTGGAGGGGCGGTATCAATAATCGGAAATGACTGTTCTCCATGTACTTGCAATAAAAAGTCCAAGGCCGCTCCCTTGTATTGGGCCGGTGTCTCATCACCCATGAGCCACTTGGGCTTATCGCCAGCCCAGCCGAATACATCGCTGCCTTTGCTGTGGCTAAATGCTAAGGGAGTCATTGCGATCCGTATCGGGCAGTCACTTGCATAGGTTTTATCTTCATTCCTGAAAAGAAAGGCTGCAAAATATTTTTGGTAATCGCTTAAAAAGTTATCTGGAATGGTTGCCCCCAATAGCGGGACTTTGAGCATTTCAGGAATCGTATAGTCTTCGTTGAAATCGTCAGTCGCGGCAAAAATACTTAGCGTGTGGCCATGTAGTGAGTGAGCCTCTGGAAATTGCAGCGTGAAGTAAAAGCTCATCAAACTGCCGTTTGGGCTTTTGGGTATGCTCATTCCTTGGGGGATGACTGGTTTCCCTCCAATGTATGAAGCGGACTCGGTTTTTGAGGTTTTATTTATGTACATGGATTTAAATTGATTTTCCTGAAGAGTGGGTGGGATTTAACTGGTGTTGGATAATGGTGAGTTGAGAGTTTTTTGATGCCACGAGATCATGCTTCTAGCATGTAACTTTCAATCTTGGCTACTAACTCGCTTTTACTCTTTGTTCTAAATTCACATATATATTCTTCAGAATTTCTTATGGGCTTTCCGCGGTTGTCATGCTTTATAGTCAGGAAGTCAACTACAAAATCTCCGAAGGGGTCTCCTTCTGGTTCCAATCTTGCATCAAAACAATGACCAGTGCTTCTCCGCATGCCACCAATAAGTACGGAGTTACTGTACCAGTCGGACGTCTTCTCTGTTAGCTCAACTTCGAACAGGTTGTTTATGGTTATTGTCCATCCGCTTGGCACACGAATGGCTTGAAGGTTGTATTCTAATTTTATTTTCATTTCACTTTTACCATTGTTTTCCAATGATTCGATACATGTGATTGCGCTCGTCACTATAGGCAGGTATTGCATGTTCTATATGTGGTGTCAGCCCTTGGAAGAGTGCCTATATTAAAGCTTAAATGGCCGATTAGAACGCGTCTGCGCTTCTTTTGTTATCTGCTCGAGTCTTTAGATGCCCCAAAACAACTCTGCCCATTGCTGGGGCATGTTTGGTATTTTACCTGATTTAAAAAGGGCTTCCACACCTTATCAATGATTTCGCAGCGGCTTGAAGATGCTGTATGTTGGATTAAATATTTACAAGCTGGCAAAAGTCGATTTGATTTGTAGGAAAAATCTAAAAATAATCTTATGTGCTTCGGGCAGAGCTTAGGAAAAATTGTTAACACAAAAGCTTCGTTTTTTGTCCCTGCGTTGCCACATAAGGTTGCGAAACAACATAGGTATGAAATTTTTACGCCCTAATTTCTATGTAGTGTTTAAAGAAGTTATAGAAGTTTTCAGCTAATGTTTTTTCAATTTGTTTGCGGAAAATATTGTAGCTAACAACTTTCCCTTTACCTTGAGGGGAGCAGTTGATTGCCCAACAAATCTCATCATCTTTTAGAAAAATGACAGCTAAATCTGCGGGTAGATCATAGTCAGATCTGCAGTAGTTGGTGCTGTAGTTGATGGTGCCCCCTCTAGCTAGAGTCGCATCGTTTTTTTCAATTCCACATATTTCTGATTCGACTACGCCGCCGCCACCGCAAACCTCTAAGAATGCTGAAAAGTCTTCAGGGAAGCTAAGCTGTAGTAGGTTTTCCAATTTTTGTATTTGGTCCTTGCTTGCTGCGCCGAACCAGAATGTTTCTTCGTCCGAAGAGTCTATTTTTTGTATTAGGGACTGATAGTCGTACATAAACCACCTCATTCGAAATCCTTAGTCCATTCTTTCCAGCAAGCCTTTCCTCAACGAATCCACCTGCCCAAAGGCTTAGACTCCTACTGGTAATTCAATCCCCGCCAGCTTGAGATCGCTATCCAATCGACAACAGTGAACAGGTCGTTCACCAGGATCGATTTTTAATATTTACTGTTTCATTATTTTCTATTGGGCGAGAGGCCGATTTTCTTACTCTGTCCATAATCCAACAAATTCTTCAAAGCTACTGGCTACGAAGTAAAGGCTGCTTGAGTTTTGGTCGAAAATTTCCACGGTTATAGAGGATCTGTTGAAGTTAAAGCATACTAAATAATCACTGGCGTCCCGTGCAATAGGCACTATGCCTGCCGGAAGTCCAGCGGTGCCTCCTGCGCGAACATACCATGCTATGGTATATGGCCGTATATCTGGTGAGAACTCAAAAAACTCACTAATGCAACTCTCGTTTTCACTATAAGGAAATGACGATATTTCTGGCGATGACTTGTCTGAGTAGGTGACTAAATCCAAGTATGAACTTGGAAAGCTTACTCCCAATAGTTTTTGTGTCTGAGAGATTATGTCATCGGTAACTGATGAACTCTGTTCAATCCCAAAAGAGCTCCAGTTAATTTTCATGCTTTTCTCCTGGGGGTATTTTCCTATCTGGAAAGACATTTTTTCCTGGGTGAACAAGGAGCCCCACGCACAGCAGCCATATAAGAAGTGGTAGGCACAAAAAATTCCAGCTGTTCACATAGCGACATTTGCATGTCTCGATCATATTCGGTCTGTCAAAACCGGTCACTGATTTTGCAGCGACTGAAAGATGCTATCTGGGTAGAGGAGGGGCTACAAGTTGGCAGAAGTCGACGCGTTATGTAGGAAAAATCTCTGCAGAAGCTTGAAGCTTTTCTCTATTTTTTGGTTTGTAATATTTTATCAAATGGTTGATTTTTTGGTTGCAGCTTTGCTGTAGTTGACAGATGGGGCGCTTGTTTTTGCTGCTCCCCGATAATATCTATCTTTGTTGTATGAGCGTTACAGCTTCGGGGTGCCTGTTTTAATTAAGTCTCCAGCATTGTACGACGCCACTTTTTATCAGTTGACTGATTAATTTCTCTGATATGTCAATTTCTGGAAGATCTGAGTCATCGTCTATAGAACTAACTAGCAAATTGAAGTCGTTAGATGGTTCTTCGCGCAAATCATCTTCGGGGAGTGGAACCCCTAGAAGTGCATATTTAAGGGTTGGTGTGCTTGCCAGAAAGGCAGGGTATTCGTCATATGTGCCTTCATTATCTTTCTTGAAGGTAACGCCAAGAATATCTCCGAGAACAGTGGCCGTATTTTCCAATGAACCGACTGGGGTTAAACCGATATCTGCGAACTCTCTATAGGTTTCGGGGCTCATGTTATTTTCCTGGTTTAATAAAAAAGATTTGAGAGTCGGCTTTCGCTTGGAGCTTTTCAATTTCCTTCTGTGTAAATATACGGAAGGTAAATCGTTCATTTCTAAGCCCAGAGAACTCTGGGCGCTGTCTCAACTCGTTTTCAATTTGCTTTTGGGCTTTTGAAATTTCATCAATGCGAGAGCCACTCCTAAAATGCTGTTTGCCGAACCTTGAGGCAAGCTTGTCACTAACTATAAAGGCATCAACGTCAAAATCTGATGGGTCAAATGGAATGTTACCTTTGTGTGGTCCCTTGAACCCACGAGCCAGGCTGCCTCGAAATCCAACTAATGCATTTTCGTCTAGCTGATGTATCGCTTTCATTTGAGGCTGAACAACCTCACCTAAACCACCAATTATTTCCTCACGATTGGCAGTAACCGCACTAAGACACTTGGATCCTGGTTCAGATGTCAATCCCAGCGGATCCACCCATCCTGTAGGGTTAGGCACGTACTGGTAGTTGTTCAACCCCCCCGCCAGCTTGATCGGGTCCGGGGTCAAAAACCGTCCAGAGCTCGGATTGTAGTAGCGATGGCGGTTGTAGTGCAGCCCGGTTTCCGCGTCGAAGTATTGACCTTGGAAGCGCAACGGGTTGTCGATCTCCGATACATCCAACGCGGCCAGATTGCCGTAGGCCCGGTATTTGGCCGACCACATGATTTCGCCGCTATAGGCGGTCAATTCCTGCGGGGTGCCGAGGTGGTCGAGTTGGTAGTAGAACGGCGTGGCGTGGGCCGGACCTTCTCCATCGAGCATGGCCAGGGGGAGGAAGGTGTCGGGTTCGTAGATGTAGCTGCGATAGCGATTCTCGGCGCTCTCGGCGATCAGCTGTTCGCCTTGCCACAGGAACTCGGTAGTGCGGCCATCGACGGTTTTGGCGATGCGGCGGCCGAAGGCGTCGTACTTGTATGTCGCGGTACTGCCACCGGGCAGGCTCACGCCGATTAGCCGATGTTGGCAGTCATACTGATATTCGGTGACTAGCTTCTGGCCTGCGCCCCGGCGTTCGCGGCTGAGATTGCCGAAGGCGTCGTAATCATAGTGGCGGTCGCCTTGCATCAGCAGGCGGTTGCCTTTGACGTTGGCCAGGTTGGCCGCTGGCTGGTCGCCTTGGCCGAGCAGGTTACCGGCCGGGTCATGGGCGAAGCTTTCCGGGGTGGCACCGCGTACGTTGATCAGGCGATCCAGCGGGTCGTAGTGATAACGCAGGTTGCCCTTGCGGCTGTCGTCGATGCCGACGAGGTTGCCGTTGGCGTCGTAGGCATAGGCGCGGCGGTAGAGGTTGTGGTGCTGGCCGTGCTGTTGCTGGCTGACGCTGTGGGCCTGCAGTCGGCCTTGTTCGTCGTACTGGTACTGGCTGAGCAGCAGGCCCTGTTGGCGTTGCTGTTCGCGGCCGGCGTTGAACTGGTGGCTGGTCAGGCGCGAGCCGTTGAGGTCGATACTGCTGAGCTGGCCGCCAAGGGCATGGCGGTAGTCGAGCTTGCTGCCATCGGGCAGGCGGCAATGGCTGAGTTGGCCGAGTTTGTCGTACTCGTAGCGCAGGGTGCCCCAGCCTTGGTGTTCGGTGATCAGGCGGTCTTGCAGGTCGTATTCGTAGGCCAGCGGCCAGTGGCCGTTGTCGACATTCACCAGGCGCCCGAGGGCGTCGTAGCTGTAGTGGATTTTTTCGCCATCGGCCAGGGTTTTCACCAGCAAACGGCCAGCGGCATCGCGCTGGTACTCGGTGACCAGCTCGCTGCCGTCGTCGCCGAATTCGGTTTTCTTCAGCAGATTGCCGTTGAGGTCGTAGGCGTAGGCGGTGCTGCGGCCGTCGAAGCCGGTTTCCTGCTGGATCAGGCCGTTGGGGTAGTAATCCAGGTGGTACTGCTCGCCGCGTTCGTTTTCGATATCGGTGAGCAGCAGGCGCGCGTTGTCGTAGCGATAGCGCAGCTGGCTGCCGTCCGGATTGATGCGGCGGCTGACCAGGTGCAGGTTGTCGGCGTATTCGTAGCGGGTGATGCGGCCCAGCTCGTCGCGCTCGGCGGTGACTTTGCCGTAGGCGTTGTAGCTGAAGGCGCGGGTCGCGCCGCCGGGCAGGGTGATCTGCGCCAGGCGGTTGGCGGCGTCCCACTGGTACTGGGTGATGGCGCCGCTTTCGTCCTGGCGGGTGATCTGTCGACCGAGGGCGTCGTAGCGGTACTTGCGCTGGCCGCCGTCGGGCAGGCGTTCTTCCAGCAGTTGGCCGAGGCCGTTCCAGCCCAGTTGATGGCGGCTGCCGTCGGGATGGGTGATTTCCAGCAGGCGGCCCTGGCGGTCGTAGCAGTAGTGGGTTTCGTTGCCATCGGGGTCGGTCTGTTGGGTGATGTCGCCTTGATCGTTGCGTTCGTATTTCCACTGCGCGTTGCCGCGTCGAACTTCGATGAGATGACCATCGAAATAATTGTAATAGGTGGATTCGTCCTCTGGAGGAATCACGGCGATCAGGCGCCCGGCCTCACTGTACTCGTATGCGGTGATGGCCCCGAGAGGGTCTTTTTCAGCGATCAGGCGACCTTTTTCATCGTAGGCTTTTTGCGTTTCCGCACCGTCAGGGGTGGTCTGGCTGACCAGCCGCGCATTCTCGTCGTGCACGTAGACCTGTTCGCTGCCATCGGCGTTGATAACGGTGACCGTACCTTCGTCGTCCCACACATAGCGCGCATCGATCTGCGATAGGTTGGACCACTGGCGGATACAACGGGCTGCCTTGCCTTCGTGTTCCCACTCCCAGCGGAAGCTCGCACCACCGGCCAGTTGGCGCTCCTGAATGACATGCTGCTCGTCATAGCGATAGCGTTCGACTTCACCCACCGCATTGGTGGCGCTGATCAGCTGGTTGTGTTCGTTGTACTGGTAGCTGACCAGGGTCTGGACCGTCAGCCAGGGTTCCTGGCGTTCACCCTGTTCGTTGTAGTCGGGACGTCGCTGCTGATAGTCGACTGCGGCGATATGGCGGTCGTCGTAACGCAAAAACAGGGAGCGACCTGCACCATTGTCGATGCGCTGGATGCGGTCGACCAGATCGTAGCTGACGTGTAGCTGGTTGTTATAGGCATCGCTGATGGTGGTCAGGCGCCCGGCACGAAAGTGATAGAAGCGCGCGCCTTGCCCGGCCTGAGTCAGGATCAGTTCGCCCGGAGCATCGCCCAGGAAAATCGCAGCCTCGGCCAGGCTATTGGTAATGGCCGGACGCTGTTCGGTCGGCATCGGGAAATGAGTCTGGCGGTTTTCATTATCGGTCCACAGCACGCCTTCATCGTTAATTTGCAAACGATGGGACAGCGAGTGGCTCCAGCCGAAGCCCAGGCGATTGTCGATTTCCACCGCGCTGGTGCGATACAGCCGCGTCCATTCCAGGGGCAGCAGGCCATCGAGTTCACCATCGGTGAGGGTCAGCAGTTCCTCACCAGTGACCATCGAGATGGGGTCGCCTTCGCAGCGAGTGTTTTTTGTGCACTGCGCTGGTTTATCCGCCGGGTTTGTAGACTGCTTGGGGGCGTCACTGACGGGTTCTGTTTGCTCGGCGCGGGTGGCAGGCTTCTTCTTGCCGCGCGCCTGGATTTGCGCATCGGTTTCCACTGTGCCGCCAGAGGGTTTCGGTTTCGCCTTGGGAGCTGTAGCCGTTGTTGCCGGTTTGGGCGGAGCAATCTCGATGGTGGCCTTGCGACCGGGGCTTAACGCCGCGTTGCCATTGAGCAGCAAGGGTCTGGCCGTCTCAGTGTGGCCAGCTGCGTTCTTCTTGCTGGTTTTCATCAGCAGGGAAGTGAAGTCTTCGATCAGCTTCAGCACTTTGCCGCTGTTTTGCGTGGCCTTGAGTGCCTTGGTACCGACCCGTACGGCCAGACCGATACCGCCGGTGAGCACAATACCGATCAGGATGTTCAGCAGCACTTCGGTGGTCAGCTCGGCTAGCACTTCCATGCAGGTTTGCGGCGGCAGCATCTTCACCCAGGCGACAATCGCCGCCACGTAGATCCACATCAGTGGCTCGTCGCTGGCAATCAGCAAAGCGGTGTGGATGGCGTCTTTCGAGGCGTTGTAGATCTTCTTGATTTCTTCCTCGGTGAAGAACTTCTTCAGCTTCTGGTAGTTTTCCCGAGGGTGGGCCACCAGGTTGTAGAGGCTCTTGATATCGCCCCACAAGCCCATGATGGCCTTCAGGAAACCCTTCCAGGCCGACTCTAGCTGCTGTAGCGCCCGGCCGCCGATGGAAGCGTTGTTATGGGCCTTCCACAGCGGCAGGAAGTCGGTACTCCATTCGGTTTGCAGCCAGCCGCTCAGGTCGCCAATCACGCCCTGATAAGAGTTGAACAGCGAGTCGATTTGCGCACGGGTCGGGTTGGGAAAGAAAGTGATCTTGTATTGCTGGTTGGGCTTGAGCCCCGTGACTTCCTTGATGCCGCTGGGGCCGATGGTGACGTTGATGGCGGCACCGGCTTCGTTCTTGCCATAGACCATGCCATCGACCACTGGCACCAGGCGTACCGGCGTATTGCCGATCGGTACGAAACGCGCGGATTCAAAGCTGTGCACCAGCTTGAGCTTGCCGTTGGCCGGGCAATTCGCGTAAAGATCGGCGCGGCTTTTGCTGTCCTTGTCCTGGGTGGCAACTTCGTCGCCGACCTGGAACTGCTGCTCGGCGTCCAGCACGCCGCCGTACCAGGCTTCGGCGTGAGCACGGTAGTCGGCCAGGCATTTCTTGAAGTCGCGGATGATGACTTGAGCATCCGGCTGTTTAGCCGTCAGGTTAACGGCGAATTCCCCCAACAAAATGCTCATGCAACCACCTCATTTTCCAAGTGGGCTTTCAATAGCCCGGTGTAGTTTTCTTCCGTGAGCGGGGTGCGTTTTACGAAACGTGCCACCTTCTGCCGCAAGTTGGATTCAGGGAACGAGAAATACAGCTCGGCATGGTCTTCCAGCAGCCACTGCATCATGTTGTCGATCACGGTGCTGGGGTCATCCTCGGCGAGCTTCTTGACCAGCGCTTCCGGCACCTCCCACCAGGGGAATGGTTTGGGTGGCTTGACTACGCCTTGGCCAGTACTCAATGCCCGGCCATTGATCAGGCAGCGGTCGAAGATCGGCAGGACTTGCTTTGCATCCTCACCGAGTCCGGTGAGGATCGGATAAATATGCCGCCCATCCCAAAACCTAAAAAACACCTCGGCGCCGCCCGGCATCTTCACCTGGGTCAGGCTGCGCAGGTGTTCGAATACCACTGCCGGTTCGCAGTTGGAGACGGCGAGCCAGCCCCAGTCGTCGGCGTCGGTGGTGGCGATCCAGTCGAGGAACGGGGAGGTCGGTTTGAGTTCGGCGAGGTAGGGCATCACCGGCTGCCAGTCGGCGTAGGGCGTGCCGCTCCAGAGGGCGGTCAGGCCGCTGGCGCCCTGGGTCTGGTAGAAGTCCTTGAGCGGGTTGGCGTCGCTGGCGTTGCTGATCACCAGGTACAGGCGCTCGTCGGGTTGCAGGGGCTGGCGGGCGAGCCAGGCCTGGGGTGTCAGGCGATCAGATGGCACAGGCACCGTCCTTGCACTTTTCGCACTCTTCGCAGAAAGGCGCGTTGCGTTTGAGGGTGTTGATTTGCGCCGGGGTCAGCAGGGCGCCGGCCTTGTCGGCGTCGGCCTGCTTCAGCACGCCGGGCATCAGTGGCGCTGCTCCGCTGCCGCTGCCCGGGCCGCCGCCGGAGTTGACCTTGACCTGCGGGCCGCTGATGGTCACGCCGCCGGCGTCGAGCTTGATAAAGCTGCCGCCGCCCTTGAGGGTCAGCTCGCTGCCGGCTTCCATGACGACCTTCACCCCGGCATTGAGGTGGATCTCCTGGCCGGCTTCGATGAACTGCCCGGTGCCGATCTTGATGTGCTGGTTGGCACCGACGGTGAGGTGGTCGCTGGCGCGCGCTTCGACCTTGCGGTCGGCGTGCACGGTGTGGTGTTCCTCGGCCTTGAACTCGCTGTAGCTGTTGGCCTCGACCGTGTCGTGGCGCTCGTTGCCGACGCGGATCTTCTGGTCGTGTTCGACGTTCTCGTCCCAGTCGCGCTGGGCGTGCAGGAAGATCTGTTCCTGGCCCTTCTTGTCCTCGATGCGCAGCTCGTTGTAGCCGCCACCACCGGGGCTGCTCAGGGTCTTGAAGGTGCTGCGGGTCTTGTTCGCCGGCAACTCGTAAGGGACGACGTTTTCCTTGTGGTACAGGCAGCCGCTGATTAATGGCTGGTCGGGGTCGCCCTCGAGGAAGGTCACCAGCACTTCCATGCCGATCCGCGGGATGGCGATGCCGCCGTACTGGGCGCCGGCCCAGGCCGAGGACACCCGCAGCCAGCAGCTGGTCTTGTCGTCCGACTGGCCTTCGCGGTCCCAGTGGAACTGCACTTTCACGCGGCCGTACTGATCGCAATGGATCTCTTCGCCCTTGGGCCCGGTGACCACCGCGCTCTGGCTGCCGAGGATGCGCGGCTTGGGGTGCAGCAGCGGCGGCCGGTTGGGCACGTCCCAGGGCGTGGCCTGGAAGCGGTTGCGGTAGCCCTGGTGGAAGTCGTCCTTGTTGTGGGTGGTGTCGCTGGTCACCGACTCTTCCAGCACCTGCGGCTGCTTGCCTTCGTGGACGATCTCGGTCAGCAGCCAGAGGTCGTTCCATTGCGCTTTCGGGTGTTCGCTCAGGGCCAGGAAATGCCCGCTGACCAGCAGCGGCTGATCGCTCTTGCCCTCGGCCAGGCGGTAGTCGCTGCGGTGGCGTTCCAGGGCGCGCTTGGCCAGGTGCTTGCCGCGTTCGCGATCGACGAAACGCCCGGGGTAGTCGTAATCCTCGAGGTCCGGCTTGAGCTCGCTCTTGGCGTCGCTCTCCAGGGTCAGGCGCGGTTTCTCGAAGTCGTAGTCGCGGCGCGTGGTGCGGCTGGTGCGGGCTTCCAGGCGCAGGTCGAAACGCTTGATCACCGGGTCGTTGGCGACCATGCCGGAGTCTTGCTGGTAGGCCACTGGCGCCAGTTTCGGGAACACCGTCTGGTCATCGCCGAAGACGATGGTGTGGCTGTCGGCGCTGTGCTGGAAGTGGTAGTGGATACCTTCTTCCTCGCACAGGCGCTGGATGAAATGCAGGTCCGATTCGTCGTACTGCACGCAGTAGTTGCGCTCGGGGTAGATCGAACCCAGCTGGAACTGGTAGGCGTTGCTTTGGATGCCGTGCTCTTCGAGGACCTGGCCGATGATTTTCGGCACCGTGAGGTTCTGGAAGATGCGTTGGTTGATGCGGTGCGCGAGGTAGGCCAGGTGCGGGCGGATGGTCACCGAGTAGCGGGTCAGGCGCTTGCCGGAGTCGCCCTGGGCGACGCGGTAGATCTGCCCGTGGATGCCGGTGCCGTTCTGCGCCAACTGCAGGAAGGCCGGTTTGTGCAGCAGGCTTTCCAGGTCCAGGGCGGCCTGGGCGC
Organism: Pseudomonas sp. GW821-FHT02B10; assembly: GCF_059421865.1. Taxonomy (NCBI): domain Bacteria; kingdom Pseudomonadati; phylum Pseudomonadota; class Gammaproteobacteria; order Pseudomonadales; family Pseudomonadaceae; genus Pseudomonas; species Pseudomonas sp. GW821-FHT02B10. The sequence goes on along the minus strand of NZ_JBWKVU010000003.1, from coordinate 563,339 downwards.
TGACCAGCTCGACCTCGAAGGCGAAGGGCTGGCTGATGGCTTCCCGTCCGGTGAAGGACAATACCTGGAGGTCGTTCTCCAGACCTTCGACGGTCAGGCTGAAGTGGGTCTGATTGGCCGGCGCGAACATCCCTTGTTCCTCGTGCAGTACTGCCGCGTGGGTCGACCCCGGGGCCGGGCGCCGACGAACGCAAGAAATCCCTTATGGCGTAAACAACATCGACCAGCAGAGCTGGCCGATGTTGGTGTAACGGTCGGCCGGACTTAGCCCGCGACCGGGGAACGCCAGTCGTCGGAACCGGAAGTACCGGAGACTTCGTGGGTCCAGGTGATTTTGCGGTAGGTGAAGTGCACGTCTTCCAGGTGGGTGAAGTGCGAGTTCGATGGGTCCTGGCAGTTGTGCATGTAGTCTTTGATGTCGACGATGATCGCGTCTTCCAGGGTGGTGGTGTAGTAGTGCTCCTGGGTGCCGGCAGCGGAGGTGCGGTACCACTGGATTTCGATCTTGGTCAGACGCTCACCGGAGGTCAGGGCAGCCAGCAGCAGTGGCGAAGCCTTGTCGAAAACCTTGGTGATGACTACGGGTTTGTGCACGCGCTGGCCGGTTGGCTGGCCGGACTGCGGGTCACGCGGGATGATCACTTCGTGCTGGAAACCCTGAACCATGACCTGGTCTTCGTGGCCTTCCTGGTAGGTGTTGCCAACGGAGTCAGCGGTGAAGGCACCGGCGGTGATCAGGCCTTGTTTGGTGCCGGTGATGGACATATACGCTGGTGTAGCCATGGATGCTCTCCTTGCTAAAAAATAAAGGTGCCCGGTGGGACGGATCGCCCGGTTGGGTGCCAAGTTGATATCAAGGAGCATGCCAGGAGTTGAAAGTGCCTTATGGAACAAGGGCTTCCGGTGTTTTCTGGCATCGCTGACAGTATTTCCAGCTCGAAAGCGCTTGAAAGTGCGCAACTTCTTGCGCAGTGCTGTGCAAGAAGTTGCGCACTTGGCTGCAGGCCCCGGTTTATCGAGGCTTTGGATAACTGTTCACAGAGTTATCCACAGAGGGGTGCGCAAGAAGTTGCGCATAGTGGCCATGGGCCTTGATCTTTAAAGCGTCGCGGAGGCCGGCTGTGGTGCCGTGGTCGCCATCTGTGGCTCCCGGTAGCTGGACGGGCTGAATACCCGGGTCAGCACCAGCATGGCCAGCACGCTCAGGACCAGTACCCACCAGGCGCTGATGAAGCTGCCGGTGAGCTGCCGCAGCCAGCCGGTCATCCATGGCGACACGGCGTTGATCAGGAACCCCACCCCTTGCACGAAGGCCGCCAGCTGTCCGGCTTCCCGGGGATCGCGACGGTGGTCGAGGGTGAGGATCAGGCTCAGGGCGAAACAGGCGCCGAGGCCGAAGCCGATCAGTGCCACCCACAGGTGCGGGGCCTGCAGCGGCCACAACACCAGGCCGCTGAAACCCAGGGCCTGGGCGCTCAGGCTGATGGCGAGCAATGGCCGGCGGTCGCTCTGGCGCTGCGCCAGGGCGGGCATCAACAGCGCGGCGGTGACCTGGAAGAGGGTCATGAATGCCAGCAGTGAACCGCTCTGGGTCGCGCTCCAGCCCAGTTGCAGGTAATAGGCCGGCAGCCAGGCGACCATGCTCATGTAGCCGCAATTGACCAGGCCGAAGTACAGCGCCAGCAACCAGGCCCGACGGTTGCGCCACAGGCCGATGGAGGGGGCGTCGAGGCGCTGCCCCGGCCCGGCGAAAGGCAACAGCCACCACAGCAGCAGCGCCGCCAGCGCCGGCAACAGCCACACGCCGAGCCCGGCCTGCCAATGGGCGAAATGCGTGGCGACCTGCGGGCTGAGTAGCGCCGCGAGGCCACCGCCGCCCATCAACGAAGCCGAATAAATGCCCATGGCCAAGGCCACCCGTTGCTGGAACTGGCGCTTGATCAGCGCCGGCACCAGTGCCTGGATCAAGGCCACGCCGGCACCGCCGAGCAGGGCCGTGGCGAGCAGGGCGCCGGCCTGGTCGCAGAGCAACCGCGCCAGGCAGGCGCAGAGGATCATCAACAGGCCGAGGGCGACGCCGCGCCGTTCTCCCAGGCGGGCTTCCAGGCGCACCCCGAGCAAGGCCACCAGGCCCATGCAGACCACCGGCAGGCTGGTGAGCCAGGCGCTGCTCTGGAAGCTCATGCCGGTGGCGCCACGAATCTCCATCAGCAGCGGGCTGATGGAGCTGATGATCGGCCGCAGGTTGAGCCCCAGGGCGATCAGCAGGGCCCAGCCGCCGAGACGGCGCAGGCGCGACTCAGCGAGCGGCATGGCGGGCCTGCCAGTCGCGGTAGATCTCGTGCATCGCCGCCTGCGGCACGTGCTGCACCGGCAAGCGCCGGGCTGCCAGGGGTTGGGCCAGTTGTTCGTAGATCGCCGCCGTGGACAGGCCGAAGGGCGCGGCGCTGGCGTTGTCCGCGGCGAACACCGCGCGCGCCACACCGCACAGGTACATGGCGCTCAAACACATGGGGCAGGGCTGGCCGCTGGCATAGATCACACAGCCATCCAGGCGCGGCCCGAGCTGTTGGCTGGCGACCCGGATGGCTAGCAGCTCGGCGTGGGCGGTGGGGTCCTGGGTCAGGTGGATCTGGTTGACCGTCTCGGCCAGCACCTGGCCGTCGCGCACCAGCACCGCACCAAACGGCCGGCCACCGGCCGCGACGTTTTGCCGGGCCAGTTCGACGGCGCGTTGCAGGTACTCCTGATCGTCTTTCATGGGGGGCTCCTTAAGGCACACATCAGGACGCGCCGGCGTCCCGCAGCAGTTTGGCGATGGCGCTCTGGCCGCGTTTTTCCGCCTGTTGCAGGGGGCTCAGGCCATCGTTGTCCGGCAGGTTCAGGTTGGCGCCGGCGGCGATCAACTGAGTGACTATCTGCTGGTGCGCCGGGCCGCCGTCGGCCAGCACAATGGCTTCCATCAGGCAGGTCCAGCCCAGGCGATTGACATGATCGAGGTCGACACCGGCCTCGATCAGCAGGCGCACGGTGTCGACATGTCCACGCTCGCAAGCCGGGATCAGCGCGGTGCCGCCGTAGCGGTTGGTGCTTTTCAGGTCGGCGCCGTGGGCCAGGGTCAGCTGCAGGATCGCATTGCGCCCGCTGGCGCCGGCCAGCAGGTAAGGGCTGTCGTGGATCAGGTTCTTCTGGTTGACGTCGGCGCCGGCCTCGATCAGCGCCCGGGCGATCTCGACCTGGTTGGCGGCGGTGGCCAGCAGCAGCGGGCTGCTGCCGTCCAGGCCGCGCACGTTGACGTCCACGCCTTGGCGAAGCAGCGCCTGGACCTTGGGTAACTGCCCGTCGCGGACCGCTTCGAGCAGCTGGTTATCCTTTGCCATCACCACCCCCACCACGAACAGACAGATCGCCAGGACCGCGTGTTTGCAAGACAGATAACGCATGGCAACAGGCCCCCTGTGCGGTAAATGAGCGCCGAGTATGCTCAGGCCCTGATGTATTCTGAAATTAAATATAACCATGCCAATCAGTGGCATTCAGAATGGTGTCGCCATGTTCGATCCTGTGCTGCTGCGCAGCTTTGTCGCCGTCGTCGACTGTGCCAACTTCACCCGCGCCGCCGAGCGCCTGCACCTCACCCAGTCCACCGTCAGCCAGCAGGTGCGGCGGCTGGAGGAGAGCCTGGACTGCCAGTTGCTCGACCGCGACCAGCGCCGGGTGGTGGCCACCGCCGAGGGCGAGCGTCTGCTGGGGTACGCGCGACGGATCCTGGCCCTCAATGAAGAGGCCAGCGATGTCTTGCTGCATCAACAGAGCGAGGGCGTGTTGCGCCTCGGGGTGCCGGAAGACTTCGCCGCCGAGCGGCTGATGCCGCTGTTGTCGCGCTTCGGCCAGGACCATCCTGGCGTGCGCCTGGAGGTCACCAGCGGGCTGGGACCGGAATTGACCCGGCTCTATCGACGCGGCGAATTCGACCTGTTGCTGGTCAAGCAGATGGGCGCCAGCGACGACTGCCTGGCGTCGTGGCCGGAACCCCTGTGCTGGGTCGACAGCCGCGCCACCCCGGCCTTTGGCCGCGATCCGTTGCCGTTGGTGGCGTTCCCGGTGGGCGGTTTGTATCGCCATGAAATGTTGCACCACCTCGAGGTTGGTGGCTGGCGCTGGCGCATCGGTTACTCCAGCGCCAGCCTGGCCAGCGTCTGCTCGGCGGTGGCGGCGGGCCTGGGCATCAGCCTGTTGCCGGTGCGAGTGGTGGGCGCCGGGCATCGCGTGCTCGACGCCGCCAGCGGCTTGCCGGACATCCAGGGCGTGCGCCTGGCGTTGTACGGCAGCAGCGGCTTGAGCCGGGCCGGCAAGGCCCTGGAAAGCCAGTTGCTGGAGCTGTGCGAGAGCCAGGCGCGGAAGTTGTGAGTGGCCGTACTCGGTTATAACCACTGTTAGTTGCGGTGATAGTTTATGCTGCAACTAGTGGAGGGTTATAGCGATTTCGTTGAATAATAAGCGGTGCTTGTCGTGGACAGGGTTCAAGTTGAGGGGCATCCTCCTGTCGTGAGTTTCCAGAAGGAACTCGCGTTCATTGGAAGATACTTCAACAGCATAAGGAAACCGCATCATGTCGAGCATTAACGGAACTTACGTAAACTCCAACGCTGACGCCAGGCTGGTCGTGACCGACGGTAACGACCCCAATGGCTCCTTCAGCGGCGAGCTCACCCAGGCGGGTGTGAAGTACAGCGTGACCGGCCACTACCACTTCCAGAACAACAGCGGCCAGCCCACCACCATCAGCTTTTCCGCCTACAACTTCGACTATGGCTACCAGGCCTGGGCGCTGTTTTCGCCGGATCACAAATACGGGCGTCTGCGGGCGTTGGGCGCGCGGACCAACTTCAGCGGCGACGTGGTCGGGCTGAGCGGCGAATTCCTCAAGCAGTAATCCGCCTGGCGAAAGTTACAGTAAGAGCAGCGGCTCGATCTTATCGATCGAGCCGCTTTCTTATATAGGTTGCTTTTGTTTTTAAATTTATTGCTCTCTTTTTAGTTGCTTTCTTTTATGTGTTTTTGTTCTTCGTGCTTTTCGCCGGTTCCGCTTCGATGGACTAACCGAATTTAACCAAGCTGTTTTCAATGCCTTTGGCAAATATTTTCAATGCCTGCAAGGCATGGATAGCGCGGCGTTTTCCTGTAGCCCTTGATTGGCGGGGCTTTGCGCGAAAACGCGATTCTCAATATACGATTTTGATCTATCCATAACTTCAAAGATTACTTTCGGAGATAAGTGTCTGGCGCCAATCATTCAGCCCTCGACGCTGCTCCAGGGGAGTTCGCAGGTGTGGGTCGGGTTACTCGCAAAAGACTGTAGGGAGTTAATCAATGGGCAATGTCCAGACCGCCGCCAGTGCACACGAGGTGCTGTGGCGTCAGGCACCGAGCGGCGATCTGGTCGATCTCGGCCGGCCGCATCGCTTGCCGTTGGGTCAATTGCGTTTGCAGAAGGCTCCCAAGGCCGGGCTGCGGCGGCGCGAGGCGATTGCGCTCGGGGTGATCGCCCTGCTGTTGCATGGTGCGGTGATCTACTGGATCAACCAGCAGCCGACCCCGGTATTGCCGATCGTGCCGCCGGAAATTCCGCCGATGACTATCGAGTTTTCCCGGCCCGCGCCGCCGGTGGTCGAACCGCCGCCACCGCAGCCGGTACAGCCGGTGGTGGAGCCGCCACCGCCGGTGGAGGACGAACTGGCGGTCAAGCCGCCACCGCCCAAGCCGATTCCCAAACCCAAGCCGCAGCCCAAGCCGAAACCGGTCCCCAAGCCTGAGCCAAAGCCCGCGCCGAAACCGGTCCAGCAACAGCCCGCGCCGCCACAACCGGCCGCGCCTGTCGCCGCTCCGGCCCCGCCCGCGCCACCGGCCCCGGCGCCCGTGACCCCGGCTTCGGCGAATGCCGCGTACTTGAAGAACCCGGCGCCGGAATATCCGTCGCTGGCCCAGCGTCGCGGTTGGGAAGGCACGGTGCTGCTGCGGGTGCATGTACTGGCCAGCGGCAAGCCCGGCGAGATCCAGATTCAGAAAAGCAGCGGTCGCCAGCAGCTCGACGACGCGGCGTTATCGGCCGTCAAGCGCTGGAGCTTCGTGCCGGCCAAGCAGGGTGACGTCGCCCAGGACGGCTGGGTCAGCGTGCCCATCGATTTCAAGATTCATTGAGCCTGCGCCAGGCGCTATCGCGAGCACGCTCGCTCTTACAAGGGTTATACAGAGGGACACATCATGAGTTTATTGGCATCTCCACTCGAATCCATCGAAAGCGCGGTGATCTGGCTGCTGGTGGTCTTTTCCGTGGCCACCTGGGGCCTGGCCCTGCTCAAGGGCGCGCAGTTCGCCCGCCTCAAGGCCCAGGATCGCAAGTTCCACAAACAGTTCTGGGCCGCCTCCAGCCTCGACTCGGCGGCCGAGCTCAGCGAAACCCAGCCTGGCGCCGCCGCTCGTGTGGCCCAGGCCGGCTACGCGGCGATCCAGGTCGGCGACACAGCGCACGCGGCGGACCTGAGCCAGGCCATCAATCATCAGGACCGCCTGGAGCGCGCCCTGCGCCAGCAGATCGTCCGTGAGCGGCGTTCCCTGGAAACCGGCCTGGCGGTGGTCGCCAGTATCGGCAGCACCTCGCCCTTCATCGGTCTGTTCGGCACCGTGTGGGGGATCATGGAAGCCCTGAAAGGCATCAGCGCGGCGGGCTCGGCGAGCCTGGAAACCGTGGCCGGGCCGATCGGCGCGGCACTGGTCGCCACTGGCGTGGGGATCGCCGTCGCGGTGCCGGCGGTGCTGGTTTACAACTATTTCCTGCGGCGCCTGAAGCTGACCGCCGCCGACCTCGACGACTTTGCCCATGACTTCTACAGCCTGGCGCAGAAGAGTTCGTTCCGCGTGCTGATCCACCCGACCGCGCACAAGGCCGCGGCCCAGGGCAGCGCGCAGAAAGTGAAGGAGGCGTCCTGACATGGCCTTCTCGACCCAGGACAGCGATGAGGTACTGAGCGAGATCAACGTCACGCCGCTGGTGGACGTGATGCTGGTACTGCTGGTGGTGTTCATCGTCACCGCGCCACTGTTGACCAACGCGATTCCGATCAACCTGCCCAAGACCGAGGCCGTGGCCCCGGTGGAGCAGAAGGACCCGCTGGTGGTGAGCATCGACGGCGCCGGCAAACTTTTTATCAACAAGGACGAGATCCAGCCGGACCTTTTGGAAACCAATCTTCAGGCGGCCAAGGCCAAGGACCCGGAAGTGCGCGTGCAGCTGCAGGCGGACGACGGCGTCAACTACGGCGAAGTGGCCCGTGCCATGGCCTCCATCGAGCGTGCCGGTATCACCAAGCTTTCGGTGATCACCGCCCGCTGACCCAGTGTTGTAAGCCACGACTTTTCAGGCCGTCTCCTTGGCAGGGTGCGGCCTTTTTTTTGCCTGCGATTTGGCCCAGGGCGCCGGCCTGGACGGACGCCATCGCGAGCAAGCTCGCTCCTACAAAAGCCGGCGGGCGCCACAAACCTGTAGGAGCGAGCTTGCTCGCGATGCAGGCACTGCGGTTTGCCGGCCTGAACGCCAGCGTTCGTACAGGATCGGTACAGGTGGTGTTTTATATTCTTTATTGATCTTAATAAATAGCTTCTTATTCCTTAACGAATATAACTCTCGTCCCTATACTTGATCGGGAACAGACACGCAGGAGAGCTCCCCATGCGCAACGAATCAATTCGCTACCTGATTGTGCCGGGCTGGCAAGGATCGCCAGAAGATCATTGGCAAAGCCACTGGCAGAACAGCCTGCCGAACAGTGCGCGGGTGGAGCAGGCCGACTGGCTGACGCCCCGGCGCGAAGACTGGGTCGCGGCGCTGGCCGAGGCGATTGCCGCCGACAGCACCCCGGTGATCCTGATCGCCCACAGCCTGGGCTGCATCACTGTCGCGCACTGGGCCGCTCATGCGCCGGTCAGCGCCTTGCGCCAGGTGCGTGGTGCGTTGCTGGTGGCGCCGGCGGATGTCGAGCGTCCGGCCTGCGCGCCGGCGCTGCGCAATTTCGCGCCGATCCCCAGCGACCTGTTGCCGTTCCCGAGCCAGATAGTCAGCTCTGACAACGACAGCGCCATCAGTGCGCCGCGTGCCCTGGAGCTGGCCCGCCACTGGGGCGCCGAGGCGGGGATCCTGTCCGGTGCCGGGCATATCAACGTCAAGTCCGGGCACCAGCGCTGGGAGCAGGGTTTCGCGTATCTCTATCGCCTGCAAAACCGCATGGAACAGCATTCCCTGCGCCGCGCCTGATTTTTTCTTTTTGTTAAACGCCCCCGCCTTCAAGCGGATTTGGGCGGGAGTCTGCCATGAGTCTGCATGAGTCTTTCGGCCAGCCGCTGCTGACCTTTCCCGATGCTGAAAAAAGCCCGCTGAGCATCCGCGCCAAGGCGCTGGTGTTCGTCGATCCCCGTTCGCGGCAGTTGCGCCAGGAGCTGGAACAGCTGGCACCGCGGGCGATCTCGGTGTTGATCCGCGGTGAAACCGGTAGCGGCAAGGAGCTGCTGGCCCGGCATATCCACCGCGCCAGCGACCGCAGCGGCCTGTTCGTGTCGGTCAACTGCGGGGCCATCAGCCCTACCTATGCCGACGCCGAACTGTTCGGCTACGCCGCCGGCACCTTCAGCGGTTCGGCCAGCAGCCGCGCCGGCTGGTTCGGCTCGGCCAACGGCGGCACCCTGTACCTGGACGAGATCGGCGACTTGCCGTTGCCGATCCAGATCAAGCTGTTGTCGGCCCTGGAAAACCATGAGGTGACCCGGGTCGGCGCCCATCAGCCGAGCCCGGTGGACGTGCGCCTGGTGGCGGCCACCAGCATCGACCTGGCCCAGGCGGTGGCGGCGGGCAAGTTCCATGAGCGGCTGTATCACTACCTCGGCGAGGGCCATCTGGAACTGCCGGCGCTGCGCGAGCGGGTCGGCGACATCCTGTCGTTGGCCGAATATTTCCTCGGCATCTACAGCCAGCGCCTCGACCTGCCGGTGCCGCTGATCAGCGAAGCCGCCCAGCAGGTGCTGGAGCAGCACAGCTGGCCGGGCAACACCCGCGAGCTGGAGAACGTGATTCACTTTGCCCTGCTGGTCAGCAGTGGCGAGGAGATCCTGCCGGAGCACCTGAACCTGCCGCCGCAGCTGTCGCAGCTGTCGCGGCTGGAGCTGGTGGATCAACAGTTGAAGGGCCTGATCGCGGACGGTTCCGCCGCCGAGTTGCAGGCGCTGAAACACCTGCTCAAGCAACACGGGGTGATCTGAAGCCCCCTCCCATTCCTGATTCGTGCAGCGGGCTGCTTTCTGTAGCCGCTGCCGGAGGCTGCGATCGGCTGCGCAGCGGCCGCCCATACGACTGCGCAAACCCTTTGAAGGCAGCCTGAAAACCTGGCGAGCGCTGCGCGCTCGATCGCAGCCTGCGGCAGCGGCTACAGGGGCATGCACAGTGCCTCAGATGCGGGCTAGAGCGGTCCGATTGTGTATGAACAAAATGGAATATCAACGTGAATAAAAGATATTGTTAAGGCATAAAAAATCCCGGTATTGTCCGCTCCACGCCAGAGATAGCACTTCGCTGGCACTTTCATTACAAAAGCCGTCGTCACTGACGACTCATAAGGACACTGCATGAAAAAGGTTCTGTTGTTCACCGCACTGGCGGCTGCCCTGACTGCCGGTCTGGCCCAGGCTGGCGAGAAGCTGGTAGTGGCGGCCACCCCTGTGCCGCACGCCGAGATCCTCGAACTGATCAAGCCAACCCTGGCCAAGGAAGGCGTGGACCTGGAAATCAAAGTCTTCACCGATTACGTGCAGCCGAACGTGCAGGTCGATCAGAAGCGTCTGGACGCCAACTACTTCCAGACCCTGCCGTACCTGAAGAGCTTCAACGAAGGCAAGGGCACTAACCTGGTGACCGTGGTTGGCGTGCACGTCGAACCGTTTGGCGGCTACTCGAAGAAAGTCAAAACCCTGGCCGAGCTGAAAGACGGCGCGACCATCGCCATTCCGAACGAAGGCAGCAACAGCGGCCGCGCCCTGATCCTGCTGCAGAAGGCCGGCCTGATCGAGCTCAAGGACCCGAAAAACGCCCTGGCGACTCCGAAAGACATCGCCAAAAACCCGCATAACTTCAAGTTCAAGGAACTGGAGTCGGCCCTGCTGCCGCGCGTGCTGGACCAGGTCGACCTGGACATGATCAACACCAACTACGCCCTGGAAGCCGGCCTGAACCCGGCCAAGGACGCCTTGGTGATCGAGGGTGCCGATTCGCCTTATGTGAACTTCCTGGTGGCCCGCCCGGACAACAAGGACAGCGCCGCCATCCAGAAACTGGCCAAGGCGCTGACCAGCCCGCAAGTGAAAGAATTCATCGAGAAGAAATACAGCGGCGCGGTATTGCCTGCCTTCTGATGGACTACGCTTAAGTCGTACAAACCCCTTCAAGGTTTAAACGCCGATGGCTTCTACAGCGTCGGCGTTTTTTATTGCCCGCAAGAACGGCTTCCCCTTGCTTCTGTAGGAGCCAAGCGTGCTCGCGATCCAGGCGCCGCGGTGTATCGGCAAGGACGCCATCGCGGGCAATCAACGATGAAGGGATTTTGCTCAGGAAGGCTTCATGGCCCGGCGCAGGGCCTTCAGCCATTTGACGATGTCCTGCGGATCGAGAGGTTGCGGGGTATTGAGGTCGGTCATTGTTCTTATCGTCCATGTACGTGTCTGGCCCGTTGAAGTCGAGGGCCGCTTGTCCGTTCCTTGGAATCGGAAAGATCCCTTACGGCGTCAGAAAAGTAGCCGGCTCAGGCGCGCATGGCAAACCCCGCAGGTTAGTTTTTTGAGTGATATCAATATGCTTTAACGGTATTTAAATTATTGTTTTTATAGCTTTAAAGTCGATGCCTGCCGGATGGTTACCCACCGCCCAATGGACTGCACCACCGCCGCTGTACCCCAGCGGCGTCCAGGATTGCCATGACCCTCGACTACGCTTTTATCCTCAGTACGCTGCCGGCCTTCCTCAAGGCCGTGGGCGTGACCTTGCAGGTCGGCCTGATCGCCATTGCCACCTCCCTGCTGGTGGCCCTGATCAACGCCACCATCCTGGTGTTCCGCACCCCCTACCTGCAGCGCCTGATCGGGCTGTACGTGGAGCTGGCGCGCAATACCCCGCTGCTGATCCAGCTGTTCTTCGTCTACTTCGCCCTGCCGGCATTGGGGCTGAAGATTTCCGGGTTCGCCGCGGCGATCATCACCATGACCTTTCTCGGCGGCGCCTACCTCACCGAGGTGCTGCGCGCCGGCGTCGAAGCGGTGCCGACGGCCCAGCTGGAGTCGGGGCGCTCCATCGGCCTGTCGCACTGGCAGCTGCTGCGCTACGTGATCCTGCCGCAGGCCGGGATCCTCAGCCTGCCGTCGCTGTTCGCCAATTTCATTTTCCTGCTCAAGGAAACCACCGTGGTCTCGGCGGTGGCGGTGCCGGAGATTCTCTACACCACCAAGAGCTACATCGCCCTCTACTACAAGACCTACGAAATGCTCGCCGTGCTCACGCTGATCTGCGTGCTGCTGTTCTTGCCGCTGTCGCTGTTGCTCAGCCGTCTGGAAAGGAGGCTGCAACATGGCCAGTTCGGGTCTTGAACTGCTCTGGGTGTCCTTGCCGCAACTGGGCAAGGGCGCCGCGCAGACCTTGTCGATCTCCCTGCTGAGCATCGCCTTCAGCACCGTTGGCGGCGTGCTCTATGGCGTGCTGCGGACCCTCGACCGCAAATGGCTGAACGCCGTGCTGCGCATCTACCTGGAGCTGTTCCGGGCGATCCCGGTGCTGGTCTGGCTGTACCTGCTGTTCTTCGGTTTCCCAATCTTCTTCGGCATCAGCATCCCGAGCTTCACCTGCGCGGTGCTGGTGCTGTCGTTGTGGGGCGCCAGCGAAGTCGGCGAGGTGGTGCGCGGTGCCCTGCATTCGCTGCCCCGCGGCCAGCGCGAGGCGGGGCTGTCGATTGGCCTGTCCGACCCACAGCTGTACGGCTACGTGCTGCTGCCCCAGGCGCTGAAACGCATGACGCCGCCGACCATCAACGTCTACACGCGGATCATCAAGACCAGCTCGCTGGCGGTGCTGATCGGCGTGGTGGACGTGATCAAGGTCGGCCAGCAGATCATCGAGCGCACCTACGAATCGGTGCTGATCTACGGCGCCCTGTTCCTGTTTTTCTTCTTTATCTGCTACCCGCTGTCGGCCGCCTCGCGCGTGCTGGAGCGGCGCTGGACGCAAGCATGAGCGCACTGATCGAGTTCCAGGGTTTCAACAAGTTTTTCGGCGAGCAGCAGGTGCTCAAGGACATCGACCTCAAGGTCGCCCAGGGTGAAGTGGTGGTGATTCTCGGCCCCAGCGGCTGCGGCAAGTCCACCTTGCTGCGCTGCCTCAACGGCCTGGAAAAAGCCCACGGCGGCCACCTGAGATTCGCCGGCCAAGAGCTGCTGGACCCGGCCACCGACTGGCGCCAGGTGCGCCAGGACATCGGCATGGTGTTCCAGAGCTACCACCTGTTCCCGCACATGAGCGTGCTCGACAACATTCTGCTCGGCCCGCTCAAGGTGCAGAAACGCGACCGCCGCGAAGCCCGCGCCCAGGCCGAGGCGCTGCTGGAACGGGTGGGCCTTTCGGACAAGCGCGATGCCTTCCCGCGCCAGCTCTCCGGCGGCCAGCAGCAACGCATCGCCATCGTCCGTTCGCTGTGTATGAACCCGCAGGTGATGCTGTTCGACGAGGTCACCGCGGCGCTGGACCCGGAGATGGTCAAGGAGGTGCTGCAAGTGATCCAGGGCCTGGCCCGGGACGGCATGACCCTGTTGATCGTCACCCACGAAATGGCCTTCGCCCGCGCGGTGGCCGACCGCATCGTGTTCATGGATGCCGGGCGCATCCTCGAACAACACCCTCCCGAGATCTTCTTTACGAACCCGCGGACCGCACGAGCGCAGCAGTTCCTGGAGAAATTCTCCTTCGTTGAAACACTGCCAAAAAAGATCCCTGCAAAGGAACTGGAGCTCTTATGAAAACTGCCAAGTCTTCGCTACTGCTACTCCCGCTGTTCGGCCTCGCCCTGCTGGCCGGCTGCGATAAATCCGCCGAAGCGCCCAAGCCCGCGGCCAGCGCCAGCGCTGCCCCGGCGGCCGGCTACCTGGACAAGATCAAGGCCCGCGACAAGCTGATCGTCGGCGTGTTCACCGACAAGCCGCCGTTCGGTTTCGTCGACGAGACCGGCCGCTACGTGGGCTTCGATACCGATATCGGGCGGCAATTCGCCAAGGACCTGCTGGGCGACGAAAACAAGGTGGAGTTCGTCGCGGTGGAACCGGCCAGCCGCATCCCGTTCCTGCAGAGCGACAAGGTCGACCTGATCCTGGCCAACATGACCGTCACCCCGGAGCGCAAGGAAGCGGTGGAGTTCACCAACCCCAACCTCAAGGTCGCGGTGCAGGCCCTGGTGCCGGATGGCAGCGAAGTGAAGAGCCTGGATGACCTGGCGACCCGCACCACCATCGTCACCACCGGCACCACCGCCGATATCTGGCTGACCAGGAACCACCCGGACTGGAAACTGCTGAAGTTCGAGAAGAACTCCGAGTCCCTGCAAGCCCTGGCCAACGGCCGCGGCGATGCCTATGCCCAGGACAACCTGATCCTGTTCAGCTGGTCCAAGCAGAACCCGGGTTACCGCGTACTGCCGCAGACCCTGGGGGAGCAGGCGCCGATTGCGCCGGCGGTGAAGAAGGGCAATATCGAACTGCGTGACTGGGTCAACGCCGAGCTGGCCAAGCTGGGCGAGGACAAGTACCTGCTCAAGCTTTACGACCAGTACGTGCGCAAGGAACTGAGCGACGACACCAAGCCTGAAAGCGTGATTGTCGAAGGCGGCAAGTGGCAGGGGTGACAGTCTGTGCCTGAGCCCCTGTAGCCGCTGCCGCAGGCTGCGATCGACCCGGGCCGCGTTCGGAGAACGGTCGCAGCGGTTTCAAGGTCGCCGAGGTCCTTCGGAACTATCGCAGCCTGCGGCAGCGGCTGTAGGGATTGCATGCGACCATGCCGGCAAGCATTGCACCCCGTAGGAGCAGGGGGGACGCCTGGTTCTTGCCCGCGATGTTTTTGAGGCCGCTCAATCCGGCCAATACCACGCCGGTTCATCGAGCATCCCCTGGCCGACGATTTCGGTCTGGCCGAAATTTTTCTCCAGCACGATGCAGTTGCACTCCGGGTGTTGCTGCAACGCCGCGATCAACCGGCTGGCATGGGACACCACCCACACCTGGCACTGCTGCGAGGCGCGAATGATCAGGCGCGCCAAGGCCGGCAGCAGGTCCGGGTGCAGGCTGGTTTCCGGTTCGTTGAGTACCATCAGCGTCGGTGGCCGTGGCGTCAGCAGGGCGGCGACCAGCAGCAGGTAGCGCAGGGTGCCGTCCGACAACTCCGCCGCCGACAGCGGCCGCAGCAGACCGTCCTGATAGAACTGCACGCCGAACAGCCCGCCGGGCACGGCATCGATCTCCAGCCGCGAACCCGGAAAGGCGTCGCTGATGGTTTCGCGCAGCGCCTGCTGATCGCCGACCTCGATGATGGTCTGCAACGCCGCCGCCAGGTCGCGGCCGTCGTGGTGCAGCACCGGCGTGCGCGTGCCCAGCTGTGGCCGGCGCGCGGGGGCCTGGCTGTCGGTACGGAAGTGATCGTAAAAACGCCAGCCGCGAATCTGCTCGCGCAAATGCAAGACCTCGGGCGATGAACGCAGGTTGCCGACCTGGTCGAACAGGCTGTCGCCGCTGGAGGTGTGCTGCGCCAGGACTTCCCACTGCCGCCCCTGGCGTGCCCGCACCATCGGCCCCTGGCGATCCACCAGCACGCTGGCCGGGCGATACGCCGGCCCGCTCCAGATGCTCTCGCGCTTGATCCGCGGGTCGAGGGTGAAGCGCGACGGAATCGGTGTGCTGTGCCCGGGCAGCATGAAATGGCCGCTGGAGTCCGGCAGCCCCAGGCCGATCGAGTAACCGAAGTCCTCGCCGGCAAAGCCCAGTTGCAGGCGCTTGACGGTTTTGCGTGGTCCGCCCTGGATCGCCACCTCGCCACGGCTCATGCGCCGGCTGATCTGTTCCGGGCCGGCCCAGAAGGTCGACTCCAGGCCGCCTTCGCTGGCCAGCGCGTTGACTACCCCGCCCTGGGCGGTTTCCGCCAGCAGGCGCAGGGCCTTGTACAGGTTGGACTTGCCGCTGCCGTTGGGGCCGGTGATCAGGTTCAGCCGCTGCAGCGGAATCACCAGTTTGTTGATCGAGCGGTAATTGGCCACTGCCAGGGTCTTGAGCATGCCGGGGCTCCTTGTGCATGGAGGCGCAGTGTGCCTGATTGGTGCCGATTGTGTAGCCGCCGCGACAGCTCCCCAGGGCTTCCTGCGTTCGCCAAAGCAGCGCCCGCGTTGCGCTCGATCGCAGCCTGCGGCAGCGGCTACAGGGTTTGTGATCCCCTCGCGTGCAGCGGTGGAACCCTGTTCTAAGCTCACAGTCGTATCGTCACCTGTACGATGGCATCGCGCCAAGGAGCCTGCATGGCTGGTCTCGAATCGAAGTGGATAGTGGGTTTGATGCTGGCTGCGCTACTGAGCGGTTGTGGCGCGGAAAAGCCGAGCGAAAAGGAGCGGCCGCGGGTGCGCGTGCAGCCAGTGCAGACCCGCGATTTCGCCGCGCAAGTGACCCTTACCGGCGATGTGCAGGCGCGGGTGCAGACCGAGTTGTCGTTCCGCGTCGGCGGCAAGATCATCCAGCGCCTGGTCGACGTCGGCGACCGGGTCACGGCCAGACAGGTCCTGGCCCGGCTCGACCCGAAAGACTTGCAGACCAATGTCGATTCCGCCGCCGCCTCGGTGTTCGCCGAGCAGGCGCGGGTCAAGCAGACCAGCGCGGCCTTCGTCCGCCAGCAGAAACTCCTGCCCAAGGGCTACACCAGCCAGAGCGAATACGATGCCGCCCAGGCGGCGCTGCGCAGTAGCCAGAGCGCCCTGAGCGCGGCCCAGGCTCAATTGGCCAACGCCCGCGAGCAACTGAGCTACACCGCGTTGATCGCAGATGCTCCGGGGGTGATCACCGCGCGCCAGGCCGAAGTCGGCCAGGTGGTGCAGGCCACGGTGCCGATCTACAGCCTGGCCCGCGACGGCGAGCGCGACGCCGTGTTCAACGTCTACGAATCGCTGCTGGTGGCCCCGCCGAAGCAAGGCGCGATCACCGTCAGCCTGCTGGACAACCCGAACATCAAGACCACCGGCAAGGTGCGTGAAGTCACCCCGGTGGTGTCGGCGCAGAGCGGCACGGTGCAGGTCAAGGTGGCCCTCGACGGCCTGCCGGCGGGCATGGACCTGGGCTCGGTGGTCAGCGCCAGCGCCCATGCGGCCGGCCAGGCCAGTGTCGAGCTGCCCTGGGCGGCGCTGACCAAGAGCCTTAACGAGCCGGCCGTATGGCTGGTGGGCGAGGACGGCAAGGCTACCCTGCACACCGTCACGGTGGGGCGCTACCAGACCGGCAAGGTGATCATCAGCGAAGGCCTCAAGGGCGGCGAAAAAGTGGTGATCGCCGGCGGCCAGTTGCTGCATCCGGGGATGCTTGTCGAGGTCGTTGCCGAGACCGGCGCCCAAGGAGCCCAGCCATGAAGCGTCTGTCCCTGCTGTTATGCGCCGGCCTGACGCTGGGCGCCTGCTCCAAGGAAGAACCGGCGCCCGAGCCGGTGCGCCCGGTGCTGTCGTTCGAGGTGCGCGCCGAGTCCGAGGAAAGCCTCGGGCGGTTCGCCGGGAGCATCCAGGCCCGCTATGAAACCAACCTCGGTTTCCGGGTGCCGGGGCGTATCGCCAATCGCAATGTCGACGTCGGCGCCGAGGTGGGCAAGGGCGCCTTGCTCGCCACCCTCGACCCCACCGACCAGCAGAACCAGTTGCGTTCCGCCCAGGGCGACCTGGCCCGGATCGAGGCACAGTGGATCAATGCCCAGGCTAACGCCCGGCGCCAGCAGCAATTGTTCGACCGTGGCGTCGGCGCCCAGGCGCAGCTGGATATCGCCCAGACCGACCTGAAGACCACCCGCGCTTCGTTGGACCAGGCCAGGGCCGCGGTCAGCCAGGCCCGCGACCAACTCGCCTACAGCGAGCTGCGCACCGATCACGGCGGCGTGGTCACCGCCTGGAATGCCGAGGCCGGCCAGGTGGTCAGCGCCGGTCAGCAGGTGGTGACCCTGGCTCGCCCGGACATCAAGGAAGCGGTGATCGACCTGCCGGCGACGCTGGTGGACCAGTTGCCGGCCGACGTGGTGTTCAAGGTCGCCTTGCAGCTGGACCCGAGCATCAACACCAGCGCCATCGTGCGTGAAATCGAACCCCAGGCGCAGAGCGCCACCCGCACCCGGCGCTCGCGCCTGACCCTGACCGAAACCCCCGAAGCGTTCCGCCTCGGCACGGCCATCAGCGTGACCCTCAGTTCCGCCATCGTCCCGCGCACCGAGGTGCCGCTGTCGGCCCTGCAGGAAGTGGACGGCCAGACCCGGGTCTGGATCGTCGACCCGCAGGCACGGACCGTGGCGCCGCGGGAGGTCACGGTGCTCAGCCGCGACCATGATTCGGCATTGATCGGCAGCGGGATCAAAATCGGCGAGCGGGTGGTGAGCGCCGGTGTGAACAGCCTCAAACCGGGGCAGAAAGTCAAAATCGACGAGGACAGCCCACGATGACGCCGGCCACAAAAGGGAGCTTCAATTTATCCGAGTGGGCCATCAAGCATCAGTCCTTCATCTGGTACCTGATGTTCGTCGCCCTGCTGATGGGCGTGTTCTCCTACATGAACCTGGGGCGCGAGGAAGACCCGTCCTTCACCATCAAGACCATGGTCATCCAGACCCGCTGGCCGGGCGCGACCCAGGAGGAAACCCTCAAGCAGGTCACCGACCGCATCGAGAAAAAGCTCGAAGAGCTGGACTCCCTCGACTACGTGAAAAGCTACACCCGCCCCGGCGAATCGACGGTGTTCGTCAACCTGCGTGACACCACCAGCGCCAAGGACATTCCAGAAATCTGGTACCAGGTGCGCAAGAAGATCAACGACATTCGCGGCGACTTCCCCCAGGGCCTGCAAGGGCCGGGGTTCAACGACGAATTCGGTGACGTGTTCGGATCGGTCTACGCCTTTACCGCCGACGGCCTGAGCATGCGTCAGCTGCGCGACTATGTGGAGCAGGTGCGCGCCGAGGTCCGCGAGGTGCCGAACCTGGGCAAGGTGGAAATGGTCGGCGAGCAGGACGAAGTCATCTACCTGAACTTCTCCACACGCAAGCTGGCGGCGCTGGGCATCGACCAGCGCCAGGTCCTGCAGAGCCTGCAATCGCAGAATGCGGTGACCCCGGCCGGGGTGATCGAGGCCGGGCCGGAGCGGATTTCCGTGCGCGCCTCGGGGCAGTTCGCTTCCGAGAAAGACCTGGCCACGGTCAACCTGCGGCTCAACGAGCGCTTCTATCGCCTGGCGGATATCGCCGAGATCAGCCGCGGCTACGTCGACCCTTCGACGCCGCAGTTCCGCTTCAACGGCCAGCCGGCCATCGGTCTGGCGATCGCCATGAAGAAGGGCGGCAACATCCAGGACTTCGGCAAGGCCCTGCACCTCAAGATGGACCAGCTCACCGCCGAGCTGCCGGTGGGCGTGGGCGTGCACACGGTGTCGGACCAGGCCGAGGTGGTGGAAAAAGCCGTCGGCGGCTTTACCAGCGCGCTGTTCGAGGCGGTGGTGATCGTGCTGGTGGTGAGTTTCGTCAGCCTGGGCGTGCGCGCCGGGCTGGTGGTGGCGTGCTCGATTCCGCTGGTGCTGGCGATGGTCTTCGTCTTCATGGAATACAGCGGCATCACCATGCAGCGGATTTCCCTCGGGGCGTTGATCATCGCCCTGGGCCTGTTGGTGGACGACGCGATGATCACCGTGGAGATGATGGTCACGCGCCTGGAGATGGGCGAGAGCAAGGAGCAGGCGGCGACCTTCGCCTACACCTCCACCGCCTTCCCCATGCTCACCGGGACCCTGGTGACGGTCGCCGGCTTCGTGCCCATCGGCCTCAACGCCAGTTCCGCCGGCGAGTACACCTTCACCCTGTTCGCGGTGATCGCCGTGGCCATGCTGGTGTCGTGGATAGTCGCCGTGCTGTTCGCCCCGGTGATCGGCGTGCATATCCTCAGCACCCATGTGAAGCCCCATTCCGAGGAGCCGGGCCGCATCGGCCGCGCCTTCAACGGCGGCCTGCTGTGGGCCATGCGCAACCGCTGGTGGGCCATCGGTATCACCGTCCTGGCGTTCGTGCTGTCGGTGGTCGGCATGCGCTTCGTGCAGAACCAGTTCTTCCCGTCCTCGGATCGGCCGGAGATTCTCGTCGACCTCAACCTGCCGCAGAACGCCTCGATCGCCGAGACCCGCATGGCGGTGGATCGCCTGGAGGCGACCCTCAAGGACGACCCGGACATCGTGCGCTGGAGCACTTACATCGGCGAAGGTGCGATCCGTTTCTACCTGCCGCTGGACCAGCAACTGCAGAACCCCTACTACGCGCAGCTGGTGATCGTCAGCAAGGGCCTGGAGTCGCGCACGGCGCTGACCGAACGCCTGAAAAAACGCCTGCGCGACGACTTCGTCGGCATCGGCAGCTACGTCCAGGCCCTGGAAATGGGCCCGCCGGTGGGGCGGCCGATCCAGTACCGGGTCAGCGGCAAGGACATCGACCAGGTGCGCAAGCACGCCATCGAACTGGCCACCGAACTGGACAAGAACGCGCACATCGGCGAGATCATCTACGACTGGAACGAGCCGGGCAAAGTGCTGCGCATCGACATCGCCCAGGACAAGGCCCGCCAGTTGGGGCTGTCTTCGGAGGACGTGGCGCAGTTGATGAACAGCATCGTCAGTGGCTCCACCGTGACCCAGGTGCATGACGACATCTACCTGATCAACGTGGTCGGCCGGGCCGACGACAGCGAGCGCGGTTCCCCGGAAACCCTGCAGAACCTGCAGATCGTCAACCCCAACGGCACCTCGATTCCGCTGCTGGCCTTCGCCACCGTGCGTTACGAACTGGAGCAGCCGCTGGTCTGGCGCCGTGACCGCAAGCCGACCATCACCATCAAGGCCTCGGTGCGTGATGAGATCCAGCCGACTGACCTGGTCAGGTTGCTCAAGCCGGATATCGACAAATTCGCCGCCGGCCTGCCGGTGGGGTATTCGGTGGCCACCGGCGGCACGGTGGAGGAGAGCGGCAAGGCCCAGGGGCCGATCGCCAAGGTGGTGCCGTTGATGCTGTTCCTCATGGCGACCTTCCTGATGATCCAGCTACACAGCGTGCAGAAGCTGTTCCTGGTGGCCAGCGTCGCGCCCCTGGGGCTGATCGGCGTGGTCCTGGCGCTGGTGCCGTCGGGCACGCCCATGGGCTTTGTGGCGATCCTCGGGATTCTCGCGCTGATCGGCATCATCATCCGCAACTCGGTGATCCTGGTGACCCAGATCGACGAATTCGAGCGCGCCGGTCATTCATCCTGGGACGCGGTGGTGCAAGCCACCGAGCACCGGCGCCGGCCGATCCTGCTGACCGCCGCGGCGGCCAGCCTGGGCATGATCCCCATCGCCCGGGAAGTGTTCTGGGGGCCGATGGCCTACGCCATGATCGGCGGCATCATCGTCGCCACCCTGCTGACGCTGCTGTTCCTGCCGGCGCTGTATGTGGCCTGGTACAAGATCAAGGAGCCGAAGAAAACCACGGCTTGAGATTGTGCTCGTTCGAGAGGACGCCATCGCGGGCAAGCCTCGCTCCTACGCTGGAATACCCCGTAGGAGCGAGGCTTGCCCGCGAACCAGGCGCTACGGCCTATCTGGCAAACCGCTCAAACCTTGCGCCACACACTCGCCAGCCACGGCTGCTGCTCCCGCGGCAGGCCGGCGGGCCGGTAGTAATGCTCCAGCTCGACAAACCCCGCCGCGGTGAGCAATTGCTGCCAGGCCGCCAGGTCGTGGTAGGCGCCATAACGCGCGCCGTTCCAGCCTTCGCGGTTGTCGCCGCGCGGGTTGGAGCTGAACAGCACGCCGCCGGGTTTCAGCGTGGCATGCAGTTGGCGCAGCACCCGCGGCAACTCCTGCGAGGGGATATGAAACAGCACGGCGTTGGCGAAGATGCCGTCAAAGCGCTCGGCGGGCAGGTCGAGCTTGAGGAAGTCTTGCTGCCAGACCTCGCAGCCGCTGTCGTCCCGGGCCATCTGGGCAAAGCGTTCGGAGCCATCGAGGCCGACCGCGATATGACCCAGGCGGGTAAAGGTCTGCAGGTCGCGCCCGGGACCGCAGCCGAAGTCCAGCAGGGTGAAGGGCGCCGTGCCCTGGATATGTCGAAGCAGCGCGTCGATGTTCTGGCTGACATCGTGGTCGCGGGTGCCTTCGCGGAAATCTTCGGCCACCTGGTTGTAGTGACCCAGGGTGGTGGAGGTGATCTGGTCGAGGTCGTCGGGAGCGAGTTTCATGGCGGGCTGCGTTGGCTGGAGTGATGTGCCGAATATACTCCATGCCCGTCCCCCCGGCCCTCTGTAGTCGCTGCCGAAGGCTGCGATAAGGCCCGAAGGGCCTTCGGCGCTCTCAAGAGCACGGCCGTTTCGCACGGAATGCCGCCCAAACCGATCGCAGCCTTCGGCAGCGGCTACAGGTTATTCGTCACAACGAAGGTGGCGTTTCTCAACGCTTGTTGAGCACCTGCGCCAGGCGGTCGCCGCCGAGCTGGATCGCCGCGACGAGGATCACCAGCAGCACGATCACCGTGAGCATGATCTGGCTGTCGAAACGCTGGTAACCGTAGCGATAGGCGATGTCCCCCAGGCCCCCGGCGCCGATGGCCCCGGCCATGGCCGAGGAGTTGATCATGGTCACCAGGGTGATGGTGAAGCCGCCGACGATGCCCGGCAGCGCCTCCGGCAACAGCACGTGCCAGACAATGTGCCAGCGCCGGCAGCCCATGGCCTGGGCGGCTTCGATCAGGCCGTGGTCGACCTCGCGCAGGCTGACCTCGGCGATCCGCGCGAAGAACGGCGTGGCGGCGATGGTCAGTGGCACCACGGCGGCCCAGACGCCGTAGGTAGTGCCGACGATCAGCCGGGTGAAGGGGATCAGCGCCACCATCAGGATCAGGAACGGGATCGAGCGGAACAGGTTGACGAAGGCCCCCAGCACGCTGTTCAGCCTGGGCGCTTCATAGATCCCGCCCTTGCCGCTGGTGACCAGGATCACCGCCAGCGGAATGCCCGCCAGCAGCGCGATCAGCGACGACACGCCGACCATCAGGAAGGTATCGATAACGCCCTGGAGCAAGCGATCAAACCACATAACCCAGCACCTCTACCTGTTGTGTCCATTGCTTGTGCAAAAAGTGCTGCGCGCGTAAACGTTGCTCCTCGGCGCCCAGGGACGAGCCGCTGACCGCCAGCAGCAATCGCCCCAGGGCATGCCCCTGGATCCGCTCCACGCCGCCGTGCAGCAGCCGCACGCGCCCGCCCAGGGTGCCGAACAGCGCGGCCAGATCCGGCTCGTCGCTGCTCCTGCCGGTGAACCGCACGCGCAACACCACCGCCGCGTCGGAAGACTTCGGCTGGGCCTGCAGGCGGTTTTGCAACTCTTCCGGCAAGCCGTGCTGCAAGGGCGCCAGGAGGGTCTTGCTGACCTCGTGCTGCGGGTTGCCGAACACTTCCCAGACCGGCCCCTGCTCGACGATATGCCCATGCTCGAGCACCACCACGCGGTCGCAGATATCGCGGATCACCGCCATCTCGTGGGTGATCAGGACGATGGTCAGGCCCAGGCGCTGGTTGATCTGTTTGAGCAGGCCGAGGATCGACTGGGTGGTTTCCGGGTCCAGCGCCGAGGTGGCCTCGTCGCACAGCAGGATCGCCGGGTCGTGGACCAGCGCCCGGGCGATGCCCACCCGCTGTTTCTGCCCGCCCGAGAGCTGCGCCGGGTAGGCCTTGTGCTTGTCCTTCAGGCCCACCAGTTCCAGCAGTTCGCGGACCTTGCGCTCACGCTGTTCCTTGGGCACGCCGGCCACCTTCAGCGGCAGCTCGACGTTCTGCCACACGGTCTTGGCCGACATCAGGTTGAAGTGCTGGAAGATCATGCCGATGCGCCGGCGCAGCTCCACCAGGCGGTCTTCGTCGAAGTCGCCGATGTCCACCTGATCGATCAGCACCCGGCCGCCCGAAGGCTGTTCCAGGCGGTTGATGGTGCGGATCAGCGACGACTTGCCGGCGCCGCTGCGGCCGATGATGCCGAACACCTCGCCGCGCTGGATCGCCAGGTCGATCCCGTGCAGGGCCTGCACCGGGCCTTGCTGGCCCTGGTAGGTCTTGGTCAGGCCGATGAAGCGCACGTGGGCCCGGTTCAGTTCTGGATGCAGCTCGGTCTGCTGCGCGTCCTGCCGCTGTTCGGGCGGCTGGTTCGGCGACTTGTGCGCGAGGTAGGCGACGCTCATCTCAACCTTCCCAGCCGGCTTGGTAGAGCTTGCCGTGGGCTTTGTCCAGGGCGGCGCGCACCGCCGGCGAATGCTGGTAGATATCGACGAACTTGATCAGCCGTGGGTCGGTCTTGCTCTTGGGCTGGATCACGAACTGGATCACGTATTCCTTGTGGTCGAGGCCGTCGAACAGCAGCGCCGAGCCGGCGTCGAAGGTCTTGGCCAGGCGGATATAGGCCGGGTAGCCCTGCACCAGGTCGGCGTCGTCATAGGCGCGTACCAGTTGCACGGCCTCGACCTGGAGGATCTTCAGTTTCTTTGGAT
This sequence comes from Pseudomonas sp. GW821-FHT02B10, assembly GCF_059421865.1. Classification (NCBI taxonomy): domain Bacteria; kingdom Pseudomonadati; phylum Pseudomonadota; class Gammaproteobacteria; order Pseudomonadales; family Pseudomonadaceae; genus Pseudomonas; species Pseudomonas sp. GW821-FHT02B10. The sequence continues at coordinate 539,443 of NZ_JBWKVU010000003.1, read as the reverse complement.
TGGCGACTATGTCGTCCTCGGTGGCCTTATAGCCGACCCCCGGCTTGAGGCTGATCAGGCCGGCCTTGGCCAGCAGCTGCAAGCCGCGGCCGCTGTTGATCGGGTCGTTGGCGATGGCCACCGTGGCGCCTTCGGGCAGCTCGTCGAAGCTTTTGTATCGCTTCGAGTACAGGCCGACGTTGTTGATGATCCCCGGGGCGAACGGCACCAGGTCGAAACCGGCGGCGGCCTTGGCGTTTTCCAGGAACGGGATGTGCTGGAAGTAGTTCACGTCGATATCGCCGGCGGCCAGGCTGACGTTCGGCGCGATCCAGTCGCTGAACTCCACCAGCTCGACTTTCAGGCCCTGTTTGCCCGCCTCTTCGACGGCGGCTTCCAGGGGGATGGCGAAGGCGGCGGTGGTGCCGACTTTCAGCGGCGCGTCGGCGGCGAATACCGCGCTGGCGAACAGTCCGAGGGCGAGGGCCAGTGCTTTGACTGGGTGGCTTAAGAGCTTGGTTTTCATGGTTTTGGTTCCAGTCAGTGCGTTAGATATTCGGGTGACCTGTAGCCGCTGCCGCAGGCTGCGATGGTCCGGGCCACGCTGGTCGCAGGACCTTCCTGCGTCCTCAAGAGCACGACTGCTTCGCAGTCGATCGCAGCCTGCGGCAGCGGCTACAGGGTTAGTGGCGATAGGTGGCGCCGCTGTGTTGCTCGGGTAACTGCGCGTCCTGCCGGAACAGCTTTTCGCGCAGGGTGCCGTTGTCGTAGGCGGTCTTGTACGAGCCGCGGCGTTGCAGTTCGGGGATCACCAGGTCGATGAAGTCGGCATAACTTTCCGGGGTGACGATGCGGGTCAGGTTGAAGCCGTCCAGGCCAGTCTCGGCAATCCAGGATTCGAGGTCGTCGGCCACTTGCTGCGGCGAACCGACCACGGTGATGTAGCGCCCGCCCAGGGCGTGCTGGTCGAGCAGCTTGTGCCGGGTCCAGTCGTTGTTCTGCAGGTTCTTGGTGGCCGACTGGATGGCGTTGCTCTTCACGTACTGGATCGGTTCGTCGATCTCGTACCGGGAAAAGTCGATGGCGGTGGACGCCGAGAAATGCGCCACTCCGGCTTCGGCGCTGGCGTAGCTGCGGTATTCGGCGTGCTTCTTCCAGGCCAGCTCCTCGGTCGCGGCGACTATCACGTTGAGCCCCATGAACACCTTGATGTCCTCGGGATTGCGCCCGGCCGCCACGGCGCTGGCGCGGACCTTGTCCACCTGGGCGCGGGTTGTGGGCTTGTTCTGCCCGCTGATGAACACGCACTCGGCGTGGCGCCCGGCGAACAGCAGGCCGCGATCGGAACTGCCGGCCTGGAACAGCACCGGCGTGCGCTGCGGCGAGGGTTCGCACAGGTGATAGCCCTCGACCTGATAGAACTCGCCCTTGTGCTCGACCTTGTGCACCTTCTCCGGCCGGGCGTAGATCCGTTGTTCGCGGTCGTTGATCACCGCGTCGTTTTCCCAGCTGCCTTCCCAAAGCTTGTAGAGCACTTCCAGGTATTCGTCGGCCTGGTCGTAGCGCCGGTCGTGCTCGGCCTGTTCGCTCAGGCCCATGGCCTTGGCGGCGCTGTCGAGGTAGCCGGTGACGATGTTCCAGCCGACCCGGCCGCGGCTCAGGTGGTCCAGCGTCGACATGCGCCGGGCGAACAGATACGGCGGCTCGTAGGTGAGGTTGGCGGTGAGGCCGAAGCCGAGGTTGCGGGTCACCGCGGCCATGGCCGAAACCAGCAGCAGCGGGTCGTTGACCGGCAGCTGGATCGACTCCTTGAGCGTCACGTCCACCGAGTTCTGGTAGACGTCGTAGACCCCGACGATGTCGGCGATGAACAGCCCGTCGAACAGTCCGCGCTCCAGCAGCTGCGCCAGCTCGGTCCAGTACTCGATAGTCTTGTACTGGGTCGAGGTGTCCCGAGGGTGGGTCCACAGGCCGTGGTTGATGTGCCCGATGCAATTCATGTTGAAGGCATTGAGCAGGATCTTTTTTTTGCCTTTCTCCAGAGCACTCATCAGATAGTCCCCCGCAATGGCGGGTTCGTCTGGTTGAGGTAGTAGTTGCCCACCGCGTGGTACTTCCAGCGCACCGGGTCGTGCAGGGTGTGCACCCGGGCGTTGCGCCAGTGCCGGTCGAGGCCATGTTCGGCCAGGGTCGCCTGGCTGCCGGCCAGTTCGAACAGGGTGCTGCCGGCGGCCAGGGAGATTTCGGTGCTGATGGCGCGGGCCTCGGCGACCGCGATGGAGGCGGCGGCCACGGTCTCGGCGTCGGGCTCGGCCTGGGCGGCGTCGAGGAACTCCCCGGAGCGCTCCAGCAACGCCTCGGTGGCGTGCAGGCGAATGCTCAGGTGGCCGAAGCTCTTGAGGGTCAGTGGGTCTTCGCTGGCCTTGTCGTTGCCGGAGTCGATCCACGGCCGGGTCTTGGTGCGCACGAAATGCAGGGCGTCCTCATAGGCGGCGCGGGCGATACCGGTGTCGATGGCGGCGTGGAGAATCTGCGCCAGCGGGCCGACGGTGGTCGGGCGCTCGAAGGCGCTCTGAAAGGGAATCACGTCCTCGGCGGCGACGAACACGTCCTCGAATACCACCGAGCCGCTGCCGGTGGTGCGCTGGCCGAAGCCGCTCCAGTCGTCGATCACGTTCAGGCCCTGGCTGCCCGCCGGGACAAAGGCCAGTTGCTGCACGCCGTGTTCATCCACCACCGACGTGGGGATGCGCTGGGCGTAGATGGCGCCGGTGGAATAGAACTTGCGGCCGTTGATGCGATAGCCGTCGCGTCCGTCCTGCACGTCCCGGGTCAGGCGAGTGGTGCGGTCGTGGGCGGTCTTGGTGCCCAGCTCGGCCAGGGCATTGCCGAAGCGCTGGCCGGCCAGGACCTCGGCGTACAGGCGTTTTTTCTGCGCCGCGCTGCCGTTCACCCGCAGCACTTCGAGGGCGTAGAAATGGTTCTGCGGGATCTGCCCCAGGGAGCCGTCGGCCTGGGCGATCAGGGCGATGACCTTGGCCAGGGTGACGTTGGACACACCGGCACCGCCGTATTCCCTGGGCACGCTGATGCCCCACAGGCCGGAGCGGGAAAAGGCTTCGAGTTCGGGGTGGGGCAGGCGGCGTTCGCGGTCGCGCAGGGCGCTGTCGCGCTTGAAATCCTCGGCCAGGTCGCTGGCGACGATCAGGGCTTGCTCATCGCTGGTTATGACCGCGACGTGTTGAGAAAGAGTCATGTACTTCTCCAGAGATCTGGTCGCTTAAATCCAGGAATGGCGAGCCGGCAGGGTGCCGTTCAGGTGATAGGTGCCGACGGCGTGGTATTTCCAGCGCACCGGATCGTGCAGGGTGTGGACCCGGGCGTTGCGCCAGTGCCGGTCGAGGTTGAACTCGGCGAGGGTGGCGCGGCTGCCGGCCAGCTCGAAGAGTTTCTCGCTGGCCAGCAGGGAGATCTCGGTGGTCAGCACCTTGGCCTCGGCCACGGCGATCGAGGCGCGGGCGGCGGATTCGGCGCTGATCGGCGCGGCATTGACCTGGTCCAGCACCTGGCCGGCCTTGCGCAGCAGGGCCTCGGCGGCGTGCAGTTCGATTTTCAGCTTGCCGATGTCGGCGATTACATACAGGTCGTCGCTGGCCCGTTCGACGTTGGCGTCGACCCACGGCCGCGAGCGTTCACGCACGAAGCTGATGGCGTCGTCGATGGCGGCGCGGGCGATGCCGGCGTCGATGGCCGCCTGGATCAGCTGCGAGACCGCGCCCTGGATATTCGGCGACTCGTTGATCCGCCAGTTGTCCACCACCAGGTCGGCATCGACCCGCACGTTGTTGAGCAAAATGGTGCCGCTGGCGGTGGTGCGCTGGCCGAAGCCCGACCAGTCGTCGACGATGCGCAGCCCTGGCGTGCCGCGCCGGACGAAGGCCAGGACCTGCCTGCCGTCGTCGTTCAACGCCTTGACCGCCACCCAGTGGGCAAACAGGGCGCCGGTGGAATAGAACTTCTGGCCATTGAGCAGGTAACCGTCGCCGTCGGCGCTGATCCGTGCCTTGAGTTCCAGGGTGTTTTTGGTCCCGCGTTCCGGGCCGGCGTTTCCGATGCGCCAGCCTTCCAGCACGCTCTGGAATAGCTGCTTTTTCTGCCGTTCGGTGGCGCTGCCGAGGATCAGGTTGAGAATGCCGAACTGGTTCTGCGGGATCTGTCCCAGGGCCGGGTCGGCCGCGGAAATGATCGCGAAGACTTCGGCCAGGGTCACGAAAGACACCTGCGGGCCGCCGTACTCACGGGGGATGGCAATACTGCCCAGGCCACTGCGGGTGAAGTGTTCGATTTGTGCCCACGGCAGCTTGCGCTGCTGGTCGCGCCGGGCCGCCTGCTGGCGGGCGACGGTGGCCAGTTCATGGGCGGCTTGAAGGGCTTCTGCGTCGTTCAGCAGAACCCGTGCGGGCAACAACAGGGGGGCGACATCCAGATCGCTCTGGACATTTGCATCGGCCAGATTGGACATCAGTGCCACTCCTTGGCTGCACGCAATGCCCTGGCGATCTGCACTGGGGTGATTGTGTTCCGGACCATACCTACCTCACATCTTTGGAAGTGCCGCGCCGTGGCGGCGAAATCGGGTTCAAGAATGTCCGGTGGTCCGGTGCATATACCCTATGCGCGTATAAAAATTAAATAAACTAACTTTTAGGAATATGTATAGAAGGGGTTTACGTATACGGCAGGTAGGAAAAGGAGAAGGGTAATGGGAGATAGATCTGAGGCCTGTAGCCGCTGGCGCAGCCTGCGCGCGGCGACGCAGCCGTCGTAAACCGGGGCATACGGTTTCCCGGGCGCAATGCAGTGGCGGGCCTGGCGGCCGCTGTGTCGGAATGCCGCCCAGACCGATCGCAGCCTCGCGGAGTTCGGCAGCGGCTACAGGGGGCGCGGTTACGGGGGAGCGTGGTTTCTGTAGCCGCTGGCGCAGCCTGCGCTCGGCGGCGCAGCCGTCGTAAACCGGCGCATGCGATGTGTCTGGCGGAATGGGATGGCGGGTTTGCGTTCGCTGCACAGCCCATCCTGGGCTCGGCAGCGAGGGCGCCGCTCAGGCCTGGGGATGGCCCGAGGTGAGGAACTTGCTGAGGAATTGCCGGGTGCGTTCTTCCCTGGGGTTGGCGAACAGCGCCTTGGCTTCGCCCTGTTCGACGATCACCCCCTTGTCGAAGAAGATCACCCGGTTGGCCACGTCGCGGGCGAAGCCCATTTCGTGGGTGACGATGACCATGGTGCGCTTTTCTTCGGCCAGGCCGCGGATGGTCGCCAGTACTTCGCCCACCAGCTCCGGGTCGAGGGCCGAGGTCGGTTCGTCGAACAGGATCACTTCCGGCTCCATCGCCAGCGCCCGGGCAATCGCCACGCGCTGTTGCTGGCCGCCGGATAGGCGCCGCGGATAGGCGTCTTCCTTGCCCGCCAGGCCGACCTTGGCCAACAGCCCGCGGCCCAGGGCCAGCGCCTGCTCGCGGGGCGTCTTCTTCACCACCAGCGGGCCTTCGATGACGTTTTCCAGCGCGGTGCGATGGGGGAACAGGTTGAAGTTCTGGAACACGAAACCCACCTGCTGGCGCAGTTGCCGCACCAGGCCCTGCTGCTGGGTCAGCGGCCGGCTGCCATCGATTTCGATGTTGCCGACCTTGATCCGGCCGCTGGTAGGTTCTTCGAGGAAATTCAGGCAGCGCAAAAAGGTGGTCTTGCCCGAACCGCTGGGGCCGATGATGGCGACCACCTCGCCTTCCGCCACCGTCAGGTCAATGCCATTGAGGACGGTCTGACCCTTGAACTGCTTCGTCAGTTTTTCAACCACAATCATGGGTTCAGGACTCCTGGTCGTGCCGATTGACCCGCTCTTCCAGTCGGTTCTGCAGGTGCGCCAGCACGCTGGCCAGAACCCAGTAGATCAGCGCGGCGGCAAGATACATGGTGAAGACTTCGAAGGTCCGGGCGGTGATCAGCTGTGCCTGGCGGAACAGTTCCGGGACCTGGATGGTGGCGGCCAGGGCCGTGTCCTTGACCAGCGAGATAAAGCTGTTGCCCAGGGGCGGCAGGGCCGTGCGCATGGCTTGCGGCAGGATCGCCCGGCGCAGGGTCTGGGCCCGGGTCATGCCAATGCTGGCCGCCGCTTCCCATTGCCCGCGCTCGATGGAGCCGATGGCCGCGCGCAGGATCTCGCAGGCGTAGGCCGCCATGTTCAACGAGAAGCCGATCAGCGCCGCCGGCAGCGGGTCAAGCTCGATACCCAGCTGCGGCAGGCCGTAATAGATCACGAACAGTTGCACCAGCAACGGCGTGCCGCGAAAGAACGACACATAGACGCGGGCGATCCAGCTCAGCAGCTTGAAGCGCGACAGGCGCATCAGCGCCAGGGCGAACCCCAGCGCCAATCCGAAGAACATGCCGCCGAGGCTGAGGATGACCGTGAAATACGCGCCCTTGAGCAGGAAGGGCGCGGAGTTCAGCAACAGCTGCGTGGTTTCGGCGATTTGCTGGCTCAACTGCGGGAAAGACAGTTCGAACTGAAAACCTGCTTCCATTATTGAGTGACGTCAGCGTTGAAGTATTTTTCCGAGAGCTTTTTCAGCGTGCCGTCGGCGCGCAGTTCCTCGATCGCCTTGTTCACCGCGGCCAGCAGTTCGGGTTCGCCTTTGCGCAGGGCCACGCCGGCTTCCTGGCGGGAGAAGGGCTCGCCGGAAACGGCCAGGGTGTCGTTGGTTTTCTTGATCAGCTCGAAGGCGGCCAGGCGGTCCACCAGGATCGCGTCGATACGGCCTACGCGCAGGTCCTGGTACTTGGTCGGATCGTCGTCGTAGGTCTTGATGATGGCTTGTGGCACGTTGTCCTTGAGCCATTGTTCGTAGTTGGTGCCCAGGCCGACACCGACCTTGTGCCCGGCCAGGTCGGCGGCGGTCTTGAACTTGCCTTCGTTCTTCTTCTGGGTCAGGGCCTGGATGCCGGAAACGGTGTAGGGGGTGGAGAAGTCGTATTTCTTCTTGCGCTCATCGGAGATGGTCACCTGATTGATCACCGCGTCCAGGCGCTTGGACTCCAGGGCGGCGAGGATGCCGTCCCATTTGGTCGGCTGCAGTTTGACCTTCACGCCCAGCTTCTGCGCCAGGGCTTCGGAGAACTCGACTTCGAAGCCGGCCAGCTTGCCGCTTTCGTCGACGTAGCTGAACGGTGGATAAGTGCCTTCCAGGCCGACGTTGATGGTGCCGGCGTCCTTGATCTTCTGCAGTTGCTCACCGGCAACCGCTTGCCCCAGCAACCCGGCACCGAGGGCCAGACCCAGCGAGCCAACGAGGATATTTCGACGTAGTGCGGAAAAAATCATGACAAGCCCCTGTGTTTTCTTATGCAGATGCGGTTGGGAGATGCAGGTCAATCGGTGAGCGGGAACGAGCGCCTTATCCTGCACTAAATGCAGCGTATGCGTCTCGCGGCAAATTCGCCTGCGGCGCGACTATAAGTGGCTACTTATAGATGTAAAAATAATATAAATTCACATTGTTATTCTTTTTATAAATATAAATCCCTGTAGCCGCTGCCGCAGGCTGCGACAGGTCCGCAGGACCTCCTGCGATCTCAAGATCCTGCGCCCCCTTCGGTACGGAATGCCGCCCAATCGATCACAGCCTGCGCCAGCGGCTACAGGCATTTGTTAGGCAAACGAGCCGGCATAAGCGAACAGCGCCGGCGCGCCGCCGGTATGCAGGAAGATGATCGGGCCGTCGTCGAAACGCTGGCGGCCGATGCCGTCGAGCAGGCCGGCCATGGCCTTGCCGGTGTAGACCGGGTCCAGCAGCAGGCCTTCCTGGCTCGCCAGCAGCTTCACCGCGGCCAGGGTGCCGGCATTCGGTTCGCCATAACGCGGGGCGAAATATTCGTCCCACAACTCCACCTTGAAGCTCTCCGGCAACGTCACCCCGAGCAATTCGGCGGTGCGCTCGGCCAGGCCCTGGACCTTCGGCCGTTGCGCTTCGTCGGTGCGCGACACGGTGACGCCGATCACCGGCAACTGCGGCAACACTTCGCTCAAGGCCAGGGCCAGGCCGCTGTGGGTGCCGGCGCTGCCCGAGGCCAGCACCACGGCGGCGAAGTCGAGCCCGCTGTTGTTGATCTGCTCCGCCAGCTCCAGGCCGGCGCGCACGTAACCCAGCGCGCCGAGGGCATTGGAGCCGCCAATCGGCACCAGGTACGGCTGCTTGCCGCTGCTGCGCAGGCGCTCGGCCAAGGCTTGCAACTGCTCGTCGGCGTTGTCCAGGTTCTCCACCAGCTCGACCTTGGCGTCGAACAGGTCGAGCAGCAGGCGGTTGCCGTTGCCCAGGTAATTGCCGTCATCGGTGCCGATGGGGTTTTCCAGCAGGGCGACGCAGCCCAGGCCGAGCTTGGCGGCCAGGGCCGCGGTCTGGCGTACGTGGTTGGACTGGATGGCGCCCGCGGTAATCAGGGTGTCCGCGCCCTGGGCCAGCGCATCGGCGGCCAGGTATTCGAGTTTGCGCAGCTTGTTGCCGCCCATGGCCAGCGGCGTGGTGTCGTCGCGCTTGACGTAGATATCGCGGCCCAGCCAGGTGGACAGGCGTTCGAGTTTTTCCAGGGCGGTGGCGCCGCCCAGCAGGTCGAGACGGTTAAAACGGTCGAGCTGTCGTTTGATCATGAGGCCGCACAGGTTGTCAGAGGTGTCAGGGACTATAGGCAGCGATATTTACCGGGGCAACCGCCAATCGCTTATGCCAAAAAGTACTTAGGCCAGCACAATTAGTTCTTAATTTGGCCTGGGACGCATACCGTAAAGTGACGTCGTTTATGCGGCCAGACCCTCCGGCCGCCTGAGTGAGGAGTCTTATCGTGAGCGAGCGTTCCAGCCATTGGCAATTGCAGACCATAGTCGGTCAACTGCGTGATGCCCGCGACCAGTGGCGTACCCGCAACGGGCGGGTCAGTGGTGAGCAGGGCGGTCGGGAGCTGCCGTCGCGCGCGGCCATGGCCGAGATTCTCGAGGCGCTGTGTGGGGCCTTGTTCCCAATGCGCCTGGGCCCGGTGGACCTGCGCGAAGAAAGCGAGGACTTCTACGTCGGCCACACCCTGGACGCGGCCCTCAATGCGCTGCTCGCCCAGGCTCGCCTGGAGCTGCGTTATGCCGCGCGCCAGAGCGGCGAGGCGGACGAAGACGTCAACGCCAGGGCCATCCGCATCATCCAGGATTTCGCCCTGGCCCTGCCGGGGCTGCGGGTGTTGCTCGATACCGATGTGCTGGCCGCCTACCACGGCGACCCGGCGGCGCGCAGCGTCGACGAAGTGCTGCTGTGCTACCCGGGCATCCTGGCGGTGATCCACCATCGCCTGGCCCACCATCTGTACCGCGCCGGCCTGCCGCTGCTGGCGCGGATCAGCGCGGAAATCGCCCACTCGGCCACCGGCATCGACATTCACCCGGGGGCGCAGATCGGCCGCAGTTTCTTCATCGACCACGGCACCGGTGTGGTGATCGGCGAGACCGCGATCATCGGCGAGCGTGTGCGCATCTACCAGGCGGTGACCCTGGGCGCCAAACGCTTCCCGGCGGACGAGGACGGCCAGTTGCAGAAGGGCCACCCGCGCCACCCGATCGTCGAGGACGACGTGGTGATCTACGCCGGCGCGACCATCCTCGGGCGCATCACCATCGGCAAGGGCTCGACCATCGGCGGCAACGTCTGGCTGACCCGCAGCGTGCCGACCGGGTGCAACCTGACCCAGGCCAACCTGCAGCATGACGATGGGTCGCAAAAATAAGCCGAGGTGCTTGCATCATGTAGCCGCTGCCGCAGGCTGCGATCGCCCCGAGAGGGGCGCCGCCCTTGGGTCTTTTGCAGGCCCTGCGGGCCTTGGCGCAGCCTTCGGCGGCGGCTACAGAGATCGGCTTAATTTAACGCTGAACGATTCCCTCCGCGACACATCAGACCTTTCTTAAAACCTGCGAAATCAGGCGACCGCCGAGCCCGGCGATTAGTCCTTGCGCGCCTATCCGTGTTTAACTTGAACGCTTGTTCAAGTTAAACCGGCAGCTCGCTGCCCGCTCACAACAGGAGGCTTACCTTTGCTGAGTCCGATCTTTTCAGCCGCGTTTTACCCCCTCGAGGTGCACGTTTCATGAGTGCATCGTCCATTCCCGCCAGCGGCCTGATCCGCATGAATCCGCCGGTGTTCTACTTCGCCGCGAGCTTTATCCTGGCCTTCGGCCTGGTGGTCATTGCCCTGCCGGAACAAGCCGGCGCCTGGCTGCTGGCCGCGCAAAACTGGGCGGCCAATACGGTCGGCTGGTACTACATGCTGGCCATGACCCTGTACCTGATCTTCGTGGTGGTCACCGCCTTGTCCGGCTACGGCAAGATCAAGCTCGGTGCCGACCACGACGAACCGGAATTCAGTTACCTGTCCTGGGCCGGCATGCTGTTCGCCGCCGGGATCAGCATCACGCTGTTTTTCTTCTGCGTGTCGGAACCCCTGACCCACATGCTGCAACCGCCCCAGGGCGAGGCCGGGACCGCGGATGCGGCGCGCCAGGCCATGCAGATTCTCTTCCTGCACTGGGGCCTGCATGGTTGGGGTGTGTTCGCCTTCGTCGGCATGGCCCTGGCGTATTTCGCCTACAGGCATAACCTGCCGCTGGCCCTGCGTTCGGCGCTGTACCCGCTGATCGGCAAGCGCATCAACGGCCCCATCGGCTACGCGGTGGATGGCTTCGGCATCATCGCCACGGTGTTCGGCCTCGGCGCCGACATGGGCTTTGGCGTGCTGCACCTCAACTCCGGCCTGGATTACCTGTTCGGTATCGCCCACACCCAGTGGGTCCAGGTGGGCCTGATCACCCTGATGATGGGCGCGGCGATCATTGTCGCGGTGTCCGGCGTCGACAAGGGCGTGCGGGTGATGTCCGACATCAACATGCTGCTGGCCTGTGCGCTGCTGCTGTTCGTGTTGTTCGCCGGCCCCACCCAGCACCTGCTCAACACCCTGATCCAGAACCTCGGCGATTACCTCGGCGCCTTGCCGACCAAGAGTTTCGACCTCTACGCCTATGATGAACCCAGTGACTGGCTGGGTGGCTGGACCGTCTTCTACTGGGCCTGGTGGATCGCATGGTCGCCGTTCGTGGGCCTGTTCATCGCGCGGATTTCCCGTGGCCGGACCATCCGTGAGTTCGTGTTCGGCGTGCTGCTGATTCCCCTGGGCTTCACCCTGGCCTGGATGTCGATCTTCGGTAACAGCGCCATCGACCAGGTGCTCAACCATGGCATGAGCGCACTGGGCATGTCGGCCATCGAGAACCCCTCGATGACCCTCTACCTGCTGCTGGAAACCTACCCCTGGAGCAAGACCGTCATCGCCGTGACGGTGTTCATCAGCTTCGTGTTCTTTGTCACCTCGGCCGACTCCGGCACCGTGGTGCTCTCGACCCTGTCGGCCCGTGGCGGCAATGCCGATGAAGACGGGCCGAAATGGCTGCGGGTGTTCTGGGGCGCGATGACCGCGCTGGTCACCAGCGCGCTGCTGTTCGCCGGCAGCATCGACTCGCTGAAGTCGGCGGTGGTGCTGACCTCGCTGCCGTTCTCGATGATCCTGCTGCTGATGATGTGGGGGCTGCACAAGGCCTTCTACCTCGAGTCGCAGAAGCAGATCGCCCAGTTGCATTCGTTGGCGCCGGTGTCGTCGTCTTCGCGGCGCGGCAAGGGCGGCTGGCGCCAGCGCCTGAGCCAGGCGGTGCATTTCCCGTCGCGCGACGAGGTCTATCGCTTCCTCGATCAGACCGTGCGCCCGGCCATCGAAGAAGTGACCGCGGTGTTCGTCGAGAAAGGCCTGAACGTGATCACCCAGCCGGACCCGGCCAACGACAACGTCAGCCTGGAAATCGGCCATGGCGACCAGCATCCGTTCGTCTACCAGGTGCAGATGCGCGGCTACTTCACCCCGTCCTTCGCCCGTGGCGGCATGGGGCCCAAGGAGATGCGCAACCGGCGTTACTACCGGGCCGAGGTGCACCTGGCCGAGGGTAGCCAGGACTATGACCTGATGGGCTACACCAAGGAGCAGATCATCAACGACATCCTCGACCAGTACGAACGCCATATGCAGTTCCTGCACCTGGTGCGTTGATCGCGGGGCGGTGGCGTTTGTGCCACCGTCATCGCGGGCCTCAGGCCCGGCCCAATACCGTGAACAACACCAGCGCCGCCACCGGCACGCCGAACACCACACTGCCAACCGCCAGCTCCGTGCTCAGGGGCTGGCCGGCGTGGACCATCCCCACCGCGCCGTTGATCACCGTCAGCGCCAGCCAGAGTACGACGAAACTGTAGGCCAGGGTCTGGCGGCCGAGGCCGAGCTTTTCGCCGATAAACAGCATCAGCGCCAGGAGAATCAGGCCGAAGCAAGTGATGATCGCGGTGTGCATGATGAAGTCCTCGCGGGCGGAATTCAGGGGTGAGTCCAGGGTCGATGGCGGTTCAAGGCTCCCGACCTAGAGTGTGGTCCAGGGAGTGGCGTCCTGCTCCGCGAAAAGCGAAGGCCGGGAACAGCAGGGTGTTGGACGAAACGGGCGAGTCGGTGGTCGGGGGCATGAGTGTCTCCGCGAATAAGCCGGTGGAAAGCAGCGATGGCCCGGGGAGTGCCCGGGCCATCGGTGCCGTTGTTTCAGCGAACGGCGGGCTTGAGCAGGTCTTCCAGGCCGATGCGGCGAAACATCTCGGCGCGCACCCGGTCGGCCATGGCATTGACGATCTCGGCACCGTCCTGGGACGGGTCGATATGCCGGCGCAACGGCCGGGAGCCGAAGGGCAGGCCGACGATCTCGACGATGGCCTTCGCGACCTCGGCGACATCGGCGTCAGCCGGCTCCAGGGTGGCCAGGCCGTTGAGTGCCTGCTCCGGCACGCCGGCATAGGGGCCCTGGTTGTACTCGGCGGCGCGGGCCTGGTCGGCCGGGGCTCCGGAGTGCGCGAAGTGGTTGGTGCCCTGGGTGAAGGCGCCCGGCACGATGATCGAGGTCTCCACGCCCCAGCGCGCCAGCTCCCCGGCATAGGACACCGCCAGGGAGTCCATCGCCGCTTTGGCCGCGAAGTACGGCGCCAGGTAGGGCGGGGTGCCGCCGCGGGCGCTGCTGGAGGATATCCACAGCACCAGCCCCCGGCCCTGCTTGCGCAGTTGCGGCAGGGCCGCGCGGTTGACCCGCTGGGTGCTCAGTACGTTGATGTCGTAGAGCTGGGCGAACTGTTCGGGGGTGAAGGCTTCGGCGGGGCCGAAGGCCATGTGCCCGGCGTTGTGGATGATCACATCCAGCCGGCCGCAGTCGGCGACTATCCGGGCGACACCGGCCTCGACCGAGGCGCTGGAGGCGACGTCCAGTTCGACGCTGCGCAAATCGACCCGGTGCTCGTCGGCGTAGCGCCGCACCTCGGCCACCTGAGGCGCATTGCGGCCCAGGGTTTCACGCATGCTGGCGTAGACGATGTGGCCAGCGTCGGCGAGGGCGCGGGCGGTCAGGGCGCCAAAACCACTGGAGGCGCCGGTAATCAGGATGACGGATTGCATGGCATTGATCTCTTCAGGTGAGGGTGGTTTCAGGCACGCCGGGGCAGGCGTTGTTGTACGGCGTGGGACAGCCAGCCGGCGAAGGTGCCCAGGGTTCCGGCGCCGCTGAGTTCGGCGAAGCTTTCCAGGGAGGGTTCCAGGTGCGCGGCGAACCAGGCGATCAGACCGAGGAAGTAGGCGACGATGTTATTCATCACCCGCAGGCTGCGCAGCGACACCACGAGCATCGCCACCACGAACACCACCGGCGGCAGGGCCCAGGGGCCGAGGCTTGGGCTCAGTGCGCCAATGCTCAGCGCCGCGCCCATGCCGACGGCGAGGCCCATCAGCACGCAGCCCAGGTTGACCAGGCCGTCGCGCAGGGTCAGGCCGCGGCTGAAGAACGCCACCCAGCCAACGAACATGGCCCAGACCGGCAGGCTCAGCAGCAGGCTGGAGCCCGCCGCCAGTGCGGCGGTGGCGGCGGCCACCGCGGTGAACAGGATGAACATCGGTTTCGTCTGCCCGCCACGGGCGGGTGTCGCGGTGGAGTGATTCATGAGCGTGGCTCCTTCGACCGTGGGTGAGGTGGCTCAGACGAGCCCGCCGTTGGCGCGCAGGACCTGCCCGTTGACCCAGGCCGAATCAGGGCTGACCAGGAAGGACACGACGCGGGAAATATCTTCGGGTTGAGCCAGGCGCTCCAGCGGGGCCATCTTGGCGAAACCCTGGATCTGCTCTTCGCTCTTGCCGTGCAGGAACAGGTCGGTGGCCACCGGGCCCGGTGCCACTGCATTGACGGTGATATTGCGACCGCGCATTTCCTTGGCGAACACCTGGGTCAGGGATTCCACCGCCGCTTTACTGGCGATGTACACCGCGTAACCCGGCAGGTTCATGCCGACGGTGCTGCTGGAGAAATTGACAATGCGCCCGCCGGCGTTCAGGCGAGTCGCGGCTTCACGCAGGGTGTTGAAGGTGCCGCGAGCGTGGATGTTGAAGTTCTGCTCGAACAGTTCGTCCGTGTGTTGCGCCAGCGGCAGGACCTTGAGGATGCCGGCGTTGTTGATCAGCACGTCGACCTTGCCCAGTTGGGTTTCGGTCTCGTCGAACAGGCGGCGCACATCATCGGCATTGGCCACATCGGCCTTGATCGCTATGGCCTGGTGGCCGGCCTGGCGTAGCTCCACCACCAGGGCCGAGGCTTCGCTGGCGCTGTTGGCGTAGTTGATGGCGACGGCGAAGCCTTCGCTGGCCAGTTGCCGGGCGATCACCGCGCCGATGCCGCGGGAGGCGCCGGTCACGATGGCAACTTTCGAAGTCTGGGTAGTCATGGCGAATTTCCTTCTGGGTAACGAGTGATTGGCTGTGGTGTGGAAGCAGACTCACATGTTTACCCAGGGTGATAAATGCGCCAGAGTTGGCTTGACTGTTCAATAATCGCCAACAATCAATGAGCCCTGGAGCCCGTCGTGGATCAAGTCAAAGCGATGAAGGTGTTTGTGCGGATCTACGAGCGCAGCAGCTTCACCCTGGCCGCCGAGGACCTGAACCTGCCGCGCGCCACCCTGACCCATACCCTCAACCAGTTCGAGGCCTGGCTCGGTACCCGCCTGCTGGAACGCAGCACCCGCCGCGTGCGCCCGACTCTCGACGGCGAGGCCTATTACCAGCGCTGCGTACAGCTGCTGGCGGAGCTGGAAGAGGCCGAACTGGCGTTTCGCACGGTGGCGCCGAAGGGGCGTTTGCGGGTCGACCTGCATGGCACCCTGGCCAAGTACTTCGTGATTCCGGCCCTGCCCGAATTCATGGCGCGCTATCCGGAAATCGAGCTGTCCATCAGCGAGGCCGATCGTTTTGTCGACCTGATCGCCGAAGGGGTGGACTGCGTGTTGCGCGCCGGCACCCTGGGCGATTCGTCGCTGATCGGCCGGCGCGTGGCCAACTTGCAGCAGATCACCTGCGCCAGTCCGGCCTACCTGCGCAAATACGGTGAGCCGAAGAGCCTCGACGAGTTGTCGCGGCACCGGGCGGTGAACTATGTCTCGCGCACCACCGCCAAGCTGTTTCCCTTCGAATTCATGGTCGATGGCGAGCTGCGGGAAGTCGCCATCGAGGGTGCGCTGTCGGTGTTCGGCGCGGAAATCTATGCAGCCTCGGCCGTGGCCGGGCTGGGCATCATCCAGTGCCCGCGCTACCGCATGGCACAGCAGATTTCCCAGGGGCTGGTGCAGGAGATCCTCACCGATACCCCGCCGCCGCCCATGCCGGTTTCCGTGCTGTACCCACACAACCGTCAGATGTCGCCACGGGTGCGAGTGTTCGTCGACTGGCTGGCGGAGGTTTTTGCCAGGGCGGTCTGAAAAGGGCCAGGCGGCACCGGTCATCGCCGCTTTCTGTATTGATTATCTGAATGTGTATAGTGTGTATTACTCGCCTTCGGCTGGGTATTGTGGTTTTTCGGGACGTATCGAAAGGACACGGCAATGCGCAGTCGGGAACTGATCAGGATGATCGAGGAGGACGGGTGGTATCTGATCGCGGTCAAAGGCAGTCATCACCAATACAAGCATCTGCACAAGCCGGGGCGGGTCACTATTCCCCACCCGGATGCGGATCTGCCCAAGGGCACGATCCACAGCATCTTGAAACAGGCGGGCCTGAAATGAGGCCGGCCTTGAACGAAGAGGTCAACGAGATGAAATTCCCGGTCGTGCTGCACAAGGATGCCGACTCCGGATATGGCGTGATCGTCCCCGATGTGCCGGGCTGTTTTTCCGCCGGTCATACCGCAGCAGAAGCCTTCGAGAATGTGAAAGAGGCCCTGTCGCTGCATTACGAAGGCCTGGTCGCCGATGGTGAACCGCTGCCCCAGGTGCATGAGGTCGACGTGCATATCGACAACCCCGATTACGCCGGTGGCGTGTGGGGCATGATCGAGTTCGACATCACGCCTTACTTCGGCAAGGCGGTGCGCTTCAACGCCACCCTGCCGGAGCAACTGCTGGAACGCATCGACCAGACGGTGAAGCGCGACCAGCGTTACCGCTCGCGTTCGGGCTTTCTCGCGGCTGCCGCTTTACGCGAACTCTCCGCCTAGGCATTGCCCGCCCCCATGGTTCCCATGGGGGCATGCCTGGCATCTGTCCCTCGATATTTTCCTGTACTACCCAGGCTTTGGAACCCTTCGTTTCGGCCCGGCAGGGTGGCGTTTTAGCGTCTATAAACAACGGGTGCAGCGCTTTGTTCGATGCCGCCATTCCTGGTTTTTCCGGGCGGTGCAGCACCGCCTGGGCCCTGTGTTTCCTGGGTTTTGTTCGCTGATCCGGCTTCCGGTCGACGGCGTCATTTAGCCGGGATTTTCATCGGCTGAGCTTCCCCTCCAGCTACGATTTCGTACCGTGGTACGTGGTACGTAATTAAATATTTCGACAGTAATATCTATTTCCTGTTTTCGAACATCCGATTTGGGCAATAGCGCGGTGCCAATGCCACGTTCGAGCGTTCCGCCAGCGGGTGTCAGATCGTTTCTGTCATTGGCCACTCCTGCAGTGGCCGCGAGCGCGCCTGGGCGTATGCTGGGCAACTTTCTGGCGTTTGGCTGATTCATATGCTGCAAGGGCGCTGCCCCACACCCATGTGCATTCGCTTAAACCTGGGCGTTCAGGACTAAGAGAGGATTCGATGACTTACCTTGCTGCCGAAAACCGCTACGACTCCATCCCCTACCGCCGCGTCGGACGCAGCGGCCTGGTGCTGCCGGCGCTGTCCCTGGGCCTGTGGCACAACTTCGGCGACAGCACGCCGATCGACACCCAGCGTTCGTTGCTGCGCACCGCCTTCGATTTGGGCATCAACCACTTCGACCTGGCCAACAACTACGGCCCGCCCTATGGCAGCGCCGAGATCAATTTCGGTCGTTTGTTGCGTGAAGACTTCAAGCGGTATCGCGACGAGCTGATCATCTCCAGCAAGGCCGGTTGGGATATGTGGCCCGGTCCGTATGGCCAGGGTGGTGGCTCGCGCAAATACGTGCTGGCCAGCCTCGACCAGAGCCTGCAGCGCCTGGGCCTCGACTATGTGGATATCTTCTATTCCCACCGCTTCGACCCGGACACCCCGCTGGAAGAAACCGCCAGCGCCCTGGCCACCGCGGTGCAGCAGGGCAAGGCGCTGTACATCGGTATCTCGTCTTATTCGGGGGTGAAGACCCGTGAGATCGCAGCCTTGCTCAAGGAGTGGAAAGTGCCGCTGCTGATCCACCAGCCGGCCTATAACCTGCTCAACCGCTGGGTGGAAAAGGACCTTTTGGACACCACCGAAGAACTCGGTGCCGGGGTGATCGCCTTCACACCGTTGGCTCAGGGCCTGCTGACCGACAAGTACCTCAATGGCATTCCCGAGGACGCGCGGGTCAACCGCCCGGGCGGTGGTTCGTTGCAAGCCTCGCACCTGTCCGAGGCCAACCTCGCCCATGTGCGCGCCCTCAACGAAATCGCCCAGCGTCGTGGCCAGAGCCTGGCGCAACTGGCCCTGGCCTGGACTCTGCGCGACCCGCGGGTGACCTCGGCCCTGATCGGTGCCAGCCGGCCGGAGCAGATCGTCGAGAACGTCGGTGCATTGCAGAACCTGAACTTCAGCGCCGAAGAACTGGCAGAGATCGATCGTTTTGCCCGCGAAGGCGGGATCAATCTGTGGGAGAAGCCTTCAACCGCGGAATAGAACCTGCCGTCCTGTTGCAAGGCTGCCGCGGCTTCTGTAGGAGGCAGGCTTGCCGGCGATCGAGAGGGCATGTGCTGTCAGGCATGCCGCCATCGCGAGCAAGCTGCGCTCCTACAGGGGATCTGTGTCGGACTGGACTCTGTGGCCGTTCAGATTTCGAGTGGCAGCCAGGGGTTGATAACGATCAACCCGGTGTCGCTGAAGTCCTTGGCGTTACGGGTGGCGATCGCCGCGTCGTGGACGCGGCATATGGCCGCGATTTGCGCATCCACCAGGCTGATCGGACGCCCCAGGCTTTCCCGGTGCGAAATCAGATGGGCGTAGTAAAGAGCCGCCTGGGTCCCGAAGGGCACGATGCGGTCGATGAAATCTTCCTCGAACATCGCCAGCGCCGACGCATGGAGCATCTGTTTGCGCTTGCCGTGGGGCAGGCGCGCGATGCCGTGAAGAATCTCGGCCATGGTCATGGCGCTGATGTAGAGGTCTTCGACAGGTTGCGCTTCGATCCACAGCAATACCGATGCGTCCGGTTGGGGACGCATCAGTTCCGACAGCACATTAGTGTCGAGCACGATCATTCGCCCAGATCCACCACGCGTGCCGGCTCGGTACGTTCGGGCAGCTCAAGCTTCACTCCGCCGGCCTCGGCAAAGCGTGCCCGGATACGACTGGCCAGGCCTTGGCTGTCGGTTGTTCTGTTCAGGGCGCGGCGCAAAATCAAGCGGGCTTCTTCTTCCATGGAGTGGCCGTTGTGGGCGGCCTCGATGCGCAGGCGCTCTTTGATGTGGTCGTCCAGGTTTCGGATTGTCAGGCTGGCCATGGGTTCCTCCGAATGAAATCAATGCAATCATTGATAGCATAGCCGCGCGTCATCGAGGGTGGGCAACCACTTATCGTTTGGTGACGCCGCAATCACCCGCCAGTCCTGCCGCAGCCATGAATATCGGTTATCGGAAAAATGGCACATCCCCGAGAATCGTCGCGCGGTGCATCACGCGGCGTTGCGGGCGGTAGTCGTCGACCGCGTAGTGCTGGGTCACGCGGTTGTCCCAGAAGGCCACGTCGTTGGCCTGCCAGCGCCAGCGGATGGTGAATTCCGGGCGGGTGGCGTGGGCGAACAGCAGTTTCAGGATGACTTCGCTTTCGCTGTCCGACAGCTCGTTGATCCTGGTGGTGAAGCCTTCGTTGACGAACAGCGACTTGCGCCCGCTGACCGGGTGGGTACGGATCACCGGATGCGACAGCGGCGGGTTTTTCCGCTTGGCTTCTTCCCAGCGCGCCAGGTCCTGCGGAGTATTGCCGAAGCGTTCCAGGGGGAAGGACTTGATGAACTCGTGAGTCGCGGTCAGGCCTTGCAGCAGGTTTTTCATCGGCTCCGAGAGCGCCTCATAGGCCGCGATGCCACTGGCCCACAGGGTATCGCCACCGTAGGCCGGCAACAGCTTGGCGCTGAGCACCGCGCCCAGGGCCGGGGTCGGCAGGAAGGTCACGTCGGTGTGCCAGATGGCGTTGTCGCGTACGTCGGTTTGCGCGGTGTCGAGGATCAGCACTTGCGGCTGTTCCGGCACGTTGGGGTAGATCGGATGGATATGCAGGTTGCCAAAGTTCGCCGCGAAGCGCGCCTGTTGCTGCGGGTCGATCGGCTGGTCGCGGAAGAACAGCACCTGATGCTGGAGTAGCGCCTGCTCGATGATGTCGCGCTGTTCGCCGCCCAGCGGTTGGCTGATATCGACGCCGCTGATCTGGGCGCCCAGGGCGGAGCTTAAAGGGGTGATGGTCAGGCTCATGTCGTTCTCGAATTCAGGTGTGGCTGTAGCCGCTGCCGAGCGCAGCGAGGCTGCGATCGCCTGCGAAGCAGGCGCAGGCTTTGGGCGAGCGCGTTGCGCTCGATCGCAGCCTCGCCAAGGCTCGGCAGCGGCTACAGGGCTACAGGGCTACAGGGCTACAGGGCTACAGATACAGGGTCTCAATGGGCCTGGCCGTGCCAGGGCACCAGCTTGCGCTGCAGGGCGCGCAGGCCCATTTCCATGGCGAAGGCGATCAGGGCGATGACCAGGATCCCCAGTACCACCACATCGGTGACCAGGAACTGCGCGGCGGATTGCACCATGAACCCCAGGCCGCTGGTGGCGGCGATCAGTTCGGCGGCGACCAGGGTCGACCAGCCCACCCCGAGGCCGATGCGCACGCCAGTGAGGATGTCCGGCAGGGCGCTGGGCAGGATCACATGGCGAATCAGCTGGGCCCGGGTTGCGCCCAGGGACTGCGCGGCGCGCAGCCGGGTCGGGTCCACGGTGCGTACGCCGGTGGCGGTGGCGATGGCGATCGGGGCGAAGATCGCCAGGTAGATCAGCAGCACCTTGGACAGCTCGCCGATGCCGCACCAGATGACGATCAGCGGCAGGTAGGCCAGGGGTGGAATCGGCCGGTAGAACTCGATCAGCGGGTCCAGCACGCCGCGAGCGATGCGGTTGTGGCCGATGGCGATGCCCACCGGGATCGCGCTCAGCACGGCAAAACCCAGGGCCAGGCCGATGCGTCCGAGGCTTGCGCCCAGGTGCTGCCACAGGGTGGAGTCCATATAGCCGCTGGTCACCAGCAGCCAGCCCTTTTGCAGCACGGCGGAAGGTGGCGGCAGGAACAGCGGTTCGATCAGGCCGCTGGCCGTCACTGCCCACCATAGGGCGAGCAGCACGACCAGGGTCAGCACGCTGATCCAGCGAGTGCTCAGGCTGCGGCGCAGGGGCACCGCGGTGTGCGGGTTAGCGGCTTTGGTCGTGGTGGCTGGGAGGTCGTAGCTGTTCATGCGCGCTCCTGCCGCAAGACGGCACTGCGTTGGGAGAACACCCGGGCCAGCACGTGTTCGCGGGTTTCGATAAAGCGTGGATCGGACTTGATTGCCCGGGCCGATTCGCCGGCCGCGTAACGCCGGCCGAAGTCCAGGCTCAAGCGCTCGACGATTTGCCCCGGGTTGGGAGCCAGCAGGATCAGGTCGGTGGCGAGGAACACCGCTTCCTCGATGTCGTGGGTAATCAGGAACACCGGCTTGGCGGTGCGTTGCCAGACTTGCAGCAACAGCTCCTGCATCTGCTCGCGGGTGAAGGCATCGAGGGCGCCGAAGGGCTCGTCCATCAGCAGCAGCCGCGGGTCGGCGGCCAGGGCGCGGGCCAGGCCCACACGCTGGCGTTGTCCACCGGAGAGCTGCCAGATGCGCCGTTTGTCGAAGCCGGCCAGGTCCACCAGCGCGAGCATTTCCCGGGCGCGGGCTTCGCGCGGGTCGCGGGCAATGCCGGCCAGTTCGAGGCCGAAGCCGACATTGGCCAGCACGTCCTGCCAGGGCAGCAGGGCATCGTCCTGGAACACCACGCCGCGTTCGGCGCTCGGGCCGGCGACTGGCACGCCGTCCAGGGTGATTCGTCCGGCGCTGGGTTCGACGAAGCCGGCGATCAGGTTCAGCAACGAAGTCTTGCCACTGCCGGAAGGGCCGAGGGCGACCAGCAGCTGCTGGGGCCCGAGCGTCAGGGAAATATCCGCCAGCACCGGTTCGGCGGCGCCGGGGTACTGTGCGCTGATGCGCTCCAGTTGTAGCAAAGCCATGACGGCGCGCTCCTTGTTCAAATGCAGCCTTTGTCGAGGTGAGACGTTGTACGAGAAGTGCCGGGCTGGGCCCGGCGACCTCTGCGGCGAATCTTCAGTGGGTGATGTACTTGGCGCTGACGTATGGCGCGTAATCTGGCAGTACCGCCTCGACCTTGCCCTGTTCCTTGAGGAACACCGCGGTGTCGGTGATGGCCTTGGTGGTCGGCGCGCCAAGGCTGATGACCTGGTCGGCCGCCAGTGGGTAGACGTTGCCCTGCAACAGCAGCGGAATGTCGCTGGCCTTGGCGCCGGAGAGTTTCACCAGCTTGTCGACGTTACTCTGCTCGGCCAGCCAGGCTTTTGGGTCCTTGCGGTAATCGGCGTAGGCGTCGAGGGTCACCTTGGCGAAGGCGGTGACGATTTGCGGGTGCTTCTCGGCGAAGTCCTTGCGCACGATCCAGGCGTCGAAGGTCGGCGCGCCGAACCGGGCCAGTTCGCCGGAGGTGATCAGCACCTTGCCGTTTTCCTTGGCCACGCCCAGCGCCGGGTCCCAGACGTAGGTGGCGTCGATGTCGCCGCGTTTCCAGGCGGCGATGATCGCCGGTGGCGCCAGGTTGAGAATCTGTACTTTCGCCGGGTCGATTTTCCAGTGCTTGAGCGCGGCCAGCAGGCTGTAGTGACCGGTGGAAACGAAGGGCACGGCGACTTTCTTGCCGACCAGGTCCTGGGGCGTGTTGATCCCGGATCCGTCGCGGGCCACCAGGGCCTCGGCGGCGCCGATCTGGGTGGCGATGAGGAAGGTTTCCACCGGCACCTTGCGGGTGATCGCGGCGGTCAGCGGGCTGGAACCGAGGTAGCCGATCTGCACGTCACCCGAGGCGATGGCGGCGATGATATCGGCGCCGTTGTCGAACTTGCGCCAGTCGATCCTGGCCTGGGTGGCCTTTTCATAGGTGCCGTCGGCCTGGGCGACTTTCGCTGGATCGACGGTGGTCTGGTAGGCGACGGTGACGTCGGCTGCCTGGGCGAACAAGCTCGCGGTAGCCAGGGATACGGCCGCCAGAAGGCGAAGGGGAAAGTGCATTTTCATCATGAAGCTCCTCGACGGGCGGCCAAGTGTGGACGTGAGAGGAGACTAAATGATCTAAGAATCTAAAAATAAATAACTTTTTAGAATTAGCTTAAAAGAGGAATCTTCTAAAGAGAGCACTTTTTTGAAGGGGAGCGCTTTGCGCTCCATCGCGAGCAAGCTCGCTCCTACAGGACAGTACTGTGTAGGAGCGAGCTTGCTCGCGATACAGGCGGCGCGGTGTGTCAGTTACTGATTGCCAGGATACTCGCCTGGTACGAGCCGACAAACACGTCGAAATCACCGACTTCGTTGCGTTCCAGCTCGGCCTGTTGCAGCAGGGAGCTGCGCGCGGCTTCTTCGAAACGTGCCTGGTCTTCCTTGCTCAGGGGCTCGCTGCGGAAGAACTCGGCGTGGGCCAGGCTCTGGCGCAGGGAGAACTGGCTGAAGCTTTCCTTGTGCTCCTGCATGGCGGCCAGGACCTGGGCCGAAGGCGTCAGGGACGAATCCTTGACCTTGGCCAGCTGGGCGTCCAGTGCCTTGCTGTGGGCGTCGCTGCCGTGGCTGCGGTCGAGCAGGGCGGCCAGCGGCGCGATCTTTTCCAGCAGTTCGCCGGCCCATTCCTTGAGCTCCACCAGTTGTCCCTGGCGCAGCAGGTGCAGGCCCGGACGACGTCCTTCCTTGACCACTTTGAGGAAGTTCGAGGTGGCGTTGCCGCACTCGTTGTTTTCCAGCAGCGGACTCTCGTTGAGCGCGCAATACAGCAGGAAGGCGTCGAGGAAGCGGGATTCCTGCACGTCGATGCCCATCGGCAGGAACGGGTTGATGTCCAGGCAACGCACTTCGACGTACTGGATGCCGCGGGCCATCAGCGCCTGGATCGGCCGCTCGCCGGTGTAGGTCACGCGTTTCGGGCGGATGTTGGAGTAGTACTCGTTTTCGATCTGCAGGATGTTGGTGTTGAGCTGGACCCACTCGCCGTCCTGGTGGGTGCCGATCTCCACATACGGCGCGTACGGCGTGGCGACGGCCTTGCGCAGGCTGTCGGTGTAGCTGTTCAGGTCGTTGTAGCAAGGGGTCAGGCCGGCCTGGGCGTTGCTCTGGTAGCCCAGGTCGCTCATGCGCAGGCTGGTGGCATACGGCAGGTACAGGGTCTCGGCGTCTAGTTGTTCCAGCTGGTGCGAGCGCCCGCGCAAGAAGCCCGCGTCCAGCGCCGGCGAGGCGCCGAACAGGTACATCAGCAGCCAGCTGTAGCGGCGGAAGTTACGGATCAGCGCGATGTACGCCGAGGACTGATAGTCGCGATCGCTGCCGACGAAGCCTTCGGCCTGCTTGAGCAGCGGCCAGAGCTGCTCCGGCAGGGAGAAGTTGTAGTGGATCCCGGCGATGCACTGCATGGTCTTGCCGTAACGCAGGGCCAGGCCCTTGCGGTACACATACTTGAGCTGACCGATATTGGAGGTGCCGTAATAGGCGATCGGGATGTCTTCCTCGGCCGGCAACGGGCACGGCATCGATGGACTCCACAGGTACTCGTTGCCGAGCTTGCTGTAGGCGAAACGGTGAATCTTGTCGAGGCTGGCCAGGGTGTCAGCCGGATCGGCCAGGGCCGGAGTGATGAACTCCAGCAGCGACTCGGAATAATCGGTGGTGATCTGTTCGTTGGTCAGCGCGGAACCCAGTTCTTCCGGGTGCGGGGTCTGTGCCAGGCGCGCTTCGCCGGTCACGCGCAGGCATTCGCGCTCGATACCGTGCAGGCACTGCTCGAGCAGAGAGAGGTTAGCGCGCTCGCCGAGCAGAGCCAGGCGGCGGTTGAGAAGTTCGCTCAAGTTGGATTCCTTCACGCGTCAGTCGCCCCAATATGGGGGTGGGCAGGACGGTCTACAAGGGTGAAGTTGAAACTGGCGTTTTCGCCTGGTCGTTGAGCCTTGCCGGCCCGCTTTGCAACGCCATTGCTTCATCCTTGATCCGGCTCTTGCACGCGCAAAAAAACTCCGGCGCCGTGTGTGCAGCGCCGAAATTAACTCAAATCGAGGTTGAGGGGCTATAGAACAGCGAACGTGCCTTGTGCTTTAGCGACCAGTTTGTCGCCTTGCATCACATCGGCCTCGACCACCAGGGTGCGGCGGCCCGGGTGGAGCACCCGGGCGTGGCAGACCACGTCGCCCTCGGCGACGGCGCGGATGTAGTTGATCTTGCACTCGATGGTCGCGCTCTGCTGGTCGAAGCCGTGGGAGCTGGAACAGGCCAGCCCCATGGCAATGTCGACCAGGCTGAAGATCGCCCCGCCGTGCAGCTTCTGGCCGCGATTGCGCAGCTGCGGCGTCAGCGTCAGGGCGACGTCGGCTTCCCCGACCTCCAGGCGCTGCAGACGGCAGCCGAGCAGTTGGCTGAACGCGCTTTCGGTCAAGCCGGCCGGGATTTCCATCAGCGTTTCTTCAACTGCTTGGCGTTGGCGAACAGCGACGCCATGGCGTTGTTGGCCGGGGCTGCGGCCACGGTTTCCTTGCGCGGGGCGCTATTGCCCGACGAGCGTGGCGCCGAGCCTGGGCGCGAACCACGAGCGCCGTCGATCTTCTCGCCCGGGGTGTCGCTCATGCGCATCGACAGGCCGACGCGTTTGCGCGGGATGTCGACTTCCATGACCTTGACCTTGACCACGTCGCCGGCCTTCACCGCCTCACGCGGGTCCTTGATGAACTTCTCCGACAGCGCCGAGATGTGCACCAGGCCGTCCTGGTGCACGCCGATGTCGACGAAGGCACCGAAGTTGGTGACGTTGGTCACCACGCCTTCGAGGATCATCCCCAGTTGCAGGTCCTTGAGGTCTTCGACGCCTTCCTGGAACTCGGCGGTCTTGAACTCGGGACGCGGGTCGCGGCCCGGCTTGTCCAGTTCCTGGAGGATGTCGGTGACGGTCGGCAGGCCAAAGGTCTCGTCGGTGAACTTCTTCGGATCCAGGCGCTTGAGGAAGCCGCTGTCGCCGATCAGCGAGCGGATGTCGCGGTCGGTCTCGGCAGCGATGCGTTGCACCAGCGGGTAGGCTTCCGGGTGCACCGCGGACGCGTCCAGCGGGTTGTCGCCGTTCATCACACGGAGGAAGCCGGCGGCCTGTTCGAAGGTCTTTTCACCCAGGCGGGCAACCTTCTTCAGCGCGGCGCGGGTCTTGAACGCACCGTTTTCATCGCGGTGGCTGACGATGTTCTGCGCCAGGGTGGTGTTGAGGCCGGAGATCCGCGCCAGCAGCGCCACGGACGCGGTGTTGACGTCCACGCCGACGGCGTTCACACAGTCCTCGACCACTGCATCCAGGCCACGGGCCAGCTTCAGCTGCGACACGTCGTGCTGGTACTGGCCGACGCCGATGGATTTCGGATCGATCTTCACCAGCTCGGCCAGCGGGTCCTGCAGGCGGCGGGCGATGGACACCGCGCCACGGATCGACACGTCGAGGTCGGGGAATTCCTTGGCGGCCAGTTCCGACGCCGAATACACCGAAGCGCCGGCCTCGGAGACCATGACCTTGGTCATGCGCATGGCCGGGTATTTCTTGATCAGCTCGGCGGCCAGCTTGTCGGTTTCACGGCTGGCGGTGCCGTTGCCGATGGCGATCAGGTCCACCGAGTGCTTGGCGCACAGCGCGGCCAGCACGGCGATGGTCTGGTCCCACTTGTTGTGCGGTACGTGCGGGTAAACGGTGGCGTGGTCCAGCAGCTTGCCGGTGGCGTCCACCACCGCCACCTTGCAGCCGGTGCGCAGGCCCGGGTCGAGGCCCAGGGTCGCGCGCGGGCCGGCCGGAGCGGCCAGCAGCAGGTCGTGCAGGTTGTGGGCGAAGACGTTGATCGCCTCGGTTTCGGCGTTGTCGCGCAGCTCGCCCAGCAGGTCGGTTTCCAGGTGGGTGTAGAGCTTGACCTTCCAGGTCCAGCGCACCACTTCGCCGAGCCACTTGTCGGCCGGGCGGTTCTGGTTCTGGATGCCGACCTGCTGGCCGATCATGCCTTCGCACGGGTGCATGGTGCCCGGCAGTTCGTCGCCGACTTTCAGCGCGGAGCTGAGGATGCCTTCGTTGCGGCCACGGAAAATCGCCAGGGCGCGGTGCGACGGCATGCTCTTCAGTGGTTCGTCGTGTTCGAAGTAATCACGGAACTTGGCGCCTTCCTCTTCCTTGCCGGCGATCACGCGGGCACTGAGGGTGGCTTCCTGCTTGAGGTAGTTGCGCAGCTTGTCCAGCAGGCTGGCGTCTTCGGCGAAGCGCTCCATGAGGATGTACTTGGCGCCTTCGAGGGCGGCCTTCACATCGGCCACGCCTTTTTCCGCGTCGACGAAGCGCGCGGCTTCGCTTTCCGGGGTCAGGCTCGGGTCGTTGAACAGGCCGTCGGCCAGTTCGCCGAGGCCGGCTTCCAGGGCGATCTGGCCCTTGGTGCGGCGCTTCTGCTTGTACGGCAGGTAGAGGTCTTCGAGGCGGGTCTTGGTGTCGGCGAGCTTGATGTCGCGGGCAAGTTCCGGGGTCAGTTTGCCTTGCTCCTCGATGCTGGCGAGGATGCTGATGCGCCGTTCGTCGAGTTCTCGCAGGTAGCGTAGGCGCTCTTCCAGATGACGCAACTGGGTGTCATCGAGGCTGCCGGTCACTTCCTTACGGTAGCGGGCGATGAAGGGCACGGTGGAGCCTTCATCCAATAGAGCGACGGCCGCTTCGACCTGTTGTGGGCGTACGCCGAGTTCCTCGGCAATGCGGCTGTTGATGCTGTCCATAAAACCACCTGACAAATTGTGAAGCAGGCTCGCCGGCACGGAAAATTGGCCTCGGCGAGTCTGGTTGAGCGGCCTGGCGTGCGCCGCTGCCTGGATCAAAAGGCTGCCTGTTGACCCGTGAAATCGAACAATTACTGCCTGGCCGGGAAAAATAAAAAGTGGCCACGGGCGGTAACGATCAGACGTTGCCTGACACAAAAGGCGGCGCATTATAACCAGCGTTCCGGTCTTCGGGGGTATCGGCCCACTGGCGGCCGACGGCGGGTTTTCTGGCGGTAGAGGAAAAATCTGCTAACAATGCACACGGTGCGTATAACGGCAGCTACGCCATAATGCGCACCGAGATAAAAGGAGCATCTGATGAGCAGCACTGCACAAACTGCCGAAGGCGAAAAAATTCTTATTGTTGACGACGACCCCGGGCTGAGCAGCCTGCTGGAGCGCTTCTTCGTCAGCAAGGGCTACCGTGCCCGCGCGGTTCCCAACACCGAGCAGATGGACCGTCTGCTGGGGCGCGAAGTCTTCAACCTGGTCGTCCTCGACCTGATGCTGCCTGGCGAAGACGGCCTGACCGCATGCCGCCGCCTGCGCAGTGCGAACAACCAGATCCCGATCATCATGCTCACCGCCAAGGGCGACGAGCTGAGCCGCATCAAGGGCCTGGAACTGGGCGCCGACGATTACCTGGCCAAGCCGTTCAACCCCGACGAGCTGATGGCGCGGGTCAAGGCCGTGCTGCGTCGCCAGTCGGCTCCGGTGCCGGGCGCGCCGGGCAGCGAAGACGAAAACGTCACCTTCGGCGACTACGAACTGTCCCTGGCCACCCGCGAACTCAAGCGCGGCGCCGAAGTGCACATGCTCACCACCGGTGAGTTCGCGGTGCTCAAGGCCCTGGTGATGAACGCTCGCCAGCCGCTGACCCGCGACAAACTGATGAACCTGGCCCGTGGTCGCGAGTGGGATGCCCTGGAGCGTTCCATCGACGTGCAGATCTCCCGCCTGCGCCGGATGATCGAGCCCGATCCGTCCAAGCCGCGTTATATCCAGACGGTCTGGGGCGTGGGTTATGTGTTCGTGCCGGATGGCACCACCACCAAGTGACCGATGATTTGTAGGAGCGAGCGCCCGGGCCGGCAAACGACCCGGGCGCCCGCATTCCGCAACTCTGCGAGCGCGGCTCGCTCCTGCAAAGCGTGTAATGGCTGTTTATGAAAACCCCGCTGTGGTTCCCGCAAAGCTTCTTCTCCCGCACCCTCTGGCTGGTGCTGATCGTGGTGCTGTTCTCCAAGGCGCTGACCCTGGTTTATCTGCTGATGAACGAGGACGTGCTGGTGGACCGCCAGTACAGCCACGGCGTGGCCCTGACCCTGCGTGCCTATTGGGCCGCCGACGAATCCAACCGCGACCAGATCGCCGAGGCCGCTGGGCTGATCAAGGTGGTCGGCAGCGGTGTGCCGGCGGGCGAGCAGCATTGGCCCTACAGCGAGATCTATCAGCGGCAGATGCAGGCCGAACTGGGCGTCGACACTGAAGTGCGCCTGCGCATGCATGCGCCGCCTGCGCTCTGGGTGCGCGCGCCGAGCCTGGGCGACGGCTGGCTGAAAGTACCGCTGTATCCGCACCCGCTGCGGGGGCAGAAGATCTGGAGCGTGCTCGGCTGGTTCCTGGCCATCGGCCTGTTGTCCACGGCGTCGGCGTGGATCTTCGTCAGCCAGCTCAACCAGCCGCTCAAGCGCCTGGTCTATGCCGCCCGGCAACTGGGCCAGGGGCGCAGCGTGCGCCTGCCGATCAGCGATACGCCAAGCGAGATGACCGAGGTGTACCGCGCCTTCAACCAGATGGCCGAGGACGTGGAGCAGGCCGGGCGCGAACGCGAGTTGATGCTGGCGGGGGTGTCCCACGACCTGCGCACGCCGCTGACCCGCCTGCGCCTGTCGCTGGAGTTGATGGGCAGCCACAACGACCTGACCGACGACATGGTTCGCGACATCGAAGACATGGACGCGATTCTCGACCAGTTCCTGGCCTTTATCCGCGACGGCCGCGACGAGTCAGTGGAGGAGGTCGATCTCAGCGATCTGGTGCGCGAAGTGGCGGCGCCCTACAACCAGAACGATGAAAAGGTGCACCTGCGCCTGGAACCGATTCCGCCGTTCCCGTTGCGTCGGGTGTCGATGAAGCGCCTGTTGAACAACCTGATCGGTAACGCCCTGAACCACGCTGGGACGGAAGTCGAAGTCGCGGCCTATGTGTCGGGCGACACCAGCGCGCCTTATGTAGTGCTGAGTGTGATGGACCGTGGCGCGGGCATCGACCCGTCGGAGCTGGAGGCGATCTTCAACCCCTTCACCCGCGGCGACCGTGCCCGGGGCGGCAAGGGCACCGGCCTGGGCCTGGCCATCGTCAAGCGGATCGCCTCGATGCACGGCGGCAATGTCGAATTGCGCAACCGCGCCGATGGTGGCCTGGAAGCGCGGGTGCGGTTGCCGTTGGGATTGTTGCTGCCCAGGGATGCGGTTTGAGCTGTAGCCGCTACCGAAGGCTGCGATAAGGCCGGGCCACGCTGGTCGCAGGACCTTCGCTCGATTTGCGAATGCTGCGTCTGCTACGCAGCCGATCGCAGCCTGCGGCAGCGGCTACAGCTCAGCCTTTTCCTTTGGTCCGGGTCATGTTCGGGCCACCGTTTTTCTCGATGTGCTCGATGATGATCCCCGCCACGTTTTTGCCCGTGGTGGTCTCGATGCCTTCCAGGCCCGGTGAGGAATTCACTTCCATCACCAGCGGCCCGTGGTTCGAGCGCAGGATATCCACGCCCGCCACGCTCAGGCCCATGACCTTGGCCGCGCGCAGGGCGGTCATGCGTTCTTCCGGGGTAATCTTGATCAGGCTGGCGCTGCCGCCACGGTGCAGGTTGGAGCGGAACTCGCCGGGCTTGGCCTGGCGTTTCATCGCGGCAATCACCTTGTCGCCGACCACGAAGCAGCGGATGTCGGCGCCGCCGGCTTCCTTGATGTACTCCTGGACCATGATGTTCTGCTTCAGGCCCATGAAGGCCTCGATCACCGACTCGGCCGCGGTGGCGGTTTCGCACAGCACCACGCCTATGCCCTGGGTGCCTTCCAGCACCTTGATCACCAGGGGGGCGCCGTTGACCATCTCGATCAGGTCGGGAATGTCGTCCGGCGAGTGGGCGAAGCCGGTCACCGGCAGGCCGATGCCACGCCGGGACAGCAGTTGCAACGAGCGCAGCTTGTCCCGCGAGCGGGCGATGGCCACCGACTCGTTGAGCGGGAACACACCCATCATTTCAAACTGGCGCAGCACCGCGCAGCCGTAGAAGGTCACCGAGGCGCCGATCCGTGGAATCACCGCATCGAAACCTTCCAGCGGCTTGCCGCGGTAATGGATCTGCGGTTTGTGACTGGCAATGTTCATATAGGCGCGCAGGGTGTCGACCACCACCATTTCATGGCCACGCTCGGTGCCGGCTTCGACCAGGCGACGAGTGGAATACAGACGCGGGTTACGCGACAGCACAGCGATCTTCATGCAACACCTGTGGCAGAGGTAGTGGACACCGGGAACACCGGTTTGTCTTGAACGTATTTGATCCCTGGATTGACCACCAACTGGCCATCGATCAGGGCTTTGGAACCGAGCAACAGGCGATAGCGCATGGCCTTGCGGCAGGCGAGGGTGAACTCCACCCGCCAGACCCGATCGCCGAGCGCCAGGGTAGTGCTGATCACGTAGCGCACCTGTGCCTGGCCGTTGGAGCTCTTGATGGTTTTCATCGCCACCAGCGGTGCTTCGCAACGCCGGTGACGCAACTGCACCACGCTGCCCAGGTGCGCGTTGAAGCGCACCCACTGCTCACCGTCGCGCTCGAACGGCTCGATCTCGGTGGCATGCAGGCTGGAGGTGCTGGCGCCGGTATCGATCTTGGCGCGCAGGCCGGCGACTCCCAAATCCGGAAGCGCCACCCACTCGCGCAGACCCACGACGGTCAAATGGTCAAATGTCTTCAAATGTGCTCAACCGCTGAGGAACCCGCTCGTACCGTCAAGCGGCCGAATTCGCGGTATTCACGCAGAATAATGGGTAAAAGGCGACAGATATCTAGGCCCGGATCCACAGCGCCCGGACCGGCTGCTGCAGAGCCTCGCATTCTAAACCGAGCCATCGCAATTCATGGCACGGGAGAAACGGTAGTACAGTTCGAAAATATTTCAGAATGAGGACATGCCATGGCACAAAAAGCCGAAGACGACGACAAGGTCCGTCTGGACAAATGGCTGTGGGCGGCGCGCTTCTACAAGACCCGTGCGCTGGCCAAGGCCGCCATCGAAAGCGGCAAGGTGCACCACCGTGGCGAGCGCTGCAAACCGGGCAAGGAGCCGAGGGTCGGCGACGAGTATGAGATACGCACCGGCTTCGACGAGCGCACCGTGGTGGTCCAGGCCCTGTCGATCGTGCGTCGTGGGGCGCCGCAAGCGCAGGCTCTCTATACGGAAACCGAAGCCAGTATTGCCAAGCGGGAAAACGCCGCCGCCCTGCGCAAGGCCGGCGCCCTGGGTGTGAGCACCGATGGCAAGCCGACCAAGAAACAGCGGCGCGACCTGTTCAAATTCCGCAGCAGCGAATAGACCCTTGGCCTTCGAACCCTGCGGGTTCAATCGTCAGCAAGCTGGCTCCTACACAGCCGGCGCACCGCTCAACCCCCTGTAGGAGCGAGCTTGCTCGCGATCCGCGGCAAAGCCGCGACAAGCAGCAAATCCGAAGAATCAGGCCGCCCGCACCACGCTCAGGCGCGACAGCAGCGGTAGCTTGCCCAGCAGGTTGAACAGCGGGTTGGTCGCCCGCAGCAGGAAGTCCGAGGCCTTGGCCGCGTACGGGGTGTAGTAGCCCCAGCCGAGTGCCCAGACCGCTAGCAGTACGCCACCGATATAGTCGTCCTGGCCCCAGTGCGCGCCGGCCACCAAGCGCGGCATCATGAACAGCAGGGTCAGGCCCCAGATCACCAGGAATTGGCCGGCGCCACGGCTGAACACACTCATGAACAGCGCCCAGATCAGCAGCACCGAGGCGTGGTCACCGGGGAAGCTCTGGCTGGAACGGTCCTTGAGCTCCCAGGTTTTTTCCCAGTGCGGGAAATAGTCACTCATGTGCACGGCATCCTGGAGCATCATCGACGGGCTGTCGTGCTGCCAGCCCATGGCGTCGGCGAGCCTGGAGAACAACAAGCGGATAATCAGCATCAAGACCAGGATCGACAGGAAGCCGAAAAAGGCCCGGCGTACGTCCACGGCCTTGAACACCCAGTCACCGCGGATCAAAAGGGTCAGCAGGATCAGCCCGACTATCGCGTCGAAAGGCCGCAGGCTGGCCACGGCCCAGATATGCAGCCAGGTGGAGTTGCTCGCAAGGGGAGCATTCAGCAGGCGGAACAGCCATTCGTCGAACATCACACACAGCATGTGCCCGCTTGGCCATAACCAGAAACCCAGCAGTGCCAGAGGGAGCAAATTGCACAACACCAGCTTGCCGAGGTTCCACCTTGCTTGGAACAAACCCGGATTGTTCATAAAATGCCTCCAATGGCAGAAAATCGCGCACCGTAACAGTGCAAAAAACGCAATTTTCATATCTTGTAACCATTTTGTCATCACTTCAGATACCCAAACCTATGACTCATTTGCCGGATACCGACTTCACCCAACGCTTCATCTTCGATGACAGCGACGCCCGCGGCGAGCTGGTGGCGTTGGAGCGCAGCTATGCCGAAGTGCTCGCCAAACACGCTTACCCGGAGCCGGTCGCGCAACTGCTCGGCGAGCTGATGGCGGCGGCCGCGCTGCTGGTCGGCACGCTGAAGTTCGATGGCTTGCTGATCCTCCAGGCCCGTTCCGAAGGCCCGGTGCCATTGCTGATGATCGAGTGCTCCAGCGAGCGCGAGATCCGTGGCCTGGCCCGCTACGACGCGGGGCAGATCGCCCCGGATGCGACCCTGGCCGACCTGATGCCCAATGGCGTGCTGGCCCTGACCGTCGACCCGACCCACGGCCAGCGCTACCAGGGCATCGTCGACCTGGATGGCGCCACCCTGTCGGAATGCTTCACCAACTATTTCGTCATGTCCCAGCAGGTCGGCACCCGTTTCTGGTTGCATGCCGACGGTCGTCGCGCCCGTGGCCTATTGCTGCAGCAACTGCCGGCCGACCGCCTCAAGGATGAAGAAGAACGCGCCGCCAGCTGGCAGCACATCACCGCGCTGGGCAGCACCCTGACCGCCGACGAACTGCTGAGCCTGGACAACGAAACCGTGCTCCATCGCCTCTACCATGAAGAAGCCGTGCGCCTGTTCGATGTGCAGCCGTTGCGCTTCCGTTGCAGCTGCTCGCGGGAACGCTCGGGCAATGCGCTGGTCAGTCTGGGTCTGGAAGATGCGCAGAAGCTAGTGGTCGAACACGGCGGCAGCATCGAGATCGATTGCCAGTTCTGCAACGAGCGCTACCTGTTCGATGCGGCCGATATCAGCCAATTGTTCGCCGGAGCGGGTGTCGAGTCGCCGTCAGATACTCGTCACTAAAACGGTTCAGCGCAGGTAAATCACCTGGCAAGCGCCGGATTAACGCCGTTCTGACGGGAGGGCCCTACTCTTTTTGGGCTTTTCTGGCATAATCCGGCGCACTTTTTTCGCGGTAGTAGTGCACGACTTTCTACTACAAAACGTTTGGAGCACTCGGCCACTGGCCGACGGGGAACCTCATGACGCAAGCCAATAACGCCGTGTACACCGATCTGAGTGTTGATGATCTGGTCAAAGAAGCCCTGAAGCGCGGTGAAGGCGAGCTTGCCGATACCGGCGCGCTGGTTGTTCGTACCGGTCACCGTACCGGCCGTTCGCCAGTCGATCGTTTCATCGTTGAAGAGCCGAGCACCCAGGACGCTATCGCCTGGGGCCCGATCAACCGCAAGTTCCCGGCCGACAAGTTCGATGCCCTGTGGGCTCGCGTCGAGGCATTCAACAACGCGCAAGAGCATTTTGTTTCCTATGTGCATGTAGGTGCTTCCGACGAGCACTACCTGGCCGTGAAGATGACCACCCAAACTGCCTGGCAGAACCTGTTCGGTCGTTGCCTGTTCATCAACCCGGCCCAGTACAACCCGGCTGGCCGTGACGAGTGGCAGGTGCTCAACGTTGCCAATTTCGAATGCGTTCCAGAGCGTGACGGCACCAACTCCGACGGTTGCGTGATCCTCAACTTCGCTCAGAAAAAAGTGCTGATCGCCGGCATGCGCTACGCCGGTGAAATGAAGAAAGCCATGTTCTCGGTACAGAACTTCCTGCTGCCGGCTGCCGACGTGCTGCCGATGCACTGCGCCGCCAACATCGGTGAAGAAGGCGATGTAACCCTGTTCTTCGGTCTGTCCGGCACTGGCAAGACCACCCTGTCCGCCGATGAAAGCCGTTACCTGATCGGTGACGACGAACACGGCTGGGGAGAGGGCGTGGTGTTCAACATCGAAGGCGGTTGCTATGCCAAGTGCATCGACCTGTCCGAGAAGAACGAGCCGGTCATTTGGAAAGCCATCAAGCATGGCGCCGTGCTGGAAAACGTTGTGCTGGACGATGCCAAGAAGGCTGACTACGCCGACGGCAGCCTGACCCAGAACAGCCGCGCCGCCTACCCGCTGGAGCACGTCGAGAAGCGTTCCGAGAAAAACCTCGGTGGCGAGCCGAATGCCGTGATCTTCCTGACCTGCGACCTGACCGGCGTACTGCCGCCAGTCTCGATCCTCAGCGAAGAACAAGCTGCCTACCACTTCCTGTCCGGCTACACCGCTCTGGTGGGCTCGACCGAAATGGGCTCGGGCGCCGGCATCAAGTCGACCTTCTCCACCTGCTTCGGCGCACCGTTCTTCCCGCGTCCGGCAGGCGAATACGCAGAGTTGCTGATCAAGCGCATCCGCGGCTTCGGCTCCAAGGTCTACCTGGTCAACACCGGCTGGACCGGCGGTGGCTACGGCGTTGGCAAGCGCTTCAACATCCCGACCACCCGTGGCGTGATCGCCGCCATCCAGAGCGGCGCTCTGGTCGGTGCCGAGACCGAGCACCTGGACACCATCAACCTGGACGTGCCACTGGCCGTTCCAGGCGTCGAAACCGGCCTGCTCAACCCACGCAATACCTGGGCTGACAAAGCCGCCTACGACGAGGCCGCCAAGGCCCTGGCCGGCCTGTTCATCGAGAACTTCAAGAAGTTCGACGTGAGCGACGCCATCAAGGCTGCCGGTCCGAAGCTGTAAGCATCGGGCAAGTGGTTCAAGAAGCCGCCCTTCGGGGCGGCTTTTTTATGGGCGTCATTCAGTCCTGTTCAAACACTAGGCGGCTTGTCCGGGCGGTTCAATAAGCCAGATTCGACGCGATTTGTAGGGTAAATCCTTGTGTCCTGTCGTAGACCGTTTAGGGCCAATCGCAGGGCATGAACGAAAAAGAAAAGTCGCTCGACCAGCTCGGATTTGCCTGACAGCCAGGGCCCCCTCGCACTGGTTACCGTGAGATCCCCGGTTGAAGGCCGGGGTTTCCCAGGCGACCGAGCAAAGGACTATGGCCCGCAACAAGGATGTGTCCCAGGTATGGCAGCACTACGACGCTGACGGCGGTGGTTATCGTCGCCTGCGCGATATGACTGCGAGCGAATTGGCCGAGCGTGATGAGGCGCAGCAGGGTTACGAGCAGATGCTCGCTCGTCAGCAGGCCTATGAAGAGCGGCTGCCGACCACACAGATGGAATCGCAACCAACGCCCGTCGGTTGCGTATTTGCCAAGTCTTGCAAGCTGCCGAACGCAATCATCGACTACGTCACCCCGACGGGCTTCATACCCACTGATTCGGTGGCGAATTACGGCGCGTTGACGCTGTTGGGTGGCCGTGAGGTCGAGGCGGGTGGGCGCGTACCCCTCAAGCGCATCAGCGGCGCGCTACCGGCCAATCTCGGTGCCTTGGCTCTGAGTGGTGTCTCCGTGGGCTCCGGCACCACCGGCAGTGGCTTGGGGCTGATCTCCTCGGGCGTGGCGGCCGGTGCGTTGCTGGGGCTGGTGGCCTTGCTTGCTCCATCGAGTTTGGGGGACGGTGCGCTGTACAGCGAAGAGCAACTACGCAACCTCAAGCAGGCCCGCACCCGCTTGCGCCTGCGGGTTGAACAGCAGGCCGATGGCAGCCTCAAGGGCTACGGTTTCAACACCCAGGGTCGCCGCGAGTGGGAAATGATTCCGGTGGCTGAGTTTGAGGTTCGTGATGAGCAGCAAGTGGCCGATCTGGGTGATGGCATCATCCTTATCTGGACTCCAGCGGTGGACCCCTCGAGCACCGCAGGGATACCACCGCTCGAAGCGGCGCCACAGACACCACCGATCTGGATTTTCCCGCCGACGGAAGCGGCGGAGCGGATCATCGTGAGTCCGATTTATCCGCCGGAGTATCGGGATTTTATTCTGGTGTTTCCGCCGGGGTCTGGAGTTCAGCCGCTGTACATTGTGCTGAGCACACCGGTATCAGGATATGTTCCTGCACCGAGCGCCTTGCCTGGCTTTCCTGATGCTATTAGGGCAAAGCGGAAAACTTCTGTCCAAGGAGGTGGTGGGCGGCGTAAGCGATGGAAAACGGCAAAAGGACTCATTTTAGAATGGGACTTTCAACATGGCGCAGTTGAAATGTATGACAAGCACGGCCGCCATCTTGGCGAATTTGATCCGCTTACTGGTGAGCAAACTAAAGCAGCCGACAAAGCAAGGAGCGTAGAACCATGAAGTTTCTCGTTGAGGCTTTTGACAAGAAAACCGAGATGTTGGTTTTTGACGTAGAGCTGCCGGCCGACTGTGACGAGCGGGTGAAAGAGATCATGGGCTGGACAGTGGACCCTCAAGGTTGGGAAGGCTATGACCTGAGTGCAGAGCAGTTGGTGGAGTTTGAAAAGATCACGGAGAAGAAATTTGATCTCTGCGCATACGATTTCCAACTGACAGCTAATGGCTGAGTATTTTCGGAGGGGCACTGAAAAAGAAGTGGATGCGCTTGTACCCCATTTCCAAAAGTTGAGAGAAGACCCAGCAGGCTCCGATCTGATTTTCTACCCAGAGGACGGTGCCGATGGCTCGACCGAAGGCATCACACGGATAGTGAAGGAGTGGCGAGCGGCTAATGGTTTGCCCGGTTTCAAATCTGTCTGAAAAGGTTTTGCCATCCCGGCCCCTCAGCAAACTTCAGGGGTTCCCGCAGCCCCCATCTTTCCCAATGGATTAGCAAGCAAATCCCGAAAAAACTGTGTATCGTGCGCGCGAAATCTGCCGGGTACCTTTGGGTGCCGACTTCATACACTTAAAGGGAATTAGGTATGCGATTGTTTCGCGTGACTTCGATTTTTTCGTTGTGGGCATTGGCGTTTTCGGTGACGGCGCAGCAGCTGCCGGTCGAGGTGCTGAGTGCGGTGGTCAAGGACCAGAAGATCGCCGACGCCGAAGTGCTGGTGCAGCGCAATGGCGCGCAGAGCGTGGTTGGTCGTACCAATGCTCAAGGCCAGGTGACCCTGACCACCGACTTCGCCGATGACCCCAGCAACCTGCTGATCATCAAGAAACCCGGCTATTCCAACCTGGTGGTCAAGTGCCCGTGCAGCGGCATGACCTACGCCATCAGCCCGGTGATGCAGAACCTCGACGGTCTGCGCGTGGTGCTGACCTGGGGCGCGAACCCCAGCGACCTCGACTCGCACATGATCTTCCCGGGCAACAACATCTACTTCCGCAACCAGCAAGGCGATGACGCCCACCTGGACGTCGACGATGTCGACAGCTACGGCCCGGAAACCATCACCCTGGAAAAGAAACACTACGGCGAAAGCTATGTGTACGCGGTGCATGACTACAGCAACCAGAGCCGCCCGGCGTCCCGCCAGCTCTCTGCCAGCCAGGCCAAGGTGTTCGTGTACATGGGCCAGTCGCTGGTGCGCACTTACTACGTGCCGCAGGACCGCAGCGGTAACCTGTGGACCGTGTTCCGCATGACCGGCAATGGCGACTTCCAGGACATCAACACCCTCAGCGGCGTGACCGTCGACGCGCAGGACGTGCTGAACGAAGTATCGCCGCTGCTCGACGACAAAGTGGAAGTGGCCGCTGTCGCTGTCAGCAGCAGCGCGCAAGCCGATGCGAAAACCCTGAACCGCAAGGGCGAAGAGGCTTACCACGCCGGTAACCTGCAGCAAGCCATCGACTTCTACCGTCAGGCCATCGAGCTGAACAACGGCTACGGTCAGGCCTACAGCAACCTCGGCCTGGCCTATCAGAAAGCCGGCAACACTGCCGAGTCGATCTGGGCCAACCGCAAGGCCATCGCCCTGGCCAGCGGCAACTCGGCGGCCACCGTGCGCGCCAGTTCCTACTACAACATCGCGCGGATCTACGAAGCGGCCGGCCAGTTCGCCGATGCCCTGCGTCACTATCAGTTGGCCAAGCAGCAGAAGGCCAACCCGGTGTACGACAAAGCCATCGAGCGTGTGCAAAACCGTTGATTCACGGGTGTTGATCTGACCCCCATAACGCGCCGTCCCACGGCGCGTTATGCATTTATGGAGGTTGTTATGCGGGTTCTGGTTGTTGCTTTGATGTTGTCCCTGTGGACGGCCGTTGCCCAGGCTGCCGGCCCGATGGTGTTCGCCACTATCGACCGCAGCACCTGGCCGGGTTCGCTGGCCACGCAAGCGGGTTTCGATACCGCCTCGCGCGCGGAAATCCTGATGTTCGGTAAGGCCCTGCTGGCCAGCGAGGCGCTGGACGATGCGAGCCTCAAGCAGCGCCTGGGCGTCAAGGCGCTGGACCATCATTCGGTCGAGCAAGTGCGCGATCGTTTCTGGATACGCCTGCTCAGCAGTTACCACAGCGCCAGCCAGGATTGTGAAGGTGCCGCCTTCTGCCCGCCGGTGCGTAACCTGGATGACTTGCGGCAACTGGCCCAGGGCTTCACCGGGACGGTCAGCCCGGCCTATGACGCCTGGGCCCAGGCAAGCCGCCAGTTTCATGAGCAGTACCTGAACGAACAGCTGCGCCTGGCGGCCTTGTTTCCGAAGATCAGCAGCGAGATCGAACGTTTCGACAGCGCCGAGCTGATGGGCGACGAGTTGGCGGACCGGCAGTTTCTGCTGACCTTCGACGACGGCCCGACGGCCGCGGGCGGCCACACCGATACGCTGGCCAATGTGCTGCGGGCCAACGACCTGCATGGCCTGTTCTTCGTGCTGGGCGAGCCGTTCCAGGCGCGTCTGCGCAAGTCGTCGCCGGCGCAAATGCGTGAGTTGTACAGCGGCCAGTGCGTTGCCCTGCATGGCTGGGAACATAAGTCCCATAGCGCCTGGAGCGAATGGCAGCAGTCCATCACCCGTTCCGCGACCCTGGTGCGCGGCACGTTGCCGGATGACTACCAGCCGCTGTTCCGCCCGCCTTATGGCCAGCGTTCGAGTGACAGCCCGGCGTTCTTCAAGGCCCAGGGCATCAAGGTGATGCTCTGGGGCATCGACTCCCAGGACTGGAGCAAGAGCATCAGCGCCAGCGCGGCGAGCCTGCGGGTGCAGACCCTGATGCTGCTGTGGCGCCGGGGGATCATTCTGTTCCACGATATTCACAACAAGGCGCCTGCCGCAGTGCCGGCGTTGATCGCCGCGAACAAGAGCAATGGCGTGAAGTGGGTGGATTGCCGCGCGACGCGCTAAGAGCACGATTTCTATCGCGAGCCATCGCGCATCGACCGGTGCCCGATGGCTTGCGATACACCCCGAAAAACTCCGCGTCATCCCCAGCCGAACGCTGCTCTCCGTCCCCCTGTATCATCCCGTATCCTTTTCCTCCCGACCTTTTCTCGACCCGCTGACTGGCCGCGCTAGGCTTCAAGGCACGTCAGCGGTCAAAGGAGTGACAGCTCATGCACAACACCCTCGAACAGGTCTTCGGTTATCCACAGTTCCGTCCCGGCCAGGAGGCGGCGGTCAGCGCGGTGCTGGCCGGGCGCTCGGCGGCGGCGATCTTTCCCACGGGCTCCGGCAAGTCGCTGTGCTACCAGCTGCCGGCCTTGCTGCTGCCGCACCTGACCCTGGTGGTCTCGCCGTTGCTGGCGCTGATGCAGGATCAGCTGGCGTTCCTGCAACGGCACGGCATCGCCGCGGCGAGCATCGATTCGGCGCAGAGCCGCGATGACGCCAACGAGGTCATGGCGCGGGCGCGCTCCGGTGAGCTGAAGATCCTGATGATCTCGGTGGAGCGCCTGAAGAACGAGCGCTTTCGCAACTTTCTGCAGCAGGTGCGGATCTCCCTGCTGGTGGTGGACGAGGCGCACTGTATCTCCGAATGGGGCCATAACTTTCGCCCCGACTACCTCAAGCTGCCGGACTACCAGCGCCAGTTCAACATTCCCCAGGCACTGCTGCTGACCGCTACCGCCACGCCCAAGGTGATCGCCGACATGCAGGCGAAATTCGCTATCGCCGGGCAGGATGTGGTGACCACCGGTTTCTACCGGCCCAACCTCAACCTGCTGGTGGAACCGGTGCGCGGACAGGACAAGCGCCGGCGCCTGGTGCAGTGGATGAGCGAGCGTCCTGGGCAGCCGAGCATCGTCTATGTCACCTTGCAGAAAACCGCCGAGCACATCGCCGAGCATCTGAGTCGCAACGGCATCCAGGCCCAGGCTTATCACGCCGGTCTGCCCCATGAGCAGCGCGAAGCCATCCAGCGCCAGTTCATGGCGGGCCAGTCCAATTGCATCGTCGCCACCATCGCTTTCGGCATGGGTATCGACAAGAGCGACATCCGCAATGTGGTGCATTTCGACCTGCCCAAATCCATCGAGAACTACAGCCAGGAAATTGGCCGCGCGGGGCGTGATGGCCAACCTTCGGACTGCCTGGTGCTGGCCAACCGCGACAGCCTCAACGTGCTGGAGAACTTCGTCTACGGCGACACGCCGGAGCTGGAAGGCATTCGTTGTGTGCTGGACGAGCTGCAAAATGCAGCACCCGACGGGCAATGGGAGTTCCTGCTGGGGCCGCTGGCGGACCAGAGCAATATCCGCCAGCTGCCGCTCAAGACCTTGCTGGTGCAGCTGGAACTGCGCGGCCTGATCGCGCCGCGTTACGCCTACTTCGCCGAATACCGCTTCAAGTTCCTTGAGGAACCGCAGGCGCTGCTGGCGCGTTTCGAAGGTGAGCGCCGGGACTTCGTGGCGGCGATCATCGAGACCTCCAGCCGTGCCCGGACCTGGGCCACAGTGAATTTCGACGCGCTTTATCAGCAGCATCAGGCCGAGCGTAACCGGGTGGTGAAGGCCCTGGACTACTTCCAGGAAAAGGGCTGGGTCGAGCTGGAAAGCAAGCAGATGACCGAGGTCTACAACCTGCTGGAGACGGGCTTCGATGCCGCGACCCTGAGCCAGCAACTGCATGCCTACTTCAAACAGCACGAAAGCAGCGAGATCGCGCGGATCCACGCGATGCTCGCACTGTTCGCCACCGAGCAGTGCCTGGGGTATCGCCTGGCGCAGTATTTCGGCGACGACCAGGCACCGCAGCGGTGCGGGCATTGCTCGGTATGCCATGGCCAGGTGGCCCGCCTGCCGGAGCCGCCAGCCTTGCCCGCGCTTGTGGATAAAAACTTCGAAGCGCTGTGTGGCGAATTTATCCACAGGCACCACCAATACAGCGGCACGGTTCCAGGGGCGGAACGGCTGACGCGCTTTCTCTGTGGGATCAGCGTGCCGCTGTTCACCAAACTCAAGGCGCGGTCGATCCCGGGTTTCGCGGTGCTCGAGGATTATCCCTACGCCGAAGTGCGCGATTGGGCCGAACATCATCTCCAGGATTGATACCTGCCCGATCCATCTGCTGAATGCCGCTCATCACAGGAATAAATTTCAAAAATGTCCTGGGCCTGATTATGGTGGTTTGCGTCTTTGAGCCACCTACAGGGGAGCCACTATGAGCCAGATCGATATTCAGCGCGCCGCGGTGATCGGTGCCGGGACCATGGGCCGCGGGATCGTGATGTGCCTGGCCAATGCCGGGGTCGTGGTGCAGTGGGTGGACAACAATCCGCAGATGCTCGAACAGGCGCTGACAGCGGTGACCGAGACTTATGCACACAATGTGCGTCAGGGGCGGATCGATCAGGCAGAGGCCGATGCGCGCCGGGCCCGGATAAGCGCGGCGGCGGATTATCCGGCGATCCGCGATGTGGATCTGGTGATCGAGGCGATCTACGAGAACCTCGAGCTGAAGCAGCAAATCTTCCGCGAACTCGATGGCCTGCTCCAGCCGCGGGCGATCCTCGCCAGCAATACCTCGGCGCTGGATATCGACGCCATCGCCGCAGTCACCCGGCGCCCAAGACAGGTGCTGGGCCTGCACTTCTTCAGCCCGGCCCACATCATGAAGCTGCTGGAAATCGTGCGGGGCGCCGCGACTGCGCCGCAGGTGCTCGAGGCCGCGCTGGTGCTGGGCGAGCGCATGGGCAAGGTCAGTGTGGTGTCCGGCAACTGCCCTGGATTCATCGGCAACCGCATGTTGCGCACCTATGTGCTGGAGGCGCGCAAGATGTTGCTGGAAGGGGCTTTCCCTTATCAGGTGGATGCCGCATTGCAGGGCTTCGGTTTTGCCATGGGCCCGTTCCGCATGTACGACGTGGTCGGCATCGACCTGGAATGGCGCGCCCGGCAGCTGGCCGGCAAAGGCCAGGAGGCGCACGAAGTGCAGGTGGATAATCGCCTGTGCGAGGCGGGTCGTTTTGGCCAGAAGAGTGGCAAGGGTTATTACCACTACGAGCCCGGCAGTCGTCAGGCCGAGCACGATGTGCAGGTCGATGCCCTGGTTCAGGAAGTCAGCGAAGGCCTGGGCTACCGTCGTCGCGACATCGGTCCCGAGGAAATCCTCGAGCGCTGCCTGCTGGCGCTGGTCAACGAAGGCGCGAAGATTCTCGAGGAAGGCATTGCCGGCTCGGCCCACGACATCGACCTGGTGTACCTCAACGGTTATGGCTTCCCGGCGGACAAGGGCGGGCCGATGAGCTGGGCGGACGGGCAGGGGCTGGTATCCATCCAGCAAGGGTTGCTGCGATTGCAAGCCGAGTCGGGCGTGCATTGGAAGCCGGCGCGGTTGATTGACGAGCTGGTGCAGGCAGGCAAAGGGTTTGCCGATCACCGGGCCATCGGTTGAAATAGGCGTCGCCGGATCGACCCCGTCATGGTCGCCTTCCAGACACCTCGCCTTCGAGAACCCGCCAATGACCGACCGCATGCCGCAACGCGCTGACTACCGCCACTTCCAGCCCATCATCACGCGCTGGCACGACAACGATGTGTACGGTCATGTGAATAACGTCACCTACTACAGCTTCTTCGACACGGCGGTGAACACCTACCTGATCGAGGAGGGCGGCCTGGATATCCATGATGGCGAGGTGGTGGGCTTCGTGGTGAGTTCGGCCTGCGATTACTTTGCCTCGATCGCTTTCCCCGAGCGCATCGAGATCGGCCTGCGTGTCGGCAAGCTGGGCAACAGTTCGGTGCAGTACGAGCTGGCGGTGTTCAAGGCGGGGGAAA
The DNA here is from genome assembly GCF_059421865.1 of Pseudomonas sp. GW821-FHT02B10. NCBI lineage: Bacteria > Pseudomonadati > Pseudomonadota > Gammaproteobacteria > Pseudomonadales > Pseudomonadaceae > Pseudomonas > Pseudomonas sp. GW821-FHT02B10. Next base: position 495,103 of record NZ_JBWKVU010000003.1, on the reverse strand, counting down.
CCGATGCCTGCGCGGCGGGGCGCTTCGTGCATGTGTTCGTCGATCGGGCATCGAATCAGCCGGTAGGGATTCCCGCCGGGCTGCGTGGAGCGCTGGAACGCTTGCTGGTGTAAGGCACAAAAAAGACCGCAGCCTGCTTCGGGCGGCTCCTTGGGGTTCATCCCGGGGGTGATGAACCCTGTCTGGCAGGAGCTGCCGTCAGGCTGCGGTCTTTGTGTCAGCGGGTTGCGACCGTTTCAGGTCTTAGTCGCGCCAGTGACGTTTGTGCTTGCGATGCCCGTAGGCATGGCCACGACCCGGATGGCCGTCGCGGTAGTAGCGACGGTCGTCGTCGTAGTCGCGGTAGCGGCGATCGTCACGATCGCTGGAGTTGCCCATATGGTTACCCAGTGCGCCACCCACACCACCGCCCGCGGCTGCGCCGATCAGGCTGCCAGTGGTGCCCCCCACGCTGCGACCGACCACGTTACCGCCGGCTGCGCCTAGCGCACCACCGATAGCGGCTTCGCCACGGCTGCGTCTGTCGGCACCCACGGCACTGCCGCCCGCGCCGCCCAATGCGGCACCGATGGTGGAACCGGTGTTGCCACCAATCGACTGACCGACGACCGAGCCTAGAACCCCGCCCAATGCGCCGCCCACACCTGCTTCTGTGGTGCCGCCGGCAGAGGCGACGCCGCTGACCAGGCCAAGGGACAACAAGAGAATCGAGGAGAACTTCATAGAGGAGCCTCAAAGGGATGACGGCGCGATCCTGAGGCTGTGTTGAGGCGCTTACAATCGAAATCCGACGAATAGCACGAGTTGTACACAATCTCGTAACTTATTGTTTTTAGTAGGGAACTTATCCCGTTTTTGCGAGTCTGTAGCTACTTGGAAAAGGCCGCTTCTGGATGGAGGTGGCCTTTTTTGTGCCTGCGATTTCGCTTTCGCTGGAACACCTCGCCGATCGTAGCCGCTGCCGCAGGCTGCGATCGGCTCCGTAGGAGACGTTGCTCTTGAGGGCCCTGGAAGGCGCTGCGCGCCTTATCGCAGCCTGCGGCAGCGGCTACAGGGCCAGCGATTTCGTCGATCAGGCCGACCGGGCCATGATCAAGCCGCTGTCGCTGGCCGCTTCCAGGCGGATCGCGACGAACTTCGAGGTCGGGGTGTAGCTGCCGTCCCCGATGCTTTCCAGCGGCACCAGCGGGTTCACCTCTGGGTAATAGGCCGCGGCCTGCCCAGCCGGAATATCGAAGGCCAGCAGGGTGAAACCCTTGACCCGACGCTCGCGGCCGTCATCCCACAACGACACGATGTCGGCTTTCTGCCCCGGCTTGAAGCCCAGGCGGATGATGTCGGCTTCGTTGACGAACAGCACGTCGCGCTGGCCCTTCACGCCACGGTAGCGGTCGTCCAGGCCGTAGATGGTGGTGTTGTACTGATCGTGGGAACGCATCGACTGCATGATCAGGTCCGGCAACTGCCCGGTGGCGCGGGTGCGTTCGTGCACCAGATCCTTGGGCAGCAGGTTCGGGCGGAAATTGGCGCGGCCCGATGGAGTGTTCCAGCGCCGCGCGCCGGCCGAGTTGCCGAGGTAGAAGCCGCCAGGGTTTTTTACCCGCTGGTTGAAGTCCTTGAAGCCGGGAATGGTGTCGGCGATCAGGTCGCGGATACGGCTGTAGTCGGCCACCAGCCAGTTCCAGTCCACCGGATGGCTGCCCAGGGTGGCGGCGGCGATGCCGGCGAGGATCGACGGCTCCGAACGCATCTGTGGCGACAGCGGCTGCAATTGGCCGTTGGAGGCGTGGACCATGCTAAAGGAGTCTTCCACCGTCACCGCTTGCGCGCCTTCGCTCTGCAGGTCGATGTCGGTGCGGCCCAGGCACGGCAGGATCAGTGCCTCCTTGCCATGGGCCAGGTGGCTGCGGTTGAGCTTGGTGCTGATCTGCACGGTCAGGTCGCAGTTGCGCAGGGCCTGGAAGGTCCGCGGGCTGTCCGGGGTGGCCTGGGCGAAGTTGCCGCCCAGGCCGATGAAGACTGTCGAACGGCCTTCGAGCATGGCGTGGATCGCCTCGACCACGTTATGGCCGCTCTCGCGTGGCACCTTGAACTGGAAGCGCCGCTCCAGGGCGTCGAGGAAGGCCACCGGCGGCTGTTCGTTGATGCCCATGGTGCGGTCGCCCTGCACGTTGCTGTGGCCGCGCACCGGGCACAGGCCGGCGCCCGGACGGCCGATATTGCCACGCAGCAGCATCAGGTTGGCGATTTCCTGGATGGTCGGCACCGAGTGGCGATGCTGGGTGATGCCCATGGCCCAGCACATGATCACGTTCTTGCCCTTGGCGTACATGCGCGCCGCGCGCTCGATCTCCACCAGGGTCAGGCCGGACTGCTCGACGATGTCGTCCCATGGGGTGTCGTCGATGACGCTCAGGTAATCCAGCACGGCGGCGGTGTGTTCGTTGAGGAAGTCGTGATCGAACACCGCCGGCGCACCAGTCTTCTGGGCGTCGCGTTCCCATTGCAGGAGGAACTTGGCCATGCCGCGCACCACCGCCATGTCGCCGCCCAGGGCCGGGCGGAAGTAGGCGGTGTTGGTCGGCTTGTTGCCGTTGGTGAGCATTTCGATCGGGTGCTGCGGATGCTGGAAGCGTTCCAGGCCGCGTTCTTTCAGCGGGTTGATGCACACCACCTGGGCCCCGCGTTTCACCGCTTCGCGCAGCGGCTCGAGCATCCGAGGGTGGTTGGTGCCGGGGTTCTGGCCCCAGACGAAAATCGCATCGGCATGCTCGAAGTCGTCGAAGGTCACGGTGCCTTTGCCGACGCCGACGCTTTGCGCCAGGGCCACGCCGCTGGCTTCGTGGCACATGTTCGAGCAGTCGGGGAAGTTGTTGGTGCCATAGGCGCGCACGAACAACTGGTACAGATACGCCGCTTCATTGCTGGCGCGACCCGAGGTGTAGAACTCGGCCATGTTTGGGTTGGGCAGTGCCCGCAGGTGCTTGCCGATCAGGGCGAAGGCGGCTTCCCAACTGATGGGCTTGTAGCGATCGGTTTCGGCGTCGTAGCTCAGGGGCTCGGTCAGGCGGCCCTGGTATTCGAGCCAGTAGTCGCTCTGCTCCAGCAGCGAGCTGACGCTGTGTTTGGCGAAGAACTTGCCATCCACACGGCGTTTGGTGGCCTCCCAGTTCACCGCCTTGGCGCCGTTCTCGCAGAACTTGACCATGCCGCTTTCCGGCGAGTCGCCCCAGGCGCAGCCCGGGCAGTCGAAACCGCCGTTCTGGTTGGTCTTGAGCATCATGCGCAGGTTTTTCAGGGCGTTGTCACTCGTCAGCCAGGCCTGGGCGACGCTGATGAGCGCGCCCCAGCCGCCGGCCGGGCCCTTGTAGGGCTTGTAGCGCGGGGTGGGTGTCTGGTCGGCTTGGTGATGAGTGGTCACGCTTGTTTCTCCATCGCAGGGCTATAGACCCGTGGCGCACTTTTTTGCGGCAGGTGAATGAGATTGAGGTTGTGTCGGCGTGCCCATTGCAGGGCCAGGCCGGTGGGCGCCGACAGACTGACCAGGGTCTGGATGCCGGCACGCAGGACTTTCTGGATCAGTTCCAGGCTGCAACGGCTGGTGACGATGGCCACGCCGCCGGCAGTAGGTATGTTCTGGCGGATCAACGCACCGATCAGCTTGTCCAGGGCGTTGTGCCGGCCGATATCTTCACGGCCCAGCAGCAACTCGCCCTGGGCGTTCATGAACACCGCCGCATGCACCGCGCCGGAGTGCTGGCCCAGGGGCTGGAAGGCGCTGATGCGCTGGCGCAGGCCATCGAGCCATTGGGCGGGCGGCAATGGCGCGCCGGGCAGCACCTTGAGGTCCGGCAAGGCCTGTTCCACGGCTTCCACGCCGCACAGGCCGCAACCGCTGGTGCCGGCCAGTTGCCGGCGTTGCTGCTTGAGGTTCCAGAAGGCGCGGCTGGAGATCTGCACCTGGGCGTACTGGGCCGAACCGCTGCCGCTCAGTTGCAGGTCGTAGATGTCCGAGGCGTCGCCGATGATGCCGCTGCCGAGGCTGAAGCCGACGATGAAGTCTTCCAGGTCGCTGGGGGTGACCAGCATCACGGCCTGGCTGATGCCGTTATAGGCGATCGCCAGCGCAACTTCCTCGGCGAGCGCGGTGCTGGCCGATTCCGTGTGGTCGAGGTTGCTGTAGCAATAGTTCTGACTGGCGGCGGGCGCGGGCGTTTTCGCAGTGGGCGTCGCGCAAGCCGGGCGCTGGGGTTTCATGGGGCATCACCGGCGGAATATCCAGCCCTAAGACTAAGCGCGTCAAAGTGTCGCGTCTAATTGCTAGTACTGATGTGCCGATAGATGCCGTCGATCAAGACTCGCTCGGTGATTTCTGCTGCAGGGTGAAGCACGCCTCGGCCAGGGCCGAGCGCGGTGCGCTGCGGCGCATGATCAGGCCCAGGTGCGCCAGGGTGTTGGCGTCTGCTATGGGCTGCAGGCGCAGGTGTTCGGTGAGGGCTTCCAGGCCGCCGTCCAGCGGCATGATCGCGCAGCACAGGCCGCCATGTACGGCTTGCAGCAATTGATGCACCGCATCGGTCTGCAGCAGCGGTTGTGGGGTGAGGCCGCGACTGTGGAAGTTATGGTCGATGGACTGGCGAAAATGCATGCCGCTGGTCAGCATGCCCAGCGGCAGTTCGATCACCGCCTCCCAACTCAGGGGCTGTTCGCCGAAGCTGAAGAAGCGTTGGTCGTAGAGCAGGCCCATGCGGGTTTCGCCCAGGGCCAGGGATTCGAAGCGTTCGCTGTCCAGGCGCTCCAGATAGGAAACGCCGATATCCAGGCGATTGCTCGCCAGCTGTTCGAGGATCTGCTCGGAACTGAGCGCCGACAACTCGAAGCGCACGTTCGGGTGCGCCTGGTGCAGGCGCTGCATCAGTGGCAGCGGGTCGAAGCTCGACAGCGGTACCACCCCCAGGCGCAGGGTGCCGACCAGATTGCCGCGACAGGCGGCCGCCTCGGCCTGCAACCCGTCGTAGGCGGCCAGCACGCTGCGGGCCCAGGCCAGCACCCGTTCCCCCGGAGCGGTGAAGCCCTCGAAACGCTGGCCGCGGTTGACCAGCGGCAGCTCGAGTTCTTCCTCGAGGTTGCGCAGGCGCATGGACAGGGTCGGCTGGGTGATGTGGCAGCGCGCGGCGGCCTGGCCGAAGTGGCGGGTTTCGTCGAGAGCGATGAGGAATTTCAGCTGCTTGATGTCCATCTTCGCTTCCTGGGCGCGGGGGGAGGCGATTCTAGCGTGCTTGCCGTGCACAGCGTCATCGGTCGATTTTGAACCTCGTCTCTCAAGGCTGGTCTAGTCTTTCGCGTCTGGACCTATTAAACCCAAGGAGTGTGCACCATGAGTATTTTTAGCTTTGTGAAAGAAGCGGGCGAAAAGCTTATCGATTTGTTGACGCCGGGTAACGCCAATGCGAGCGAACAGCTGAAGGAGCACATCGCCAAGGTCGGCCTGGGTAACCCCAACGTCCAGGCTACCGTGGAAGGCGACAAGGTCATCGTGACCGGCGAAGTGGCCAGCCAGGAAGAGAAGGAAAAGATTCTGCTGGCCGTGGGTAACATCGAAGGTGTCGGCAGCGTCGACGACCAGATCACCGTCACCGGTCCTGTGGCGGCTGCCGCGCGTTTCGTCACCGTGAAAAAAGGCGACACCCTCAGCGCCATTTCCAAGGCCGTGTACGGCGACGCCAACAAGTACAACAAGATCTTCGAGGCCAACAAGCCGCTGCTGTCGCACCCGGACAAGATCTATCCGGGCCAGGTACTGCGCATTCCCGAGTAATGCTCGGTCTGTAGCCGCTGCCGAAGGCTGCGATAAGGTCCGAAGGACCTTTGGCGATCAACATCGCTACGACCGTTTCACGGTCGATCGCAGCCTGCGGCAGCGGCTACAGGATTGCTCTACAACCCTTCGATCAATGCTCGATAGTCCCCCAGCGCGGCAAATTCCGCCGTGTCCTTTGGCCCCTTGCGGCTGTCCGGTTCACTCACCGCCAATAGATGAGCCACGCCAAAATTCCGCGCGCTGCGAAGGATCGGCAGGGTGTCGTCGATAAACAGGCTGCGTGCCGGATCGAAGCCGATATCCGCTTGCAACGCATCCCAGAACTGCGGGTTCTCCTTGGCGAAGCCGTAATCGTGGGAACTGATCAAACGTTCGAAATAGGGCGCCAGCTCGACTTTTTCCAACTTCAATGACAACGAATCGCGGTGCGCATTGGTGATCAGCACCACGCGTTTGCCAGCCTGCTTGATCGCCGCGAGAAAGGTATCGGCGTCCGGGCGCAGGGCGATCAGGTGGGCGGTCTCCAGCTTCAGTTCGCGCACCGGCAACTTCAGTTCGGCGCTCCAGAAGTCCAGGCAATACCACTGCAACTGTCCGGCGTTACGCTCGAACAGCGGCTGCAGTTCCATTTCCGCCATGGCGCGGCTGACGCCATGCAGCTCGGCATAGCGCTGGGGCAGGTGCTCCATCCAGAAGTGGTTGTCGTAGTGCAGGTCCAGCAAGGTACCGTCCATATCCAGCAGAACGGTATCGATGTCGCGCCAGGGCAGTGAAGGCATGGAAAACGTCTCGAACGGGAGAAAGATATCCGACACAAACAATCGGGAAAGCCGCGTTATAGTAGCGCGTTCACGCCAAGGAGCCTTTTATGCGCCAGAAACCCACCGTACTCGCCCGCGAGATCGTCGCCACCAGCCGTCTGTTTTGCGTCGAAGCGGTGCAGTTGCGCTTTTCCAACGGTGTGGAGCGCACCTACGAGCGCCTGGTGGGCAAGGGCGCGGGCTATGGCGCGGTGATGATTGTGGCGATGCTCGATGCCGATCACGCGGTGTTGGTCGAAGAATATTGCGGCGGCACCGACGCCTACGAGCTGTCGCTGCCCAAGGGCCTGATCGAGCCTGGCGAGGATGTGCTGGCCGCCGCCGAGCGTGAGCTCAAGGAGGAGGCCGGTTTTGGCGCGCGGCAACTGGAACACCTGACCGAGCTGTCGTTGTCCCCCGGCTACATGAGCCAGAAGATCCAGGTGGTGCTGGCCACCGACCTCTACGAGGAGCGGCTGGAGGGCGACGAGCCCGAGCCGATGCGCGTGGACAAGATCAACCTGCGCGAGCTGTCGAGCCTGGCGCAGAACCCGCAATTCACCGAGGGCCGCGCCCTGGCCGCGCTGTATCTGGCCCGCGACCTGCTGACCCAGCGCGGCGCCTTCCAAGCATGAGTGAACCATCGATGAATTTTCCCCATCCGTTGCTGGCGCCGGTGATCGACCTGGCCTTGCAGGCAGGCGAAGCGATCCTGCCGTTCTGGCGCGCCAACGTTGCCGTCACCAGCAAGGCCGACGAGTCGCCGGTGACCGCCGCCGACCTGGCGGCCCATCACCTGATCGTGCAAGGCCTGACCGCGCTGGACCCGAGCATCCCGGTGCTCTCCGAAGAAGACGCCGACATTCCCCAGGACGTGCGTGCCGGCTGGCAGCGCTGGTGGCTGGTGGACCCGCTGGACGGCACCAAGGAGTTCATCTCCGGCAGCGAAGAGTTCACCGTCAATATCGCCCTGATCGAACAGGGGCGGGTGGTGTTCGGCGTGGTGTCGATGCCGACCAGCGGTCGCTGCTATTTCGGCGGCGCCGGCCTCGGTGCCTGGCGCGCGGACAAGGGCCAGGCGCCGGTGGCGATCCACGTGCGTGACAGCCTGACGGCGGGCGAAGCCTTCACCGTGGTCGCCAGCCGTCGCCATACCAGCCCCGAGCAGGAGCGTCTGCTGGCCGGGTTGAGCGCGACCCTGGGTGAGTTGCAGCTGGCGAACATCGGCAGCTCGTTGAAGTTTTGCCTGCTGGCCGAAGGCGCGGCGGATTGTTATCCGCGACTGGCGCCGACCTCGCAGTGGGACACCGCAGCGGCCCAGGGCGTGCTGGAGGGCGCTGGAGGCGAGGTGCTGGATCTGAATGGCGCGCCGTTCTGCTACCCCGCGCGGGAGTCGCTGCTCAATGGCTTCTTCCTGGCGCTGCCGGCCAAGGCCGCATGGCGTGGGCGCTTGCTGGAGCTGGCGCGCGGCTGATCCCTGTAGCCGCTGGCGCAGCCTGCGCGCGAAGCGGCTGTGGATCGACTGGCGATATTCCGTCTGACACACCGCGCTGGCCGTTTACGACTGCTGCGCAGCCGATCGCAGGCTGCGCCAGCGGCTACAGGCTCATCGGTGCAGCACGTATTGCCCGGTGAAACGCACCGCATCTTCATTGCTGCCGGCATTCACCACCCGGGTGTGCAGGATCAGCCGCGCGCGGCCGTAGCGCTCATACATGGTCACGAACCTGTGCCACACCTCTTCGCTCGGCGCGGCGCAGATGGCCGTGGCGTCGCTGGTCACCGGTAGCGGGTAATTGATCTGCCCTTCCTGAATCACGATGTGCCCGTCGTCGATCCCCGCTTCTTTCAGCCGCAGGTGCAGCCAGCCCCAGCCGGCCAGCACCGCGCCGCAATACAGGCTGCCGCCGAACATGGTGCTCTTGTGATTGACGTTGGCTTCCAGCGGCAGTTGCAGGCGCAGCTCATGCGCGTGCCAGTCGAGCACTTTCAGGCCCATGTCCCGCGTCAGGGGAATGTCGTGATGGAGGATGGATTCCAGGTGACGACTGTCGCGGTTCATGCAGGGCCTCGGTGGTGAAATGGTGCATTAACAAGATTAGTCGGCATCGCTCACTCGATATCGTCGCCGCCCGAACTGGCGCCGCTGTCGCCGAAGCTCAGGCCGTGTTTGCGCAGTTTGTCATGCAGGGTCTTGCGCGGAATACCCAGGGCTTCGGCGAGGCTGCGCAGGGAGTTGTGGGAGCGGGCCAGCTCGGCGGCGATCAGGCTCTTTTCGAAGTTCTCCACCTGCTCGCTCAGGCCGCCCTCGACCACCGTCGGCGCCGGCTGCGAGGAGCCGCCATCCGCCGCGCTGTTGTCCAGGGCCAGTTCCAGGCCGAGGGCGAAGCGTTCGGCGGCGTTCTGCAGTTCGCGCACATTGCCCGGCCAGCTGTGGCGCAGCAGCAGGGCGCGCTGCCCGGGTTGCAGTTCGTGGGGCGGCAGGCCGTGGCGGGCGCTGGCCTCGTCGGCGAAATGCTGGAACAGCAGCAGGGCATCTTCGCCACGCTCGCGCAACGGTGGAATACGCAGCGGCGCGACATTCAGGCGGTAATACAGGTCGGCGCGGAAGCGCCCCTGGTCGGCCGCCTGGCGCAGGTCTTCCTTGGTCGCGGCGATGATGCGGATGTCCAGCGGGATCAGTTGATTGCCGCCCAGGCGTTCCACCACACGCTCCTGCAGCATGCGCAGCAGCTTGACCTGCACATCCAGACTCATGCTTTCGATTTCATCGAGGAACAGCGTGCCGCCGTTGGCGAATTCGAACTTGCCGATGCGGCGTTTCTGCGCGCCGGTAAAGGCCCCCGGCTCGTGGCCGAACAGTTCGCTTTCGACCACCGATTCGGCCAGGGCGCCGGCGTTGATCGCCACGAACGGGCCGTTGCGCCGGCTCGACAGGTCGTGCAGCGCCCGCGCCACCACTTCCTTGCCGGCGCCGGTCTCGCCGAGGATCAGCACGTCGGCCTTGGTCGCCGCCAGGGCGCCGATCTGTTCACGCAGACGCAGGATCGGCGCCGACAGCCCGACCAGCCGCGCGCTGAGCTCCTGGCGATCGCTCAGGGCCAGGCGCAGGCTGCGGTTGTCCAGGACCAGGCGGCGCAGGGCCAGGGCGCGGCGTACGCTGTCGAGCAGGGCATCGCTGGCGAAGGGTTTCTCCAGGAAGTCATAGGCCCCGGCGCGCATCGCCTGCACCGCCAGCGGCACATCGCCGTGGCCGGTGATCAGCAGCACCGGCAGCTCAGGGTCCTGGCCGTGCAGTTCGCCGAGCAGTTCGAGGCCGTCCATGCCGGGCATGCGGATGTCGCTGACCACAACCCCCGGCCAGTCGCGCTCCAGGCGCGCGGCCAGGCCCTGGGCTTCGCCCAGCGGCAGGATCTTCAGCCCGGCCAGGTCCAGGGTCTGGCTCAGGGCCTGGCGCAGGTGCGGATCGTCGTCGATCAACACCACCTGTACGTCACTGGTGATCGGTGTACTCATACGCTGCGGTCCTCGGACGGTTGCAGGCTCACTCCCGGCGCGCCGGCGCGCAGCCGCAGGGTAATCAGGGCGCCGCCTTCGCGGTGGTTGGAGAATGACAGTTCACCACCGAAGGCGCGCATCAGGGTGTCGCAGATCGCCAGGCCCAGGCCAAGGCCCTGGGTGCGGGTCTTGGTGGTGTAGAAAGGCTCGCCGGCGCGGCCCAGGGCCTCCATGCAGAAGCCCGGGCCGTTGTCGCGAATGTACAGATTGACGCCCGTGGCGGTGGATTCGGCACTCAGCCAGAGTTTGCGCGGCGGGCCTTTTTCGGTCAGCGCGTCCAGGGCATTGGCCAGCAGGTTGCCGAGCACCTGGCGCAGCCGCGTCTCCCCGGCCTCGACCCACAGGGTGGCCGCCGGCAGGTCGCGGATCAGCTCCACTTCCATCGCCCGTCGACGTTTGGCCAGCAGTGCCAGGGCATCGTCCAGCGCCGGTTGCAGGGCGACGCTTTCCGGCGCGTGGCGGTCGCGGCGGGCAAAGGCGCGCAGGTGGGCGATGATCGAGGCCATGCGCCCGGTCAGTTCGCTGATCAGCTTGAGGTTGCCGCGGGCGTCCTCGGTGCGCTGGTGGTCCAGTAGCACCTCGGCGTTTTCCGCGTAGCTGCGGATCGCCGCCAGCGGCTGGTTGAGCTCATGGCTGATGCTCGCCGACATGGTGCCCAGGGCCGAGAGCTTGCCGGCCTGCACCAGATCGTCCTGGGCACGCACCAGTTCCTGCTGGGCGTGTTCGCGCTCGAGTACTTCCTGCTTGAGGCGACGGTTCAGGCCTTCCAGGTCGCTGGTGCGTTCGGCCACGCGCATTTCCAGCTCGCGCCGGGCCTTGGCTTCGAAGGCGATGCGTTCCAGGTAGTGGCGACGGCGCTGCATCATCAAGCCGAGCAGCAGCATCAAGACCAGCAGCGTGGCGCCGCCCACCGCCACCACGGTGCGCACCGGGCGATCGATCAGGGTACGCGGGGCGAGGATGCTCACGCTCCAGCCGGTTTCGTCGATCTGCCGGGTCTGGGTCAGCCAGGCATTGGAGTCGAGGTTCAACGGCCGTGGATCGCGGGTCGGGTAGGGCTGGATGGCGACGATGGCCTGGCTTTCGTCTTCAGTCAGCGGGCGGGTCGAGCGGAAACGCCATTCCGCGCGCGAAGTGAGGATCACCACGCCATTGTGATCGGTGACCACCAGTTGCTCGGGGGTCTTGCCCCAGAGGCTTTCGGTGTGGTCCAGGTCGACCTTGACCACCAGCACACCGATGATTTTCTCGCCGTTGCGCACGGCGGCGGCGAAGAAATAACCGCGCTTGGCCGAGGTGGTGCCCAGGCCGAAGAAACGCCCCAGGCGTCCGGCCATGGCTTCGCTGAAATAGGGGCGGAAGGAGAAGTTGCGGCCGACGAAACTGTCGTGCTTGTCCCAGTTGGACGCCGCCAGGGTGTTGCCGGAGGTGTCCATCAGGTACATCACTTCGGCCCCGGTCTGGGCGCTGATGTTTTTCAGCAGGCGGTTGGCGTTGCCCTGGGTCACACCATCGTCCGGCGCACCGAGGACCGCACGCAACGCCGGCAGCTCGCCGAGAATCTGCGGCAGCACCTCATAGCGGTGCAGGGTGCCCAGCAGGTTAGCGACGTAGAGGTCGAGGGTCTGGCGGTTCTGGCCCGCCAGTTCGCTGCGGTAATAACGCTCGGCCAGGTGCTCCAGCGGCCACAGCAGCGGCGCCAGGCACAGGGCCAGCAAAGCCAGGCTACGCCAGCGGGGGCGTCGGGGAAGGGGTGGAGTCATGGGGACGATGCGCCTGTGGGTACAAGCGCATTATGCCTACCCCTGCCCGGCAAGACACTCGTGCAATGCGCTGCGCCACTCAGGCTGGCGCACGCCCCACTCGCGCTCCAGGCGGCGGCAATCGAGGCGTGAGTTCAGCGGCCGTGGCGCGGGTGTCGGATAAGCGCTGGAGGGGATCGCCTCCAGGGTCGCGCAGGCTTTGCCTTGGGCCAGCAGGTGCTCGCCAATGGCCTGGGCGAAGCCGAACCAGGAGGTCTCGCCAGCCGCGGTCAGGTGGTAGGTCCCCCAGGCTCCTGGCTGGCCTGCCTGCCAGCGCTCGATCAGGGCGGCAGTGCTGGCGGCGATGGTGCCGGCCCAGGTAGGCGCGCCGATCTGGTCGGCGACCACGCGCAAGTGCGGTTTTTCCTGCAGCAGGCGTTGCATGGTCAGCAGGAAGTTCTTGCCGGTGTTGGAATACACCCAGCTGGTGCGCAGGATCAGGTGTTCGCCACCTGCCGCGGCGATGGCCCGTTCGCCGGCGAGCTTGCTCTGGCCGTAGACGCTCAGCGGGTGGGGTTCATCGTCTTCGGTGTAGGGGGCCTGCTTGCTGCCGTCGAAGACATAATCGGTGGAGTAGTGAATCAGCGGGATGCCCAGTTCCCGCGCTTCCTCGGCGAACACCCCGGGGGCGCTGGCATTGATTGCAAAGGCCAGGTCCGGTTCGCTCTGGGCCTGATCGACGGCGGTGTGGGCGGCCGCGTTGATGATCAGCTGCGGGCGCAGGCTGCGCACTTGCTGGCGAATGGCGTCCGGGTTTGTCAGGTCGAGCAGGCCGCGTCCGGGCACGATCAATTCATGCTGGTTTCCCAGGCGCTGTTGCAGGGCCTGGGAGACCTGGCCGTGCTGGCCGCTGATGAGGATCTTCAATCGGCCGCTCATGGGAACAGCTCGGCTTCGCTGAGCAACTTGCCGGCCTGATCCTTGGCCGAGAGCTGCGCCGGGCCTGTGAGTTGCCAGTCGATGGCCAGGGTCGGATCGTCCCAGCGAATGCAGCGTTCGGACGCCGGGGTGTAGTAGTCGGTGGTCTTGTAGAGGAACTCGGCGTACTCGCTCAGCACCACGAAGCCATGGGCGAAGCCTTCCGGTACCCACAGCTGGCGATGGTTGTCCGCGGACAGCCGCACCCCGACCCACTTACCGAAGTGCGGCGAGCTGCGACGGATGTCCACCGTCACGTCGAGTACTTCGCCGGCGACCACCCGCACCAGTTTTCCCTGGGTGTTTTCGATCTGGTAGTGCAGGCCGCGCAGCACGCCCTTTTGCGAGCGCGAATGGTTGTCCTGGACGAACTGGGTGCGCACGCCGGTTGCTTCTTCGAACGCCTTGGCATTGAAGCTCTCGTAGAAAAAACCGCGCTCGTCGCCAAAGACCTTGGGCTCGATGATCAGCACGCCGGGCAGTTCGGTGGCCAGGACCTTCATTGGGTTTCCCCCGCCAGGCTATAGAGGTATTGGCCGTAACCGGTCTTGCCGAAGTACTTGGCGTGTTCGAGCAGATGCTCGCGGTCGATCCAGCCCTGGTTGTAGGCGATTTCCTCGAGGCAGGCGACTTTCAGGCCCTGGCGGTGCTCGATGGTCTGCACGTACTGCGAGGCTTCCAGCAGGCTGTCGTGGGTGCCGGTGTCGAGCCAGGCGAAGCCACGGCCGAAACGTTCGACGCTGAGGTCGCCACGTTGCAGGTAGGCATTGTTGACGTCGGTGATTTCCAGTTCACCGCGCGCCGAAGGCTTGACCGCCTTGGCGATCTCGACCACTGAGTTGTCGTAGAAATACAGCCCGGTCACGGCGTAGCTGGACTTGGGGTGCAGAGGCTTTTCCTCGATCGAAAGAGCGTTGCCCTGTGCGTCGAAGTCGATCACGCCAAAGCGCTGCGGGTCCTTGACCCAGTAGCCGAAGACCGTCGCTCCGGAGGGTTTCGCCGCGGCGTTCTGCAGCTTCTCGGTGAAGTGTTGGCCGTGGAAGATGTTGTCGCCGAGGATCAGGCACACAGGGTCGTCGCCAATGAATTCCTCGCCGATCAGGAACGCCTGCGCCAGGCCGTCCGGCGATGGTTGTTCGGCGTAGCTGAAGCGCACCCCGAACTGGCTGCCGTCGCCCAGCAGGTTGCGGTACTGCGGCAGGTCCTGGGGGGTGGAAATCAGCAGGATGTCCTTGATGCCGGCCAGCATCAGCACCGAGATCGGGTAATAGATCATCGGTTTGTCGTAGACCGGCAGCAGTTGCTTGGACACACCCAGGGTGATCGGGTGCAGGCGGGTGCCCGAGCCACCCGCCAGAACGATACCTTTCATCATGCGATCAGATCCTTGAAGTCAGTGAAACCGAGCCGTTGCCCTTGATAGCTGCCGTCCTGCACGTGCTGGCACCATTCCTGGTTGTCCAGGTACCACTGCACGGTCTTGCGCAGGCCGCTGGCGAAGGTTTCTTGCGGTACCCAGCCCAGTTCGCGCTCGATCTTGCCGGCGTCGATGGCGTAGCGCAGGTCGTGGCCGGGGCGGTCCTGGACGAAGGTGATCAGGTCGGCGTAGTGCTGCACGCCTTCGGGCTTGCGTGGCGCCAGCTCTTCCAGCAGTTGGCAGATGCCGCGTACCACGTCGATGTTTGTCTGTTCGTTGTGGCCGCCGATGTTGTAGGTCTCGCCGACCACGCCTTCGGTCACCACCTTGAGCAGGGCGCGGGCGTGGTCTTCGACGAACAGCCAGTCGCGCACTTGCAGGCCGTTGCCGTACACCGGCAGCGGTTTTCCGGCCAGGGCGTTGAGGATCACCAGCGGGATGAGTTTTTCCGGGAAGTGGAACGGCCCGTAGTTGTTCGAGCAGTTGGTGACCAGTACCGGCAGGCCGTAGGTGCGCTGCCAGGCGCGGACCAGATGGTCGGACGCGGCCTTGCTGGCGGAGTAGGGCGAGCTGGGGGCGTAGGGCGTGGTTTCGGTGAACAGGTCGTCGACGCCGTGCAGGTCGCCGTACACCTCGTCGGTGGAAATGTGGTGGAAACGGAAGGCGCTTTTTTCCGTCGGCGGCAGGGCCTGCCAGTAGGCGCGGGCGGCTTCCAGCAGGCTGTAGGTGCCGACGATGTTGGTCTGGATGAAGTCCGACGGACCGTCGATGGAGCGGTCGACGTGGGACTCGGCGGCCAGGTGCATGATCGCCTGGGGCTGGAAACGCTCGAGCACGGCGCTGACGCTGGCCTGGTCGACGATATCGGCCTGGACGAACTCGTAGCGGGTGTCGGCGGCGATACTCGAAAGCGACTCCAGGTTGCCTGCGTAGGTCAGCTTGTCGAGGTTGAGCACCTCGTGTTCGGTGTTGCGGATCAGGTGGCGAATCAGCGCCGATCCAATAAAGCCGGCACCGCCGGTAACGAGAATGCGCATATGGGTAGGCCTTCTTCCCTAAGACATGGAGTCGCGAATGGAGCATAGCTTGTCGGCAGCCAGCGGCCGCTGCAAGGGCCGCCGATGTCTGGCCCGGGTATTGGCATCCTGTTTGCCTTCCCGGTGGCAGTGAAGCCCTTGTCGGCTGCCCGGACCAGGGGGTTGCGTAACGCCTGGCGCAGTGGCGATATACGCATCTGACAATAATTCCAGGGGTCGTTCCATGTTGCTCGCCACGTTGATTCACCGCGCCAGTCTGCCCGGTCCGCAAGTCACCCCGCAGCAGGCGCTGGACCTGCTCGAAGTGCACTATGGCCTTGGCGGCACGCTGCAATCGTTGGGCAGCCAGCAGGATCTCAACTACCGGCTCGACAGTCCCCGGGGGCGTTTTGTCCTGAAGATCTGCCGTGGCGACTACGCCGCCCTGGAACTGCAGGCGCAACATGCGGCGCTCAAGCACCTGGGCAGCCACCCCGAGCTGCACGTACCCCGGGTGATCCCGGCGAAGAACGGCGCCGACCTGCTGTCCCTGGAAGTCGACGGCCAGGCGGTGCATGTGCGCCTGCTCGACTACATCGAAGGCCAGCCGCTGACCCACCTCAAGCACCTGGGCCCCGAGCTGGCGGCCGGCTTCGGCCGGTTGTGCGGGCAGATGGACCTGGCCCTGGCGGACTTCCGGCACCCGGGCCTGGAACGCACCCTGCAATGGGACGCGCGCCACGCCCATAGCCTGATCAATCACCTGTTGCCGGTGATCGCCGACGAACAGCAACGCCGCCTGATCGCCGAAGTGGCCGAGCAGGCCGAGCGTCGTGTGCAGCGCCTGGCCGAGCAGTTGCCGATGCAGGCGATCCACCTGGACATCACCGACGACAACGTGGTCTGGCAGCGTGACGCCCAGCGCCACTGGCAGGTACAGGGGGTGATCGATTTCGGCGACCTGATCCGCACCTGGCGCATCACTGACCTGTCGGTGACCTGCGCGGCGCTGCTGCACCATGCCGAGGGCGATCCGTTCTGCATCCTGCCGGCGGTCCGCGCCTATCACGCGGTCAATCCACTGCAGCAGGCCGAGTTGCTGGCGCTGTGGCCGCTGATCGTGGCCCGCGCCGCGGTGCTGGTGCTCAGTGGCGAACAGCAGGTGAGCATCGACCCGGGCAACCAGTACAGCCGCGACAACTTGAGCCACGAATGGGAGATCTTCCGCGTCGCCACCTCGGTGCCGTTCGAGTTGATGGAAGCGGCGATCCTCGCGGCGGTCGGCCAGTCTCTGCCGGCCATCGCCAGCGAAGGTTTCGCCCCCTTGCTGCCGGGCCTGGTGGGGCGCGAGTTCGCCCTGATCGACCTGGGCGTGCTCAGCCCGCATTTCGAGGCCGGCAACTGGGAGCAGCCGGAGATCGATACCCGGCTGTTGCAGCAGGCCGCGGCGGCCCATGGATTGGCAGCCAGTCGGTATGGGCAGTACCGCCTGTCCCAGACCTGTCCGGACAGTGCCGTCGAGCCGGACACTTTCCCGTTGCACGTGCAGTTGCAGGTACCGTCCGGCACGGCGGTCGAAGCGCCTTTTGCTGGGGTGCTGCACCGTGCCACCGACGGTGTGTTGCGCCTCGATGGCCCGCAATTGAGTGTGCGGCTGTGGGGCGTCACGCCCTCGGTGCATGCCGGCGCGGCGCTGGTCAAAGGCCAGGTGCTGGGGGCGGTGGATGGCGGGCTCAAGGTCCAGCTGTGCCGTGGCGCGCAGCTCGATCCACCACTGTTCTGCACGCCCTCGCGGGCCGCGGCATGGCAGGCGCTGTGCCCGTCGCCGGCGGCTCTGCTGGGCCTGGCCTGCGACGCCGAGCCGGAGCTCGACTCGCACGCTTTGCTGGCGCGCCGCGATGCCAGTTTCGCCCGTTCGCAGAAGCACTATTACGTCGACCCGCCACGCATCGAGCGCGGCTGGCGCAACCACCTGATCGACATGCAGGGCCGTTCCTACCTGGACATGCTCAACAACGTCGCGGTGCTCGGCCATGGCCATCCACGGATGGCTGCTGAGGCCGCGCGCCAATGGTCGCTGCTCAACACCAACTCGCGTTTCCACTACGCGGCGATTGCCGAGTTCTCCGAGCGCTTGCTGGAGCTGGCGCCGGACTCCATGGACCGGGTGTTCCTGGTCAACAGCGGCAGCGAGGCCAACGACCTGGCGATCCGCCTGGCCTGGGCCTACAGCGGCGGGCGCGACCTGCTCAGCGTGCTGGAGGCCTATCACGGCTGGACGGTGGGCGCGGATGCGGTGTCCACCTCGATCGCCGACAACCCCCAGGCCCTGAGCAGCCGCCCGGACTGGGTGCATCCGGTGACCGCGCCCAATACCTATCGCGGCGAGTTCCGCGGCCAGGACAGCACCGCGGACTACGTGCGCAGCGTCGAACACAACCTGGCCAAACTGGCGGAGCAGAATCGCCAATTGGCCGGTTTCATCTGCGAGCCGGTGTATGGCAACGCCGGCGGCATCGCCCTGCCGCCGGGTTACCTGAAGCAGGTCTATGCGCTGGTCCGCGCCCAGGGCGGGGTGTGCATCGCCGACGAGGTGCAGGTCGGTTACGGGCGCATGGGCACGTTCTTCTGGGGCTTCGAAGAGCAGGGCGTGGTGCCGGACATCATCACCATGGCCAAAGGCATGGGCAACGGCCAGCCGCTGGGGGCGGTGATCACCCGCCGGGAGATCGCCGAAGCGCTGGAGGCCGAAGGTTATTTCTTCTCCTCGGCCGGCGGCAGCCCGGTGAGTTGCCGGATCGGCATGGCGGTGCTGGACGTGATGCAGGAAGAAAAACTCTGGGAAAACGCCCAGGTGGTCGGTGGCTACTTCAAGCAGCGCCTCGAAGCCCTGATCGAGCGTTATCCGCTGGTGGGCGCGGTGCATGGCTCGGGGTTCTACCTCGGCCTGGAGCTGATCCGCGATCGCCAGACCCTGGAGCCGGCCACGCAGGAGACCGCCCTGCTGTGCGATCGCCTGCGCGAGTTGGGGATCTTCATGCAGCCCACCGGCGATGACCTGAACATCCTCAAGATCAAGCCGCCGATGGTCACCACGCGCCAGAGCGTCGACTTCTTTGTCGACATGTTGGCCAAGGTGCTGGAGGAGGGGCTCTAGGCCCCACTCGAATGCCCTGCATTCGGATCGCGAGCAAGCTCGCTCCTACATAGAAAGGCATGCCCTGCAGGGGCGAGCTTGCTCGCGATAGCGTCGGCACTGACACCCCTGAATCCCTATAAATATCGATAATAATCGATGTTTATAGGGGTTAATTTTTGGATGCTTTGTTTTTAGGCTTTTAAAGTCGATTTTTATCGGATATAAAGTCGTCCCTATCAGGACAGGCTCAAGCCGCGCCTGAGCATTCCCTTTTTTGTCATCGACCGATGCCACCCTCGGTCCTTTGCTGCTGCCCAGGAGATGATCCATGAGCCGTATCGTTACCGTCGCCGCAACCCAGATGGCCTGTTCCTGGGACCTCGAAGCCAATATCGAGACCGCGGAAAAGCTGGTCCGCGAGGCCGCCGCCAAAGGCGCGCAGATCATCCTGATCCAGGAACTGTTCGAGGCCCCGTACTTCTGCCAGAAGCCGAACCCGGACTACCTGCAGCTGGCGACCCCGGTGGAAAGCAATGCGGCCATCGCGCACTTCCAGAAAGTCGCCAAGGAGCTGCAGGTGGTGCTGCCGATCAGCTTCTATGAACTGGCCGGGCGGGCGCGTTTCAACAGCATCGCGATCATCGACGCCGACGGCAGCAACCTCGGGATTTATCGTAAAAGCCACATCCCGGACGGCCCCGGCTATCACGAAAAGTACTACTTCAATCCGGGCGACACCGGCTTCAAGGTGTGGAACACCCGCTACGCGAAAATCGGCGTGGGCATCTGCTGGGACCAGTGGTTCCCGGAGTGCGCCCGCAGCATGGCCCTGCAGGGTGCGGAGCTCCTGTTCTACCCGACCGCCATCGGCAGCGAGCCCCACGACAAGAGCATTTCGTCCCGCGACCACTGGCAGCGCGTGCAACAAGGCCACGCCGGCGCCAACCTGATGCCGCTGATCGCCAGCAACCGCATCGGCAACGAAGAGCAGGACGGCTACGACATCACTTTCTACGGCTCGTCGTTCATCGCCAACCAGTTCGGCGAGAAGGTTGAAGAACTGAACGAGACTGAAGAAGGTATTCTTGTCCACAGTTTCGACCTCGACGAGCTGGAACACATTCGCAGCGCCTGGGGTTCGTTCCGCGACCGTCGGCCGAACCTGTACAGCGCGATCAAAACCCTCGACGGTTCCCTGGAGTCCTGAACCCATGACCACTTTGCACAGCACCCCTCGCGCCGACGGCTTCTACATGCCCGCCGAGTGGGCGACGCAGACCCAGACCTGGATGATCTGGCCCGAGCGCCCGGACAACTGGCGCCTGGGCGGCAAGCCGGCGCAAGCCGCGCACGTAGCGGTGGCCAAGGCCATCGCCCGCTTCGAGCCGGTAACCGTGGCAGTGTCCGCGGGCCAGTATGAAAACGCCCGGGCCCGCCTGGACGTGCCGAATATCCGCCTGGTGGAGATGTCCAGCGACGACGCCTGGGTCCGCGATACCGGCCCGACCTTCGTCATCAACGACCAGGGCGAAGTCCGTGGCGTGAACTGGGATTTCAACGCCTGGGGCGGTTTCGACGGCGGCCTGTATTCGCCGTGGAACCGTGACTCGCAGGTAGGCGGCAAGATCCTCGAGATCGAGCGCAGCCCGCGTTACCGCACCGAGGGCTTCGTGCTCGAAGGCGGCTCGATTCACGTCGACGGCGAAGGCACGGTGATCACCACCGAGGAATGCCTGCTCAACCGCAATCGCAACCCGCACATGAACCGTGCCGAGATCGAAGCGGTGCTCAGCGTCAACCTGGCTGTGGATAAAGTCATCTGGCTGCCGGATGGCCTGTACAACGACGAAACCGACGGCCATGTGGATAACTTCTGCTGCTACGTGCGCCCGGGCGAAGTATTGCTGGCCTGGACCGACGACCCGCAGGACCCGAACTACCCGCGCTGCCAGGCGGCGCTGAAAGTGCTGCAAGACAGCACCGACGCCAAGGGTCGCCCGTTCACAGTGCACAAGATGCCGATTCCCGGACCGCTGTACGCCACCGAAGAAGAGTGCGCGGGCGTCGACCCGGTGGATGGCACCCAGGAGCGTAATCCGTCGGTGCGCCTGGCCGGTTCCTATGTGAACTTCCTGATCGTCAACGGCGGTATCATCGCTCCGAGTTTCGACGATCCCCTGGATGCCCAGGCCAAGGAAATCCTGCAGAACCTGTTCCCGCAACACGAAGTGGTGATGGTGCCGGGTCGCGAGTTGTTACTGGGGGGCGGAAATATCCATTGCCTTACCCAACAGCAACCGGCGCCGCACAAGGTTTGAGTGTTGTTGTAACAGCCCGTGACGCCTGATTGACGGGCGGTTACATGGATCCAATCCGGCGTCGCCCGGCAAGCCCGCAGCCCTGATGGACTGCGGGTTTTTTTGGATCCGGAAGCTGGCAATTGCGAGACCTTGGCATAGCTCTTGTATCTCTCGCGAGGTCAATCCGAGGCCGGTGGAACTGCGATGTTCTGTCATAAACCTTGGATAAGTTAGCCGCTTACAAACCGGGAGAGAGCGCTGGAAATGAATAGGGTCAGCGAGCGGACTTCCGCAATAAATAGCGAGTCGCTTCAGGTTCTGGCGCAATGGTTGAAGTCCAATGGAACGCGACAGGTCCGGGAAATCGAGCCGCGCCGGATGATCCTCGATCGTTACCCTGCTGGTTTGTTCAGCGAGGCCGAACTCGAAGCGCTGTGGGATGTGTTGGAAGGATAAGCAAACAACGGATTGGTAAAAGCGCTGCCCGGATGGCAGCGCTTTTTTTTTGCGCGAATGTAGCCGCTGCCGAAGGCTGCGATCGGCCGCGCAGCGGACGCAAGGCCGGCCACCGCGCTCAGGCGATGGCGGCCGTATCCATGGCTGCTTTTTAGAAGCTGTAGGTGCCGGTCACCACCAGGCTGCGTGGATCGCCGAACTGGATCTGCCCGGCGCTGGTGGCCGAAGAGTAATACGTGCGGTCGCTGATGTTGTTCAGCGCGGCCCGCAGGTCCCAGTCCTTCTGCCGGAAACCGGCCAGGGCGTCCCAGCGGCCGTAGCCCGGAAGCATCACGGTGTTGGCGTTATCGGCATAACGATCGCCCACCAGGGTCAGGCCGGTCTCGGCGTACCAGCCCATTTCCGGTTTCCAGGTCACGAACAGGCTGCCATTGCGCTTGGCCACGTTGTTCACCCGGTTGCCCTCGTCACCGTTGTTGCTCTTGACCACCGTCGCGTCCTGCAGGCCGATGCCGCCGCGGATCGACCAGTTGCCGACGATCTTGCCGGCCGCGGTCAGTTCCACGCCGCGGGAGCGCTGCAGGCCGGTCAGCAGGATCACGTTCGGGTCTTCCACGCTGCGGCTGCGACGGTTGTAGAGTTCCAGTTCATAGACCGCGAGCGTGGTGCTGAAGCGGTCGTCGAGCCAGTCGCTCTTGACCCCGATTTCCTTCTGCCGGGTGCGCTCGGGGCTCAGGTCGTTGCTGTTGCCGTTGGCGTTCGGGGTGATGCCGATCAGGCCACCGCCGACCGGCGAGAAGCTCTTGCTCCAGGAGGCGTAGAAAGAGTGGTTCTCCAGCGGGGTCCAGACCACGCCCAGGCGCGGGCTGGTGCTGTGGCTGTCGCGGTCGTCCTTGATATCCCGCAGTTTGTTGTGGGTCTCGACGTTGAAGTTGTCGTAGCGCAGGCCCGCGAGCACTTGCCACTGATCGTTCAGGCGCAGCTGGTCCTGGACATACACGGCGCGGCTTTCCACCTCGCTGTGGTTGTAGCTGGACGCCACCATTTTCCCGGTATGCCGCATGTTTTTATCCGGGTTGAACGGGTCCAGGGACGGCACGGCCTGGCCACCGGCGCTGACCGCCGCTGCGGTATAGAGCTTCGGATCGCGTCGCTGGCT
This sequence comes from Pseudomonas sp. GW821-FHT02B10, assembly GCF_059421865.1. NCBI lineage: Bacteria > Pseudomonadati > Pseudomonadota > Gammaproteobacteria > Pseudomonadales > Pseudomonadaceae > Pseudomonas > Pseudomonas sp. GW821-FHT02B10. The sequence goes on along the minus strand of NZ_JBWKVU010000003.1, from coordinate 472,717 downwards.
GCCCAGCTCGACACCCGTCAGCACCCGGTGCTCGAGGCCGAAGGTATCGAAGGTGCCTTCGACTTCGAGGTTGTTGTAGAGGTTGCGGGTGTTCAGGTCCTGCTGCCAGCGCTGGCGGTTCACCCGCTTGGTGCGGCTGTCGTAGCCGATCTGGTAGGTGTTGTCGAAATCGCTGTTGAGCTTGAACAGGCTCAGGGTATGGCGCAGTTGCCAGTTGTCGTTCAGCTCGTAGCTGAGCTTGGAGCGCAGCGACTGGGACTTGTCGTCGATGTAGTCGCGCGGGTCGCCGTACGTGGTGTCGCGACTCACGTCCGCCGGGCGCCCGTCGATCCCCGGGATGCCGCGGTCCGGCGTGCGGTTGTAGCGACTGTACTCGTACTGCACCAGCCAGTTCAGGTCTGGCGTCAGCTGCCAGCTCATGGACGGCGCGAACAGCTGGCGACTGCCGCTGACGCCATCGCGGAAGCTGTTGTTGTCCTGGTTGCCCATGTTCAGGCGCAGGCTGATGTTCTCGCTGGGATCGGCGCTGAGGTCGGCATACAGGCTGCGCAGGTCTTCGCTGCCGCCTTTGATTTCGACGCTGGAGTGGCGGCCGAACTGCGGCAGCTTGCTCACCCGGTTGACGATCCCGCCCTGGCTGCCACGGCCGTAAAGCACCGCCGCCGGGCCCTTGAGCACCTCGATACGCTCGATGTTGTGCAGGTCGCGCACATACTGGCTGTCGTCACGGACGCCGTCGAGGTAGAAGTCGTTGCTGGCGTCGAAACCGCGAATGCGCAGGCTGTCGAAGCGGGTGTCGGCGCCGCTGCTGACGTTGGGAATGCCGCTCAAGGCCGTGCCCAGGTCGTTGATGCCGTAGTCCAGCAGGTTGCTGGTCTTCACCGAGTCGATGGCTTGCGGCACGTAGCGCACCGGCGTGGCGGTACGGGTCGCGGTGCTGACTTCCTTGACCCGTGGGTCGTCGGCATCGACTTGCGCGCTGATGGCGGTAGCCGGCAGGGTGGTCGGGGCGGCGCAGGTGAAACCGGCCGTCAGCGAGGCGCAAAAGCCAAGGGTGAGGGGAGTCAGGCGGAAGGGGGCAGGCATGGAAAAACGCATCCAGAAGGGGAAAGAAACAGTCGGCGCGAATGGTAATGCTTGCTATTTACTTTCGTTAATTATTCTTGAAAAGTTCCCTGGGCGGATTGTTTCAATTTGTGTCTTGATTGAGATGAAGTGGATACACGGCCGATTCGACCGATTCCCGAAACAGACTAAAAGCCATTCCAGCGTTTTTCGCCGTGGGCCACAGGCATAGTCTGCCGCCATCGAATTTATCGGCCTTTGTCCCGGAGCCTTGCATGTCGGCAGCGACCCTTCATTACATCTACGATCCTTTGTGCGGCTGGTGCTACGGCGCCAAACCGCTGGTGCAGGCGGCCCAGGCAGTGCTGCCGGTGGTCGCCCATGGCGGCGGCATGATGACCGGGCGCAACTGCCAGCAGGTTTCGCCGCAACTGCGCGATTACGTCATGCCCCATGACCGGCGTATTGCCGAATACACCGGGCAGCCGTTCGGCGAGGCTTACTTCGAAGGTTTGCTGCGCGACTATTCGGCGCTGTTCGATTCGGCCCCGCCGATTGCCGCGGTACTGGCGGCGCAGGCGCTCGCCGGGCGCGGCCTGGAGTTGCTCGGGCGCTTGCAGACGGCCCACTACGTCGAAGGGCGCCGCATCGCCGATGTCGATGTTCTGTTGGAACTCGCCGAAGGCCTGGGCTTTGAGCGCGGCGAGTTCGAGGAAGCCTTCGAGTACGCCGCGGCGAACAGCTTGAACGAGCACATCAAGGCCAGCCGTGCCTTGTTGGCCCGGGTCGGTGGCCAGGGTTTTCCGACCCTGGTGCTGGAGCAGGACGGTCAGTTCAGGCTGCTCGATATCAGCCCCTGGCTGGGCAAGCCGCAGGCGTTCGCCGCCTGGCTGAGCGAAGCCTTCGGTTCGCCAGTGGTCGAGCTTTCACCCAGCCTGCAGGCCTGTGGCCTGAACGGTTGCGCCCTTTGAACCCCCACTTAATTTGCGGAGTCGCCCATGGATAACCTGGCACTGATCAAAAGCACTTACGAAGGCGCCAACTCCCAGGAGAACGCGAAAAACACCGCCGCCGCCCTGGCTGCGGATGCGCGCTGGACCGAAGCGGCAGGTTTTCCCTATGCCGGCACCTACGTCGGCTTCGATGCCGTGGTGGAGAATGTCTTCAAGCGCCTGGCCACCGAGTGGGAGGGGTTTGCCTTCACTGTCGAGAACTATGTGGCCCAGGGCGACAAGGTGTTCGCCTACGGCAACTACAGCGGCGTCTATAAAGCCACGGGCAAACCGCTGAATGCCCGCGTGGCCCATTTGTGGACGTTGAAAGATGGCAAGGTCACGCACTTCGAACAGTTCGTCGACAGCCATACCGTGCAACTGGCCATCAAGGATCGTTAAGTTCTTAGACGATTTTTGCCTATTTTCAGACGATTCTTGAAATTGACACACTGTTCAGGGCGCGGATAGGATTCGCGCCAACGCCTGTGGCCAACGGCCATGACCTTCCAATAATAAAAGGCCCACCGCGATTTTTCGTGGGTGGGTCTTTTTGTTCTGGCCTGAAAAAAGAGCGCTTAAGCGCCGTTTCCAAGGAGCACCACAGCGCGTCATCAACCCGTAATAAGGAAAATAAAATGTTGAACAAGCGGATCGGTCTGATCGCACTGGGGATTCTGAGCAGTACTCAAGTTATGGCTAACGACCAGGCTGAGTCCAAGGGCTTTGTCGAAGACAGCAGCCTGAAAATCCTGCTGCGCAACGCCTACATCAATCGCGACAAGAAAAACGGTAACGATGACCAGCGCGAGTGGGGTCAAGCGGCCATCGGTACCTTCTCGTCGGGCTTCACCCAAGGCACCGTCGGCGTGGGCGTCGATGCCTTCGGCCTGTACGGCCTGCGCCTGGATAAAGGCAGCCACAGCGGCGGCCAGGGCATCGACTTCTTCAAGCCAAGCGAAGGCGGCAACAAGAGCCCGGCAGGCGACCTGGCCAAAGCCGGCGCCGCGGTCAAATTCCGCCTGTCCAACACCGTCCTGACCTACGGTGACCAGATGCCGGCCCTGCCGGTGCTGAGCTACGACAATGGGCGTCTGCTGCCGGAAAGCTACACCGGTACCCTGATCACCTCCAAAGAGATCAAGGGCCTGGAGCTGAACGCCGGTCGTTTCACCGCCGAGTCGCGTAAAAGCGCCGAAGGCCGTGACAGCGGTGGCCTGAAGTCGATCAACGTATTGGGCGGCAGCTACCAGTTCACCGAACAGTTCAAGGGCTCGCTGTACGCTTCCGACGTCGAAGACGTGCTGAAGAAGCAGTACGTGAACTTGAACTACGTGTTCCCGCTGGCCACCGACCAGTCCCTGACTTTCGACTTCAACGGCTACCGTACCAAGCTGGACAAGTCCTACGCTGAGCTCAAAGAAGCAGGCGGCCAGGACAACAAGATCTGGAGCCTGGCAGCTACCTACGCCACCGGCCCGCACTCCTTCACCCTGGCGCACCAGCGCAGCACCGGCGACAGCAACCTGGGCTACGCCTACGGCGGCTACCAGAAAGAGCAGCACCGTGTGGGCGACGGTGGCAACACCATCTACCTGGCGAACTCCTACTGGTCCGACTTCAACGCGGAAGACGAGCGCAGCTGGCAGCTGGGCTACGGTCTGGACTTCGGCGCCTTCGGCGTACCGGGCCTGACCTACAACCTGGCCTATGTGCGTGGTGACAACATCACCGCCACCAACAGTGAGGGCGCCACCACCACCGGCGGCACCGAGCGCGAAATCTTCAACCAGTTCAAGTACGTGGTCCAGAGCGGCCCGGCCAAGGACCTGAGTGTCAAGGTGCGTAGCTCGATCCTGCGTGTATCGCAGAAATCCGCCGGCTACAACGACAGCGGTAACGAACTGCGTGTGTTCGTCGACTACCCGATCAACGTGTTCTGATAAACGCCTGATCGCGGCCTGATACTGGGCCGGCCATAGAAAAAGCCCCGACTGGTTCGGGGCTTTTTTGTGGGTGTTGCCCCGTCCTGAACAGCACCGCGGCTCCCTGTAGCCGCTGCCGCCAGGCTGCGATCGGGCGCGAAGCGCCCGTTGAGGATCTGGGGCCGCTTTGATTTGTCAGGTCACTCAGGGCTGTTGCGCCTGAAAGCTCTGCAGATAAGCCAGCAGATTATCGATCTTCTCCTGATCGCTCAGTCCCCAGAAAATCATCCGCGTACCGGGCACCATGGCCTTTGGGTCTTCGAGGTAGGCGACCAGCTTGTCGCGGGTCCAGACGATGCCGGAGGACTTCATCGCGTCGGAGTAGTGATAGTCCGCCACGCTCCCCGCGGTGCGCCCGAAAATGCCATTGAGCTGCGGCCCGAAAGAGCTGCGCACCGAAGGCCCGATATTGTGGCAGCCGCCGCAGATGCGCTTGAACAGCTTGCCACCGGCCCCGGCATCGCCCACCGCTTCTGCCTGGGCATGGAGCGACAGCAGGCTGAGCATCAGGGCCAAGGTCAGGGCTGCGGTGTTTTTCATGTTCGGCTCCGGATCGGATGTGGCGGGTAACAAAAGCGGGGGCTATTTGAGCATGGCGGGCGGTCTTTCGGGAAAGGGGTGTTACGAGTCCGAGGAAAGATTGGTTGCTGAAGCCATTTCGCCCGGTGTTTTGAGAAATGCCTTAAATCCTTCTGAAGACCCCGGTCGTTAGCATTCAGGCTCATTCCGCTTGCAGGAAATAGCCATGACTTTTGTGATCAGGGAGGGAGACCCGACCACGACGGGAGGTCGGGTTCTCGTAGGGTCGACGACTACGATTGTGGAGTACCGTAAGGCCGCGAGAATCAGCGATCCGGTGTGGTGTCCTCAATGCAACAGCATGGGGTTTATTGCCGAAGGCAATCCGACCTTCATCGTTGAGGGGGTTGCAGTAGCGACCCATGGTCATGCTGTGCAATGCGGATGCCCTTCTGGCAGTAATCGGCTGATTGCCACTCAAAGTACGGTAATGGCAGCCGAGGAAGGTAGCGTCACCATCGCTCCTGAGTTTGCAGCGAAGGCACAGGCGGCCACGCATGCCTGGGCACAGGCAATCAGCGATGGTTCTTACAAAAGCGAATTCACTCGGGATATTCCAAGTCAAGGACTGACCGGGTTGACCAGTGCTGAGCCGTTGTCAGCTGTGCCGACAACGCTTCAGGGTGTCGAGCCTGGGTTTCATATTGTGCAAAGCGTTATCCCTCGCTCAGAGCTTGAAGCGCTCCTGTTCGAACAGCCAAGTGCCGCTGTGCTCAATAAGTTCCGAAGCTTGAACCCTCAGCTATCGAGCTACGCAAAACCGGGACAACTGATTGTCTTGAGCGATCCAAAGAACCATCAGTGCACCCGAGAAGAAGCATTGCTGATGGACGCTGCCAATAAGGTGAACAGCGCGCTTGGATCGATGAGTGATGATGAGGCGACCTTTATGGTCCGTCATCGAGCGCAAATCGAATCATTCTTGACCGAAGGTTCGGGGGTGATCGGCATCGGCGAAGTCATGTTCTCTAAGCATCTGGAAAACTTGAAAAGCACCTTGGGGCAACTGGAGCAGTTGCACCAGCGTACGTTCCAGCAACACGGCAGGTTGCAGACCCCGGAGTTTTTTGCAGAACGAAAGCGTTTGATGTCTCAGCTGGATAACAGCCTGGGCCCGCTTGTGCGTAAAGGCGTAGGTATACCTGAGCACCCAAAACTGAAACATGCCCTGGGGATCTCCAGTCGTAGCCTTGTTCATCATTGGAGCAAAGCCGGAGTGCCTGGAAATATTCCGGGTTATGCGACCCACATTAATGGCGTAGCCAAGGCCAGCAAATACATCAAACTCGGGGGCTGGGTTGGTATTGGGCTTGGGGCATCTGCTTCGGCACTGAAAGTACGAGAGGCATGTCAAATTGGCAGGGAACAGGACTGCCGCAAGGTTCGGTTTACCGAGGGTGGGAAATTCGCCGGCAGGCTCGCTGGCGGCGCTGTTGGTAGTCCGATAGGCGGTGCTGTATGTGTTGCCCTCAGCGCCACTGGTATTGGTGGCTTGCTGTGTGGCGTGGTCATGGTAGGTTTGGGCTCTGTTGCCGGAGGTGCTGTTGGCGAGAGCCTTGGAGAGGGAGCGGGAGAGAAAGTGTATGAGTGGAGTGAATAGGGATGTTTGATGCTGAAGATGTTTTTTTCATCTTTGTGATTGCGAGTTTTGCATTGGCGTTTTTATTCATTGGAACGCAACTGTACTTCGCCTATTTCCGGATGAACGAAATACTCAGCAGCTTGAGCAACTCACGGGGGATCCAGTCGCGACGCTCTGTCATGGGGACAGATCCCTTTACTCGCTTCTTTATGCTGATCAGTGTCGGCGGCATGCTGACCTTCTACAAGCGTTCGCTGAAAGGCGGTGATCTGGATGCCGAGGACTACAAAAATTTCCCAGGCCCGCTGCGTCGAATGATAACGCTCTCGTACGTGGCTGCACTTTTTGGGGGAACGCTGCTGTTTGTTCTTTGGGGGATTGGTAAACACATGGGGTGGCTCAAATAGTTCGGCTGACATGCGCTGCTATCTAATCAGGCATTAGTCCGGCTGCTGGCTTGTCATGGGTACAGGAGAAGCGCTGAAAACATGCAGTAAGGGTTCAAAGCAAAACAGGGTATGGCCCGAAAACAACAAAGCCCTCGCATCGCCGCGAGGGCTTTTCTCTGAGTCGAAAACAGCCCCTGACCCGTCCGTCCTATATGTGGCCCGGCGGCGCACGTCCGACGGGGCGCACTATACTTTTCAGAAGATTTGCCCCGGGGATAGAGGCAATGTTCCAGCAGGCTTGGGAGGAGGGTTAGGCATCGGTGTGGCGCTGCGGTTGGGCGACGTTGCGTTTGCATGGCCACAGAACAACCGGCACAGGAAGACGAGAAAATGGCGATAGCAATCATCCTGGTTCTAGTCGTTGTCGCTTCGGTGCTGTTTCACCTGCTTGCTCCCTGGCACATGACGCCGGCTGCCTCCAACTGGGGGTCGATAGACACCACGCTGCTGATCACCCTGGTTATCACCGGAATCTTTTTCATCGCCATCACGCTGTTCATGGCCATCGCCGTGATTCGCTTCCGTCATCGCGAAGGTGCCCGGGCGCACTACCAGCCGGAAAGCCGGAAGCTGGAAGGGTGGCTGGTCATCCTCACTTCATTGGGCATCATCGGCATGCTCGCGCCTGGCCTGGTGGTCTACAACGATTTTGTCCAGGTGCCGCAAGAGGCTACCCAGCTCGAAGTGGTTGCCCAGCAGTGGCAGTGGGCGTTTCGCTTTCCCGGGCGTGACGGAAAACTCGGCAAGGCGGATGTCAAATGGATCGATCCCGGCAATCCCTTCGGTCTTGATCGCAATGACCCTGCCGGGCAGGACGATGTGCTGATCATGAACAATGAAGTACGCCTGCCCATCGATCGGCCGGTAAAAGTCCTGCTGCGGGCAAAGGATGTGCTGCACGATTTTTATATTCCGCAGATGCGCGCGAAGATGGACATGGTGCCGGGCATGGTGTCCCACTTCTGGTTCACCCCGACCCGGCTCGGCAAGTTTGAAGTGCTGTGCGCCGAATACTGTGGCGTGGGGCATTTCAACATGCGCGGCCATCTGGTCGTCGAGGAGCAGGGCGCTTTCGACCAATGGTTCGCCAGCCAGCCGACCTTTGCCCAGACGCTGACGAACATCGCCACCCCGAGCCGGGACAGCCTGCTGGAAAAAGGCCGCCAACTGGTGGAAAACCATGGCTGTCGCGCCTGCCATAGCCAGGACGGCAGCACCAGCCTGGGCCCGGGCTGGAAGGACCTGTACGGCCGCTCGGAACAGCTGGCCGATGGCAGCAGTGTCCAGGTCGACGAAGCCTACCTCAAGGAGTCGATTCTCGAGCCGCAGGCCAGGCTGGTCCAGGGCTATCCGCCGGTCATGGTGGCCTATACTTTCAGTCAGGATGAACTGGCCGCCGTGGTGGCTTTCATCAAGTCGCTGAGTGCCGTGGGGCAGAAAGAACAAGGCCCTGCAGACGCACAGAATGAGCTGGCGGAGCAGGGACAGCGGCTGGCCGAATCGCTGGGTTGCCTGGCCTGTCACAGTGTCGATGGCAGCCAGGGTATCGGCCCGGGCTGGCAGGGCTTGTACGGCAAGACGCAAACCCTGGCCGATGGTTCTCAGATCAAGGTCGATGAGGGCTACCTGAAGGATTCCGTGCGCCACCCTGGTGCTGCGATCGTCAAGGGTTACGCCGCGGTGATGCCGACCTTTACCCCCAATGACAAGGAACTGGACGCCCTGATCGCCTTCATCAAGTCGAAAGCTGCTGTCGACGCGGATGCCGGCAAGGTGGAATCGGGCAAGTCGCCGTAACTCGCCGGAAATGCTCCGAAACTTAGCGGAGGATGACCTGATGGCTTATGTCGAGCATGCAGAAACAGAAGTCCTGCACGAACCGAAGAGCTTCTTCACGCGCTATATCTGGAGCCAGGACCACAAGGTCATCGCCATCCAGTATTCCTTGACGGCGATCTCCGTGGGGCTCGTCGCCCTGGTGCTGTCCGGCCTGATGCGCATACAGATTGGCTTTCCCGGCAGCCTCGAGTTCATGGATGCCAGCACCTATTACCAGGCGATGACCCTGCACGGCATGATCATGGTCATCTACCTGCTGACGGCCCTGTTCCTGGGCGGCTTCGGCAACTATCTGATTCCGCTGATGATTGGCGCCCGGGACATGGTCTTCCCCTACGTCAACATGCTGAGCTTCTGGTTCTACCTGCTCTCGGTCCTGGTGCTGCTTTCCAGCTTCTTCGTCCCGGGCGGGCCCACCGGGGCGGGCTGGACACTCTATCCGCCGCAATCGATCACCCAGGGCACCCCGGGGACCGAATGGGGCATCGTGTTGATGCTGGTGTCGCTGGCGATCTTCATCGTCGCCGCCACCATGGGCGGGCTGAACTACGTGACCACGGTGCTGCAGGCCCGTACTCGCGGCATGACGCTGTTTCGCATGCCGCTGTCCGTCTGGGGCATCTTCATGGCCTCGATCCTGGCCCTGCTGGCCTTTCCGGCCTTGTTCGTCAGCGCGGTGATGATGCTGTTCGACAGGCTGCTGGGCACAAGCTTCTTCATGCCGGCGGTGATCTCCATGGGGCAGCAGCTCGCGCATCAGGGCGGTAGCCCGATCCTGTTCCAGCATCTGTTCTGGTTCTTCGGCCATCCGGAGGTCTACATCGTCGCCCTGCCGGCGTTCGGCCTGGTCTCCGACCTGATCAGCACCCATGCGCGCAAGAACATCTTCGGTTACCGCATGATGGTCTGGGCCATCATTGCCATCGGCGTGCTGAGCTTCGTGGTCTGGGCGCACCACATGTACGTCAGCGGGATGAACCCGTACTTCGGCTTCTTTTTCGCCGCCACCACCTTGATCATCGCCGTGCCGACCGCGCTGAAAGTCTACAACTGGGTGCTGACCCTGTGGCATGGCGACATCCACCTGACGGTGCCGATGCTGTTTGCCCTGGCCTTTATCGTCACCTTCCTGGTTGGTGGCCTCACCGGGTTGTTTCTCGGCAACGTGATTGTGGATATCCCGCTGTCGGACACCTACTTCGTGGTGGCCCACTTCCATATGGTCATGGGGGTGGCGCCAATCCTGGTGATATTTGGCGCCATCTATCACTGGTTTCCGAAGATCACCGGGCGCCTGATGAACGACACCCTGGGCAAGCTGCATTTCTGGATAACTTTCCTGGGGACCTACTGCATCTACTTCCCCATGCACTACCTGGGGCTGTTGGGCATGCCTCGGCGCTATTACGCCTGGCAGAACTACGACTTCATCCCGCAATCGGCGCAGCAGCTGAATGCGTTCATCACCGTTGTCGCGCTGACGGTCGGGGTATGCCAGCTGCTGTTCCTCTTCAATCTGGCCTGGAGTGCCTTCAAAGGCAAGCCGGCGGGCCCGAACCCATGGGGGGCGGCCAGCCTGGAATGGCAGACGCCGGACACCCCGCCCGTACATGGCAACTGGGGGCCGGAGCTGCCGGTGGTGCACCGTTGGGCCTATGACTACAGCGTGCCCGGGATAGAGCAGGACTTCGTGCCACAGACGGTTTCGGCCCAGGAGCTGGAGCAGATGAGGCAGAACAGCGCAGAAGCCAGGATCGCGGGCGAAAGACCATGAACGGGCCGCTATTGAAAAACACCGAAAGCGCCGGCGCCGGTGGCCGTTGGAGTCAGCCCCCCGACCACTCTTGGGGACCGGCAGGCCTGGACAGGGAGAAAGCCGCAAAAGTGGGCCTGCGCATGTTCCTGGTGGTGGTGAGCTCGCTGTTCCTGCTGTTCCTGCTGGCCTTCATCGCGCGTTCGCAAATGGCGGACTGGCAGCCTCTGACCGAGCCCCTGGCGCCGCTGGCCAGTGCCCGGCAACTCTGGCTGAACACGCTCCTGCTGGTGCTGGGCAGTGTCAGCCTGCAGTGGGCGCGAATGGCCGCCCGGCGGGATGCGTTGAATGGGGCCACCCTCGGCTTCGCCCTGGGCGGTGTCTTCGCGATCGCCTTTCTCGGGGGGCAACTCTGGGTCTGGAAGCAGTTCGTCGACTGGGGCTATTTCGTCTCCGCCAACCCGGCTAACAGCTTTTTCTATCTGCTGACCGGCGTACACGGGTTGCACCTGCTGGGAGGCCTGGTGGCGTGGGGCAGAGTCGGCGCCAGGTTCCTGCGACGCGTTCCGCTGTCGCGACTGGCGTCCAGCGTGGAGCTCTGCGCGATCTATTGGCACTACCTGCTGGGGCTGTGGATCGTCCTCTTCGTCCTGCTGACCAGCACGCCGGAAACCTATCAAGCCATCGCCGCATTCTGCGGCCTGAGGTGAAGCCATGGCATTGCCCTCAGCAACCCCTCCGGAAAGTTCCGTCCCACCCCCACCCGATACGCTGGTAGCGGGGTGGAAGAGCATCGCCACCGACTGGGCCTCGGATCAGGATGTGTTCAAGCGGGTGCCCTGGGGCAAGGCGATGATGTGGATCTTCCTGCTCAGCGACACCTTCATCTTCACCTGCTTCCTGACCGGCTACATGTCGGTGCGCATCAGTGCCACCGTCCCCTGGCCGAACCCCAGCGAGGTGTTCGCCCTGACCATTGGCGGCGTTGAAATCCCCCTGATCCTGATCGCCATCATGACCTTCGTGCTGATCAGCAGCAGCGGCACCATGGCCATGGCCGTGAACTTCGCCTATCGCCGTGTACGCGGCAAATGCGCGGCCCTGATGCTGGCGACCGCGGCCTTCGGTGCGACCTTCGTCAGCATGCAGGCGTTCGAGTGGAGCAAGCTCATCGCCGAAGGCGTACGCCCCTGGTCGAACCCCATGGGCGCCGCGCAGTTCGGCGCCAGTTTTTTCATGATTACCGGTTTCCACGGGCTGCATGTATCGGTCGGCGTCATCTACCTGTGCATCGTCGCCTTCAAGGTATTGCGCGGAGACTACGAGCGCTCTGGAAACTACCAGATCGTCGAGATCGCCGGGTTGTACTGGCACTTCGTGGATCTGGTGTGGGTATTTATCTTCGCTTTCTTCTACTTATGGTGAGCCTGCAGAGGAGTACCGGCGATGGCACATGCACAAGGTCAACAGCATCCACTGAGCCTGTACCTGAAGATATGGGGGCTGCTGTTCGTACTCAGTACCCTGTCCTACCTGGTCGACTACTTTCACTTCCAGGGCTACTTCAGGTGGTCGCTGATCCTGGTCCTCATGTTGTTGAAGGCCGGCCTGATCGTTTCCATCTTCATGCACATGGCCTGGGAACGCCTGGCGATGGTCTACGCCATCCTCGTCCCGCCGTTGTGCCTGCTGGTGCTGGTTGGCCTGATGGCCGCCGAGGCGGACTACGTGTTTTCCACCCGGGGGATTTTCCTCGGGCAATGACCGGCTTCCGCCTCCGGCGTTCAGGCGCCGCAGCGTCCTATATCGTGCGCTTGAACTGATGCCATTTCTGCAGCCAGGCCACTATCCAGTGAGGCGCTGCTGCGCCGGTCCCGGCGACCTGCAGTTGTGGGTGATGGCTGATGACCTGATCCAGGATCGGCTCCTGAGCGGGTTCGACGTCCACGAAGAAAATGTGCTCGCCGTCCCTTACCGTCTTTTTCAAATTGCTGAAGTGGGCATTGGGCACCTGGATACCAAAGAAGCCGCCTTCCCAGATACAGAAGCCCAGGATCACGATCGCCAGAAAGATGAACGGCACCCAGCCTGCCGCGGACTCGGTCCAACCTGCCAGATACGCACCGAGCAGTACCAATGCCGCGAGCGGTATGCCAATGACCGCGCCAATCTCGCCGGAGTGAACGACATCCTGCTTCATGAGTGAATTCACATCATGCAGGTGATGCTGTTCCACATCCGCATCCCGGTCGCTGAGCACATGAATCTGCTCGGTACTGATGCCGCTGGCTTCCAGCTCGCTTTCAACGGTTTCCAGCTCGTCGAGATTATCGCTGATGTAAAAATGCCGGTTCATGAGTCACCTCCTACTTCGTCGTCGCAGAGGCCCCCATTTTTTCTGCAGTCGTTATCTGAAATTCCAGACCGTTTTTCCTGCCGCTCTGGATAACACCGCACGCTGATTACTAGCTAAAAAAGTATAGCACCGCCCCTGTCAACGCCTCGCTGGAGGCCGCGGACTGCGGGCGTATGCAGTAATCGGAGGGGCCTGGATCCGTCTGTCCGGATTCTGAATCTGCGTGGGTAATCGGGCGAGTGATGGCCGTTTGATCTACCACGCCCTGCAAAGACAAGGACGCCAATTGGCGCCCTTGTTTCAAGTTCTTCAAACGGTCAAATGACAGGCGAATGTCAGAGGTCGGAGGGGCTATTTATAAAAAACATCGATCGTCGCGGTGGCGTTGAATGGTCCGAGAATTGCCTTGCTGGTTCGCCATTTCAGCTGAGCCAGGAAGTTATTCACCACCATCTGATCACGGCTGTTCTCTACCAAGGTGAACTCTTTGTTGAAGGGTATGGCACTGCGGCTCGGTTGCTTGAGCAGGCTGATGCCCACCGATGAGTTGTTGTTCGGCACTAGGGTGTAGCCATCCGCCGCGGTAGCGGCGACCGGCGTGAGCCGTGCGTTCAGCCCGTAAGCGCTAGTGCAGTTCTTGAGGGCGGTGATGCTGAACGGGACTTCCTTGATCACCTTGTCGGCTTGCGCCAAGGCGGCAGCGATACTGCCAAAGTCGACGGTCTTGGGGGAGACAAACAGGGTCGATGAGCAGGCGATATAGCGCATATTGTTCAAGCCAACCAGTGACATGACAAAGTTGCTATCAGGGTTGATGTTCATACCGCCCCCTCCATCCAACTGGAACGCTGGATAAACCACGGCTCCTGTCAGGCTTCCCTCCTTGCCTGAGCTGGGCGGGCTTTTTTTGGAGATAAAGAAGTTGAAGCTCAATGGGAAGGTTTGAGCTTTGTCCTTGCAACCGGCCCAAACGTAACAGCCCTCGAAAACGATGGGGAGTTGCACCCGACATCTCTCCAGTTGAGTACAGCGCAGGTCGGTTCCGTTCAGCTGGATACCCACCTCCAAGTCTGGTCCCAATATAGTGAGGCCTTGGTCGCGAGGGCTTAGATAAAAGTAAACGTATTCTCTGCCATACCCGTAGTTGTCCTGCCAGCAGGTCATGCTGATGCTGTAATTATCGGAGCGCCAGAGCACGGTATCCTTCGGCAGGGTGTTCGGCACAGCGATGCTGGTGTTGATCATTATTGCATCGGCGGCTTGGGTGCCATCTTTCTTGCAGGCCAGGGCATAGCTCTTCTGAGTCAGCGCCAGTAGCAGGGCCAGGCAAACCAACTGGTAAATTTTCTTCATCATGTCTCCTCCATTGACCTCAAAATTGAGCCGAGCCGTGGCTTTTTTTGTCGGTGGATAGTGTTGCCCCGTAGGGGCGCAGGTTGCCTGCGTCGCTGACGATCTGGTAACGCAGACTGGCAGGTTGGCAGGCCGGTATGTCGACGGGCTGTGTCGAGAGCGGCGGGAGCATGAGGTGCTCGATCGGCTGGCCGCAGGGTTGGCCATTCGGTCCGATGGCTTCGATATCGCTGAGGGTCAGGTAGTAGGGGGATGGGTTGTCGGCGATGAGCCTGCCTGCGGTTTCTCTCTGCGTTTCCCAGGACAATCCGGCCATGGCGTCGTCCAAGGTGTTCTTTAGCGGTGGGCGGTAGAGCAGCTTGAAGCGGTGCCGCAAAGCGACTGTCATGGTGTGAGGCGTCTTGGCGGCCGGAGGCACGTCCAGGACGCTCAACAGAAGATAAGATTCGCGGTCAGTAGGCAGGCCTGTTCCCTGGTAGAAAATTTCCACGGTGGCTTTCTGTCCGCTGGAGATTTGCAGCAACGGTTTGGAGACCGCCAGGGGCAGTGTCTGGCTGCGCCCAGACTCTTTCTCTCCCCAGTCCAGCGAGACTTGCGCCAGGGCGGCCTGCTTGCCTTCGTTGACCAGGGTTACCGCCATTCGCTGGCCCGTCATGATGAAGCGGTTCTGTCCGTCGAAAGAGAGGTCCGCCAGGGCGGTACCGGATTGGTAGGCAAGGAGCAGTCCAATGGCAAGAGAAGGCACCCTGCACCTGTGTCGAGAGAGTGTTTCTCGTGCACAAGGATGCAGGGTGATGTTAGGTCTGGGATGCATTCCATTTCCCCATAGGTGTGAAAGCCTGCAGATATACCGGTGGCTTTATTAGTGAGCCCGGATATCGACTGAAGCCGGCATTCTGGTTTGGATGCAATTGCCCAAGAAATGAGACATTTCTGAATCGGGCTCCCTATGGTGTATGCCTCAGGAAAATAAGATGGTCTGACCCTACTTTTCCTCCATTTCCCCTCTTCTAATACGCCTATTCAGATGAACACTGTTTTTCCAATTCCTGAAAGCGGCAAGAGAACCGTCGTCACCGCTGGGCACGTTTTGACACTTACCAAGGGCTGATGCCTTTAAGGGGATGGTTCTGAAAACGTACGGCCGGGCGGATTTTTGTTTTCAGTGGCGATCAATTGAGGGGGAATGGCCGCAGGCAGTGCTGACGATGGGGCTGGTCTCGACCGGAGGTTGCGATTTGCGCGCATTGATGGTCATCGCCAAGAGACGGCGGCTTGTTACGTCGCTTGTGACGTAGACAGAAACAACAAGCCCTCACATTGCTGCGAGGGCTTGGTTTTGTCTCCGGACCTGCTGATTACAGAGCGCGCTAGGCAGTGTCTGCCTCAGCTCGGCCTGGCGACCGCCTACTTGCTCAGCTTGACCGCCAGCTGGGCCACGTACTGGCCTTGATGACGGGCGATCTCCAGTTCACGAGCATCAGGCTGGCGCGAGCCGTCACCACCGGCAATGGTGGATGCGCCATAAGGCGTGCCACCGCCGACACTGGATGTATCGAACAAGGCTGGCGAGCTGTAACCGATGGGCACAATGATCATGCCGTGGTGAGCCAGGGTGGTCCACGTGGAGGTAATGGTCATCTCCTGGCCGCCGCCGGTACCTGTCGAGGTGAATACACTGGCGAGCTTGCCAACCAGCCCGCCCTTGGCCCACAACCCGCCAGTCTGGTCGAGGAAGTTGCGCATCTGGCCGGACATATTGCCGAAGCGGGTCGGAGTACCCAGGATGATTGCGTCGTAGTCGCCCAGCTCACCTGGCGTGGCAACCGCAGCGCTCTGATCCACTTTGCCATGGGCAGCCTTGAAGGCTTCCGGGTCCATGGTCTCGGGTACGCGTTTGAGGGTGACTTCAACCCCGGGAACGCTCCGGGCACCTTCCGACACGCTCTGGGCCATTGTTTCGATATGACCGTACATCGAATGATAAAGAACCAATACCTTAGCCATGCGTACTTCCTCTTGAGGTGTGTCTTGAGCTGACTGACGGCCTGTTAAATAGGCGATCAGGTTAGTTATCCATCCCACTGTTTCACCCGCATCTGCGTGAGTCGTGGCGCATGATCGATCTAATTGGCTTCTGTGAATATGAGAAAATATCGAACGGGATGTTCGAAAAAATTGATCTTGGAAAGCAACGATAATGGATGAAGGCGACTGTTGTTTTTTCTGGAGTCGTTCCGATTTTGAAAACTGCGGTCTTCTCATGTTTTTCAGCTTTTCGCCCAGGCGGGTCGGGGCTTTCAGAATTGTCACCCCGTCCAGGACGCCACAGCACGCCGCGCAAGCGCATGACATTTCTCTGCAAAACCTTGAGCCGTGCAAGTGCCGAACGCCCCACAGGACCCGTAGCAGGCCTGGGCTGGGGCCTGGTTTGCACTACCCTGCCGGTTTGCACAAAAAATGGACGCAGAGCCCGTCGGCGGGAGGGGGATAAGTGTTTTTTTGGCAGGTTTTTTTCTCTGCGCTCGGATTTTTCAGGGCGGTGGCCGCATGCATGAAAAAGCCCCCACTGCCCGATAGAGCAGTGGGGGGCTGGTCGTTGCTTACCAGATGCTTATGCAGCCTCGACGGTGATAGAGATCCGCCGACCGCGTTCCTGCAGGGTGAAGTGGCTGCCCTTGCCGGGTTGGAACTCCTCGCCTTGGTCTTTCAACCATCGCCGAAACTCGCTGTACTTCATCTGCATCCCTCGCTGTTTCGGTGAAGCCATCGTGCAACATTTATGATGCTGCCCTTGTTGGAATTAACTCGTAATAAGTTCAGAAAAATCCCCGCCATCGTTTTGACATAATTGCCGCAACAGGCGCGGCTCAACTCCGCGCCTTCTTCGTTTTTGTGGGAGTGAGTTGGTGTCAGAAAGGATTGAGGGCTCGGGCGGGAAAATCATGTTCGACGTGGATGCGGTCTACTGCATTTCGTTGAAAGAGCGAACAGACCGGCGAGAGCTGTTCCGGGCCTCGGTACAAAGCCTGATCCGAAACCCGGTGGTGTTCCATGTCGTGGAGCGGCACGCCGACCCTGTCCGTGGCTGCTATGAGTCGCACCAGGACCTGGCACGGATTGCGCTCGAGCGCGGGCTTGACCGGGTGTTGATCTTTGAAGACGACGTTGCACCGTATGAGCTGAAGGCGACCCCCATCCGCTGGATCAACAAATTCATCCGTACTCGGCAATTTGAAGTGCTGCACCTGGGGTACAGCATGGGCAGGACTTGGCTAACCTGGTTCCCCTTTATTGCCCGGGGCCGCGTCGTTGCGCTGCACGCTTATATCCTGTCTCGTGAGGGTTGTCAGATCCTGGCGAACACCCCGTACAACGGCACGCCCGTTGACGTGATTTTCAAGAAGCGCATAAAGCAGCACTGCGCCTTTCCGATGCTGTTCCGTCAGCAGCCAGCAACATTGGCGGGTAGCGACATCGAGACCGAAGTGAAAAACGAGGATGAATGGTGGCAGCGCAATTGGGACAAGCACTGTACCTCGCCGATTAAAAACCTCTGGCGGACAGTGCTCAGGCTCAATTTTTAAAGGGGAGGGGCTTTATCTTCCCCCCCAGCACGTTGGCCTTGGCTGGCGCCGCAGTGAAGGCAGCGGCGTTGCCGGCATGGGGGATGAACGGCCAGTTGGCTGTCCATGTCGGCCACCAGACTCGCGGGTCGGCCCGACACCGCTTGAGCGCGCCCAGCGCCTGGGACCGTTTTCGCCAGCCTGGGCACAATGTGGACAACTAAGGCGAACTAAGTGGCGTTTACAACAGCCAGAAACAACAAAGCCCCGCATTGCGGGGCTTTGTTTTGTATGGTGCGGCACCAGGAGTCGAAAAAACGGACTTTTTTCATTGAATACAATGAGATAACAGCTACGATTAATCCGCTATACCCCTAAAGCTACCCTAAGATTTTGCAGTTTTTTCTGCTAGGGATTATTCCCATAGCAAGTGCAACGATGTGGTTAATAAATTTCAGAGTCTGCTTTGAACTTTCGGCCTGCTGAGAGCCTTCTTTTAAAATCAGGCCGAAGTCGTAAATTTCTTCGGTTTAGCCGGGTGAAAATGCATTTGAGTTATACAAAATTCTCTAAAAATTCAGCGAGAGCATCTCCTTGGGAGTCTACCTGAGAGGACAGCATGTTAATTCCCCATTGGTTAAGAATGGCTTCTTGGACAGGGTTTGGTCTAGGTGAAAATATGTATGACCGAGGCTGTGCCTCACTATTGCAGTTGGCCTTCCAGATTTTGGATAGCTTGTAGAATAGAAACCTTAAATTTATATCGGCAAGTCGGTAACCAATGAATAGTACTGATTTGCCAAGCACGTCTGATCGCAATTTAATATCTAGAGGTGTTTCGAATTCTAATCTTTCAAAATAACTAGTTTCATCAAGTACTATCGAGGTGTCATCATCGAAGTCTCCGTGAAACTTAATTATTTGAGTACTTCCAGGTCTTATCTTAGTTACGTCAGATACTGATGCTATTTTGGTGTATGGCTTTTGGAAGTGATCGAATGTGTTTTCGAGCCATCGATCATAATTTGTAGTGTAAATTATTGGAAAGTTGGCTTTTGCAATCAGTTCATGAATTTTCGACGATTCTATATTGATAGTCGGAGCATGCCAGCTTCGGTCCATCCAGCTTCGGAGGGGACCGATACTACCTTTTTTGATCCTATAATATTCGGCAAGGGCGTAATGATCGCCAAATGTC
The DNA here is from genome assembly GCF_059421865.1 of Pseudomonas sp. GW821-FHT02B10. Classification (NCBI taxonomy): domain Bacteria; kingdom Pseudomonadati; phylum Pseudomonadota; class Gammaproteobacteria; order Pseudomonadales; family Pseudomonadaceae; genus Pseudomonas; species Pseudomonas sp. GW821-FHT02B10. The sequence goes on along the minus strand of NZ_JBWKVU010000003.1, from coordinate 454,000 downwards.
TTGTAAATCTCAGGGTCATACCCTAGTTCTTGAGCGATTTTGTCGATCAGTTCGCCCCAAGATGGAAGCCCCAGATTGGTGGATACTCCAGCACCAACGAAAAGTATAACGTTGCCTTGCTTAAAAGATGATAGTAACTGTTCCATCAAGTATTTCCATCTTTAAGAAACTGTTTAAACTTATCGAATGCAATACGCCTCATCGATATGTCGTTTTTTCTATCCCCCATTTCCGCGAAAGTTTCAGTAAAGCCTTCGGGGATAAAAACGCAATCCCACTGAAAGTCCCTGTTTCCTCGGGGTTCAGCAGATATGGTACCTTTTATTGCACCTTCAAAAAGATGGATTTTCATAGAGTCGCAATATCCAATTATCGTTTTTGCGACCAAGTTAATATTTTCCCCGGATCCAAACAGGGTCGAAAATTTGTCAGCTTGAAGCTTGTCCCAAAAAATCTGTGTTAATCCACCTGGGAAGCCATTGAGGCTGTCAATATAGAGACCAGTATGCTCGACGAAAACAGGGCGTCCTATTATCTTGAAAGCCTTCAGTAATTTATCTCTGACCAAACTATCAACATTCTCAGTTTGGATTTCATCAATTGAGTATCGGGCTGCAACGACCTCTACCCCAGCATCCTGAAGTATTTGTTGGACTTCTTGGACTTTAAAGTTGTTTTTTGAAACAAATCTAATTTTCATTTTTATCTTCCATGAAGCTATATTTTCTTTGTAAAGTCAGCATGTTCTCGAGAATGGCACTATTTTCTGTTTCTTTATAGAACTCATTATAGTCATCGCTAATGCTCGCACCGTGAATCGCCGGATTGTCCGAGCAAATAACGAACGGTACACCGAATTTAATAAACTCGCATACAGGATGGGACTCGCTTGATTTTACAGCACCTGTTAGGCGGTTGCTAATAGGGCATACCTCTACACATATGTCGCGTTTTTGCATCAATTCCATGATTTTAGTTGATTTGAATGCGGCTGTGCCGTGCCCAATTCTGTCAGCATCAAACTCGGCTATAGCTTCTATAATATTTTGGGGGTTGCCTGTTTCCCCTGCGTGTATAGTGACTTTTAATCCTAAATCAGATTTTGCTTTCCGATATAACTGAGGGAGCTCTGTTGGAGATACGGTATCTTCGTTGCCAGCTAAATCTAGCCCCACTATTATTCCGGGCTTACCAATGGATGCATAAGCGGCTAAGAGGGTGCGTAGATGTTCCGCAGCGTAATCCCCGCGTGAAACCGTTAATATCAGCCCGCCCCTAATGCCGTATTTTAGTGAGGCGCTGTAAATCTCTTCGGTCAACCACAAGAGCGCCTCGGGTACTGTGACGTTATTAAGGAGTGCAAGATAAATTACGCTACTCCGTAACTCGACAAACTTTACATTCTGAGCTGCTAGGTTTTCGAATGCACTAAAAACCATTAAATTGAGAGCTGTGCGACCTTGAGGTATAAGCCTTAAAACTTGCCAAGGCTTTAGATATGTCTGAAGGTCAGGGGAAGGTATAAACCTGGTGAGGTCTCTTTCTAAATCGAAATTATCAGGAATTTCTGCTCCCTGCTGCTGGAGTAAATCAATAACTAGGCGCGTACTGACGAGGCCATTTAAGTGAACGTGTAGCTCACCCTTTTCCATACTTTTAAAGTCGTGTCCCATCAGCGATGGTCTCTATCAAGAAAGTTGATCTTGCGGCAAAAAATCGGATCAATAGTGCCGACTAACTAGGAGGCTGCTTTTGGTCAGTAGTAATTCTAGAGTCGGCATCCAGATGTATAATCAAAATCAACCGCCGTTGAGTAGGGAAGCCGCCATACCGTCTAACCGCTTTTTCACACTTTCCCACTGTGGCATCACTTGCTGCATTAGCCGGTAAAAGCGTTCGCTGTGGTTATGCTCCGCGATATGGCAAAGCTCATGCAGGATTACATAGTCAATGCACTCACGAGCCGCCTTAACCAAGTGGGGATTGAGAGTGATGCGCCCGGCGGGGGAGCAACTGCCCCACTGCGTTTGCATGCTGAGGATGCGCAGTGGCGGCTTGCCAGAAACCCAAAGGGCTTGCTGCAAGACTGCCTCCAGACGTCGATCAAAAACCTCTCGGGCGCGGGTCTTGTACCAAGCGTGCAGTAGCTCGCGTACCTTTCCAGCCGACTTCATCCGGACAGACACCTCCAGCTTGCCACGCAATAGACGCACCTGTTGCAGCTCATCAGGAGCCTCCACGACCTTAAGCACATATTGCTTGCCCAAATAGTAGTGGCTTTCTCCGCTGATGTATTGCCGCGGGCGGACATGCGTTCGCTGAGCGCGGAACTCACGAAGCTGTTGATAAATCCAACGGCCGCGCCGCTTCAGTGCACCCAATACCTGTTCATCACTAGCGCCGGCCGGTGCACTGACCCGCACGCGGCAATCTGGATCGACCTTGATCAGAATGCGCGAAACCTCGCGCCCCCGTGGGGCCCGCTCAACCTGTATCAACTCATCGGCGTAGTAAAAGCTCAGCCGGCTTTGCCCTGGTGGACTAGACGGAGCATTCGTGACGATGGGAGCGCTCATAGACCGGACAAGCCCACCCGCGTAATTTGCACCACCCACTCAACCATGGCCTTCGCCTGATCCATGCCGGCCCCCACCGCCTTGCACTCCTTGAAGAGCAGCGGTAACAACTTCTTGCGGATATCGCTTTCAATGTTCTGTGGGTTGATAGAATGTTCGGCCACAGAGGTCATGACCATTTCATCCAGGCTAAAAGCCAGCTTCACCCAGTGCCCCTGTACCTGTTCATCGGCTGAGGTCAGGGCTTCCGGAAGGCTTTTCTTGAAAACACCAAAGTAAGCCTGGGCATGGCGGTTACCCGCCAATACGTCCGGCAGTTCATCTAGCTTGCGCGCCTGCACCTGCTGCTCAAATTCGTGGAATAGCAGGTACTGCTTGAGCGGGTGATCGAACAGCTTTGCGGCATCTTCAATGGCTTGGCGCAGCAGCTTAGAAAATGCTTCTTGGGCATAGGGGTCGTCACGTAGCTCCTGCTCAATCATCTTGCTCACGCGGGTCTTGATGATGTCGGTTTCGTTGCGCACCCTGTCCTCACTCCACTGCTCAGGCTTTTGCTGCCCCATCTTGCCAACTTCATAAACACCACCTGGATCTCTAACCTCCACGCCGACTACATGCTTATCCAGCAACTTGCGCACCTGTTCGGCGTACTGGTCATAGTTCACCGTCTCACCGGCATCCTGTTTGGCCAGTTGGCGTAGGCTGGAGAACTGCTTGAGCGTTTCCTTGTAGTGAGCGCGGTCAGCGTCACTAAAGCTGGTGTCCTCGAAGAAAGAGGCTGATTGCAATGCAACCTTCAGGCAACTGGCGAACTCGGTTAGCGCCTCATAGAAGTCCTCGCGCACTTTGAGATTTACATCCACAAACTCACCGTCGCGCTCCTGCATCTTGGGTACCAGTACCTGGCGTAACTGTTCGATATCGCCTTTGTTTTTCACATCGGCAAAAATCGCCCAGAGTATTTTGTGCAGTTGAGGTAGCCGTTTGTACTCGCTGCTCATCTGGCTGTAGAGGCCGGCGATGTCATTTATGTCATAGCCACCCTGAGTGCGTGAAGCCAAATCCTGATATTTCTGAATCGTGGTATCCAACTCGGAAAGAATGCCGCGATAGTCAATCAGCAGGCCGAACTTCTTCAGGGGATGCAATCGGTTGACCCGTGCAATGGCCTGAATCAGGTTGTGCTCCTTGAGCGGCTTATCGATGTATAGCACGGTATTCTTCGGCTCATCGAAGCCCGTCAGCAGCTTGTCCACTACGATCAAAAGCTTGAGCGAATCATCCTTATCGAAACGCTCAATCAACTTCTTGGTGTAGACCTGCTCATCCGCGCTCCCAACGTTGTTCTTCCACCATTGAGTTACCTCCGGTGAAGCAGCTTCATCCACTTCGGTGTTGCCTTCGCGGCTATCCGGTGGGCTCATCACCACAGCGCTTTCGAAAAGACCCGCTTCGTCCAGGTATTGCTTGTACTTGATCGCCGACGCCTTACTGTCACAGGCCAACTGCCCTTTGAGGCCTTCATCAATGTTTTTCACGAAGTGGTTGGCGATATCAAGTGCAATCAAGCGAATTCGATCATCTGCGCTGTAGATCTGTCCTTTCTTGGCGAACTTGCGCTTTAGATCGGCCTTCTGCTGCTCGCTCAGCCCTTCAGTGATGCGCTCGAACCAGCTATCGATAGCGCGCGCGTTCACATCCAGATCGGGGATGCGCTCTTCATAGAGCAACGGCGTCACCGCTTGATCCTCCACGGCTCGGTGCATGGTGTAGGCATGCACGATGGGACCAAACTTATTTGTGGTCTTGTCGTCTTTGAGCAGGGGCGTGCCGGTAAACGCCACAAAAGCCGCATTGGGCAGCGCCTGTTTCATGCGGATATGGTTTTCACCGCCTTGGCTGCGGTGACCTTCATCGATCAGCACGATGATGTCAGCACTAGTGTTCACGCATTGCGGCAGCTTGGTGGCGCTGTTGAACTTCTGGATTAGGGAGAAAATGATGCGCTCATTACCCTTGCCGATCTGCTCGGCCAAGCGCGTCCCGGAAGTGGCCATCGCGGCCCCGCGATCCTTCTTGCCTGCCAGTTCGCCGCCCGAGGCGAAAGTCTTGCTCAGCTGGTTTTCCAGATCGACCCGGTCGGTGACCACCACGATGCGACACTGTTTGAGCGAGTCATGCAGGATCAGCGCCTTGCTCAGAAAAACCATGGTGAATGACTTGCCCGAGCCTGTTGTATGCCAGATCACCCCGCCCTCGCGGCCACCGTCCTTGCGCTTGTGGGTAATCCGCTCGATCAGCCGTTTGATGCCAAATACCTGCTGATAGCGAGCAACAATCTTGCCAGCCGTCTTATCGAACAGGGTGAAGTAGCGAGTAATCTCCAGCAGCCGGGCAGGAGAGAGCAGGCTGATAAGCAACTGATCCTGGCCGGTCAGCGCTAGCTCGCCGCCAGCGATCAGGGTGTCATACCAGTCCCGATCACGGGGAGGGCGGTGGCTAAAAATAGAGGCCTTCTCCGCGGCACTCAGTTTGCGGTTCTTCAGCGCATACAACTCTGCGGTGGCGATATCTTCCTCACGCCAAGCCGCCCAGAATTTCGCAGGCGTGCCGCATGTGGCGTAGCGCCCGTCGCTGCCATTGATCGACAGCAACAATTGGCTGTAGGCGAATAGCCTTGGGATTTCGTCGTGACGCTGGTTGCGCAAACTCTGCGAAACGCCTTCGTCGATGGTCGGGCCTTTCTGTGCATTGCTATCGGGGCGCTTGGCCTCGATCACTGCCAGCGGAATACCGTTGACGAAGCAAACAATATCCGGCCTCCGCGATTCCACACCACTGCTGCGCAGCACGCGAAACTCTTCGGTAAAGATGAAGCTGTTATTTGTAAGATTGTTCCAGTCGATCAACGCCACGGTCGGGTTAGCTTTTTTACCATCCACGAACTCCGTCACCGAGATGCCATACAGCAAATGGTTGTACAGCCGCTCGTTGGCGGCCTGTAGCCCTTCGTTGAGCGCTGGGCTGCACATCTCACCGATCAGGTTGTCGATGGCCTTGGCCGATAGCGGATATTCACTCCCGCTAAACAAGAAACGTCGCTTGCTCAGTTGCTCGCGCAGTACATCACGCAAAACTACCTCGTCGCTCTTGCCGCTCCTTGCTGTCAGTGCCTGCGCGGGCGAGAGGAACTGCCAGCCGAGGTTGCACAGAAGAGCCAAAGCTGGAAGTTTCGCACTGTATTCTTCCTGGAATTTAGGTGTTGGTATCATCCGCTGTAGTTCTCCAAGCCGCCCGCCAGCTGTTGCTGGAACCAATCAGCTCATGAATTTAACTGCTATGTTGGTCAATGACCCACTATGGTCGAGCATCCATTCCGCGCTGGGTGAACTGCCTCAAACCATCATCTCTGTAGGTCGCTACCTGTGGTGTCAGCCATTCGCTTCTGCGATTGTGCGATCCGATACCACCTTGTCGATCATCGCCTTCACGGCGCGATCAATGGCTGAACCATCGGTGTAATCGGCAGTGGTCGCCAGGTTAGTACGCCCTTCCTTGACCAGCTTGAGTGCTTTTTCGCGGGCACCGCGTTTGCCCTTGCCGTACACGGCAATCGAATGGCCGCCCTGATTCTTGACCAGGCGCATGGAGGGAATATCGGTCTCACCATCGCCGATAAACACCATGTTGCTGAACGGCACAGGCCGCTCGGCTGGCTCTACGAACTTGTTGATTACCGAGTTATCGTGCACATCCAGGCTGCCCTTGTTTATGCGGAACAGATACTGGGTTTTGGTGGTGTAGTTCACCGCTAAGGCTGGCCAGTGCGCGACGTCGTTATGGTCGTACATAAAGCCTGAGGCATAGACGCGTGTGAAATGCTTGTTGATCGGGGTCCCCTCAATCATCTCGCGTAGCCCCGACGAGATGATGAAGTGTTCGACCTTTACGCCCTTGGCGCGGCCATATTCAGTGATACGTTTGAACCAGTCTTGCACGCCTGGAAATAGTTGAATATGCGCCCCAAAATCGGCAAAGTCCTTTTTGTGCACCGGCACCCGGGCGGCCTGCGCTTTCTCGATCATCAGCCGCATATAAGCCAAAATCTCGTCCGCCTGCTGCTCCTGAGACATAGCCTTGACTGCGCGCCAGAATTCAGCCGGCTTGATGCCCAATGCCGGTACAAAGTTGTACTCCTGCATATTACCGGGAGACAGGGTGCCGTCGAAATCGTAGGCAATCACAAAGGGGACGTGTTTTTTAGCCATCAAGCTACTTCCTGTTCATCTGCCACTACTCGGCGTTTGCCTGTTAGCAATTGCTGCATCAATGCTTTTTTCTCTTGCTTCAGGCAGGAAAGTTTGGCTTGAAGTCGTTGGATTTCCTGATCAGCGGTGGTGAGCACAGCAGCAATTGCATTTTGCTCTATACCTTCGGGGACAAACACCTGTAGGCCAAAGAAGTCGCTTGGTTTGACATTAAGCAAGCCATGCGCGCGACCGCCTTCGTTAGCGATTTTGCTCAAGCCTTTGTTCAACAAGCCAGACTCAAAATAGTGCTCAAAAAACTCTGGAGTGCAGGTGTTTTCGTTGACGGTCTCAAAGCAAATATAAAGTGTAGTGACCACGCCTTTATCGTATTTGTTCAGGCGCTTTATAGCTCCCATAGGATAACCATTGGAATAGCTTTTGTTGTAGGCAAACTGTCCCTTCTTGAGTAGAAAATAGTTGTCTAGAATTTCTGAGGCGACGGTTTTGCTGAAAAAATCTTCTTGGCGGATTAAGCCCTGTTGAGCTGAAATAGTCATCACATTGGTATTTGCTTCAGTGTTTTTTGTTGTGACTCTACGGAAGAGCTTTTCGAGGCGGATTTGTCGCCAGTCTTCTTGAAAACCACGCAGGCGTTTTTTACCCGTCAGTAATTGCTGCGTCAACGCTTTCTTCTGGAGCCTGCTATTCTCTACAAGATATTCGGCGGTGGTGATGGCTTGATCCCATGCGGACAGAATTTTTGCAATTTTTGTCTGTTCTTGAATCGGTGGGATGCTAAAACGTAACTTGCGTAGTTCTGACAAGTTGATACGTGAAAAAGTCGAGCCACCAGCCAGCCTTAGAATGTCTAGCTGAACACGCTCTGATTGAAACTTGAAATATAGGAATTTTTTATTAACTTTTTCAGAGTTTGGCTTGATCAAAACTGTATCTTGACCAAGAATAAACGGTTCTGTCGTGTCGACATAACTTGCCACGCCAATGGACTGGTTGCGGCTAATTACTAGATCGCCAATATCGACTACACAGTGATCCATCAGTGATTGATAGTCCTCTTCTGTTACTCGCTTGCTTGGCGATGCCAAATCTAGCTGCCCCCATTTTAATGTCCCAGGGGATACCACGGGAATGCCGGAGTCAACATAAATAGGAGTCCTGTGTTTGCAGTCAATGACTTTTGAAATAGCATCTAGGCTGCTGCGTGGCCACTCGTTAAAAACCATAACCAAGTTCCTTCAAGTACTCATCCATCTGCACTTCCAGTTTGACGAGTTGTGCCTTGAGCTGTTCGCGCTCGTTACGCACTGCGAGCAGATCGATCTCTCCCTCTTTCTCGAAGGTATCTACATAGCGCGGAATATTAAGGTTGTAGTCGTTATCACGGATTTCCTGCAGGCTGGCGCGATGACTGAATTTGTCCGAACCAATGCGATGGCGGTAAGTGATCAGAATATTCTTGATCTGCTCATCACCCAGAATATTCTGGTTTTTGCCGGCCTTAAAGTCGCGGCTGGCGTCGATAAACAGAACGTTTTCGTCAGCTTTGGCCTTACTGAAAATCAGGATTGAGGCGGGGATACCTGTGCCGTAGAAGAGTTTTTCCGGCAGACCGATGACGGCATCTAGCAGATTTTCTTCAATCAGTTGCTGACGAATCTTGCCTTCGCTGGAGCCACGAAACAGTACGCCATGGGGCACGATTACTGCCATTCGCCCAGTCTTGGCTTTCAGGGTTTCGATCATGTGCAGAATAAAGGCGAAGTCGGCCTTGGTTTTTGGCGGGATGCCGCGTTTGAAGCGACCAAATTGATCGTGCTCGGCCTCTTCATGACCCCACTTGTCCAGCGAAAACGGTGGGTTGGCGGTTACAATATCGAACTTTAGCAACTGACCATTCTGGTCGAGAAGTTTGGGGTTTCGCAGGGTGTCCCCCCACTCAATCTTGTGGTTGTCTTCTCCGTGCAGAAACATATTCATCTTGGCCAGCGACCAGGTGGAGCCTATAGCTTCCTGGCCATAGAGGGCGTATTGCTTACTGTTGTGGTGTTCGCGCACCTTGCGTCCGCACTTCATTAGAAGTGACGCTGAGCCGCAGGCCGGGTCGCAGATGGTGTCGCCCGGTTGCGGGTCTAGCAGTTCGGCGACTAGCTCAGAGACTTCCGGCGGTGTGTAGAACTCACCGGCCTTCTGCCCACCGCTGGCGGCGAAGTTCTTGATCAGGTACTCATAGGCATTACCGATCACATCCAAACTGCCGACACGGGACGGTTTAAGGTTGAGTTCGGCCCCCGCGAAGTTTTCTAGGAGGTGGCGCAGGATAGAGTTCTTCTGTTTTTCTTCACCGAGCTTGTCTGTGTTGAAGGAGATGTCCTGGAACACGCTCTTGCCGGCATCCTTGAGTTTGGTGCCGTTAGCTTCCTCAATAGCGTGCAGCGCCTGGTCAATTCGCTCACCGTTTCCTGGCTCATGGCGACGCTCGTAGAGGGCATAGAAGCTGGCGTCACTTGACAACACGAATCGCTCGTTCTTGAGCATCTCCTCGATCAGCTCCGGCTCGTCACCGTATTCCTTTTTATAGTTGTCGTAGTGATCCTGCCAGACATCGCTGATGTACTTGAGGAACAGCATGGTGAGGATGAAGTCTTTGTAGGTGTCCGCACTGATGGTGCCGCGGAAGGTGTCGCAGGCTGCCCACAGCGCCTTGTTAATATCGTCCTGGTTTACTTTGTCGTTCATGGATCAAGCCTTTATAAGTTGCTGGTAAATGCCTTGCAGCATGTGCTCTCTGTTGGTTTGCAGGCGCGCGATCAGTTCATCCTCTTCATCCCACACCGCTTGCAGGGCAATCAGTTTCTGCTGGATCGCGAGCGGTGGGAGGGGGATCTGCATGTCCATCAAGGACGCTTTGCCGATGGCTTGAATCGCACTGCCGCTTCGCTCAAGGCTGCGTTGGCTTTGTGGCAAGTTGATTAACCAGCACAGGAATGCCGGCAGCACCTGTGACTGTTTCGCTGTAACAATAAAAAACTGGCTGGTCGCTACAACTGCCTGCTCGCCTGCGTACAGTACGGCCTTGTTGCTATCACCACGGGCGATCACGGTGATGTCGCCAGGCTGAAGCAGAGGCGGAGCGGTACGAATGTCCCAGGTAACGGCAATTAGCGTATCGGGTTCAATCACTGCGTTTTGGCGCAGATCCTTGATCTGCAGTACTCGAACATCGCCAGACGGGTCATGCTCCAGCGCGCCGCGGAAGGTGTATCCGGAGCGGACATCAGCCAGTTCGCTCAACTTGAATAACTGGGTTGGCATAAATAGCTCAGGGGAAAAGCGCCATCCTTGGCGCGACAAGTGTGGTCAGACTTCGCAGCGTTGGTACTGGTTCTGCAACCATTTGGCTTGCTCGGCTGCCAGCCCATACCATGCAGCGTCGCCCTTAAGACGAGTTACAAGCAACCCGTCATCAGCATCCATTACTGCTTTGAGGTTATCTCGCACCTGAGCCGCTGTCTGGGTCGTGGCAATAATCCAGGTAGACTCCAGCGGCCGGCACCAAGTGCCGTAGGCTTTAATGCGCTCATACAGGGATTGGTAATCACGTTTCTTACGCAGGTCATAGGTAATTTGGTACAGTTTCATAGCTCTAGCTCTCCTAACGAGTCAGTTATTGCAATAGCGGCAGGGTGCAACCTGCCGCGCCTCATTTTTCTCTGTACAAGACGTACTGAGTAGATGGCGAGAGCAATATCTCCCCGTTGGCTCGTGCTGTCAACACTTTTTGCTCAGTAGGCGCTCTATAGAGGTGGGTCCGCTTTGAAATAGCCAATCACACTAGCGTGGAAGTCTTGGTGGCTGGGCTGCTCTATACATCTTCCTGATGCGAGCCACACAATGTGTCGCCTAGCGCTGTGAAGGCGATCAGGTCCATTTCGCCGCCGTTTGCAATCACCCGGCAGGGCGGTCTCAGTTTTTCTTGCTTCTTTCTTGTGCAAGCCCAGGTTTACCAAGCCGCTTTATAATCAACCACTCGGTTAGCTGGTAGTAATACCTCGTCGCCGGGCTGCGGGACTTCAGGTGTTGCTCCTCAAACCACCGGAAATGTTTAAGCTGCCAACTCCACGGATTGTCTCGGCCGAAGCGTTTCCGAATGGCCTTTTGTATTGTTTGGGCCTGCCTAATGTGGCGCTGCCGCGTGGCATGGGAACCGGTGAGTACGGCATCAAGGAAAAGCCTCATGTCGAAGGACTTAGTCATCTCCGTCCTCCTATGTAGGCTGCGATCACGTCAGTGCGGTTATGGCCCATCTCCAGGCTGATCTGCTGGCGTGCTGTTTGGTCGAGCTCACGGTTTTCCTGAAAGCAGGTACCGTCGTTGATCGGCGCTGCATGGCCAGTAAGTTGTTTGTAACGTTCGCAGGCGTAGGCGGCGCGCAATTCGTGGAAGCCTTTCAAGCCATATACGTGCAGGATCTCGCGTGCCGGTTTCACGGTTTGCTGCAGGAAGGTCTTGTAGCTTTCGTCTTGGGCGAGCAGGTTGTTGCTGCCAATGGGCGAGGCGTTACGGGCGGCTTGCAGTGCGTCCCGTACGTTCTTTGTCGCTGTTATCCATCGTGGTGCGTATGCGCCTGAACGACCTCCCTTGGTGCCGTCTTGAATGTTGATGCGGCCGAGTCGCTCGGCTTCGCGATACAAACGTGGCAGGTCGGCCAGGATGGCTTCGCGCAGGCGCATGCCGGTTTCGCGGGCAAGGTGCAGGATTGCGCTGACACGTTGCTGCTGCAGGGCGTTGAGCGCTTTGATGACGGTTTTCAGGTGCTTGCGATCTTGTCCATTGGGTGCCTCGCTTCTTACTGTGGACCTGTGCAAGCCGAGGGCTTGGCTGGGGCTGGTGACCCGTACCGAACGATCACCACGAATCGCCTCCAGCGTGCGGTTCACGCTGGAAAGTCGGCTCTGTGCGGTAGCGATTTTCAGGCCGCTTCGCTCGACCTGTTGGCTCAGGTGCTGGGCATAGTCGAATAGCGTTTGCTGGTCGATCTTGCGGGCGTCATTGATACTTGGATCGAGTTCGGACCGGCACCATTCGGCGAAGGCTACCCAGCGGTCTGCGTGGGCTTTGACCGTGGAATAGTGCCCGTTGCCAAACATATCCTTTAACGCCTGCCGTCCGGCATAACTCAGCTGTCGACCCCATCCAAAATTCCGTCCACCCCTTCTTCCAACAAGTGGCATAGCCTTGTTCCTCCCGAAGCCCATCGACTGAAGCGTTATCCCCACGTCATCCCGCCAAGAATGTTGAGTGTTATCAGGGATCAAGGTCCCTGCGACCTGTGAGGGGTGTCCACTAACGCGGGACTTACGGCTCTTTACGACCGGGAGCTTGGGCATCTCATGATCTGACCTCCTGAGCACTTCCGAAGAAGTGGGCGGGTGGAGGTTGCACTGGCTGACGAGACCGGCGCCGCGAGATCCTGAGTCGGGTGAGGGCAGTGATGCGATGACCGGGGCATGCCTGGCTGTCAGTCAGGTGCAGTCCATTCCTTGGGCTGCGGCACCATCATCTGCATCGCTGTTGCTGGTGACTTCGGTGTTTGTCACGCCGATTGTCACGAGGGGAAATGCCGCAAAGCCTTGTACGAGTTGGGCTGCAGCAGCGGTAGGAGCGCCCGTCTCTTTCCGGAAGAAAGAGACGGGCGCAGGTTGGCGCAGTGAAATGGCCAAGCGGATAGGTTGCTGCAGGGCAGCTATGAAAGGGAATGAGTTGCCGCAGTGGGCACACTGGTAAAAGGAGGCATCCATCACATCGCTGTGACCGTGCGAGCCGCCGGACGCTAATCGCACTTTGGGAGAACCACCACCGTGTGGCGTAGCCTTAAAGGTTCTGGCTACCTGGGTTGCTGTCGACGACAGCGCTTTGCCCGATCTTTTCTACGCTTGTGGATAATTCGGGTCAAGGCCCGAATTTTCGGGCGTTCTGCGGCTGTGGATGAAACTATCCACCGGTGGAAATCTGTGGTTTTCGACAGACAGTTACTTGGGCTTTCGATTTTTTAAGTGAGGTCCATCCAAGCAGGGCGGCTTTGCAGCCCTGCTTGGATGGACCCGCGTGGAAAAGCGGATCACTGAGATATGAAGACCGAGCGCTTACTCGGTTGCGCCACGTTTTGCTTTTAGGCGAGTGACGTTCGCTCCGGTCTGGTTCGCGAATTCGTGTGGAGTGACATGCTCCTGCCGGTTGGTCTCCAGGTACCGGCTCCACCAGTTCATGATCAGCCTGCGCTCCTCGATGAACTCGGCCTTGTGGATGTAAGCGGCGCGGACGTTGTTGCGTTCCTTGTGGCTCATCTGCCTTTCAATGGCGGTCTCGGACCACAGTCCGGACTCGATCAGTGCGCTGCAGGCCATTGAACGAAACCCATGCCCGCAGATATCGGTTTTGGTGTCGTATCCCATCGTCCGTAGCGCGTTGTTCACGGTATTTTCGGACATGGGTTTCCAGGGTTTGGCATCACCTGCGAAGACCAATGCGAATTTGCCTGTGAGTGCATGGATTTTTTCGAGTAGCGCCACTGCTTGCGGCGATAAGGGTACTAAATGGATATCCCCGGCCATCTTCGTACCCCTTGTGGAAAAAGGTACTCCCTCCAGCGCTGGTCGAGTGTCCGGTATCTCCCAGGTGCCACGCTTGAGGTCGAACTCGCTCCAGCGTGCGAAACGCAGCTCGCTGGATCGTACAAACACATGCAGCGACAGCATCACCGTCAGACGGGTAAGTGCCCGGCCTTTATAGGTGTCGATCCGCTCCTGCAGTTCCGGCAGTCGCGATAAGGGTAGAGCCGGGCGATGGACCACCCGCGGGGCCTTGATCGAGCCTTCGAGGTCGTAAGCAGGGTTTATGGTGATAAGCCGGAGGCGCTTTGCCTCGCGCATGATGCTCTGAAGGTAGTTTTGTACCCTTAAAGCAACGTCTATCGTTCCGCGTTTCTTGATCGCTTCCAAGGGCTGCATAAGGTCATGGGTGTCGAGATCAATAATGGCGCGTGCGCCGATCAGCGGGAATACGTGGGTTTTGAGGCGGCTCATCACTGTCTTGGAATGGCCTGGTGCCCACTTGGCCGACATTTCCGTATGCCAGTCGAGCGCAACGCTTTCAAAGGTTCTGCCTTTGATTACGGCTTCCGCCTTGGCTTGGTGCTTGGTCTCTATAGGATCAACGCCATCCGCAAGCATTCGCTTAACTTCCAAGCGCTTGCGGCGCGCATCGGCGAGGCCAATGACGGGGTAGTTGCCGAACGAGGTCAGTCCTTCGCGTCCGTCAGGTTTGACGTAACGGAGCCGCCAGCCTTTGCGGCCATTGGGTTGGACTAGGAGGTAGAGGCCATCGCCGTCGAAAAGCTTGTAGGCGCGGTCTGTAGGTTTTGCCAAGCGGCAAGCTGCGTCGGAGAGGGGAGCTGTGGTGCGCGACATAAGGGTACTCCCTTTTATCGAAGTGACCTGTATCCCAAACTCTACCCTTAAAACGGTTGGAATCCACCAGTTTCTGACGGAAACCGATGGAACGCCAAAACGAAAAAACCCGCCAGAAGGCGGGTTTTTCGGGGGTTCCAGAGATTTTGAAAGCCTTCTCTGGAACCTTGTATGGTGCCGGCACCAGGAGTCGAACCCGGGACCTACTGATTACAAGTCAGTTGCTCTACCAACTGAGCTATACCGGCGTGTGGGCGACGATTATAGCGATTGGCGGGGTTCTGTAAACCCCTGAAATCTGACTATTTTTGCTTTGTGCCGGGCTCTAGCCGCGGACCAGTACTTTCTTGAGTTTTTCGAGGGCGCGCCATGAGCGGCTGTTGCGCAGGGCGTGCAGTGCAGCTTCGGCGCGGTCGGCGCGTTGGCGTTCGGCGATCAGGGCCTGTTCCAGGTCGGTGGCGGGGGCGACGAAGCGGTGGCCGGGGTTGAACTGGAACTCGTCGAGGTTGCACGGCGGGATGTCGAAGGCGCCCTTGAGGTTCAGGTGTTCTTCGGCCAGGTAGAAGGTGTTGATGCCGTCGAACACCACCGGGTGGTAGCCCGCGCCAGTGACCAGGGTTTCCCAGGCCTGGTCGCGGTTCCATGGGGTTTCGATCAGCAGGATCCACGGCCGCCAGCGGTTGAAGTCCATGCTGCGCAGCACGGTTTCTTCGTGGCCTTCGACGTCGATCTTGAGGAAGTGGATGGGGCCGCCGACGTGGGCCTCGCAGATATCGCTCAGGGTGCGTGAGCTGACAATCTGGGTCTGCACCTGCATGCCGGCGTCCTTGTGTTGCTGGGCGATGGCGGGGTCGAGGGTGGACAGGCCGGTGTCGGCGATGGCGTAGAAGGTCAGGGCCTCGGCGTTGTCGCCGGCGGCGCATTGCAGGTTGGTGTCCCAGGGCCGCTCCTGGCACAGGGCGTGGTAATAGCTCGGCACCGGTTCGACGTTGATGCCGCGCCAGCCGCGATCGTAGAAGGCGCGGGTCACCGAGTCGGCGGTGGGGTGGTTGGCGCCGACGTCGATGTAGAAGCCGTTTTCAACGTGTTTGAGCGCGCGCCACAGGCGGATGTCTTCGAAATTTTGTGCATAAGAAATGAACGTCACTGTCTTTTCCCGTTAATCACAAAGGTTCTGGAGCGGACGCGCCCGCGAGCGCCTGCGTCTGTATAACAAGCGTCGCCGACCGGCGCAATTTGCCTCGCCTGTGGTGCCGGTTTTCGGCTGTTATGTCCTTTGGCATTGACGCTTATGCACAATCGATGGCTGTCGCGCGGCTGTTTTCGCTGATTTTGTGGATCCGTTCTCAATTCGCCGCAACTGGCTGTTTTTTCGCTGGTTTATTTTTATGAACAAAAAATGACCAGCTCTGTATTGAGGCTGTAGCAGGCGCTTTCAGCGGCTTTGGCGGGATTTCATCAACAGAGTTATCCACAGGCTGGATAGGATGATGGATCCAACTTATCCACGTTCCGCCAGCAGCATCAGGTTGCGTGGGGTGAGCGGTGCCGGGCAGAACAGGCCCAGTTGCACGCAGTAACCCTGTTCCTGCAAAAACAGCCCGCGATCGAGCACCAGCCACAGCTCCAAGGGCCGGCGAAACAGGCCGCGCAGCAGCTCCAGGTTGCGCACCTGGGCCAGGCGCTGCCAGCCGGCGGCTTCCAGCGCCGGCCAGTCCTGCGAACCGACTGTGGGTAAGTCCTTGAGGGCCGCCAGGTCGTGGCAGTAGTCGGCGAAGGTTTTGTCCAGCCAACTGGCGGGCAGCGACGGGGTGGGCAGGTATTCGTCGACCCCGCGCAGCCGCCGTTGCAGCAGGTCGAAGGCCAGGCGGCGGGCCATGGAGCTGTCGCGTTGGCGGCGCACCCGGGCGCCGGCGGTGACGGTCTCGCTCAGGGGCAGGCCCAGGTCGTCGAGGGACAGTTGCAGCGCCGAGCCCTTGGCCGGGCCGGAGAGCGGCTGGTACTCGGCATGGCTGATGCGGTTGTAGCAGCAGGGCGCGATAGCCAGCTGGCGGCAGCCGCGTTCGCTGGCCAGTTGCATCAGGTGTACATGCAGGTCGCCACAGGCGTGCAGGGCCACCGGGGTGTGTTCGGCGCTCAGGCGGGCAGCGGCGTCGGCGGCGAGTACGTCCTGCTGCAGGTGGCTGGCCGGCAGCCGATGGTGTTCGCTCAGTTGCCGGCCGCTGGCGACCAGCGCCGGGTCGTATTCCAGGCAGGTCAGCCGTTGCCCGGGTTGCAGCAGGCGGCGGCCGAGGTGGCCCTTGCCCGAACACCAGTCCAGCCAGTGGCCGGGCGCCTGGGTGAACTCCAGGCAGGCGGCGAAGGCTTCGATCTGCTGCCATTTGCGCCCGGGCACATCGACATTGAGGCGCTGGCGGGCGGCTGGCACCTCGTGCGTCGGCAGCTCGGCCACGGCACCGAGCACGGCGGCGATCCGCGCCAGATCGGGGAAGGGCGCGGGAGCATCGAGCCGTTCTGGGTGGTTATGGCTCGCCTCGGCATCGTCCAGGCTGCGCTGGCGCAGCCACTGGGCGAGTTCATGGTGCTGGGCTTCCCAGGGCAGCTGCGGCTCGGTGAAGGGGCGTGGGCGCCAGAGCGGTTGATGGTCCAGCAGGAAGCGGTCCAGGGCCTGGAAGCGGCTGAGGAGTTCGGGGCCTTGGAGGATGGAGGGCATGCTGGGCTGCTCAGGATAGGGGCCGTAGGAGCGAGGCTTGCCCGCGATGAGAGCGTCGCGGGTTATCTGGTACACCGCGTTATCGTTTATCGCGGGCAAGCCTCGCTCCTACAGAAGCGGTTCAGCGGCCTTGGCATTGCTCGACGCGCAGCCAGCGTTCCAACAGCTTGAAGCCTTGCACCAGCACATAGGACATCAGCAGGTAGAACACCCCGGCGGCGAAGAAGATCTCCACCGGCAGGTAGGTGCGGGCGATGATGGTGCGGGCCATGCCGGTCAGTTCCAGCAGGGTCACGGTGCTGGCCAGGGCGCTGGCCTTGAGCATCAGGATCACTTCGTTGCTGTAGGCCGGCAGGCCGATGCGCGCCGCCCGGGGCAGGATGATGTAGAACAGCGCCTTGGGCTTGGACATGCCCAGCGCCCGCGCCGCTTCGATCTCGCCCGGCGGGATGGCCTGGATCGCCCCGCGCAGGATCTCGGCGATATAGGCCGCGGTGTGCAGGGTCATGGTGGCGGTGGCGCACCAGAACGGATCGCGCAGGTACGGCCACATCGCGCTGTTACGCACTGCATCGAACTGTGCCAGGCCGTAGTAGACCAGGAACAGCTGCACCAGCAGCGGCGTGCCACGGAAGAAGAAAATGTAGGCATAGGGCAGGGCGCGCACGTACCACAGGCGCGACGAGCGGGCGATGCCCAGCGGAATGGCCAGCAGCAGGCCGGCGATGACCGCGATGGCCACCAGTTCCAGGGTCAGCGTGGCGCCCTGGGCCAGCTTGGGCAGCCACTTGATGATCACTTCCCAGTTCATTGGGCGCTCCTCGCGAAGCCGCGAGCGGCGCGTTTTTCCAGGAAGTGCATGCCGGTCATGGCCAGCACGGTCAGGCCCAGGTACATGAAGGCCGCCACCATATAGAAGGTGAAAGGTTGCTTGGACACGGTCACGGCGATCTGCGAGTGACGCATGATTTCTTCCAGGCCGATCACCGACACCAGCGCGGTGTCCTTCATCAGGATCATGAACAGGTTGCCCAGGCCCGGCAGGGCGATGCGCCACATCTGCGGCATGATCAGCCTGGTGAAGATCCGCCATTTCGACAGGCCCAGGGCCACGCCGGCCTCACGATGGCCCTTTGGAATGGCGAGGATCGCGCCACGGAACACTTCGGTGGCGTAGGCGCCGAAGCACAGGCCGAGGGCGATGACCCCGGCGGCGAAGGCGTTGAGTTCCAACTCCGGGTTGCCGAAGAACTCACCCAGGGCGCGCATCAGGTTGACGGTGCCGAAGTAGATCAGCAGCACCCAGAGCAGCTCGGGAACGCCGCGCACCAGGGTCGAATAGGTGCCGCCAAGCCATTGCAGCGGCTTGTACGGGGAAGTCTTGGCCAAGGCGCCGAGCAGGCCGAGCACCAGCCCCAGGCACAGCGCCGAAAGAGCCAGCTTGACGGTCATCAGCGCGCCAGCGGCGAGCGCCGGGCCGAATCCGTAGAGATCGATATTCATGGATGGTTATTCAAGTCGCGGCAGGCTTTGCTAAGGACCGGCGCCCTCGGGGAAGGGCGCCGGGCAGGCCAGTCAGTATCAGTAGATGCTGAACGGGAAGTACTTGTCGTTGATCTTCTTATAGGTGCCGTCGGCCACGATTTCCTTCAGGGCGGCGTTGAGCTTCTCGCGGATCGGATCGTTCTTGCGCACGGCGATGCCGATCTTGTCGCTTTCTTCAACCGGGTCGCCCTTGAACTCGTAAGGCTTGCCCGCTTCACTTTTGAGCCACTCGTAGTTGACGTACTTGTCGGCCAGGATCGCGTCCAGGCGGCCGGACGTCAGGTCGAGGAAGGCGTTTTCCTGGGTGTCGTAGAGCTTGATGGTGATGTCGTCGCCCAGGTTGTCTTCCAGCCAGGTACCGGCCAGGGTGGCGCGCTGCGCACCGATGATCTTGCCCTTGAGGGAAGCCTTGTCGGTCTTGAAGTCGGCCTTGTCTTTAGGCGCGATGAACTGCAGCTTGTTGGAGTAGTACGGGTCGGTGAAGTCCACCGCCTGCTTGCGCTCGTCGGTGATCGACATCGAGGAGATCAGGAAGTCGAACTTCTTCGCGTTCAGGGCCGGGATGATGCCGTCCCAGTCGGAGGTGACCACTTCGCACTCGACTTTCATCTTGGCGCACAGGGCGTCGCCGACGTCTTTGTCGAAACCCACGACCTGGCCGCTGGCATCCTTGTTGTTGAACGGCGGGTAGGCCGCTTCGATGCCCATCTTCAGTTTGTCGGCGGCCATCGCATTGGCCGAGAACACCAGAGTGGCGGCAGCGGCCAGGAGGAATTTCTTATAGCTCTGCATGCGTGTTGCTCCGTTAGCGGTTGCTGGACATGAATTGTTTGCAGCGTGCCGAAAGCGGGTTCTCGAACACCTGCTGTGGCGATCCTTGCTCCTCCACCAGGCCCTGGTGCAGGAACACCACTTCACTGGAGACCTGACGGGCAAAGCCCATTTCGTGGGTGACCAGCAGCATGGTCCGGCCTTCTTCGGCCAGGGCGCGGATCACGTTGAGCACTTCCTGGACCATTTCCGGGTCCAGTGCCGAGGTCGGCTCGTCGAACAGGATGACTTTGGGCTGCATCGCCAGGGTGCGGGCGATGGCGGCGCGTTGCTGCTGGCCGCCGGAGAGCTGGGCCGGGTAGGCGTGGCGCTTGTCGGCGATGCCGACCTTGGCCAGCAGCGCTTCGGCCACTTCGATGGCTTCGGCCTTGCTCTGGCCGAGCACCCGGCGCGGCGCCTCGATGATGTTGTCGAGCACGCTCATGTGCGGCCAGAGGTTGAAGTTCTGGAACACGAAGCCGATTTCGCTGCGCAGGCGGTTGATCTGCTTGCCGTCGGCGGCAACCAGTTCGCCGTTCTTGGCGGCCTTGAGCTTGAGTTCTTCACCGGCCACCAGGATCTGGCCCTGGTGCGGGTTTTCCAGGAGGTTGATGCAACGCAGGAAGGTGGACTTGCCGGAACCGGAGGAACCCAGGATCGAGATCACATCGCCGTCGCGTGCGGTCAGCGAGACACCCTTGAGTACCTCCAGCGAGCCGTACCGTTTGTGCAAGTTGCGGATTTCAAGCGCGGGCGTGGCCTCAGCCATGTGCGGTCCTCATGAGTTCATTGCGCTCCTGCTGGTAGCGGCTTTTCTGGCGAGGCGCCAACCTAGCATAGCGTTCGAATGACAGCCAACAGCGCTTCAGGGTGTAAGCAGACGGCGTGTGACAGGTTGTCGCATCGGCACAGCAGACTGTCGCCCCGTCAACAACCGAACGCCCGTTTGAACCCTGTTCCCAGCGGGTGTCGCGTAAAAAAAGGCGCGATGGTGCCAGCTTTGGCCAGGTGTTGGAAGGGTAAAACGGCCAAAGGTTGCGTATCCGCCCTCTATTTGTGCGTCACACACTTTTTGTGTGTGTTTCTGGTGCGCTGCTTCGTTCTACAAATGGGTGGTGCGGTAACGTTCTGGCGCAAGGCCATTAATCTCAAGGACTTGCGCTCATCCGTCGATCGCCTTCGCAGGCCGCGCCGGCTGGGAGCCTGTAACATTTTGGCGCAAATCTTGCGTAAGAAATAAAGAACGCCCTGTTGGATTCTTTTTACGAGAAAGAATATCCAGACCGGGTGGACGCTTTCGCTTTCTTCGCAAAGGTAGTTTCAATGAGCAGTACGCAGACCTCCAATGACCTCGAACAGGGGCTCAAACCGCGGCATGTCACCATGCTGTCGATCGCCGGGGTAATCGGCGCCGGGCTGTTCGTCGGTTCCGGCCACGCCATCGCCGAAGCCGGCCCTGCCGTGCTGCTGGCCTATGCGGCCGCGGGCACCCTGGTGGTGCTGGTGATGCGCATGCTGGCCGAAATGGCCGTCGCCTCGCCGGACACGGGTTCCTTCTCGACTTATGCCGACCGCGCCATCGGCCACTGGGCCGGTTTCACCATCGGCTGGCTGTACTGGTGGTTCTGGGTGCTGGTGATTCCGCTGGAGGCCAACGCCGCCGCGACCATCCTGCATGCCTGGTTCCCTGATATAGCGATCTGGGCCTTTACCCTGGTCATCACCTTGCTGCTGACCGCGACCAACCTGTTCAGCGTGAAGAACTACGGTGAGTTCGAGTTCTGGTTCGCCCTGATCAAGGTCGTGGCGATCATCGGCTTCGTGGTGCTCGGCCTGCTGGCGATCTTCGGTCTGCTGCCGACCAGCAATGTCAGCGGCGTCTCGCACTTGTTCGATACCCAGGGCTTTTTGCCCAACGGCATGGGCGCGGTACTCGCCGCCATGCTGACCACCATGTTCTCGTTCATGGGCACCGAGATCGTCACCATTGCCGCCGCCGAATCGAAGAACCCGGGCCAGCAGATCAGCAAGGCGACCAACTCGGTGATCTGGCGGATCGGCCTGTTCTACCTGGTGTCGATCTTCATCGTCGTGGCCCTGGTGCCATGGAATGACCCGAGCCTGGCCCAGGTCGGTTCCTACCAGACCGTGCTCGACCGCATGGGCATCCCCAACGCCAAGCTGATCGTCGATCTGGTGGTGCTGGTGGCGGTGACCAGTTGCCTGAACTCGGCGCTCTACACCGCCTCGCGCATGCTGTTCTCCCTGGGCAAGCGCGGCGACGCCCCGGCCGCGGCCAAGCGCACCAACGCTAGCGGCACGCCTTACTGGGCGGTGATCCTGTCCACCGCCGCTGCCTTCCTTGCGGTATTCGCCAACTACGTGGCACCCGCCGCGGTGTTCAATTTCCTGTTGGCCAGTTCCGGCGCCATCGCCTTGCTGGTGTACCTGGTGATCGCGGTATCACAGCTGCGCATGCGCCAGAAACGCACGGCGGCCGGCGAGAAGATCGCCTTCCGCATGTGGCTGTTCCCGGGCCTGACCTACGCGGTGATCGTATTCATCGTCGGGGTGCTGACTATCATGCTGTTCCAGGAAGGGCACCGTATGGAGATCGTCGCCACCGGCCTGCTGAGCATCGTCGTGATCGCGGCGGGCCTGCTGGTTGCGCGTCGGCGCAAGCTGGAGAAGCAGGCGGCCGGTGTATTGAGCCGCGCCTGAGTTTTTCCCGGTAACGAAAAAGGCCGCTGTCAGTGCTGACAGCGGCCTTTTTTATGGCCTGTACCGACGCTTTCGCGGGCAAGCCTCGTTCCTGCAGATGAAGGTGATCCGTAGGCGCGAGGCTTGCCCGCGATGACGATTGAACATTCGACGCAGCAGTGAGGGTCATGCAGGGCGCGTTGTAGCCGCAGGCTGCGCCAGCGGCTACAGATTGTGTTGAAGCTTATTTCTGCATCAGGGCTTCCGACGCGGCCAGGTAGGCGGCCTGGAACTCCGGGCTTTCGATCCAGGCCAGGGCGCCGGCCTCGTCGGTCTCGGTGGACCACTGGCGGTACTCGATCAGGGCGGCGAGGATGAAGTCCATGGCGCCTTCCTCGCCTTCCTGCTCGTAGACGATCTCCAGCAGCGGGTCTTCCAGGAACGCCGCGCACATCGCCTGCTGGCTGGTCTTCTCGGCGTCGATCATCTTCTTGAACAGCTCGGTCAGGTCCACCGATTCGAAGTCGATGCGGTCGTCGTTCGGGTCCAGTTCCACTGGCGCGGCGTTGCGCTGGGTGCGGTTCTGCTTGGCCTTGGTTTTCGCCCGCTGGGCTCTTTTGTGTTGCTTGTTCGCAGATGCCATGGGCGTCGTACCTTTTGCGCAAAGAGGGGGCCAGGGATGGATACAGTGTCCGGCCTGGCTTTCAGGCGGCAGAGGATGCCAGTAAATGCGCTGCCTGGCACGCTCAACGGCTACCGCTGATCAGGCGTCCCGGGGTGTCGCTGGGCAATGTGGCGTGTTGCAGCCAGGCCAGGGCGATCGGCCACAGGCGGTCCTGGTAATGGCTGCGGAAAAACGCGAAGTGCCCGACTTCCCGCTCGCCGATGTCCGCAGGTTCGATGCGCCAATGGCTGCGCTGGCTGGCGGTGAAGTAGCCCAGCAGGCGCTCGATGGCCGGCACGGTGCCGTAAGGGTCGTCGCTGATGCTGATGGCCAGCAGCTGCGCCTCGACCCGGGCGAAGGGGAGCGCCGGGTCCCGGCGCGCCAGGTGGCGCCCACTGGGCCGCCGTTGATAGTGCGCAGTGGGCGTGGCCCAGTCGCGCACCACGCCGGCGGGGGTGTCCTCCAGCCAGCCCAGGCGCTTGCCGGGGAAGTAGCCGTAAATCGCTGTCAGCAGCGGCATCACGACATGCCATTTGCCCAGCATGCGCCAGCGGCTCGCTGGGGCGTAGTCGCGCCAGTAGGCGAACTGCGCGCCTACGGTCACCACGCGGCGGATCAACTGCCCGGATGCGCCCAGCCCCGCCGCGCAGCCGCCGAAGCTGTGTCCGACCACATCGATGGGTTGGCCGGGGCATTCCCGCTGCGCGCGTTGCAGCATGGCTTCGAAGTCCAGGCTGCCCCAGTCCGACCAGGACGCCTTCAGCTTGCGCATCGAGGCCGGCCGCGACTCGCCGATGCCGCGGTAGTCGTAGGTGATGACGTCGAGGCCATGGCTGAACAGGTAATCGGCGAACCGCGAATAGTGCCGGCAACGCACGGAGGTGGCGGCATTGATGATCACCACCGGGCGTGCGGGGTCCGGTTCGGCATGGCGCCAGATGAAACCACCCAGGATAAAGCCATCGGCGGCAGGCTCGTGGAAAGCCGTGCCGGGGCTGCTGGTCACGGTGCTGGCCGGGTGCAGGGGCGAGGGTGGGGATTGCACGGTCATCGGCGCGTATTCCTTTGCGGGCGAAAAGGCGTGTCGGCTCTTTTTAGGTGCAAGCATTAATAACCGCCTTGTCCGCTCCGTGGCAACCGTCGGGATTGGCGCCGCTGCTAGGTACTTTTGGTTAAAAGCATCACACCGAATCGATCTAAACGGCCTGGCATCGGGGCGTACACTGAATATCAGGGCCTGGGGGCGATCACGGATGCATGACGCTTACGGGCTGTTCATTCGAGCATCGTTTGCCTGAGGCGTAGCTGGGCTATTCAAGATGAAAAGGGGAGACCCGGACGCTGCCGTTCTGGGGCTGGGCTCTTGGCGGTGGCGTTCCCATTCAGTGGTTCGAGACGAACCCGGGAGTGCTCATCATGAAGTCCTTTTACTTGTGTGTCGTAACAGGCGTTCTCGCGGCGTTCCTGTCACTCGCGCCGTTCAGCGTACAGTCCGCCACCCCCAGCAACGAACCCATCGACCCGGCGGGCGTGCAGCTGGAACCTCAACAGCAGAACGGCATTACCTATCTGTCCGGCGGTATCGGCCTGGACGAATCGCGGACGCTCTTGCAGACCAAGGGGTACAACCTGCACATGACCTTTTCCGTCGGCCCGGAAAACAAATACACCTCGGATGTCGACCTGGCGATCCAGAATCCGCAAGGGCAGCCGGTCCTGACCCTGAATCAGGTGGGCCCCATCGTCTTTGTGCAACTGCCGGCCGGCAAGTACCAGGTTGTCGCCACCCGTGGCGGGCGTACCGAGCGCAGCGCGGTGGATATGAAAGTGGCGGGCATTCGCGACCTCAACCTGCATTGGAATGAAGGTTATTGAGTGAAGGCTGCAATGCTGAAAACAGGCACATCAAATCGCAGGCAATAAAAAACCCCTGAATCTTGCGATTCAGGGGTTTCGGTATTAGTGGTGCCCAGAGACGGAATCGAACCGCCGACACGGGGATTTTCAATCCCCTGCTCTACCGACTGAGCTATCTGGGCAACGGGGCGCATTAAACGGGTTTTTCGGGGGGGCGTCAAGCAAGTTTTGAAAAAAAGTTTAATTATTACCGCCGCTTACGTTCCCGCCCCGATTTGAACGCAATTACTCGGACGGCGGCACGTAGCCGTCGGCCTTGGCGTATTCCTCGCCGGAGAAGAACTTGTCCATCTCGCCCTGCAAGTATTTGCGGTCTTCGGCGTTCATCATGTTCAGGCGTTTTTCGTTGATCAGCAGGGTCTGGTGTTTCTGCCAGTCGGCCCAGGCCTTGGCGGACACGTGCTCGAAAATCTCCTGGCCCTTGGCACCCGGGTACGGAGGACGCTCCAGGCCCGGCAATTGTTCTTTGTACTTGCGGCACATTACGGTGCGGGTCATTGCAACTCTCCTGCGTTCAATACGTCGGCCGCGCGTTTGAGCAGCTTTTTCACCGGGGCGGCAAGGCCCAGGCGCGGCGGGGTGGCGAGGTTATACCAGAGCCAGTCGGCCTCGGCCACGTGATGGGTGGATGCCTGGACCTGCACCAGCCAGGGCTCGATGGCCAGCTGGAAGTGACTGAAGGTGTGCACCAGCCCGGGCATTTCCTGTTGCTTGCCCAGCTCCAGCGAGTGCTGCGAAGCCAGGTGTTCCAGGTCCGCCAGGTCGTCCAGCTCCGGCAGGCTCCACAAACCGCCCCACAGGCCGCTGGAAGGCCGGCGGTACAGCAGGATGGCGCCTTCGTGGTTGGCCAGCATCGGCATCAGCGTGCGTTTCTGCGGGACCGTCTTGCGTGGCTTGGGAATCGGGTAGCGGGTTTCCAGGCCCAGCATGTGCGCTTCGCAGCCTCTTTCCAGGGGGCACAGCAGGCAGCTGGGTTTGCTCCGGGTGCAGAGGGTGGCGCCCAGGTCCATCATCGCCTGGGTGTAATGGTTCACCCGGGTCTGCGGGGTGAGGCGCTCGGCCGCGGCCCATAGCTGCTTGGCCACCTTGGGTTCGCCCGGGTAGCCCTCCTGCGCGGTAAAGCGCGCCAGCACCCGCTTGACGTTACCGTCGAGGATCGGCGCGCGCAGGCCCATGCTGATGCTGGCGATGGCGCCGGCGGTGGACAGGCCGATGCCCGGCAGTTCGGTGAGTTTTTCCACGTCGCGGGGAAACTCGCCGCCGTACTCGGCGACCACGATCTTCGCGGTCTTTTGCAGGTTGCGCGCGCGGGTGTAGTAACCCAGGCCGGTCCACAGGTGCAGCACTTCGTCTTCCGGCGCGGCGGCCAGGGCCTGGACCGTCGGCAGCGAGGCCATGAACCGGTCGAAGTAGTTGAGCACGGTGCTGACTTGGGTCTGCTGCAACATGATTTCCGAGACCCATACCCGATACGGATTGATCTCTTGCTGCCAGGGCAGGTCATGGCGGCCATGGCGGTCGTACCAGTCCAGTACTGCCGGTGCGAACTGCTCGGCCCTCATCGTTTGAACAGCCCTTTGAGCGCGTTTTTCAGTTCCGGGCTGACCTTGTCGCCCAGCTTCTCATCGAGTTTTTCGCTGAGGCGATCGCCGGCCAGCTTGGCCGCGACCTGGCCCAGGCCGTCACGGTCCAGGCGGCAGGCTTTGGCGCCCAGCTCCAGCGGGCCGCGGCAGCGCAGCGGCAGTTCGATGCCGACAAAACGCTCGCCGACCTGGCAGGCCGGGTCCGGCATGTCGCTCTTGTCGCCTTCGACGACGATGCCGACCCGGTAATCCATGCCCAGTACGCGCAGGTCGATGTCGCCATTGCCTTTGACGCTCATGCCCGGGATCCGCACTTTCAGGTCCGGGTTGCTGGCCACGCCGTTGCGCAGGGTCAGGTTGCCCTTGAGTTCCTGGAAGGGTGTGTCCTTGCCCCGCGGCTCGCTGCTCAAGGTCTTGCGGTTCAGCGTGGCGATGCCCTGGCACACTTGCTGTTCGAGGTTGGCATTGAGCAGCACGCCGTTGTTGACGACGAAGCTGGCGTTGCCGTTGAGGCCGTCGACCAGCGCCTTCTGGCTGTTGCCACTGCTGGTCAGGTTGCTGTCGAGGGTCACCAGGCCCTTGACCGGCGGGTTCTGCCCCTGGCTTTCCAGGATGCGTTCCACCGGTACCCGGTTGATCCTGGTCTGCAGGCTCAGCTGCGGCGTTGGCTGGCGCACATCGAGGTTGCCGTTGGCTTCGAAGCTGCCGTTGTACAGCTCGCCGCGCAGGCCTTCGAGTTTCAGCAGGCCGCCCTGGCCGTTGGCCTTGAGCGTGGCGTTCTGGATCGGCAGCTTGTCCAGGGTCAACTGGCCGAAGCTCAGGTCGGCGTCCACATCCAGCTTGCTCAGGCGCTCCACCGGCAGCAGGCGCTCAGTGCTCCAGGCGCCCTTGGTCGGCGCGTCCGGCAGCGGCGAGTTGCCGGCCCCGGCGACGGCGCTGGCTTCGCTGCTCTGTACTTCGGCCTTGCGCGCGACCGCGGCGCTGTTGGCTTCGGCGGATTTCGGCGGCAGGTAGCGGTCGACGTCGAAGGTGTCGGCCTTGAGCTGGGCGCGCAGCGATTGCTTGGCCAGGTCTTCGACCGCCAGGCGGCCGCTGAAGCTGCTGTCGTCGAGTTTCAGGTTGATGTTTTCCAGGGCGATGCTGTTCGGCGTGGCGGACAGGCGGCTGACCAGCTCGACCTTGCTCAGGCTGCCTTCGGCCATGGCCGGCAGGGTCTGGCCGATGCTGTCGACGAACTTGGCCAGGTCGAACTGGGCGATGGAGATACCGCCGTTGAGCTGCGGGGTCTTGTCCAGGTCGTTGACCTTGAGCTCGCCGATGGCGCGCAGCTGGTTGAGCGAGAGCTTCAGGCTGTTCCATTCGGCGACGTTGGCGGCCTTGTCCAGCAGCAGCTGGCCCTGGGCGGCGAAGGTCAGGGTCTTGCCTTGCAGCGGATCGCCGGCGGCTTCGCCGGACAGTTTCATGTCTTCGAACTGGTAGCGCTTGAGGACGCGGTCGAAGCGCAGCTCGCCCTTCAACTCGGTGCGCACGCGCACGGCCGGCTGGGTGCTGGCGAGGAAGGCAGTGAGCTTGACCGGGGTATTGGTCGCTTCGTGGATCGGGCCGGTGCTCAGTTGGATGCTTTCGGCGGTGAACTGCTTGCCGCTCTGCTCGTCGTTGTATTCCACCCGGGCGTTGTTCACGGTCAGGCTGTCGATATCCAGGCGGATCGGCTGCGCCGGTTTTTCCGTGGTGGCCGGGGTCGTGGTCGTGGTTTCGCCGGTGCTGGTGGCCGGGGTTGCGGCCTGCTTGTCGGCGGGGGCGACCTTGCCGATGTCTTCCCAGTTGCCGTGGCCATCCTTGTTGCGGGTCAGGCGCAGGTTCAGGCCTTCGACACGCACATCGCTCATCTGCACTTCGCGGCGCAGCAGCGGCAGCACGCGGACCGACAAGCCGAGCATCTGCAAATCGGCGAACGGCTGGGTCGGGTTGGCCAGGGTGGCGACCCCGGCTTCATGCAGTTCGAGGCCGAGCCAGGGGAACAGGCTCCAGCCGATATCGCCATTGAGCGTCAGCTCGATGTGGGCCTTGTCGCGGGCTATCTGGCGAATTTCTTCTTTGTAGTCGTTGGGATCAAACAGGTGAGTCAGGGCGAAGCCGAGAGCCACGATGATCAGCAACAGCCCGAGAAGTACCAGACCCAGGATTTTGCCGAACGCTTTCATGGGCGAGTCCTTGTAGTGTCGAATTCGAATTTAGCCAGGGAGTATAACGCCCCGGGCCTGGCCACTGGTCACTGATCGCTTTGCAGCACATCCAGCGGTATCTGCAGCTTGGCCGCCAGCGCCTGGGCTTCGAGGTGCCCGGCGGGGGCCAGCAGGCGCAAGGTGGCGCCATGCCGGGCGGCCATTGTCCGGGCTTCGCTCACCAGTCGCTCGGCCACGCCGCGACGCCGGGTGATCTTGCGCACACACATTTGGGACAGGTGCCAGGCGTCTTGGTGCCGTTGCAGGCGGGCGGCGCCCAGCAGACGGTCGTTGAAGCGCCCGGCGATCAGGCTGCCGTCGCCCAGGGCGGTCTCGATCAGTTCCATATCGTCGCGCTGCGGGGCGAACAGCCAGGGCGGGGCGTCGCGGTAGACCTTCTGCAGGTCCTGTTGATCCTGATAGCTGGCTTGTTTCAGCGACTCGACAACGATGGGCATGGGGAATCCTGTGCAGAGCGAAGGAATGGCTGGCCATTATCGACAGCAGCGCGCGGGCTGGCGAGGGGCAGGCTTCTGTAGGAGCGAGGCTTGCCCGCGAAGCGTTCTGTCTGACACACCGCATAACGCCCACCGCCGGCAAGCCTGGCTCCTACAGAAGCGTTATTGCCGTCTTTCGGAGCAGATGACGCTGAAAAGGTGATGGCAGTTTGCTTTTTCTGTCACGAGCAAATGGTAATCTCTCGCAGTTCATCTGCCCTTCCGCGACCAAAAGTCGCACTCTATGGAGCTTCACTCGATAAAACGGCCACGTCTGCGTGCAAAGGTCGTGAGTGGAGAGTGGCCGGCGAATAATTCCAATAATTGGGGGAAACACTCATGAGCACTAGCACCGAGGCGGGCGCGATTGCCGCCCAGCCGGCGTTCTTGTCCAAAGAACGCATCATCGCCAAGCCCGGTTTCAACCGTTGGCTGGTTCCACCGGCCGCCCTGGCCATCCACCTGTGCATCGGCATGGCCTACGGCTTCTCGGTGTTCTGGTTGCCGCTGTCCAAGGCCCTGGGCGTGACCGCCCCGGTGGCCTGCGCCCCGGACATGAGCTTTATCGCGCAGGTCTTTTCGTCCCAGTGCGATTGGCCGATCTCGATGCTCGGCTGGATCTATACCCTGTTCTTCATTTTCCTCGGCTGCTCCGCGGCGATCTGGGGCGGCTGGCTGGAGCACGCCGGCCCGCGCAAGGCCGGTGTGGTGTCGGCGCTGTGCTGGTGCGGCGGCCTGCTGATTTCGGCGCTGGGTATCTATACCCACCAGATCTGGCTGATGTGGCTCGGCTCCGGCGTGATCGGCGGTATCGGCCTGGGCCTGGGTTACATCTCGCCGGTGTCGACCCTGATCAAATGGTTCCCGGACAAGCGCGGCATGGCCACCGGCA
Organism: Pseudomonas sp. GW821-FHT02B10; assembly: GCF_059421865.1. Classification (NCBI taxonomy): domain Bacteria; kingdom Pseudomonadati; phylum Pseudomonadota; class Gammaproteobacteria; order Pseudomonadales; family Pseudomonadaceae; genus Pseudomonas; species Pseudomonas sp. GW821-FHT02B10. The sequence goes on along the minus strand of NZ_JBWKVU010000003.1, from coordinate 424,141 downwards.
TGGCGATCATGGGCTTCGGCGGTGGCGCGATGGTCGGTGCGCCATTGGCGGCGGCACTGATGAGCCATTTCGCTTCGCCAACCGGCGTCGGCGTCTGGCAGAGCTTCCTGGTGATGGCGGCGATCTACTTCGTGTTCATGATCGGTGGCGCGCTGTCGTACCGCGTGCCGCCGACCGGCTGGAAGCCCGAGGGCTGGACCCCGCCGGCGAAAAAAGCCGCGAACGCGATGATCACCCACCGTCACGTGCATGTGAATGTGGCCTGGAAAACCCCGCAGTTCCGCCTGGTATGGCTGGTGCTGTGCCTGAACGTTTCCGCGGGTATCGGCATCCTCGGCATGGCTTCGCCGCTGTTGCAGGAAGTCTTCGCCGGCAAGCTGCTGGGCAATGAACTGGCCTTCGGTCAGCTGGATGCCTCGCAACTGGCGTCGATCGCTGCGATCGCCGCCGGCTTCACCGGCCTGCTGAGCCTGTTCAACATCGGTGGCCGTTTCTTCTGGGCGTCGTTCTCCGACTACCTGGGACGCAAGAACACCTACTTCGTGTTCTTCGCCCTGGGTTTTGCCCTGTATGCGCTGATCCCGAACCTCGGGCACCTGGGCAATGTCGCGCTGTTCGTGGCAGCGTTCTGCATCATCCTGTCGATGTACGGCGGCGGTTTCGCCACGGTTCCGGCCTACCTGGCGGACCTGTTCGGCACCCAGATGGTGGGCGCAATCCACGGTCGCCTGCTGACCGCCTGGGCGGCGGCAGGCGTACTGGGTCCGGTGCTGGTGAACTACCTGCGTGAGTATCAGCTGAGCATCGGTGTCGAGCGCGCCGCGGCCTACGACATCACCCTGTACATCCTTGCCGGCCTGCTGGTGCTGGGCTTCCTGTGCAACCTGCTGGTGCGTCCGGTGGCCGACAAGTACTTCATGAGCGACGCCGAGCTGGCCGCCGAACAGGCGCTGGGCCATGACAAGGGCGCGGACAGCACCACCGTGCTGGAGTGGAAGGCCTCGTCCGGCAGCGTGCCGCTGGCGGTCGCCGCCTGGCTGGTGGTGGGTATTCCGCTGGCGTGGGGCGTGTGGGTCACCCTGCAGAAGACCGCGGTGTTGTTCCACTAAGTGATTGCGCCTGGTATTGCTGCCAGGCGCATCGACCTTTTTCTGTAGGAGCGAGGCTTGCCCGCGATGAGCGAACGATAGCGGGGTATACCTGATGCACCGCGCGATCCTGTTCGCGGGCAAGCCTCGCTCCTACAGAAGATTTGCGATCGGCCGTGGGCTTTCGGGAGGCTTCGGTAGCGGCCAGCGATTTCATATTGCTTGTCATGACAGGTACAGCCCCGGCTTTATTGGCTTCAGCCCGTCAGGATCTTGTCCTGCGTGTTCCTGTTTAGCCGCCGTCCGGCCTATAATGATCGCCTTTTTCGCCCAATGATTTTGCGGAGCTGGTGATGGCCGAACGTAAGGCGTCCGTCGAGCGCGACACTCTGGAAACCCAGATCAAAGCCTCGATCAACCTGGATGGCACCGGAAAGGCCCGATTCGATATCGGGGTTCCCTTCCTTGAGCACATGCTGGACCAGATCGCCCGTCACGGGCTGATCGACCTGGATATCGAAAGCAAAGGCGACTTGCATATCGACGACCACCACACCGTGGAGGATGTCGGTATCACCCTGGGTCAGGCCTTCACCAAAGCCATCGGCGACAAGAAGGGCATCCGTCGCTACGGCCACGCCTACGTGCCGCTCGATGAAGCGCTGTCGCGCGTGGTGATCGACTTCTCCGGCCGCCCTGGCCTGCAGATGCATGTGCCTTACACCCGCGCCACCGTGGGCGGCTTCGATGTCGACCTGTTCCAGGAATTCTTCCAGGGCTTCGTCAACCACGCCAACGTCACCCTGCACATCGACAACCTGCGTGGGCACAACACCCACCACCAGATCGAAACCGTGTTCAAGGCTTTCGGCCGCGCGCTGCGCATGGCCGTGGAGCTGGATGACCGCATGGCCGGGCAGATGCCTTCGACCAAGGGCGTGCTGTAATGCAGACGGTCGCGGTTATCGATTACGGCATGGGCAACCTGCACTCGGTGGCCAAGGCCCTCGAGCACGTTGGCGCCGGCAAGGTGCTGATCACCAGCGATGCCAATGTGATTCGCGAAGCCGACCGGGTGGTATTCCCCGGCGTCGGCGCGATTCGCGACTGCATGGCGGAGATCCGTCGCTTGGGCTTCGACGCGCTGGTGCGTGAAGTCAGCCAGGACCGCCCGTTCCTCGGTATCTGCGTGGGCATGCAAGCCTTGCTCGACCACAGCGAAGAGAACGACGGCGTCGACTGCATCGGCCTGTTCCCCGGCCAGGTGAAGTTCTTCGGCAAGGGCCTGCATGAGGACGGCGAGCACCTGAAAGTCCCGCACATGGGCTGGAACGAAGTGAAACAGGCGGTGAGCCATCCGCTGTGGCACAACATCCCGGACCTGGCGCGCTTCTACTTCGTGCACAGCTACTACATCGCCGCCGGCAACGCGCGGCAGGTGGTAGGTAGCGGCCACTACGGCGTCGATTTCGCCGCGGCGCTGGCCGAGGGCTCGCGCTTCGCCGTGCAGTTCCACCCGGAGAAAAGCCATACCCATGGCCTGCAATTGCTGCAGAACTTCGCGGCGTGGGACGGTCGCTGGTAAATGGCGGTCAAGAAGAAGGCGCCGATCCTGACCCTCACCCCCGAGCAGGAGAGTGAGGCCAATCACAAGATCCAGCGCTTCATGGCAGATCGCTTCGAGCTCGACCTGGGCTCGTTCGAGGCGGCCGAGATTCTTGAACTCTTTACCCGCGAAATTGCTCCGCACTATTACAACAGGGCGATTTTCGATGTGCAGGCCCAGCTCAAAGAGCGGTTCGAAAGCATCGAAAGCGACCTGTGGGCGCTCGAGAAAAACTGATTTCCGAGTGAAGCTGAACAATCGAATTTGAAGGTTTGCCAGATGCTGATTATCCCCGCTATCGATCTCAAAGACGGTGCCTGTGTACGTCTGCGCCAGGGCCGCATGGAAGATTCCACGGTGTTCTCCGATGACCCGGTGAGCATGGCTGCCAAGTGGGTGGAGGGCGGCTGCCGCCGTCTGCATCTGGTCGACCTGAACGGCGCCTTCGAAGGCCAGCCGGTCAACGGTGAAGTGGTCACCGCCATCGCCAAGCGCTACCCGAACCTGCCGATCCAGATCGGTGGCGGCATCCGCTCGCTGGAAACCATCGAACACTACGTCAAGGCCGGCGTGAGCTACGTGATCATCGGCACCAAGGCGGTGAAAGAGCCGGAGTTCGTTGCGCAAGCCTGCCGCGCCTTCCCGGGCAAAGTGATCGTCGGCCTGGACGCCAAGGACGGTTTCGTCGCCACCGACGGCTGGGCCGAGGTCAGCAGCGTGCAGGTCATCGACCTGGCCAAGCGCTTCGAAGCCGACGGCGTGTCCGCCATCGTTTATACCGACATCGCCAAAGACGGCATGATGCAGGGCTGCAACGTACCCTTCACCGCCGCCCTGGCCGCTGCCACCAAGATCCCGGTGATCGCTTCCGGCGGTATCCACAACCTGGGCGACATCAAGGCCCTGCTGGACGCCAAGGCTCCGGGGATCATTGGCGCCATCACCGGCCGCGCGATCTACGAAGGCACCCTCGACGTCGCCGAGGCGCAAGCCTTCTGCGATTCGTACCAAGGCTGAGGACTCACCATGGCGCTGGCTAAACGCATCATCCCTTGCCTGGACGTGGACAACGGCCGGGTGGTCAAGGGCGTCAAGTTCGAGAACATCCGTGACGCCGGCGACCCGGTGGAAATCGCCCGTCGCTACGACGAGCAGGGCGCGGACGAGATTACCTTTCTCGACATCACCGCCAGCGTCGATGGCCGCGACACCACGCTGCATACCGTCGAGCGCATGGCCAGCCAGGTGTTCATCCCGCTGACCGTGGGCGGTGGCGTGCGCACCGTGCAGGACATCCGCAACCTGCTCAATGCCGGGGCGGACAAGGTCTCGATCAACACCGCGGCGGTGTTCAACCCCGAGTTCGTCGGCGAAGCGGCGCAGCATTTCGGCTCGCAGTGCATCGTCGTCGCCATCGATGCGAAGAAGGTTTCCGGGCCGGGCGAAACCCCGCGCTGGGAAATCTTCACCCACGGCGGGCGCAAACCTACCGGGCTGGACGCGGTGGAGTGGGCGAAGAAGATGGAAGGCCTGGGCGCCGGCGAAATCCTGCTGACCAGCATGGACCAGGACGGCATGAAGAACGGCTTCGACCTGGGTGTGACCCGCGCCATCAGCGATGCCCTGGGCATTCCGGTGATCGCCTCGGGCGGGGTCGGCAACCTGCAGCACCTGGCCGACGGCATCCTCGAAGGCCACGCCAGCGCGGTGCTGGCGGCAAGTATCTTCCACTTCGGTGAATACACGGTTCCGGAAGCCAAGGCTTATATGGCGCACCGCGGCATCGTCGTGCGGTAGCCACTGGACAGCATGGCGGGCTCGCGGCACTCTTGGGCACGCCATGGATTCCGGTAGCCCGTCATGTTCAAACGTCTTCTTCTTGTTCTTGCCAGCGCTTCGGTCCTCTTCGCCGCAGGCGCTTGCGCAGCGCAAACGCCAGGCACCTCCCTGGTGCTGCTGACGGAAAACTTCCCCCCCTACAACATGGCCAAGAACGGCAAGAACTTCGCCCAGGGCGAGAATATCAACGGCATCGCCGTGGATATCGTCCGCGAAATGTTCAAGCGTGCCGGGATCAATTACAGCCTGACCCTGCGTTTTCCCTGGGAGCGCATCTACAAGCTCGCCCTGGAGCAGCCGGGGTACGGCGTGTTTGTCATGGCGCGGCTGCCGGACCGGGAGCCGCTGTTCAAATGGGTCGGCCCCATCGGCCCGGATGACTGGATCATGCTGGCCCGGGGCGATAGCAAGATCGCCCTGCAATCTCTGGAGCAGGCGCGCAAATACCGGATTGGCGCCTACAAGGGCGACGCCATTGCCGAGACCCTGGCCAAGCAAGGACTCAAGCCGCTGGTGGTGCTGAGGGACCAGGACAACGCCAGGAAGCTGGTCGGCGGCCAGATCGACCTATGGGCCACCGGCGATCCCGCCGGGCGCTATCTGGCCAGGCAGGAAGGCGTGACCGGGCTCAAGACCGTGCTGCGCTTCCACAGCGCCCAGCTGTACCTGGCGCTGAACAAAGAGGTCCCGGACGAGACCGTCGCCCGGCTGCAGGCCGCGCTGGATCAACTGCGCGAGGAAGGCGTGGTGGAAGAAATCATGGGGCGCTACCTCTGACCACCTCCTGTAGCCGCTGCCGCAGGCTGCGATCGACGGCGCAGCCGTCGCCAACGATATTCCACGCCACCCAGGATTATGTGCTGGCCGCATTAGCGGCCACTGCGCGCCCGATCGCAGCCTGCGGCAGCGGCTACAGGGCATGCTGGCATCAGCGGTAAACCCCATCCTTGCCGTGCCCGGCCATGGCCTTGTTGCTGCGCACGCTGATCATCAACTTGATATCGATCCAGTCGATGCCCTGGGCCTTGAGCCTGGGCAGTTCGCGTTCGAGCACCGCCAGGGTCTGCGGGTAGGGATGGCCGATCACCACCGCCGAACCCTGCTTGCGCGCCAGGTTGATCGCGGTCTGCAGTTGGGTGCCGATCGCCGCTTCGGTGCGTTCGTCGTCGAGGAACACATCGCGGGACACGCTGGCCAGGCCGATCTTCTGCGCCTCGGCGGCGGCCACGGTCTTGGCGCTGGTGCGGCTGTCGACAAAGAACTTGTGGCGGCGCTGCAACTCGGCCATCAGCCAGGCCATGGCCTGGGGCTGGGAGGTCATGCGGCTGCCCATGTGGTTGTTGATGCCGCTGGTGTAGGGCACGGCCTTGAAGGCGGCGTTGAGGCGCTTTTCCAGCTCTTCGATGGGCAGCTCGGGGTGCCAGGCGAAGGGCCCGGTAGCCGGGTCCATGGGCATGTGCAGGATGACGATCTTGCCGGCGCGATGGGCTTCGCGGGCGAACTCGGCGGCGTGGGGTGTGTCGGGCATGATCGCCGTGGTCACCGGGCCGGGCAGGGCCAGTACGCGGCGATCGCGGGGCAGGTTCTGCCCGAGGTCGTCGATGATCAGGCTCAGGTAGGCCTTGCGCGGGGCGGGCTCGGCGGCTTGGAGCGAGGTGACGGCGAGGAGGCACAGAAGCCCGATCATGAGCCTCCACGACAACCGTGGGAGGGGTTGGCGGTGAGTGATCATGGAAGTTTGAAGCATAGGGTTCGGGTAAAGCCTTGGCGGGGTGTGGCGGTCATCAGGGCGCTATCGCGAGCAAGCTTCGCTCCTGCAGAGGAGGCGGCGGGCTTGCTCGCGATGGCTTCCATCACTTGCTGCGGGTGATGCTCAGGCCCTTGAGCAGGCTGAGGGCCTGGGCCAGCTGGTAGTCGTCGTCCTGTGGCATCGGCTTGGGCTTGCTGCCGGAAGCGGTCGGCTTGTCGGCGCCGCCGTTGCCATTGCCCAGGTGACCTTGCAGGTCGGCTTCCTTGAAGTACTCGTTGTCCTGCGCTTCGCTGGTGATCTTGGCGCGGCGCACCTCGATGTCCGGCACGATGCCCTGGGCCTGGATCGAGCGGCCGTTCGGCGTGAAGTACAGCGCGGTGGTGATCTTCAGCGCACGGTCGTTGTTCAGCGGCAGTACGGTTTGTACCGAGCCCTTGCCGAAGCTGGTGGTGCCCATCAGCACCGCGCGTTTCTGGTCCTGCAGGGCGCCGGCGACGATCTCCGAAGCCGAGGCGCTGCCGCCGTTGATCAGCACCACCATCGGCACCGCTTCGCTTTCGTCCTTGCCGGTGGCGGAGAAGCGCAGCTCGGAGTTGGCGATGCGGCCCTTGGTGTAGACGATCAGGCCCTTGGTGATGAAGTGGTCGACCACTTCCACCGCCGATTGCAGCACGCCGCCCGGGTTGTTGCGCAAATCGAGGATGATGCCGTTGAGCTTCTTGCCGTTGTCCTTGCGCAGCTTGGCCAGGGCCTTGGAGACTTCCTCGCCGGTCTTGACCTGGAACTGGGTGATGCGGATGTAGCCGTAGCCCGACTCCAGCAGCTGGCTCTTCACGCTCTTCACCTGGATGGTGGCGCGGGCCAGGGTCACGTCGAACGGCGCACCGCCGTCGCGTACCAGGGTCAGGGTGATCTTCTGGCCGATCTTGCCGCGCATCTTGTCCACGGCTTCGGTCATGCTCTGGCCGCGGGTCGGCTGGCCGTTGATCTTGACGATCAGGTCGCCGGCCTGGATGCCGGCCTTGGACGCCGGGGTGTCGTCGATCGGCGACACCACCTTGATGATGCCGTCCTCGGCGCCGACTTCGATGCCCAGGCCGCCGAACTCGCCGCTGGTGCTTTCCTGCAGCTCGGCGAAGTCTTCAGGGCCGAGGTAGGCCGAATGCGGGTCGAGGTTGCTGAGCATGCCCTTGATGGCGTTTTCCAGCAGGGTCTTGTCGTCGACGGGTTCGACATAGGCGGCCTTGATCCGGTCCATGACCTCGGCGAAGGTGCGCAGCTCTTCGAGCGGCAATGGCGCCTTGGTGGTCGTGGCGGCTGCCGACTGAGCGGTTTCGGCGGCGAACGCCAGGGGCGCACCGATCACCAGAGCGATCGTCAGGGCCAGCGAGGTGAGGCGGGACAAATGCAGCATGTCGAACGAACTCCTGAATGAGATGGCGCGCTTATCCTTGCGCGCGGCACCATTGTGCCGGGTCGCTTGGGCGACCCTGCTGGCGAATAGCGAAGTACAGTGCAGGCGCGCCCTGTCCGCCACTGCTACCGACAGTGGAGATGGATTCGCCGGCCTTGACGATATCGCCCGCTTCTTTAAGCAGCGTCTGGTTGTGTCCGTAGAGGCTCAAGTAGCCGTTGCCATGGTCGAGGATCACCAGCAGGCCGGCGCCGCGCAACCAGTCGGCGAACACTACACGGCCGCCATGGACGGCATGCACCTGGCTGCCGGCCGAGGCGCTGATCATCACCCCGTCCCACTTGGTCCGGGCATCGTCGCCGCGGCTTTCGCCGAAGCGCGCCAGCAGTCGACCATCAACCGGCCATGGAAGTTTTCCCCGGGATGAAGCAAAAGGGCCTCCATAGGAGGCGCCTGCACTGGAAACCAAGGGGCCGGGCGTCGCTCGGGGCGGCTTGCTCGGGCTATCGTCGGCACTGGCCTGGGCCTCACGCAAACGCTTTTTTTCGGCTTCCTGCTGGGCAATCAGCGCTTTCTGTCGCGCTTCTTCCGCCTCTCGGGCCTGGCGGGCCAGGGTTTCCTCGATGGTTTTCAGTACCTTGCCCAGATCGGCCTGGTCCTGTTCGCGGGCCTTGAGCTTGTCGCCACGGGCCTTCACGTCGTCATTGAGCTTGGCCAGGGCCACCTGGCGTTCCTTGCGGACCTTGTCGAGTTCTTCACGCTGGGTGTCGAGGCTGCTTTTCTGCACCAGCAGCTGGGCTTGCTGCAGGGAGATTTCCTTTTCGACATTGGCCAGCTGGCGCAGGGTCTCGTTGAAATTCTTCAACTGCTCCAGGCGGGCCTGGCTCAGGTAGTCGTAATAGGTCAGGGTGCGGGCGAATTTTTCCGGGTTCTGCTGGTTGAGCAGCAGCTTGAGGTACTCCTGGCGGCCATTCTGGTAGGCCGCGCGGGCCTGGATGGCGATCAGTCGTTGCTGTTCAATGCGCGCGCTCTGGAGTTTTTTTTTCTCCTCATCGAGTCGCTGCAGCTCGGATTCGCTTTTCTTCAGCTCTTTTTGCAGGGCATCGACCTGCTTTTCCAGCTTGCCCATCTCGGTTTCGGTGCCGCGCAGGTCTTTCTGCACGCCGGATTTTTCTTCCTGCAGCTTGCCCAGCAGCTTTTTCAGCTCGGCAATATCCTGACGCGTGGCGTCCAACTGCTGTTGGGTTTGCGCGCGCTCGTCGGCGAAGGCCGGTTGGAGCAGGCAGATCAGAGCAAGGGTAATCAGGGCGCGAAGCATAGAGGCGGGCGACACCAGGGAAAGGGACGGCCTAGTATGCCCGCCCCTCGCTGCAAAAAAAACGCCTCAAAGCCAACTGCTTTGAGGCGTTCGTCATAAAAAGCCGTTTACGGCCCATTATTCGGTCTTTTTGATATCAGACCAGTATCGAAGTGCCAGTCATTTCCGCGGGCTGCGGCAGGCCCAGCAGTTTCAGCATGGTCGGCGCCACATCGGCCAGGACTCCGCCTTCACGGACTTTCAGGTCGCGCTTGCCTACATAGATGAACGGCACCGGCTCGCTGGTGTGGGCGGTGTGGGCCTGGCCGGTGGAGGCGTCGGACATCTGCTCGACGTTGCCGTGGTCGGCGGTGATCAGGGCTTCGCCGCCGACCTTTTCCAGGGCATCGACGATGCGGCCGACGCACAGGTCCAGGCACTCGACGGCCTTGACTGCCGCGTCGAACACGCCGCTGTGGCCGACCATGTCGCCGTTGGCGTAGTTGACCACGATCACGTCGTAGCGCTGGTTTTCGATGGCGTCGACGATCCGGTCGGTGACTTCCGGCGCGCTCATTTCCGGCTGCAGGTCGTAGGTGGCGACTTTCGGCGACGGGATCAGGATGCGTTCTTCGCCCGGGAACGGCTCTTCGCGGCCGCCGGAGAAGAAGAAGGTCACGTGGGCGTATTTTTCGGTTTCGGCGATGCGCAGCTGGGTCTTGCCGTTTTTCGCCAGGTAATCGCCCAGCACGTTTTCCAGGCTGCCCGGGGCAAAGGCCGAAGGGGCCGGAATGCTTGCCGCGTACTGGGTCAGCATGACGAAACCGGCCAGTTTCGGCTGGCGGGCGCGCTCGAATTCCTTGAAACCGTCCTCGACGAATACCCGGCTCAGCTCGCGGGCGCGGTCGGCGCGAAAGTTCATGAACACCACGGCGTCGCCGTCCTCGACTTTCACCGGCTCGCCGAGGGTGGTGGCCTTGACGAACTCGTCGCTTTCGCCACGCTCGTAGGCGGCCTGCAGGCCTTCCTGGGCGGTGGCGGCGTTGAATTCGCCCTTGCCGTCGACGATCAGGTTGTAAGCCTGGGCCACGCGGTCCCAGCGGTTGTCGCGGTCCATGGCGAAGTAGCGGCCGATCAGGCTGGCGATGCGGCCCTTGCCCAGGGTCTTGAAGGTTTCATCCAGCAGTTCGATCGACGAAGTGGCGCTTTTTGGCGGGGTGTCGCGGCCGTCAAGGAAGGCGTGCAGGTAGATCTTCTCGGCGCCACGCTTGAAGGCCAGTTCGGCCATGGCCACCAGATGGTCCTGGTGGCTGTGCACGCCACCATCGGACAGCAGGCCGAGGATATGCACGGCCTTGCCGGCGGCCACGGCTTTATCCACGGCGGCGCAAATGGTCGGATTCTCGAAGAACTCGCCATCGCGGATGGCTTTGGTGACACGGGTGAAATCCTGGTACACCACGCGGCCGGCACCGAGGTTCATGTGGCCGACTTCGGAGTTGCCCATCTGGCCGTCCGGCAGGCCGACATCCATGCCCGAACCCGAGATCAGGCCGTTCGGCACGCTGGCGCACAGGCGGTCGAGGACCGGCTTCTTGGCCGCATAGATAGCGTTGGATTCGTGGCTCTCGCTGTGACCGAAGCCATCCAGAATCATCAGGACCAAAGGTTTAGGCGTGGTAGTCATAGATTCCACTCGTGGCTGGATTGGGAGAATGTTGGAAAAAGGGAGTGGCAGTTTAGGACGTGTTGACCCTCAATGGCGAGTCGCGTTTACGCTGTGAGCGTGCCAGGCAAGGCGCGGGACGAGGGTAAGGGTTGTTTCCTTGCCAAGTCCCGCAACGCAGCCTGGCGCGCTCACAGCGCAAACCCGGAGGGCCGCGCCCCGTAAAGCGCAATCCGTCGTTATTCGTCGCTTATTTGAAACGCCAAACCACGCTCCTCATGCCTAGTCTTGCGTTTTACGGGGCGGCGGCGCGATCGCCATTGAGGGTCAACACGTCCTACAGCCAAGTTCCGGTGGCGTCACCGCCGGGCGGGGTTTGGCCGACCCGGAGGGCTGTGTATACTGGCCGACATTTTAACGCCCTGGAACCTCCTTGATGGTTGCTCACCTGATTCAATTCGCCACTGAACACTACTTGCTCGTCGGCGCCTTCGTCATCTTGCTGGCTCTGTTGATCGCTCACGAGTTGAGCCGCGGCGGCCGCAGCCTCAGCACCCGTGAACTGACCGCGCTGGTGAACAGCGAGCAGGGCGTGGTGATCGATATCCGTCCGACCAAGGACTTCGCCGCGGGCCATATCGTCGGCGCGTTGAACATCCCTCAAGACAAACTGGCCGCCCGCGTGGGCGAGCTGGAAAAGCACAAGGCCAAGACCATCATTCTGGTCGACGCCCTGGGTCAGCACGCCGGCACCCACGCTCGCGAGCTGATGAAGTCCGGCTTCACCGCCGCCAAGCTGTCCGGCGGCGTTGGCAGCTGGAAAGCCGACAACCTGCCGCTGGTGAAGTGATATGGCTGCCGTCGTCGTCTATTCCAGCGATTACTGCCCCTACTGCTCGCGGGCCAAGTACCTGCTCGAGAACAAAGGCGTAGCCTTCGAAGAGATCAAGGTCGACGGCAAGCCGCAGGTTCGCGCCGAAATGGCCCAGAAGGCCGGGCGTACGTCCGTGCCGCAGATCTGGATCGGCAGCACCCATGTGGGCGGTTGTGACGATCTGTTCGCCCTGGAGCGCGCCGGCAAGCTCGACGCGCTGCTCGCGGCCTGACTGACCACCCAAGTTCAGCAAACCCTACATGACCCCGAGATCAAGAAGGATCTGAGATGACTGACCAACAGAACACCGCTGCGACCGAAGACGAATCCGCACCGCAATTCTCGCTGCAGCGTATCTATGTGCGTGACCTGTCTTTCGAAGCTCCGAAAAGCCCGGCGATCTTCCGCCAGCAGTGGGAGCCGAGCGTCGGCCTGGACCTGAACACCCGTCAGAAGGCGCTGGAAGAGGGTTTCCACGAAGTCGTGCTGACCCTGTCGGTCACCGTGAAGAACGGCGACGAAGTGGCGTTCATCGCCGAAGTGCAACAGGCCGGTATCTTCCTGATCAAGAACCTGGACGACGCTTCGATGAGCCACACCCTGGGCGCGTTCTGCCCGAACATCCTGTTCCCGTACGCTCGCGAAGCGCTGGACAGCCTGGTGACCCGCGGTTCGTTCCCGGCCCTGATGCTGGCTCCGGTGAACTTCGACGCGCTGTACGCGCAAGAGCTGCAACGCCTGCAGGCGGCCGGTGAAGGCACCGTTCAATAAGCTGCCGGGTTCCATGAAAAAAGCGCCGTTTCAGGCGCTTTTTTCATGTTCGGGCCCAAGGTTTCGAGGTTGACGCCGAGACCGGAGCCAAACCTGTAGCCGCTGCCGAAGGCTGCGATCGCCTCCGAAGGGGGCGCCAGGTCTTGAGCACGCTGAAGGCCTTCGGCCTTATCGCAGCCTGCGGCAGCGGCTACAAGGAGTCGGAGGTGGGGGCTTATTTGAAGCCCAGCTGGCGCCAGGCTTCGTAGACGGCCACCGCCACGGTGTTGGACAGGTTCAGGCTGCGGCAGCCTTCGCGCATGGGCAGGCGCAGGCGTTGTTCGGCGGGCAGGGCGTGCAGTACCTCGGCGGGCAGGCCACGGCTTTCCGGGCCGAACAGGAAGGCATCGCCCTCGGCGAAGCTGGCGTCGTGGAAAGGTCGCGAGCCCTTGGTGGTGAAGGCGAACAGGCGCGGATGGCCTAGGCTTTCAAGACAGCTGGCGAGGTCGGCATGGCGCTGCAGGGTGGCGTACTCGTGGTAGTCGAGGCCGGCCCGGCGCAGGCGCTTGTCGTCCATTTCGAAACCCAGCGGTTCGATCAAATGCAGGTGGCAGCCGCTATTGGCGCACAGCCTGATTACGTTGCCGGTATTCGGCGGAATTTCTGGTTGAAAAAGGATGACGTGAAACATGCACGGCTCCGAAGAAAAAGACAGGCCGCATTCTACGCCTGAAGCGGACGTCCGGCCGAAGCTAATGCTGCGGGTATTCGGCTCGCTGGCGATCTTTGGCGTGATGGTCGGGTTGATGATCGGTCGCCTCACCACCCCGGACCCCACCGAGCTGCAGGAAGTGCAGGCCCAGCCCAATGCCTTGGTGGTGTGGTTCAACAACGAGCCCAAGGTTCATGGCGAGCACATCGACGGGGCCGTGGCGCTGTTGTTCGAAGCCGAGGGGCGAGCGCAGAAGGGCCAGTTGAAGATCAACGACAAGGATGCCAACTGGCGGGTGCGGGCGGCTGAGGAAGGGTTGCTGTTGAATGTGGTCGCAGCAAGAGCGCTGCACGCCGAGTGGTCGGGCAGCGAGGTCGACGGGCGCTGGCGCCTGGAAGTCCAGCTGCGCGAGGAATAAAAGAGGGGATTCCCGGCCTGCCTGTACCAAGGTCCCCAAAAGCGTGAGGGCTGGGCGCTGATTGCGCCGGGCCTGGTGTAAAGAGGGGAAGCCCCGGCCTGCCTGTACCAAGGTTCCCAAAAGCGTGAGGGCCGCGCTGATTGCGCTGGGCCCGGTGTAAAGAGGGAATCCCCGGCCTGCCTGTACCAAGGTTCCCGAAACGGGTGGGGCTCGTCGCTGTGAGCGTGATGAGCCCGGGTGTTAAAGAGGGAATCCCTGGCCTGCCTGTACCAGGGTTCCCCAAACCGGGTGGAACCCGTCGCTGCGAGCGGTATGGGTTCCGGGTGTAAAGAAGGGGATTCTCGGCCTGCCTGTACCAAGGTCCCCAAAACGGGTGAGTGACTGCACTCATGATCTTGTCTTTGCAGGGGGCGTGCCAATTTCGGCTTAAACGGTTAAGCGAATTTTCAAGAAAAGCTGAAAGCTCCGGTTTACGGGGCTTTCGCCGTTGTGCGGATATGTTTTTGCGAGAGAAATCGAGATCGCCCACGGGGGAAATCCCACGTCCAGCCGCGCATTCGGGCAGTGCAGGCTCACCATTGCGGTGCACAAAAAGCTTCGCGGGCAAGCCTCGCTCCTACAGAACACCTTCATCTGTAGGAGCGAGGCTTGCCCGCGATTGGATCTGTCATTCGGCACAACACGAATGTCTTGCCCTGTAGCCGCTGCCGAAGGCTGCGCTCGCGACCGAAGGGCGCGCAGGATCTCAAGATCGCTGAAGGCCTTCGGCCTTATCGCAGCCTGCGGCAGCGGCTACAGGGGATTACGCGGCTCAGCCCTCGTCGCTGTCGTCGTCATCCCCGCCGTCGACCTTCATCCCCAACTCCTTGATCTTGCGCGTCAGGGTGTTGCGGCCCCAGCCCAGCAGCACGGCGGCGTCGCGGCGGCGGCCGGCGGTGTGCTTGAGGGCGGTCTCGATCATGATCCGCTCGAAGCTCGGCACCGCGCTGTCCAGCAGGCTCGACTGGCCGCGTGCCAGGGCCTGGTCGGCCCACTGGCGCAGGGCCTGCTCCCAGTTGGTCACCGGCGCCGAATCCTGCGGCAGGCTCAGCAGTTCCGGCGGCAGGTCGCTGATATGCACCTCGCGACCCGAAGCCATCACGGTGATCCAGCGGCAAGTGTTCTCCAACTGGCGCACGTTGCCGGGCCACGGCAGGTTCTTCAGGTATTCCTCGGTCTCGCTTTTCAGCAGCTTGGGCTCGACGGCCAGCTCCTGGGCGGCGCGGCTGAGGAAGTGCTTGGCCAGGGTCGGAATGTCTTCGCGACGGTCCGACAGGCGCGGGATATGGATGCGGATCACGTTCAGGCGATGGAACAGGTCCTCGCGGAACTTGCCGGCGTGCACCAGGGTTTCCAGGTTCTGGTGGGTCGCGGCGATGATGCGCACATCGACCTTGACCGGCGTATGCCCGCCGACCCGGTAGAACTCGCCATCGGCCAGCACCCGCAGCAGGCGGGTCTGGGTGTCGGCCGGCATGTCGCCGATCTCGTCGAGGAACAGGGTGCCGCCGTCGGCCTGTTCGAAGCGCCCGCGCCGCAGGTTGGCCGCGCCGGTGAAGGCGCCTTTTTCATGGCCGAACAGCTCGGATTCCATCAGGTCCTTGGGGATCGCCGCCATGTTCAGCGCGATGAACGGCGAAGCCGCCCGCGGGCTGTGGCGGTGCAGGGCGTGGGCCACCAGCTCTTTACCGGTACCGGACTCACCGTTGATCAGCACGGTGATGTTGGAGTGGCTGAGGCGACCGATGGCGCGGAACACCTCCTGCATCGCCGGCGCTTCACCGATGATTTCCGGGGTACGAGCCAGCGCCGGGATCACCTCCAGGCCCTGCTGCTCCTGGGCGTGCTGGTTGGCGCGCTTGACCAGGGACACCGCTTCGTCAACATCGAACGGCTTGGGCAGGTACTCGAAGGCGCCGCCTTGATAGGAGGCGACAGCGCTGTCCAGGTCGGAATGCGCGGTCATGATGATCACCGGCAGGCGCGGGTGCTGCTCGCGGATCCGCGCCAGCAGGTCCAGGCCACTGGCGCCGGGCATGCGGATGTCGGAAATGATCACGTCCGGTTGCTGGCGGGCCAGGCGACTCATCACACCATCGGCGCTATCGAAGCTCTGGGTGGTCATGCCTTCCTGTTGCAAGGCTTTCTCCAGAACCCAACGGATAGAACGGTCGTCATCGACGATCCACACGGTTTCACTACGGCTCATGTCGATGGGGCTCCTTGTTCCAGTGGCAGAAAGATCGAGAACGTGGTGTGGCCGGGATGGCTGTCACACTCGATCAGGCCCTGGTGCTGGCTGATGATGTTCTGGGTAATGGCCAGGCCCAGCCCGGTACCGTCCGGACGGCCGCTGACCATGGGGAAGAAGATGGTTTCCTGGAGTTCTGCGGGGATCCCCGGGCCGTTGTCGATGATCTCGATCTTGGTCACCAGGCGGTGGCGCACGTGGCCGATGGTGAACTGGCGCATGGTGCGGGTGCGCAGGCTGATGCGGCCCAGGCGCAGCTCGTTCTGGCTGCTGATGGCCTGCATGGCGTTGCGCACGATGTTGAGCACCGCCTGGATCATCTGTTCGCGGTCGATCAGCACATCGGGAATGCTCGGGTCGTAGTCGCGCACCAGGGTGATGCAGCCCTGGCTTTCGGCTTCCACCAGGCTGCTCACGCGCTCCAGCACTTCGTGCACGTTGCACAGGGCCAGCGACGGCAGCTTGTTGGAGCCGAGCATGCGGTCCACCAGGTTTCGCAGGCGGTCGGCCTCTTCGATGATGACGTTGGTGTAGTCCTTGAGGTTCTCGTCCGGCAGTTCGCGGGCCAGCAACTGGGCGGCACCGCGAATCCCGCCGAGGGGGTTCTTGATCTCGTGGGCCAGGCCGCGCACCAGCATCTTGCTGGTTTCCTGCTTGGACAGCTGGGCCTCTTCCTTGGTGATCCGCAGCAGGCGGTCGCGGGGGTGGACTTCCAGCAACAGCAGGGTGTCGCCATTGCTCAGGATCGGCGTCACCGCGTAGTCCACGGTCAGGGTCTGGCCGGTCAGCGCGGTGAGCATGGCTTCGCGCTTGGTGAACGGGTGCGCCTGTTCCACCGCCTGGCGCAGGGAGCTCAGGGCTTCGGCCGACTCGGTGAACAGTTCGCTGATGAATTGCCCATGGCTGCGCTGGCCACTGATGGCCAACAACATCTCCGCCGCCGGGTTCATGTACTCAAGGCGCAGGTCGGCGTTGAGCAGGATGGTCGCGGTGGTCAGGTTGTCGAGTAGCAAGCGGTGCAGTTGATCGCTGATGGTCATGGGTAAATGTTGACCTCTTTTGAAACAAGGCAATCCCGGGCCGGCCCAGGATTGCGCGCGCGAATAAGGCGCTGGTATCGAGAAAATGCAAAAACCAAACCAAGGCTCCGAAAAGAAGCGCTCGAGCCCTGAAACGGACGTTTAAAGTTGTGTTTCGCAGCGTTTTGCCGGCTGCGCTGGGTACTTTCGAACCAAAATGGGCTGTGGATGGGGGAAGGTGCAGCCTGATGCACCAATATAGTGCGATTTGTCCGGGGTTGCGCTAAAGAATGGCTAGCCGCGCGCCGGTCCAGAATTCGCCGCGCACGCAAAAAGGCCCGCGTGCTGGCGGGCCTGGAAGTGTGCGGCGGATAGCGTCTCAGTGGGCGGGATGTGGGGCCTTGTCGATAGCCTGCTGCGTCGCGATCGGCTCCTCGTCCGGTAGCGTGGCGCGGGGTTCCCGGGCCAGTTCGTCGGCGTCCGCCTGCTCGGCGGTGGACAGGTCGGCGGCGTTGTGGCCGATGCGCTTGAGCAGCAGGAGCATGCACACCAGGGACACCAGGGCATAGCCAGCGGAGGCGATGGCCACGCCGAGAATGCTTCCGGTGTTGTTGAGAATGCCCTGGGCCAGGACCGGCGTGGCGCCGCCCACCAGCAAGGAACAGAGCTGGTAGGAAATCGACAGACCGCTGTAGCGCACCCTGGTCGGAAAGGCGCGGGCCAGGATGCCGCCGACGGCGCCATAGAACATCGAGTGCGGCACGGTGGCCAGGCACATGCCGAGCACGGCGATCCAGTAGACGCCGGTTTCCACGGCGAAGAACATCGCCGGCATCAGGAAGAACTCCGGCAGCAGCATCAGCACCACGGCCTTGCGCATGTCCATCCTGGAAACCAGCACCGCGCCCAGGGGCTGGGTGATGAACTGCACTACCAGGGCGATGACGATCACGCTGAGAAAGGTGCTCTGGCTGTAGCCCAGCTCCTTGGTGGCCCAGGACAGGGCAAAGGTGCTCTTGAAGTAGGTGACATGGATGATCGGCAGCACGCCGGCCCCCAGCAGCACGATCTGCCAGTGTTTGCGCAGGACCTCCAGGATCGGCAGCTTGACGGTCTTTTTCTGCTGGATCAGGCGCTTCATGTCGTCCGACTCTTCGAGCTTGAGGCGAATCACCATGCCCACCAGGACCAGTGCCGCCGAGAGCAGGAACGGAATGCGCCAGCCCCACAGCAAAAAGTCCGGCGCGGGCAGGGCGCTGAGGCCGAAGAACACCAGGGTCGCCAGCAGGTTGCCGGCCGGCGAGCCCTGTTGGGCGAACGCCGCATACAGAATGCCTTTGCCCTTGGGCGCGCTTTCGCTGGCGATGAGGATGGCGCCGCCCCATTCGCCACCCACCGCGATGCCCTGGACGATGCGCAGCACCACCAGGGCAATCGGCGCCCAGATGCCGATCTGCAGGTAGGTCGGCAGCAGGCCGATGCAGGTGGTGGCCACGCCCATCATGATCAGGGTGATCACCAGGGTGGTCTTGCGCCCGATCTTGTCGCCCAAGTGGCCGAAGATGATGCCGCCGATGGGGCGGGCGATGAAGCCGGCCCAGAGGGTCAAAAACGACAGCAGGGTGGCGGTGCCCGCAGGCAGGTCGGCGGGGAAGAACACCTTGCCGAAGACCAGCGCGGCGGCGATTCCGTAGGCGTAGAAGTCATACCATTCGATGGTCGTGCCGATGAACGAAGCGATTCCCGCCTTGCGGGCTTTCTTGTGCGCGGCAGCGTGCTGGGCGGCATTCATATTCAATTCCTGCATGTTGTTATTGTTATTTGCGCCGCGGGAGGTTCGTCTGACGACGGCTCCGGATACTCGTTGCACGAATGGGCGCATCACGTACTTGCAAGGTCCGACGGCACGGAGCCTATACAGGCAGGAATGAAAAAAATAATGATTAAATCTTATTGTGTGATACGGGATTTCGTATGGTCGACAGCCCTCAAAGTCCCGGCGCCACGGGCTTTTGCAGGGCCTTGAGCACGGTCAGGAAACTCTCCGCGGCGGCCGACGGTTTGTCGGCATGGCGGATGGCGTGGACCTCGGACAACGCCCCGTCGCCGCTGATTTCGCAGTAATGCACACCCTCTTTCCAGGTGCCGGCCAGGGTCTGCGGGACCAGGGCCACGCCCATTTCATACGCCACCATCGCCACCACCGTTTGCCAGAGCCGGGTTTCGTGGCGGATACGCGGGCTGAACCCGGCTGCCACGCAGCGCGCGATGATCAGGTCGTGGTAGTGCGGCGAGACATTGCGTGGGAACAGGATGAAGTCGTCGTTGGCCAGCTGCGCCAGGTCGATGCGCGCCTTGTCCGCCAGCCGGTGACCCTGGGGCAGACAACAGAGGAAGGGCTCGGCGAGGACCGGCTCGCCGCGGATGCTCTCGGGAAAGTGGCTCCAGTGCACGAAGCCGATATCGATCTGCCCGCGCTGCAGTGCCTGGGCCTGCTCGGCGCTGTTCATCTCCATCAGCACGATCTCGGTGTCCGGGTGATCCTGCTCGAAGGTCTTCACCGCTTGCGGCAGGCCACGGTGCAGGATCGAGTTGACGAAGCCAATGCTCAGCCGGCCGACGAAACCCTGGGCCGAACGCAGGGTCAGGCGCCGCGCCTGCTCGGCCCGCAGCAGCAGGTAACGGGCTTCGTCGAGCAGCACCTGGCCGGCGTTGGTCAGGCTCACCGACTTGTTGTTGCGGCTCAGCAACTGCACGTCCAGCTGGCTCTCGAGCTTCTTGATGTCGAAGCTCAGGGCCGGCTGAGAGATGAACAGGCGAGTGGCGGCCCGACCGAAATGCAGCTCTTCGGCGACCGCGACGAAGTAACGAAGCTGTTTGAGATCCATGCTGGCGTCCTCGCTTTACGATCTGGTTTTCTTATCGTAGTGGATTGATTTTGTATTAGATACTTATTGATGGCGACTCTAGTCTCGGGGCACAAGAGCCTGGAGAGACGCCATGACTGCCCTGCCTGAACCTATCCAAGACACCCTGAATATCCCCGATAGCCGGGGCCTGAACCTGTTCGATTGCGACGCCGGGCTGGCGGCCCTGCTCAAGGTCTACCTGGCGCCGCAACTGTACGCCCAGTGGTTGCCGAGCCTGCGCCAGCTCGGTGCGCGGGCCGGTGGCGAGCTGGATGTGCTGGCACTCTCGGCGGACAAGAACCCGCCGCAACTGCGGCCGCGCACCCGCCGTGGCGAAGACCTGCAGAGCATTTACAAGCACCCGGACTTCATCGCCCTGGAGCGCGCCGCCTATGCCGAGCTGGGCCTGGCCTCCATGAGTCATTGCGCCGAGCCGGTGCTGCCGCTGGTCAAGTACGCCCTGACCTTCCTTTTCGTGCAGGCCGAGTTCGGCCTGTGCTGCCCGGTGAGCATGACCGACTCGCTGACCCGTACCCTGCGCAAGTTCGGCTCGCCGGAGCTGGTGGCGCGCTATCTGCCGTCCCTGGCCTCGCGGGATTTCGACCGCTTGTTCCAGGGCGCGATGTTCATGACCGAACAGGCGGCCGGCTCCGACGTGTCGTGCACCGAAACCCGCGCGCGCCTGGAGAACGGCGAGTGGCGGCTGTTCGGCGACAAGTGGTTCTGCTCCAACCCGGACGCCGACCTGGCCATGGTCCTGGCCCGTCCGGAAGACGCACCGGAAGGCCTGAAGGGGGTCAGCCTGTTCCTGCTGCCGAAGGTCCGCCCCGATGGCTCGCGCAACGCCTACCGGATCCTGCGCCTGAAGGACAAGCTGGGCAGCCGCTCCATGGCCAGCGGCGAAATCAGCCTGGACGGCGCCACCGCCTACCTGATCGGCGAGGTCGGCCGCGGCTTCCAGCAGATGGCCGACATGATCAACATGTCGCGCCTGTCCAACGGGGTGCGGGCCGCCGGGCTGATGCGTCGCGGGGTCAACGAGGCGCTGTATGTCGCCCGCCAGCGCCGGGCCTTTGGCCGCCATCTGATCGAGATGCCGCTGATGCAGCGCCAGCTGCTGAAAATGATGCTGCCCGCCGAGCAGGCCCGTTCGATGTTCATGCAGATCGCCACGCTGCTGCCCAAGGCCGATGCCGGTGACGAGGCGGCGCGCAAGTGCGTGCGCATCCTCACCCCGCTGGTCAAGTTCCGCGCCTGCCGCGATGCGCGTCGGGTCACCGGGGACGCCATGGAAGTACGCGGCGGGGTTGGCTACATCGAGGAGTGGAGCGATGCGCGGCTGGTGCGCGATGCCCACCTGGGCTCGATCTGGGAGGGCACCAGCAACATCGTCGCGTTGGATATCGCCCGCGCCGTGACCCGCGAGCAGGCCCTGGAGCCGCTGCGGCACTACCTCGCCGGCCTGCTCGCCGAGGCTGACCTGCCGGCGGCCAGCCAGCGCCTGTTCGAGACGGTCCTGCAACGTGCGGTCGCGGCCATCGAAAAGGTCGCGCAAGAGCGCCGCGACGACCAGGTGCGCCTGGCCGGCAGTGCCCTTTATCACACCGCCACGGCGATCTTCATGGCCTGGGAAGCGAGCCGCCAGGCCCCCGATTACCGGCGCCTGGCCCTGGCCCACCTGCTGCTCCAGCACAAGCTGCTGCCCCGCGATCCGCTGCGTCCGGAGGCATCGATTGAGCCTGAGCTGCTGGCGCTCCTGGCCCAGGAAAGCGCGCTGTCGAAAGCCGATGCGATGCAGCTGTTGCCGGCCTGAACGGCCCTGCCCATTTTTGTCAGAGAACTGCCATGAACCATTCAAAAGGGGCCCTGGCCGGCCTGAAAGTCATCGACCTCAGCCGCGTGCTGGGTGGACCCTACTGCTCCCAGGCCTTGGCCGACCACGGCGCCGAAGTGATCAAGCTGGAGCCCCTGAACGGTGACGAGACCCGCGGCTGGGGCCCGCCTTTCGAGGGCGCCGACGCTTCGTATTTCAGGGGCGTGAACCGCAACAAGCAGGGGATCGCCGTGGACCTGTCCCGACCCGCGGGCATCCAGCTGCTGATGCGCCTGCTGGAAGACGCCGACGTGCTGATGGAGAACTTCAAGCCCGGCACCCTGGAGCGTTGGGGCATCGGTTATGCCGAGGTGCTGAGCCAGCGTTTCCCGACCCTGATCCACTGCGCGGTTTCCGGTTTTGGCAGTGACGGCCCGCTGGGCGGGTTGCCCGGCTACGACGCGGTGATCCAGGCGATGGCCGGGCTGATGAGCGTGAACGGCGAAGCCGACAGCGGCCCGCTGCGCATCGGCCTGCCGATCGTCGATATGGTCACCGGGCTCAATGCCCTGGCGGGGATTCTCCTGGCGCTCAACGAACGCCACCGCAGCGGCCTGGGGCAGTCCCTCGACATCACTCTGTACGACTGCGGCGTGTCCCTGCTGCACCCGCATCTGGCCAACTATTTCGCCGCTGGCAAGACCCCGCAGCGCACCGGCAACGCCCATCCGAATATCGCGCCCTACGACAGTTACCGCACCGGCACCGAGCCGATCTTCCTGGCGGTCGGCAATGACCGGCAGTTCGCCAAGTTGTGCGAACAGCTGGACGCCGGCGCCTTGCTGGACGACCCGCGCTTTGCCGACAACGGCTGCCGCTCGGTCAACCGCGAGGCGCTGAAGCAGGCGCTGGAGGCGCGCCTGGCCGAGCACGACGGCACGGCCCTGGCGCAACGGCTGATCCGCCTGGGCGTGCCCTGCGGCTCGATTGCCTCGATCGACAAGGTGGTCGCGCACCCGCATACCCGGCATCGCGGCCTGTTGGTGGAGATCGGCGACTACCGCGGCGTCGGCTCGCCGGTGAAGCTGTCGCGGACCCCGGCCAGCTATCGCAGTGCTCCGCCGGCATTGGGCGCGAATACCCGCGAGGTTCTCGAAGGCCTGGGCCTCGACAACCAGACGATCGAAAACCTGTTCGAGCACGGCATCGTCCGCAGCTGAGGGGCGCTGCCAGAGCCCCGGCCGGGGTTCTGGCAGCGCTTCCGGATCCCTACCTGCATCAGGAGATTCCATGAATCCCGAGTCCGTTAGCCCCCAACCCCTGGTCCTGCTGGAGCGCCCCGCATCGGGCGTGGCGCTGCTGCGGCTGAACCGCCCGCAGGCGCTCAACGCGCTGAACATGGCGCTGCGCGAGGAGCTGGCCGAGCACTTTCGCCGCCTGGACACCTGCCCGGATACCCGGGTCGTGGTGCTCACTGGCGGCGATACGGTGTTTGCCGCCGGCGCCGACCTCAGCGAGCTGGTGAACGCCAGCGCGCTGCAGCTCTATGCCCGGCATGCCGAGCGCCACTGGCAAGCCATCTCGGCGTGCCGCAAGCCGGTCATCGCCGCGGTGAATGGCTACGCCCTGGGCGGTGGCTGTGAGTTGGCGATGCATTGCGACCTGATCGTCGCCGGCCACTCGGCGCGTTTTGCCCAGCCGGAAATCAAGGTCGGGGTGATGCCCGGGGCGGGCGGCACCCAGCGCCTGCTGCGCGCCATCGGCAAGTTCCAGGCGCTGCGTCTGTTGCTCACCGGCTGCCAGGTACCGGCCGACGAGGCGCTGCGCCTGGGCCTGGTCAGCGAGGTGGTGGCAGACAGCGAGACCCTGCCGCGAGCCCTGGCCCTGGCCGCCAGCATCGCCGGCATGCCGCCGCTGGCCGTGGCGCAGATCAAGGAGGTGGTGCTGGCCGGCATGGACCTGCCGTTGGAGCAGGCGTTGGTGCTGGAGCGCAAGGCTTTCCAGCTGCTGTTCGGCTCCCATGACCAACGCGAAGGCATGCAGGCCTTTCTTGAGAAACGCAAACCGGAGTACCAGGGGAAATGACCACACAAGCATTGCAACGCATCGGCCTGGTCGGCACCGGCGCCATGGGCCGGGGCATCGCCCAGGTCATGGCCATGGCCGGGCTCAAGGTATTTTTGTTCGATGTGCGCCCGGGTGCCGCGGGCACGGCCCGGGAGCAGCTGGCGACGATCTTTGCCCAGCAGATCGAGAAGGCCCGCATCACCCCGCAGGACGCCGCGGCGGCCATGCTCAATCTGGAAGTGGTCGACAGCCTGCAAGCGCTGCATGACTGTCAACTGGTGATCGAGGCGATAGTCGAGGACCTGGCGGCCAAGCAGCAGTTGTTTCGGCAACTGGAGGAGGTGCTGGCGCCGGATGCGATCCTGGCGAGCAATACCTCGTCGCTGTCGATCACCGCGATTGCCTCGGCTTGCCGCTATCCGGAACGCGTCGCCGGGCTGCACTTCTTCAATCCAGTGCCGCGGATGCGCATTGTCGAGGTGATCGACGGCCTCGCCACCCGCGTCGGCGCGCGCTTGCAGGAGCTGGTCCGCGCCATTGGCTACTACCCGGCGCGGGCCAAGGACTCTCCCGGCTTTATCGTCAATCATGCCGGACGGGCCTTTGGTACCGAGGCGCTGCGCATCCTCAGCGAGGGCGTGGCCCCTGCATGGCGGATCGATGCGCTGCTGCGCGACAGCGCCGGTTTCGCCATGGGGCCGTTCGAGCTGCTCGACCTGATCGGCCTGGATGTCAGCGTGCCGGTGATGGAGTCGGTCTACCGGCAGTTCTATGAGGAGCCGCGTTATCGGCCTCACCCCGTGCTGCGGCTGATGCTGGCGGGTGGGCACCTGGGGCGCAAGAGCGGGCAGGGCTTCTACCTCTACGACGAGCCAGGCGATACGCGGCGCCCGCCACAGGCCGTGCCCTCTTGCGCGGTGCTGCCGCCGGTGTGGATCGCCGCCGACGACGAGGTCGGCCGGCTGCGTCTGCTGGACCTGCTCGAACGCCTGGGGGCCCGGGTCGAGAACGGCCTGCGACCTTCCACCTCGGCCTTGTGCCTGGTGGCGCCACTGGGCGATGACGCCAGCGAAGCGGCCCTGCGTCATGCCATGGACCCGTCGCGCACCGTGGCGATCGACACCCTGACCGCGCTCGACAGCCAGCGTTGCCTGATGCTCAACCCGGCGACCCGCGAAGACATGCAGCACGCCGCCCACGCGCTGTTCAGCGCCGACGGCGGCACGGTGACGCTGATCCGCGACAGCTGCGGCTTCATCGTCCAGCGCACCCTGGCGTCCATCGTCAACCTGGCCTGCGACATCGCCCAGCAGGGCATCGCCTCGGTGGCCGATATCGACGCCGCGGTACGCCTGGGCCTCGGCTATCCGCTGGGACCGCTGGAGTGGGGCGACCAACTGGGCCCCGAGCGCCTGCTGCAGATCCTCGAGCGCCTGCACACCCTCACGGGCGACCCGCGTTATCGCCCCAGCGGCTGGTTGCGCCGTCGGGCCCTGCTGGGCCTGTCCCTGCGCCAGCCGGAAAACCCGCTGCCGGCCTGAGGCCTGCCGATCCCTACTGCTGCGAGAGTCCTTTCATGCTTGATGCCTATATCTACAGCGGCTTGCGAACCCCCTTCGGCCGGCATGGCGGCAGCCTCGCCAGCGTGCGCCCGGACGATCTGATGGGGCCTTTGCTGGCGCGTTTGCTGGAAACCTCGGGGCTACCGGCCGAGGCGCTGGAAGAGGTGATCCTCGGGTGTACCAACCAGGCCGGCGAGGACAGCCGCAACCTGGCGCGCAATGCCTTGCTCAGCGCCGGGCTGCCTTGGCGCGTGCCCGGGCAGACGGTCAACCGCCTGTGCGCCAGCGGCCTGTCGGCAGTGATCGACGCGGCCCGGGCGATCACCTGCGGCGAGGGCCGACTGTACCTGGCCGGCGGGGTCGAGAGCATGTCCCGGGCGCCCTTCATCATGGCCAAGGCCGAGAGTGCCTACAGCCGGACCCAGGAGGTGGCCGACAGCACCATTGGCGCACGCTTCGCCAACCCGCGGCTGGTCGAACGCTACGGCAACCACAGCATGCCCGAGACCGGCGATAACCTGGCCCGACTCTATGCCATCAGCCGCGAGGACGCCGATCGCTTCGCCGCCGCTTCCCAGGCGCGCTACCAGGCGGCCTTGCAGGCCGGAGTGCTGGACGGCGAGATCATGGCCGTCGAGCTGGCGGCCGGGCGCAAGGGCCCGGCCTTGACCGTCTGCGATGACGAACACCCGCGCCCTCGCTCCGACCTGGCGGCCCTGTCGCGCTTGCCGACGCTGTTCGCGGAGGGCGTGGTGACCGCCGGCAACGCTTCGGGGATCAACGATGGCGCGGCGGTGTTGCTGCTCGGCAGCCGTGAGATCGGGAGGGAACATGGGGTCGCGCCCATGGCGCGCATCCTCTCGTCGGCGTCGGTCGGCGTGGAGCCGCAGTTCATGGGTATCGGCCCGCACGGGGCGATTCTGCTGGCGTTGCAGCGGGCCCGCATCGGCCTGGAGCAGCTCGACCTGATCGAGATCAACGAGGCATTCGCGCCACAGGTGCTGGCTTGCCTCAAGGCCCTGGACCTGGATTTCGACGATCCGCGGGTCAACCCCAATGGCGGCGCCATCGCCATCGGCCACCCACTGGGCGCGTCCGGGGCCCGGCTGGTGTTGAGCGCCTGCCGTACCCTGCAACGCAACCACCAGCGTTACGCCGTGGTCAGCCTGTGCGTGGGCGTGGGCCAGGGCGTGGCCATGGTGATCGAGCGCGCCTGATTCTGATCTATCGCTTGGCGTTGTTTCACGCCGGGCGCAAGGCGGGGCGTCGTTGGCGAATCAACGCCTGATTTGCGGCGGCATCCGCTGCGGCGCTGCTCTACAGTGCACAGACATTCCTTCTGGTGCTGGAGACGGCCATGGATAATGCCCCCTTGCTGTTCCAACTGCCCGATGACGACACCCTGTACCGCGCCTTGCTCGAACGCGACCCGGCCTATGACGGGTTCGCTTTCGTCGGGGTCAAGAGCACGGGCGTGTTCTGTCGGCTGA
This sequence comes from Pseudomonas sp. GW821-FHT02B10, assembly GCF_059421865.1. Taxonomy (NCBI): domain Bacteria; kingdom Pseudomonadati; phylum Pseudomonadota; class Gammaproteobacteria; order Pseudomonadales; family Pseudomonadaceae; genus Pseudomonas; species Pseudomonas sp. GW821-FHT02B10. The sequence continues at coordinate 397,577 of NZ_JBWKVU010000003.1, read as the reverse complement.
CTTGCGCGGCGCGCAAGCCCAAGCGCGAAAACACAGTGTTCTTCAGCTCTATCAAGGCCTGTATCGAGGCCGGTTTTCGCGCCTGCCTGCGCTGCCGTCCGCTGGAGCAGGCAGGTACCCAGGAGCCGCTGGTCAAACAGCTGCTGGCCTTGCTGGAAAACAATGCCGACAGGCGCTGGTATGAAGGCGACCTGATCGAACTCGGCTTCGACCCTTCCACGGTGCGCCGGGCCTTCAAGCGTCACTTCGGCGTGACCTTCCTGGAAATGGCCCGGCTGCGGCGGATCGGCGAGGGCATGCAGCAACTGGCGGGCGGCGCCAGCGTGATTGATGCGCAGATCAGCGCCAGTTTCGATTCCGACAGCGGCTTTCGCAGTGCCTTCACCCGGTTGCTCGGCCAGCCACCGTCGAACCTGCGCGGCCGCGAACTGCTCAAGGCCGACTGGCTGCAAACCCCGATCGGCGTGATGCTGGCAGTGGCCGATGCGCAGGCCCTGCATCTGCTGGAGTTCTTCGACCGCCCGGCATTGGCCACTGAGCTGAAGCGCCTGCAAGAGCACACTGGCTCGACCATCGGTTTCGGGCGTTTTGCCCCCATCGACCAGATCGAGAGCGAATTGCGACGGTTTTTCGCTGGGGAGTCGGCGAGCTTTGCCACGCCGCTGGCGCTGAATGCTTCGGCCTTTACCCGCACGGTGTGGCAGGCCCTCAGGGCGATACCGCCAGGCACCACCCGCAGTTACGCCGAGGTGGCGAGTAGCATAGGTTCGGCCTCCGCCGTGCGGGCCGTGGCCCGGGCCAATGGCGCCAATCAGATCGCCATCGTGATTGCCTGTCACCGGGTGATAGGTTCCGACGGTTCGCTCACCGGTTATGGCGGCGGGCTCTGGCGCAAACGCTGGCTGCTTGAGCATGAGCGGCGCTTGTACCCGCAGATTTCGGCGCGCCAGAACCTCAGGGCCGATGAACCCGTTGCAGGGTGAAGGTCAGCGTCGGGCTTTGCTGCACCACCCGCTCGCCATCGAGCACCTGCACCGCCAGGCGGTGCTCGCCGCGATCGATGTTCACCAGTTGCAGGCTCGGCAGGTTGCCGGGCTGGCCATAGGGTTGGTCGTCCAGCAGCAGGCGCAGGCGATGTTCGTTGTGCAGGGACGGTTGCAGGCTGACCTCGACATTGAAGGAGCCGTTGTTGGCGCGGATCACACCGCCGTTCGGTACGCCGCTCAGCTCCAGGGTGGTGTAGGCCGGCGCGTTGGAGGGTGGCGTCTGTTCAGGCTCGACGCCGGGCGGTGTGAGCGGCCTGGGCGCCTCTATGCGGTTCAGCGGCGCCAGCTCGACGGCCTGACCGGGCACGCCGGCCGGCGGCTGGTCGCTGTAGGCGGTATTGCCGTGGGCGTCGGTGTAGCGGTAGATCTGCGCGGCGGCCGGCAGGGCGGTCAGCAACAGCAGGTAGAGACAGTGCACACGCATGGCGGCTTTCCTGGGCGCATGGGTCGGCGGCTGCAAAAATGAAACTGCCTCCAGCATAGAGTCGCGAACCGGGCCCAGGTTCGTCACTTCAACCTTTGGACACACAAAGCTCGGCGGTGGCGCGGACCAGCGCCAGTTGGCGCAGCGCCGGGCGGTCGCCGCCGTGGGTGGCCTGGGCCAGCCATTGCGGGCACTGCGGGTCGTTGCGGTAGGGGCTGAAATCCGCCAGTTGCTGCAGCAGGCGTTTTTGTAACCGGTCGAGTTGCGGGCGGATCTGCCCCACCAGGTCCGGGCGCGGCGTGTCCGGCGCCTGGCCTTGCAAGGTCCATTCGGACAGATGGGCGTACTGCACCAGCTTGTTGGCCTCGATCTGCGCGGCGAAGAACTGTTCCACCGCCGCGCCGTCGAGTTTGTAGGCCGGCGCCTGCGCCACCGCGCCGGCAATCACCTCACGCTCGCGCGGGCGGTCTTCCACCGGTTTGTGGCTGTCCCATTTGCTCAGGGCCACTTGGTCGGCAATGGCCAGGCGTTCTTCGAGGGTGGCCAGCAGAGGGCCGAGGGTGGCGGGGGCGGCGCAGGCATTACCGGCCAGCAACAGGGTCAACAGGGCAAGGCAGAATCGCGAAGTCATGGGCAGTCTCGGTTTCCTGGGGACAAGTCGGCGGCCATGATGCACGCAAAACCGCAGTGCCTGGCAAGCGCCGGGTGCAAGGTGGGTCACTGGCCGGCCGCGGCAGTCGCGGGCGCCGCGCAACCGGTTGGGCTGGAAGAGAGTCGCTGGCCGCTTTCGTCATAGACGATCCGGCAGGCGCTCAAGCCGTTGTCGATCAGCTCGCGGCTCTTGACCGCGCCGTTGCGGTGATAGCACAACTGTTCGCCGACCAGTTGGCCGTTGGACTCATGACTTTTCACCTGTTGCTGGTTGATGGTCATCCAGGTGAAACCCACCGAGTTTTTCTGGCACTCGACCTGCCCATTGTCGTAGTAGGTGCGCTGAGTGATCTGGTCATTGTCGCCGATGATCTTCTCGCGGATCTTTTGGCCTGTTTCATAGTTGTACTCGATGGAGCCTTGGGGGCTGCCAAAGAGAAAGTCCGTTTCCCAGGACAGCTTTCCGTGGGTGAACCGCCGTTGTTTTCCACAGCGTTCGACGGTTGAGCCGAACTTGTCGAAGCGGCACCAGTTGGCTTCCTCATAAAGCACTCCGTCCTGATCGTATTGTTTCATCAGGCCGACAAAGCGCCCTCCCTCGAAGCGCCCGACCGTGGCCGGCGTCCCGTCGCGCAGGAAGGTCAGGTGAGGGCCTTCGTACCGATCGTTGTGCCAGGAAATATCGCTGATCAGCTTGCCGTCTTCGCTGTAACCCAGTGAGTGGCCTTCCCGTTTGCCATTCTCATAGTGCTGCGAGTACTGCAGGTTGCCGCTGGGGCTATAGCCTTCGCGGGTGCCGGACAGCACATCTGCCTGGTAATGCTCGATCAGGACCAGCACGCCATTGGCGTCGGTTTCGCGCAACTCGCCCTCTTTTTTATCGGCGACGAAGTTCACGCTCTGGCTATGGCCCTTGTCTGTCTTGAGTATCCACGGGCCGCTTTTCAGGTCGTTCTCGAAGTTGCCGCGACCTGCTTGGGTAACCCATGGCCCTTCGCGTTTGTCGTTGCGGTAGCTGCCGCTTTCGGTGAAGCCGTCCACCTTCTCTTCGCTCGGGCCGTTGAGCACGCCATGGACATAGGTCTGGAAGCCAGTGACAGCGGATTCGCCTCCTTCGTCGTAGGACAGCACCCAGCGTCCCTCACGTAGATCGTCCCGATACTCGCCCGTTACGGATTGCCAGCGGTAGGTTTCGGTCCACTGCCCCTGGCGCTTGCCATCGACATAACGGCCATGGGTCCAGCCATCGTCCGGGTTGGAAAAACTCCATTCGCCGGTGCGTTGGCCGTGGGCATAGGCACCCTGGGCGGCAACGGCACCGCCGGAATCGGAGTATTCCACGCAGGCCCCGTCCTCGCTGCCAGTGAAGCGTCGCGGTTCGGTTTCCCAGGCAATGCGGCTGGCCCGGTAGTTGTACAGCAGGGGCTCGCCCTCCAGCGCAGGTGTTTCGCCGCGCCAGTAGGTGGCGGTGAGAAAGCGTCCGTCCTTTTCGGCGAAGGTCTTTTTGTAGCTGTACTGCTCAGCTCCGGGCGGATGGGCGGTGATGGGCTGCCCGTTCTGGTCGAAGTAACCCACCAGGGTGCCGGCCGAATGGTCGAGCCGGTCGAATTCCTCGATACCCGAGTCTTCGTAGAAGTAGCTGTAGTTCAGCGGTGTCAGTTGGCGCAGGGCCTGTTTCACCGTCGGGGCATCGAGTTTCTTGTGGTCTTTGGCGATGCGCTCCAGGGCGGGCTGCAGTTTTTCCAGGCGCTGGTAGAGGTGGTCGCTTTCGTTATAGCGATAGGCATGCACGCGGTATTGGCCGCGCTGTTTGAACAGCACCAGGCGGGTCAGGGACTCATCATCCAAGGCGATGTTGAACACCGACTCGATGGTTGCATCGCCGAAGTCGTCCAGCAGCTGCGGCTGGCTCTCGTCCGGGTCGACCGAGTAATAACCTTTGACGCCGCCACCCTGCTTGATAAAGGCCAGGGTCGCCGAGCTTTCCGCCAGGCCGGTGATCAGCGGGTGGGCCAGTGACTTGCCGGCATAGAAAGGAGCGGCCTGGGTGCTGCCGAACGCCAGGCAGGCGATCAGGCCGAGAGAACGAGTCCACTGCATACGAATCCCTTCGTCGAGGCGCCGGACAGAGGGCGCCAGAGGCGCGGATTATCCATGGATGAATAACCCGGGGGAATGCTCCGGGGCTATGGGCGGACAATAAAAAAGGCCTCCCGAGGGAGGCCTTTTTTATTGTTACGTAGCGTGTCACGCCGCGTGGGGCGGCGCTACCGGATCAGCAGCTGTAGTACAGCTCGTATTCCAGTGGGTGTACGAAGGTACGGACCTTGATTTCTTCTTCGCTTTTCAGGGCGATGTAAGCGTCGATGAAGTCGTCGCTGAAAACGCCGCCTTTGGTCAGGAACGCCCGACCTTTGTCCAGCTCTTCCAGGGCTTCTTTCAGGCTGCCGCAAACTTGTGGGATCTCTTTCGCCTCTTCTGGCGGCAGGTCGTACAGGTTTTTGTCAGCCGCGTCGCCAGGGTGGATCTTGTTCTGGATACCGTCCAGGCCGGCCATCAGCAGGGCAGCGAAGGCCAGGTATGGGTTGGCAGCCGGATCCGGGAAGCGCGCTTCGATACGGCGGGCTTTAGGGCTCGACACGTAAGGGATACGGATCGAAGCGGAACGGTTGCGCGCCGAGTAGGCCAGCATGACCGGAGCTTCGAAGCCTGGTACCAGACGCTTGTAGGAGTTGGTCGAAGGGTTGGTGAAACCGTTCAGGGCCTTACCGTGCTTGATGATGCCGCCGATGAAGTACAGGGCGGTGTCGGACAGGCCGGCATAACCTTCGCCAGCGAAGGTGTTCTTGCCATCTTTGGAGATGGACATGTGCACGTGCATACCCGAGCCGTTGTCGCCGTACAGAGGCTTAGGCATGAAGGTCGCGGTGCGGCCGTAGGCGTCGGCCACGTTGTGCACGCAGTACTTGAGGGTCTGAACTTCGTCGCCCTTGTTGACCAGGGTGTTGAACTTCACGCCGATTTCGTTCTGGCCGGCAGTCGCCACTTCGTGGTGGTGAACTTCGATGACCAGGCCCATTTCTTCCATGGCATTACACATGGAGGTACGGATTTCGTGGTCGTGGTCGAACGGAGGAACCGGGAAGTAGCCGCCCTTGACGCCTGGACGGTGGCCTTTGTTGCCGCCTTCCACGTCCTGGTCGGACATCCACGAGCCTTGCTCGGAGAAGATCTTGAACATGGAGCCGGAGATGTCGGACTTGAACTTCACTTCGTCGAAGATGAAGAACTCAGGCTCTGGACCTACGAATACGGTGTCGCCGATACCGGTGGACTTCAGGTATTCCTCGGCACGCTTGGCGATGGCGCGTGGGTCGCGATCGTAGCCCTGCATGGTCGAAGGTTCGATGATGTCGCAGACCAGGATCAGGGTCGGCTCTTCGGTGAACGGGTCCAGGACGGCGGTTTCGTCAACCGGCATCAGGATCATGTCGGAGGCTTCGATGCCTTTCCAGCCAGCGATGGAGGAACCGTCGAACATTTTGCCGATTTCGAAGAAATCGTCATCCAGCGCATCACGGGCCGGCATGGTCACGTGGTGCTGAGTGCCTTTGGTGTCAGTGAAGCGCAGATCAATCCATTTGACGTCATGATCTTTGATGAGTTGAACCGACTTCGACATAGTGTCCTCCGGGTGGCTTCGGGCGAGTGTTGGTGTGCCCTTAGAATGTGGGTGATGCCGGCGCAGATACTCTGCCATGGCAACCTGCCTCACAAGGGAGCAAATTGCATGCCAGTGCCCCGAGTTGGGTTTTATGCCCCAAACTCACGCATTCCGGGCGCTATTTGGGCCAGATTGGCAAACCGGCGCACCGCAATGTTGCGTTTTTATCTGGCGATGACCTGTTTTGGTGCGCTAAAAACCGAGTGCACATTAATTGGTTAAACCTTGAGCAATTTCCGCTATAATCCGCGCCCCCCTTTTTCGGCTGGCCCAGCGCGCGCTGTTTTCATGAAACTAATCGTTAAAGTTTTCCCGGAAATCACCATCAAGAGCCGCCCGGTACGGACGCGTTTCATCCGTCAGTTGGCCAAGAACATCCGTGCCGTGCTCCGCGATCTGGACCCGGCTGTGGTGGTCAATGGTGTGTGGGACAACCTCGAGCTGGAAACCGCCGTCAGCGAGCCGAAAGCCTTGAAGGAGATGACCGAGCGCCTGAGTTGCATGCCGGGCATCGCGCATTTCCTGCAGGTCGATGAATACCCGCTGGGCGACTTCGACGACATCGTCGCCAAGTGCAAGCAGCACTTTGGCGAGGCGCTGTCGGGGAAAGTTTTCGCCGTGCGCTGCAAGCGTGCCGGCAAGCATGAATTCAGCTCCATGGACGTGGAGAAATACGTCGGCAGCCAGCTGCGCCGACAGTGCGGCGCCGCCGGGATTTCCCTGAAAGAGCCGGAAATCGAAGTGCGGATGGAAATTCGCGACCAACGGTTGTTCGTGATCCACAGCCAGCACAACAGCATCGGCGGTTACCCGCTGGGCGCCCTGGAGCAGACCCTGGTTTTGATGTCCGGCGGTTTCGATTCCACGGTGGCGGCCTACCAGATCATGCGTCGCGGCTTGATGAGCCACTTCTGCTTCTTCAATCTGGGCGGGCGTGCCCACGAATTGGGCGTGATGGAAGTCGCGCACTATATCTGGAAGAAGTACGGCAGCTCCCAGCGCGTGCTGTTCGTCAGCGTGCCGTTCGAGGAAGTGCTCGGCGAAATCCTCGGCAAAGTCGACAACAGTCATATGGGCGTCATTTTGAAGCGTATGATGTTGCGTGCCGCGTCGAGCATCGCCGACCGCTTGCACATCGACGCGCTGGTCACCGGCGAGGCGATTTCCCAGGTGTCGAGCCAGACCCTGCCGAACCTCTCGGTCATCGACTGCGTGACCGACAAGCTGGTGCTGCGCCCGCTGATCGCCAGCCACAAGCAGGACATCATCGACCTGGCCAACGAAATCGGCACCGCCGACTTCGCCAAGCACATGCCGGAGTACTGCGGGGTCATCTCGGTGAACCCCAAGACCCATGCCAAGCGCCATCGCGTGGAGCATGAAGAGAAAGAATTCGACATGGCGGTGCTCGAGCGTGCGATCGAGCGGGCCAAACTGGTGCCGATCGATCGGGTGATCGACGAACTGGGCCAGGATTTGCAGATCGAAGAAGTCAGCGAGGCGCTGGCGGGCCAGATCGTGATCGACATCCGTCATCCGGATGCTCAGGAAGACGACCCGCTGACACTTTCTGGCATCGAGATAAAAGCGCTGCCGTTCTATGCATTGAATGCACGCTTCAAGGAACTGGACCCTACTCGCCAGTACCTGCTGTATTGCGACAAAGGCGTCATGAGTCGCCTGCATGCTCACCATCTGCTCAGTGAGGGACATGCCAATGTGCGCGTTTATAGACCGAGCTAAGTGCCCGGGGCTGTTTGCCTGTGGCTTGCGTCACCGGCCCCCCGACGCCACCGTCAAGCTGTAACGGCCTTGCCGGACTCTATTGTTAATCGCTGCCAGCAGTTGTCAGCACACCGAATCCTCTGATCGAGATACACAAGTGATCGAAAATCTACGCAACATCGCCATCATTGCTCACGTTGACCACGGTAAAACCACCCTGGTAGACAAACTCCTGCGTCAATCCGGCACCCTGGAGCGCAACGAGCTCAACGACGAGCGCGTGATGGACTCCAACGACCAGGAAAAAGAGCGCGGTATTACCATCCTGGCGAAAAACACCGCCATCAACTGGAACGGCTACCACATCAACATCGTGGACACCCCGGGCCACGCCGACTTCGGCGGCGAAGTTGAACGCGTAATGTCGATGGTCGACTCCGTTCTGCTGTTGGTCGACGCTCAAGACGGCCCTATGCCGCAAACCCGTTTCGTGACCAAGAAGGCGTTCGAAGCCGGCCTGCGTCCGATCGTGGTCATCAACAAGGTCGACCGTCCAGGCGCGCGTCCTGACTGGGTTCTGGACCAGATCTTCGACCTGTTCGACAACCTGGGCGCCACCGAAGAACAGCTGGACTTCAAAGTCGTCTACGCCTCGGCCCTGAACGGCATTGCCGGTCTGGACCATACCGACATGGCCGAAGACATGACCCCGCTGTACCAGTCGATCGTCGACAACGTTCCGGCTCCGGCCGTTGACCGTGACGGTCCGTTCCAGATGCAGATCTCCGCTCTGGACTACAACAGCTTCCTGGGTGTGATCGGCGTTGGCCGTATCGCTCGCGGTCGCGTCAAGCCGAACACTCCGGTTGTGGCTATCGACGTCGATGGCAAGAAGCGCAACGGCCGTATCCTGAAGCTGATGGGTCACCACGGTCTGCACCGTGTGGACGTTGAAGAAGCCGCTGCCGGCGATATCGTCTGCATCAGCGGTTTCGACGAGCTGTTCATCTCCGACACCCTGTGCGATCCGACCGCTGTCGAAGCGATGAAGCCGCTGACCGTCGACGAGCCGACCGTTTCCATGACCTTCCAGGTCAACGACTCGCCATTCTGCGGTAAAGAAGGCAAGTTCGTGACCAGCCGTAACATCAAGGAACGTCTGGACAAAGAGCTGCTGTACAACGTTGCACTGCGCGTTGAAGAAGGCGACTCGGCCGACAAGTTCAAGGTTTCCGGCCGTGGTGAGCTGCACCTGTCGGTACTGATCGAAACCATGCGTCGCGAAGGTTTCGAAATGGGCGTTGGCCGTCCTGAAGTGATCATCCGTGAAGTCGACGGCGTGAAGCAGGAACCGTTCGAAAACGTCACCATCGACATCCCTGAAGAATCCCAGGGCAAGGTCATGGAAGAAATGGGTCTGCGTAAGGGCGACCTGAGCAACATGGTTCCGGATGGCAAGGGCCGTGTACGCCTGGAATACAACATTCCAGCCCGTGGTCTGATCGGTTTCCGTAACCAGTTCCTGACCCTGACCAACGGTGCAGGCATCCTGACCTCGATCTTCGATCGCTACGCTCCGATGAAGTCCGGCCACATGTCCGGTCGTCAGAACGGCGTACTGGTTTCGGTCGAAACCGGCAAGGCCCTGACCTACTCCCTGGAAACCCTGCAGGCGCGCGGCAAGCTGTTCGTCGAGCACGGCCAGGAAATCTACAACGGTCAGATCGTTGGTCTGAACAGCCGTGACAACGACCTGGGTGTGAACCCAACCAAAGGCAAGAAGCTCGACAACATGCGTGCTTCGGGCAAGGACGAAACCATCGCCCTGGTTCCGCCGGTTCGTTTCACCCTGGAACAGGCTCTGGAATTCATCCAGGACGATGAATTGTGCGAAGTGACTCCAAAGTCGATTCGCCTGCGTAAAAAGATTCTTGACGAAGGCGAGCGTACCCGCGCTGCCAAAAAAGCCAAGAACTGATCTTTAGTTCCGGCTGAATGAAAACGCCCCCGGTCGAAAGGCCGGGGGCGTTTTTTTTGATCTGTGAAAAAGCTCGGGTCCTGTAGCCGCTGCCGAGCCCGCGAGGCTGCGATCGGCCGCGTAGCGGTCGTCAAGCGGTAGATCTGAAACTCTGCGGTGGCCCGGATTGCGGCTGCTTTGCAGCCGATCGCAGCCTCGCCAAGGCTCGGCAGCGGCTACAGGGCGGCAGGGTTACGCGGGGAATGGGGTTGCGGGCGCAGGTCGAGGCTCAGAAGCGTTCCAGGGTCCGGCTGCTGGTGTTGGTCGGGCGCTCCACCGGCTTGGGCTTGTACGCGCAATAGCCCGGGCGCGGGCCGATCTTCGGGTGGTTGCGGCAGGTGTCCGGGCGCTTGTCATAAATGGTGCACAGGCGGCTCTTACGATCCAGATACAGGCAGTCGTTGTTGCTCATGCGTTGCAGGGTGAAGATTTCGGACTTCTGGTTGTAGCGCTCGACGATGCCTTCCTTCTGCAGGCGCTTGGCGATGTTCTTCGCCGGCTCGCCGCGTTCGAATTCGTCGACGATGCCGATGCGGATCAGATCCTTGATCTTGACCTCCACCGGCAGGGTGCAGCAGCTGGACATGCAGGAGCCGCACATGGGCGCGGAATACTTGGCCCAGGTATCGAGTCGGTCGATTTCCGCGGCGGCGATCAGGTTGGACTTCATCAGGCTTGTTTCCAGCGTGTGTATCAGGGCGCGCGATCATACCGGTACTGGTGGATTTTTGAACAACCATTTAACGGAATTTACGCCTGCCCAAGGGGAGTGCGAGGGTCGGCACGGCATCTGCATCATTTTTGCCAGCTGCCGCGGGAGACGCCGCCTCTGCTCGGGCAATCGCACGACGCACCGAACCAGAGTCTTTGGCTCCTGTCAGACCGACTAGGCTCAGACAATTCCATGCTCACTGTCTATCTCGCTCGAGGTCGTATTCATGACTCAGGAACTGCAAGTTCGTGACGCTGAGGTGGCCGCTTTTCGCGATGCCGTCCTGACCAAACTCACCTACGCGGTGGGCAAAGACCCGGACCACGCCTTCGACCATGACTGGTTCGAAGCCATCGCCCTGGCGGCGCGCGATCACATGGTCGAGCACTGGATGGACCATACGCGGCAGATCTACCGCAAAGGCCAGAAACGCGTTTATTACCTGTCCCTGGAATTCCTCATCGGCCGCCTGCTCTACGACAGCCTGAGCAACCTCGGGCTGCTGGACGTGGCGCGCGATGCGCTGAACGACCTGGGCGTCGATATGGAACGCATCCGCCTGCTGGAGCCGGATGCGGCGCTGGGCAACGGTGGCCTCGGCCGCCTGGCGGCGTGCTTCATGGAAAGCATGTCGACCCTGGGCATCGCCGGCCACGGCTACGGTATCCGTTATGAACACGGTTTGTTCCGCCAGGCCATCGTCGATGGCTGGCAGCAGGAGCAGACCGAGCACTGGCTGGACTTCGGCAACCCCTGGGAGTTCGAGCGCCCCGAAGTGATCTATTCGATCGGCTTCGGCGGCAGCGTCGAAACCGTCACCGACGAGGCCGGCCACGCCCGGCAGGTCTGGTGGCCGGCGGAAACCGTGCGCGCGGTGGCCTACGACACCCCGGTGGTCGGCTGGCGCGGTGCCAGCGTCAACACCTTGCGCCTGTGGCGCGCCCGGGCCATGGAAGACCTGCACCTGGAACGCTTCAACGCCGGCGACCACCTGGGCGCGGTGGCCGAGGTGGCCCGGGCCGAAAGCATCTCCCGGGTGCTCTACCCGGCGGACAGCACCGAAGCCGGGCAGGAACTGCGCCTGCGCCAGGAGTACTTCTTCGTCTCCGCGTCCCTGCAGGACCTGCTGCGCCGGCACAAGAACATGCACGATTCGGTGCTCAGCCTCGGCGAGCATGCGGCGATCCAGCTCAACGACACGCACCCGTCGATTGCCGTGGCCGAACTGATGCGCCAGCTGGTGGACCTGCACGGCATCGCCTGGGAAGCGGCTTGGCAGATCACCGTCGAGACCCTGGCCTACACCAACCACACGCTGCTGCCCGAAGCCCTGGAAACCTGGCCGGTGGGCCTGATGGAACGCATGCTGCCGCGGCACATGCAGATCATTTACCTGATCAATGCCCAGCACATCGATTCGCTGCGGGCCAAGGGCATCCACGACTTCGACGTGCTGCGCGCGGTGTCGCTGATCGAAGAAGACAACGGCCGCCGGGTGCGCATGGGCAACCTGGCGTTTCTCGGTTCCCATAGCGTCAACGGCGTGTCCGGCCTGCACACCCAGCTGATGCGCAGCACGGTGTTTTCCGAGCTGCACAAGCTGTACCCGGAGCGGATCAACAACAAGACCAACGGCATCACCTTCCGCCGCTGGCTGTACCAGGCCAACCCCAAGCTGACGGCGATGCTGGTCGAAGCCGTGGGCCCGGAGCTGCTGGACAACCCCGAGGAGCTGTTGCTCAAGCTCGAACCCTTCGCCGAGAAGCCGGCCTTTCGCAAGCAGTTCGCCGAGCAGCGCCTGCACAGCAAGCGCGCGCTGGCGGCGATCATCCATGAACGCCTGGGCATCGCGGTCAATCCGGCGGCGCTGTTCGACGTCCAGGTCAAACGGATCCACGAGTACAAGCGCCAGTTGCTCAACCTGATGCACACGGTGGCGCTGTACCAGGCGATCCGCGCCGAGCCGGAAATCGACTGGGTGCCGCGGGTGAAGATCTTCGCCGGCAAGGCCGCGGCCAGTTATCACCAGGCCAAACTGATCATCAAGCTGAGCAACGACATCGCCCGCACGGTGAACAACGACCCGACCGTGCGCGGCCTGCTCAAGGTGGTGTTCCTGCCCAACTACAACGTCAGCCTGGCCGAAAGCATCATCCCGGCGGCGGACCTGTCGGAGCAGATTTCCACCGCCGGTTTCGAGGCCTCGGGCACCAGCAACATGAAGTTCGGCCTCAATGGCGCGCTGACCATCGGCACCCTGGACGGCGCCAACGTCGAGATGTGCGAGCGGGTCGGCGCCGAGCACATGTTCATCTTCGGCCTCAGCGCCCAGCAGGTGGAAGCACGCAAACGCAATGGCGAGTTCAGCGCGGTGCCGGACATCGCCGCCTCCCATCGTCTCAACGATGTGCTGCAGGCGATTCGTGGCGGGGTATTTTCGCCGGACGATCCGGCCCGTTACTCTGGGCTGATCGATTCGCTGGTCGACTATGACCGCTTCCATGTGTGCGCCGATTTCGACTCCTACTGGAATGCCCAGCTGCATGTCGAAGAGCGCTGGCGCGACAGCAATCAATGGTGGCGTTCGGCGGTGCTCAACAGCGCGCGCATGGGCTGGTTCTCTTCGGACCGGACCATTCGCGAGTACGCCACAGAGATCTGGAAGGCTCTGGAATAGGCCGCTCGGCGGTCCCCGTAGCGTCTAAAGGGCGCAGGCTATCGCAGCCTGCGCCAACGTCTACGGATCGGATTTCGGGCTACGCTCAACCCCATGCATGAACTCTCTGTGGCGGATCTCGTCTCATAGGAGGAAATGCACCCCGACTCGCGTTAAACTGCGCGGGTTTTTAGCCCCCCATTCCTCCGGAGCCGTCCATGTCCCGCGTTACCCTGAGTCGCTATTTGATTGAGCAGACCCGCAGCAACAACACTCCTGCCGATCTGCGCTTCCTGATCGAAGTGGTGGCGCGTGCCTGCAAGGAGATCAGCCATGCCGTGTCCAAAGGCGCCCTGGGCGGTGTTCTGGGCAGCATGGGCACTGAAAACGTCCAAGGCGAAGTGCAGAAGAAGCTCGACGTGCTCTCCAACGAGATCCTGCTCGAAGCCAACGAATGGGGCGGCCACCTGGCCGGCATGGCGTCCGAGGAAATGGACAATGCCTACCAGATCCCGGGCAAATACCCGAAAGGCGCGTACCTGCTGGTATTCGACCCGCTGGACGGCTCGTCGAACATCGACATCAACGCCCCGGTCGGCACGATCTTCTCGGTATTGCGTTGCCCGAACGAATACCTGAGCCAGAACGAACCGCTCAATGAAAAGGCCTTCCTGCAGCCAGGCACCCAGCAGGTTGCCGCCGGTTACGCCATCTACGGCCCGCAGACCATGCTGGTGCTGACCCTGGGCGACGGCGTCAAGGGTTTCACCCTGGATCGCGAAATGGGCAGCTTCGTGCTGACCCACGAAGACATCACCATTCCTGAAAGCACCCAGGAATTCGCCATCAACATGTCCAACCAGCGTCACTGGGAAGCGCCGGTGCAGCGTTACGTGAGCGAATTGCTGGCAGGCGAAGAAGGTCCGCTGAACAAGAACTACAACATGCGCTGGGTGGCCGCGATGGTCGCCGACGTGCACCGCATCCTGACCCGCGGTGGCCTGTTCATGTACCCACGCGACAGCCGCGAGCCATCCAAGCCGGGCAAGCTGCGCCTGATGTACGAAGCCAACCCGATGTCGTTCCTGGTGGAACAGGCGGGCGGCGCTTCCACCGACGGTCACCAGCGCATTCTCGACATCCAGCCTGAAGGCCTGCACCAGCGCGTAGCGGTGTTCCTCGGCTCGAAGGAAGAAGTCGCCCGCGTCACCGCTTACCACAAGGAATAACCCATGGCCGCGCCCTGGCAGCCCTTGCTCGACTGGTGGTTCGGTTCGGCCGAGAAGCCCGCGGATATCAAGGCTGAAAAGGGCAGGCTGTGGTTTGGCAAGCGCGACAGCCAGGACCTCGAGGCGCGCGAGCGTTTCGGGGATCTGGTGGAGCAGGCCTTGGCCGGCGGATTGACCGAGTGGGCGCAACGCCCGCAAGGTTGGCTGGCCCTGGTGCTGCTGCTCGACCAGCTGCCGCGCATGCTGTATCGCGAAACCCCCAAGAGCTTTGCCGGCGATCTACGTGCCCAGGCGCTGGTGGCCCAGGGTATTGCCGCGGATTTCGACCGCCAGTTGGCGCCGATGCAACGCAGCTTCGTCTACCTGGTGTTCGAGCATTGCGAGAACCTGGCGGTGCAGAACGAAGCGATCTCCAGGTTCGCCGCCTTGCACGACGAGCAGCCGCTGGCCGACCAACCGGTGTTCGCCGATCTGCTGGACTACGCCGAACGGCATCAGAAAATCATCGCCCGCTTCGGGCGCTTCCCTCATCGCAACCAGATTCTCGGGCGTGAATCGACGCCGGAGGAACTGGCATTCCTGCGCGAGCCGGGTTCCAGCTTCTAGTTCTTCTGCGTTCTGTAATCGCTATCGCGGGCAAGCCTCGCTCCTACAGGCGCGTGTATGCATCCGTAGGAGCGGCCGGTCGACGCTCGATTGCCCGCGATAGAGCTTCAGGACCCATGAATACTTAGCGCCTGGCGCGCAGTAACCGCTTCATCAGCAAGGTTTGCAGGTCTTGGCGAGTATCGGCGATGACATGGATGTAGACGGTAGCGTCTCGTACTTCATAGATGATTCGATTCATCCCCGAGAGTATCTGTCGGTAGTGGCCGACATGCAGTTGTTCGAGTTCTTCGGGAATCGCCCCGGCGTAGGGCAGGGTGGCCAGTGGGCGAATGGCTTGTTTCAGGCTGCTGTAGCTGTTGTGCCAGGTGGCGGTGGAGAACCGCTGGGTGAGGTAGGTACGCAACTCGATGAGGTCGGTTTCCGCCGAATGCAGAAGCACTACCTTGAATGTCACGGTTGGTCGGCCTGGTCCAGTTCGTCGAACACGTCCTGGGCATCGCGGAATTGGCCTTCATCGATCTCACGATTACCGAGGGCGAGGATCTTCAGCAGCGCCATGGTTTCTTCCTGCTGCTCGAAGCTTTTCACATCCATGACCACCAGTTTTGCCTCGCCGTTCTGGGTAATGACCATGGGCTCACGGCTTTCGGTGATGGTTTTGACGATCTCGGCGGTGTGGCTTTTCAGGTAACTGATTGGTTTGATCTGAGAGGAAAGCTTCATGGGAGCATCTCGTCTGGGGAAGCAGGACTGAGTTTAGTCTTTATTCAGTCCTATGTGCGCCGCGCCAGACGAGTTGAGTGTTGCTGATCGTTAAATCCGGAAACTGCCCACCAACTGCTGCAACCGCGCCGCTTGCTGCTCCAGGTCGGCGCAGGCGCGCAGGGTCGCCTGCAGGTTTTCCACGCCTTCCTGGTTGAGGGTGTTGATCTCGGTGATGTCGACGTTGATCGACTCCACCACGGCGGTCTGCTCCTCGGTGGCGGTGGCCACGGACTGGTTCATGCCGTCGATCTCGCCGATGCGCTGGGTCACGCTGCCCAGGCGCTGGCCGGCCTGGTTGGCGATGCCGACGCTGCTTGCGCTCTCGCGCTGGCTTTCGGTCATGGTGTCCACCGCCTGGCGGGCGCCGACCTGCAGTTCCTCGATCATCTTCTGCACTTGCTGCGCCGAGTCCTGGGTGCGGTGGGCGAGGTTGCGCACCTCATCGGCGACCACCGCGAAACCACGGCCGGCCTCCCCGGCGCGGGCGGCTTCGATGGCGGCGTTGAGGGCCAGCAGGTTGGTCTGCTGGGAGATGCTGGTGATGACTTCGAGGATCTGCCCGATGTTCACCGTGTTGCTGTTCAGGGTTTCGATATGGCCGCAGGAGTCGCTGATCTTCGCCGACAGCTGCTGCATGGCGGCGATGGTCTGGTCGACCACGGCCTGGCCTTCGCCAGCCAGGTTGCGCGCATCGCTGGAGTGCTGCGACGCCAGGGCGGCGTTCTGGGCGATTTCCTGGGCGGCGGCGCCGAGCTGGTTGATGGCCGCGGCGACGCTGCTGGTGCGCGAGGCCTGCTGGCCGGAGTTGAACATCGACGAGTTCGAGGCGCTGACCACCCGCAGGGCGACTTCGTTGACCTGGCCGGTGGCCGAGGCGACTTCGCGGATCGAACCGTGAACCCGCTCGACGAAACGGTTGAACGACACGCCCAGGGTGCCGAACTCGTCGTGGCCATGGATGGTCAGGCGCTTGGTCAGGTCGCCCTCACCCTCGGCGATGTCGTGCATGGCGCGGCCCATCAGGTGCAGCGGCTGCATCAGCACGCGGATCAGCATGCCCAGCAGGCTGATGATGATCACTACGGCAATCAGCATGGCGATGATCGCTGAGGTGCGGAACTCGCTGAGCATCGAGAACGCGGTGTCCTTGTCCAGCACCAGCGCCACGTACCAGTCCGCCGCCGGCACGCCGTTGACGCGGGTGAAGGAGATGAGCTGGGTCTTGCCGTCCAGCTCGACTTCCTTCAGGCCCGGGCCGACCTGCGGGGCGCCATTGGGGTAGGCGTCGCTGAGGTTCTTGAGCACCAGCTTGCTGTCCGGGTGGATCAGGATCTTGCCGCCGGCGCTGACGATGAACGCCTGGCCATGGCCGCCGAAATTCAGCGAGTTGATGATGGCGCTGACGTTGGACAGGTCGATATCGGCTCCGGCGACGCCGATGAAGCTGCCCTGGTGCTGCACCGGGGTGGCGACGGTGATCACCAGCTTGCCGGAAGAGGCGGCGATGTAGGGTTCGGTGACGATGGTCTGCTGGGCCGAGTTGGCCGCCTTGTACCAGCCGCGGGCACGTGGGTCGTAGTCGGGCGCGCGGTTGCCCGCCGGGACCGAGAACATCGCGCCGTCCTGGCCGCCGAAGTAGCTGAGCTGGAAGTTGCTGGCATAGGCGGGGAGGCCGACGCTGCGTTTCAGGCCGTCGGCGCCGCTGCCGTCCACGGCGATCTGCTGGGCCAGGGTGTGCAGCAACTGGATGCGACTTTCCAGCCAGGTCTGGATGTTGCTGCTGGTCAGGCTGCCGAGTTCCTGCATGGAGGACTCGTTGCTGCTGCGCAGGGCCTCGCGCTGTCGATAGTCGTTGAACAGGATAAAACAGGCGAACGCAACGGCGACCACAAGAGCGGCGGCAAGCAGGATCTTATGGCTGAATTTCATGTTTCTGGTCATTAGGTGAACTACCGCGAAAGGGTGGTCAGCGAGGGGGCGTCAATTTGCCATAACGGCAGCTTTTGCGCTGCTTTTATGTCGACTGGCCATCATGAAAAATGAGGCACGCCGACGTCTGCCCGACGAAATGCGTTTTGCCCCCGCAAAGTGGTTGATTCCGGAGGAAATGCTGGGCGCTGCGTCACAATAAATAGGCGTCTGGCTGGGGAACCAGATGGGGCTTTTCTCTTCTAAGCTTCTGGTTGGCAGCATGCCATCCCCCCGTTCGCCCAGGAGTTTCACCATGTCCCTGCGTTCTCTCGCTCTGTTGTCGTTCTGCGTGCTGTTGGCTGCATGCGGCAAGATCAATCAGGAAAACTATTCCAAGCTGTCGGCCGGCATGCCCAAGGCCGAAGTTGAAAAACTGCTGGGCAAACCAACCGATTGTTCCGGCGCGCTGGGCATGTCCAGCTGCACCTGGGGTGACAAGAACAGCTTTATCAGCGTGCAGTACGCCGGTGACAAAGTGCTGATGTTTTCCGGGCAAGGCCTGAAGTAAAAAAAACCGGGGCCACGTGCCCACGGGAGAAAAATAATGATGCGTTTGCTAGTCACTCTTCTGGCCGGCCTGTTGTTGGCCGGCTGCGCCACTTCCCGGGACGATTCACTGGCGCCCAAGACCGCTAATCACGTCGATCTCAAGCGTTACCAAGGGACCTGGTACGAGCTGGCGCGTTTGCCGATGTATTTCCAACGTAACTGCGCGCAATCCGAAGCCCGCTACACCTTGCTGCCCGAAGGCAATATGGCGGTGCTCAACCGCTGCCTGACCGCCAACTGGCAATGGGAAGAGGTGCGGGGCACGGCAACGCCGCAGGCGCCGGACAAAACCGACAAGCTGTGGGTCGAGTTCGATACCTGGTTTTCCCGGTTGATCCCGGGCCTGGCCAAGGGCGACTACTGGGTGCTGTATGTGAGCGACGACTACAAGACAGCCATTGTCGGCAACCCGGATCGTCGATACCTGTGGCTGTTGTCGCGCCGGCCGAATGTCAGCGAGGCGGTTCGCGAGGACCTGCTGAGCAGGGCGCGCCAGCAGGGTTATGACACCACCCGTCTGATCTGGCGAGTGTCGGACAAGGCGATGGCCAAGACCTCGAAGTGAATCCATGCGGGAGCCAGCGTGCTGGCTCCCGCGGTGACGGGCTTCAGCCGAGCAGGTCGCGCAGCACCTGGGTAAAGGCCCGATTACTTTCTTCTTCGCCTGCGTGACGTCCGTCGCGCACGACCCACTGACCGTTGACCAGCACATCGCGCACCTGGCGATCGCCGCCGGCGAACAGCCAGCGGTTGAGAATGCCGTCGCCCTCGGCGGTGGCCAGGTAAGGATCGCTGCCGTCAAGCACCAGCCAGTCGGCACGCTTGCCCACTTCCAGGGCGCCGATCGGCTGCCCCAGGGCCTGGGCGCCGCCGTCCAGCGCGGCGTCGTACAGGGTCCGGCCAACCATCGGCTGGTCGTTGCGATACAGGCGGTTGCGGCGTTGATCGCGCAGGCGCTGGCCGTATTCCGCCCAGCGCAATTCTTCCACCACGCTCAGCGACACATGGCTGTCGGAACCGATACCCATGCGGCCGCCCTGGGCGAGAAAATCCACCGCCGGGAAAATCCCGTCGCCGAGGTTGGCTTCGGTGGTCAGGCACAGGCCGGCAATCGCTCGGCTCTGCGCCATGAGGCTGACTTCTTCGGCATTCGCGTGGGTGGCATGGACCAGGCACCAGCGCTGATCGACCGCGGTGTTTTCATACAGCCATTGCAGCGGCCGGCGCCCGCTCCAGGTCAGGCAGTCGTTGACTTCCTTCTGCTGTTCGGCAATGTGGATATGCACCGGGCACTGCTTGTCGCTGGCGGCCAGCACTTCGCTGATCTGCTGCGGGGTGACCGCGCGCAACGAGTGGAAGCACAGCCCCAGCTGCTGGGCCGGTTGCCGGGCCAGCAGCGGTTGCAGGCGGCTTTGCAGCTTGAGGTAGTTTTCCGTGCTGTTGATGAAGCGGCGCTGGCCTTCGTTGGGCGCCTGGCCGCCGAAACCGGAGTGGCTGTACAGCACTGGCAGCAGGGTCAGGCCGATGCCGGCGGCGCTGGCGGCCTGGCTGATGCGCAGGGACAGCTCGGCCGGGTCGGCGTAGGGCTGGCCGTTGGTGTCGTGATGCACATAGTGGAATTCGGCGACCGAGGTGTAACCGGCCTTGAGCATTTCGATGTACAGCTGACGGGCGATGATGCCCAGCTGGTCCGGGCTGATCTTGCCCACCAGGCGATACATCAGGTCGCGCCAGGTCCAGAAGCTGTCGTTGGGGTTGCCGGCCACTTCCGCCAGCCCGGCCATCGCCCGCTGGAACGCATGGGAGTGCAGGTTGGGCATGCCCGGCAGCAGCGGGCCTTGTAGCCGCTCGGCGCCTTCTGCGCTGGCATCGGCCTGGATGTGGGTCAACAGGCCGTCGGCGCTGACCTCAAGACGTACGTTGTTGGCCCATCCGTTAGGCAGCAGTGCGCGTTCGGCAAAGAAGGCGGACATGGTTCAAGCACCCCGTCGTGTGTTATTTGTATATACATATACAGACGTTTGCCTGCTCGGTAAACTCCGGCAAGCTAGCCTCTTTCTTCAGCCAACAAGGATTTCCCGTGCCGACTCCGCCCGCCAACTCCCCGCTGGCCGCCCATCTGGGCGATAGTCCGGCGCCCCTGTACGCCCGCGTCAAGCAGATGATCACCCAGCAGATCGAGAGTGGAAACTGGCCGCCGCATTACCGCGTGCCCTCGGAAAGCGAGCTGGTCAGCCAGCTGGGTTTCAGCCGCATGACCATCAACCGCGCCCTGCGCGAGATGACCGCCGAAGGCCTGCTGGTGCGCATGCAGGGCGTGGGGACTTTCGTCGCCGAACCGAAAAGCCAGTCGGCGCTGTTCGAGGTGCACAACATTGCCGACGAGATCGCCTCGCGCGGTCATCGCCATACCTGCAAGGTCATCACCCTGGGTGAAGAGGCGGCCGGTTCCGAGCGCGCCGTGGCCCTGGAAATGCGCGAAGGGCAGAGGGTCTTCCACTCGCTGATCGTGCACTTCGAGAACGATATCCCGGTGCAGATCGAGGACCGTTTCGTCAACGCGCTGGTGGCGCCGGATTACCTCAAACAGGATTTCACCCTGCAGACCCCCTACGCCTACCTGAACCAGGTCGCGCCGCTGACCGAGGGCGAGCACGTGGTCGAGGCGATTCTGGCCGAGCCGGAAGAATGCAAGTTGCTGCAGATCGAGCGCGGCGAGCCGTGCCTGCTGATTCGCCGCCGGACCTGGTCCGGCCGCCAGCCGGTGACCGCCGCGCGCCTGATCCACCCGGGTTCTCGTCACAGCCTGGAAGGGCGGTTTCATAAGTAAGGGGCATCAATGACTCAGTTGAACGTTTTGCGCGCGGCCAACTACCCGCGCATGCCATGGAAGAACGGTGGCGGCAGTACCGAAGAGATCACCCGGGACGCCGGCGTCGGCCTGGAAGGTTTCGGCTGGCGGCTGTCGATCGCCGATATCGGCGAGTCCGGTGGCTTCTCCAGCTTCGCCGGCTACCAGCGGGTCATTACCGTGCTGCAAGGCGCGGGCATGACCCTGACGGTGGACGGCGAGGACACCCGCGCACTGTTACCGCTGGACCCCTTTGCCTTCAGTGGCGCCAGCCAGGTCGCGTGCACCCTGATCGACGGGCCGATTCGCGACTTCAACCTGATCTACGCGCCGGACCGCTACAGCGCTCGCCTGCAATGGCTGCAGGGTGGCCAGCGCTTCTTCACCCAGGCCGGCACGGTGCTGGTATTCAGCGTGGCCGAGGAAATGCGCGCCGACCTGGGTGGCGGTGTCGCCGCCTTGCTGGAGCGCCATGACTGCCTGCAACTGCTCGGTAACCCCGGCCTGCGGGAAGTCAGCGTCAGTGGCGCTTGCTGCGTGATCGAGCTGACAGCCATCTGACCTGTAGCCGCTGCCGCAGGCTGCGATGAGGCTCGAAGAGCCTCCGGGGCCTGCAAGGGCGCGTCTCCTTCGGAGCCGATCGCAGCCTTCGGCAGCGGCTACACAAGGCTTGTTTCTCTCCCTTCCTGATGTTGTTTCCCTCGCGCACCAATTTGTTACCGAACGCCCCAGCGTGGCGCAAAGCCCTGGCGAAGTAACAGCTCTCACTCCTCTCGTCATATCCCCCGCGAAAAAATAATCGACGCTGAAACCCTTGATCCAAGGGCCTCTCCAGCATTTCCAGAGATTTTCTTGAAGGCTCATTCAACGAGTTGGCCGATCGATTGCATATGCTTGTATGTACAAGTAAAGACGTATGCGTATGAGTCACTGAAGACTCTTCGCAGCGTCCCCTGATTCGCTTGCTGCGCAGCGCCCTGCGCGCAGGCACGCTCGCCCACTGCCTGGGTTGGTTTGGATTGATCGCTGAGGAGTTTTTTCGTGACTGAGAATAAACCTACGAAATACCGGAACGTCGAAATTCGCGCTGCCCGCGGCAACAAGCTGACCGCCAAGAGCTGGCTGACAGAAGCACCGCTGCGCATGCTGATGAACAACCTCGATCCGGAAGTCGCCGAGAACCCGAAAGAGCTGGTGGTCTACGGTGGCATCGGCCGCGCCGCGCGCAACTGGGAGTGCTACGACAAGATCGTCGAGAGCCTGACCAACCTGAATGACGACGAGACCCTGCTGGTGCAATCCGGCAAGCCGGTCGGCGTATTCAAGACCCACAGCAACGCCCCGCGCGTGCTGATCGCCAACTCCAACCTGGTACCGCACTGGGCCACCTGGGAACACTTCAACGAACTGGATGCCAAGGGCCTGGCCATGTACGGCCAGATGACCGCCGGCAGCTGGATCTACATCGGCAGCCAGGGCATCGTCCAGGGCACCTACGAAACCTTCGTCGAAGCCGGTCGCCAGCACTACAACGATGACCTCAAGGGCCGCTGGGTCCTGACCGCCGGCCTCGGCGGCATGGGCGGCGCCCAGCCTCTGGCCGCGACCCTGGCCGGTGCCTGCTCGCTGAACATCGAATGCCAGCAAAGCAGCATCGATTTCCGCCTCAAGACCCGCTATGTCGACGAGCAGGCCAAAGACCTGGACGACGCCCTGGCGCGTATCGCCAAGTACACCGCCGAAGGCAAGGCGATCTCCATCGCCCTGTGCGGCAACGCGGCTGAAATCCTCCCGGAAATGGTCCGTCGCGGCGTGCGTCCGGACATGGTCACCGACCAGACCAGCGCTCACGACCCGCTCAACGGCTACCTGCCAGCCGGCTGGACCTGGGAGCAGTACCGCGAGCGCGCCAAGACCGAGCCGGCGGCGGTGGTCAAGGCGGCCAAGCAATCGATGGCGGTGCACGTCAAAGCCATGCTCGACTTCCAGAAGCAGGGCATCCCGACCTTCGACTACGGCAACAACATCCGTCAGATGGCCCAGGAAGAAGGCGTCGAGAACGCCTTCGACTTCCCAGGCTTCGTGCCGGCCTATATTCGTCCGCTGTTCTGCCGCGGCATCGGTCCGTTCCGCTGGGCCGCGCTGTCGGGCGACCCGCAGGACATCTACAAGACCGACGCCAAGGTCAAGGAACTGATCCCGGACGACGCTCACCTGCACAACTGGCTGGACATGGCGCGCGAGCGCATCAGCTTCCAGGGCCTGCCGGCGCGTATCTGCTGGGTTGGCCTGGGCCTGCGCGCCAAGCTCGGCCTGGCGTTCAACGAAATGGTGCGCAGCGGCGAGCTGTCGGCGCCGATCGTCATCGGTCGCGACCACCTGGACTCCGGCTCGGTATCCAGCCCGAACCGCGAAACCGAATCGATGCAGGACGGTTCCGACGCCGTGTCCGACTGGCCACTGCTCAACGCCCTGCTGAACACCGCCAGCGGCGCGACCTGGGTTTCCCTGCACCACGGCGGCGGCGTCGGCATGGGCTTCTCCCAGCACTCCGGGATGGTGATCGTCTGCGACGGTACCGACGAAGCGGCCGAGCGTATCGCCCGTGTGCTGCATAACGACCCGGGTACCGGTGTCATGCGTCACGCCGATGCCGGTTACCAGATCGCCATCGACTGCGCCAAGGAACAGGGCCTGAACCTGCCGATGATCACTGGCAAGTAAGCTCCCGGCGGATTGCCGCCAGGATTAGGGAAGAAGCCGTCGCACGCTGCAGTGCGGCGGCTCGGTCCATGTAGCAGTGCTTTGACATGACAAGAATCTCCCGGGAGAACAATAACGATGTCCACGGCCAGCGATAGCTCCAAACCCCTGATCGAACGGCGGTCGATCAACTACATCCCCGAAGCCGAACGCCACGGCAAGCTCTACAGCCAGTTCACCCTGTGGTTGGGGGCTAACTTGCAGATCACGGCCATCGTCACTGGCGCTCTGGCGGTGGTGCTGGGCGGTGATGTGTTCTGGTCGCTGATCGGCCTGCTCATCGGGCAACTGCTGGGCGGCGGTGTGATGGCGTTGCACGCGGCGCAAGGGCCCAAGCTCGGCCTGCCGCAGATGATCTCCAGCCGGGTTCAGTTCGGCGTCTATGGCGCGGCCATTCCGATCGTCCTGGTCTGCCTGATGTACCTGGGCTTCACCGCCACCGGCACGGTGCTTTCCGGCCAGGCGCTGGGCCAGCTGTTCGGGGTCAGCGACAGCGTCGGCATCCTGATCTTCGCCAGCGTCATCGTGCTGGTCACGGTGCTCGGTTACCGGGTGATCCATTTCATCGGGCGTGCCGCCAGCGTTATTGGCGTGATCGCCTTCGTTTATCTGTTCAGTCGCCTGATGAGCCAGACCGACGTTGGCGCACTCCTGGAAATCCGCCACTTCAGCTGGAGCAGCTTCCTGCTCGCGGTGTCGCTCGCCGCGTCCTGGCAGATCGCCTTCGGCCCCTACGTGGCCGACTATTCGCGCTACTTGCCGAGCAAGACCTCTTCGGTGAAAACCTTCCTCGCCGCTGGCGCGGGCTCGGTGATCGGCGCGCAGGTGGCGATGATCCTCGGCGTGTTCGCCGCGGCCATGGCCGACGGGCAGTTCGCCGGCCACGAAGTGGCCTACATCGTCGGCCTGGGCGGCAGCGGTGCCACCGCCGCGCTGCTGTACTTCAGCATCGCCTTCGGCAAAGTCACCATCTCGACGCTGAACTCCTACGGCAGCTTCATGTGCATTGCCACCATCATCAGTGGCTTTCGTGGCCACCTGGAAGTGACGCGCTTGCAACGCCTGGTGTTCGTGCTGGTCATCGTCGGTACTGCGACCCTGATCGCCTTGCTCGGCCAGCACTCGTTCCTCGGTGCGTTCAAGTCTTTCATCCTCTTCCTGCTGGCCTTCTTCACCCCGTGGAGCGCGGTCAACCTGGTGGATTACTACTGCATCACCCGCGAGCACTATGACGTGCCGGCGCTGGCCGATCCGAACGGTCGCTACGGCCGCTGGAACATCCTCGGTATCAGCGTCTATGTGATCGGTGTGCTGGTGCAGCTGCCGTTCATCGCCACCAAGTTCTACACCGGCCCGCTGGTGGAAACCCTGGGTGGCGTGGATATCTCCTGGATCGTCGGCCTGGTGGTTCCCGCGGCGCTGTATTACGTCTGCGCGAAGAAATGGCATGGCGCCGTACCCGATCGCCTGATCCTGCCGGTAGAGCAGGACTCGATCACAGAACAAAAGCTGAGTGGGGCAGGCCGCGCTACTGCGGTCTAGACCTGATTGGACGTGGACGGGCTGGATGCCTCTTGACTGCCGTAATCCATTTCAATGATTGGGAGCGTCACACAATGAAAATGCATAAGACCCTGCTGACCACTTTGCTTTCCATGGGCCTGCTGGCCAGCGCCGGCGCTACCCAGGCGGCCGGCTGGTGCGAGTCCGGTAAACCGGTGAAATTCGCCGGCCTGAACTGGGAAAGCGGCATGTTGCTGACCGACGTGCTGCAAGTGGTCCTGGAAAAAGGCTACGGCTGCAAGACCGACAGCCTGCCAGGCAACTCCATCACCATGGAGAACGCCCTGAGCAGCAATGACATCCAGGTTTTCGCCGAGGAATGGGTCGGTCGCAGCGAGGTCTGGAACAAGGCCGAGAAGGCCGGCAAGGTGGTCGGCGTCGGCGCCCCGGTGGTGGGCGCCATCGAAGGCTGGTACGTGCCGCGCTACGTGATCGAAGGCGATGCCAAGCGCAAGCTGGAAGCCAAGGCCCCGGACCTGAAGAACATTGCCGATTTGGGCAAGTACGCCAGCGTATTCAAGGACCCGGAAGAGCCGAGCAAGGGCCGTTTCTATAACTGCCCGGCCGGCTGGACCTGCGAGCTGGACAACAGCGAGATGCTGAAAAGCTACGGCCTGGAAAGCAGCTACACCAACTTCCGCCCAGGCACCGGCCCGGCGCTGGATGCCGCGGTACTGTCGAGCTACAAGCGTGGCGAGCCGATCCTGTTCTACTACTGGTCGCCAACCCCGCTGATGGGCCAGGTCGACCTGGTGAAGCTGGAAGAAAAACCGGGCGTGGACAAGAGCGTGACCATCAAGGTCGGCCTGTCCAAGACCTTCCACGAGGAAGCGCCCGAGCTGGTGGCCGTGCTGGAAAAGGTCAACCTGCCGATCGATCTGCTCAACCAGAACCTGGGCCGCATGGCGAAGGAACGTATCGAATCGCCGAAGCTGGCGAAAATTTTCCTCAAGGAACATCCTGAAGTCTGGCACGCATGGGTGAGCGACGACGCAGCCAAGAAAATCGACGCGGCCTTGTAGGTAGAGCCTTCCCGGCTGCCTGAAGCGCAGCCGGGAGCCTTGCCGCAACCCATTTGATCGAGAGCCTCTCTATGTTTCCTGAAAGCTTCACCTTTTCCATCGCCGACTGGGTCAACAGTTGGGTCGATTCGCTGGTGACCAACTACGGCGATGTGTTCCGCCACATCTCCGACACCCTGCTGTGGGCCATCGTCAACCTCGAAGGCCTGCTGCGCCTGGCGCCCTGGTGGCTGATGCTGGCGATTGTCGGCGGCATCGCCTGGCATTCGACCCGCAAGCTGGTGACCACCGCGGTGATCGTCGGCCTGCTGTTCCTGGTGGGCGCGGTCGGCCTGTGGGACAAGCTGATGCAGACCCTGGCGCTGATGCTGGTGGCGACCTTCATTTCGGTGCTGATCGGCATTCCCCTGGGGATTCTCTCGGCGCGCAGCAATCGCCTGCGTTCGGTGCTGATGCCGCTCTTGGACATCATGCAGACCATGCCGAGCTTCGTGTACCTGATCCCGGTGCTGATGCTGTTCGGCCTGGGCAAGGTGCCGGCGATCTTCGCCACCGTGATCTACGCCGCGCCGCCGCTGATCCGCCTGACCGACCTGGGCATTCGCCAGGTCGACGGCGAAGTCATGGAGGCGATCAACGCCTTCGGCGCCAACCGCTGGCAGCAACTGTTCGGCGTGCAACTGCCGCTGGCCCTGCCGAGCATCATGGCCGGGATCAACCAGACCACCATGATGGCCCTGTCGATGGTGGTGATCGCCTCGATGATCGGTGCCCGTGGCCTGGGCGAAGACGTGCTGGTGGGCATCCAGACCCTCAACGTCGGCCGTGGCCTGGAAGCCGGCCTGGCGATCGTGATTCTGGCCGTGGTCATCGACCGTATTACCCAAGCCTATGGTCGTCCACGCCATGAGGTGAGCAAATGAACGACGCAATCGTGAGCAAGATCGAAG
The DNA here is from genome assembly GCF_059421865.1 of Pseudomonas sp. GW821-FHT02B10. Taxonomy (NCBI): domain Bacteria; kingdom Pseudomonadati; phylum Pseudomonadota; class Gammaproteobacteria; order Pseudomonadales; family Pseudomonadaceae; genus Pseudomonas; species Pseudomonas sp. GW821-FHT02B10. Next base: position 370,350 of record NZ_JBWKVU010000003.1, on the reverse strand, counting down.
TCAAGAACGTCTTCAAGATTTTCGGCAACCGTTCGGCCGACGCGCTGAACATGATTCGCCAGAACAAGACCAAGGACCAGGTGCTGGCCGAGACCGGCTGCGTGGTCGGGGTCAACGACCTGTCGCTGAGCATCGGCACTGGCGAGATCTTCGTGATCATGGGCCTGTCCGGCTCCGGCAAGTCGACGTTGGTGCGCCACTTCAACCGCCTGATCGACCCGACCAGCGGCGCGATCCTGGTGGATGGCGTGGACATCCTGCAATACGACATGGAAGCCCTGCGCGAATTTCGCCGGCACAAGATCAGCATGGTGTTCCAGAGCTTCGGCCTGCTGCCGCACAAGACCGTGCTGGAAAACACCGCCTACGGCCTCAAGGTGCGGGGCGAGAGCAAGGAAGTCTGCTCCGAGCGCGCGCTGCACTGGATCAACACCGTGGGCCTCAAGGGCTACGAGAACAAGTACCCGCACCAGCTGTCCGGCGGCATGCGCCAGCGCGTCGGCCTGGCCCGCGCCCTGGCGGCGGACACCGACATCATCCTGATGGACGAGGCCTTCAGCGCCCTCGACCCGCTGATCCGCGCCGAGATGCAGGACCAGCTGCTGGAGCTGCAAAAGACCCTGCACAAGACCATCGTCTTCATTACCCACGACCTCGACGAGGCCGTGCGCATCGGCAACCGCATCGCGATCCTCAAGGACGGCCGGCTGATCCAGGTCGGCACGCCGAAAGAGATCCTGCATTCGCCGGCGGACGAGTATGTCGACCGTTTCGTGCAGCGACGAGCGGCGGTGGTTTAAAGGCTTGGGGCGGGCCTCTTCCCCTGTAGGAGCGAGGCTTGCCCGCGAAGGCGGCGGTAAAGCTGCATCAATGTTCAGGTTGTACCCGTGAGGTCGAAGATGTCGCAGGCTGAAAAAATCGTTATCGCCGACGCCCCGCTGCGTTGGCAGGATGTGGTCGCCGTGGCCCGGCATGGCGCACAGCTCGAGCTGTCGGCCCAGGCCTGGGCGCGCATCGAGAATGCCCAGGCCATCGTCCAGCGCATCGTCGTCAGCGGCGAACGCGCCTATGGCATCAACACCGGCCTTGGCGCGCTGTGCAACGTTTCGCTGCAGGACGAACAGCTCAGCCAGCTGTCGCGCAACACCCTGCTCAGCCATGCCTGTGGCGTGGGCGCGCCGCTGGCCGACGAGCAGACCCGGGCGATCATCTGCGCGGCTGTCGTCAATTACAGCCACGGCAAGTCCGGCCTGCATCGCCGGGTGGTCGAGGCGCTGCTGGCCCTGCTCAATCGCGGTATCACCCCGCAAGTGCCGTCCCAGGGCTCGGTGGGTTACCTGACCCACATGGCCCATATCAGCATCGCCTTGCTTGGTGTCGGCCAGGTCAGCTATCGCGGGCAGGTCGTGTCGGCCGAGCAGGCGCTGGCGGCGGAAGGCCTGAAGCCGGTGCAACTGGGGGCCAAGGACGGTCTGTGCCTGGTCAACGGTACGCCGTGCATGACCGGCCTGAGCTGCCTGGCCCTGGCCGACGCCACGCGCCTGCTGCAGTGGGCCGACGTGATCGGCGCCATGAGCTTCGAGGCCCAGCGCGGGCAGATCGCCGCCTTCGATGCCGAGATCATTGCGCTCAAGCCGCACCCCGGCATGCAGCAGGTCGGCATCAACCTGCGCGCCTTGCTCGACGGCAGTGAAGTGATTGCCACCAGCAAAGGCATCCGCACCCAGGATGCCCTGAGCATCCGTTCCATCCCGCAGGTTCACGGCGCCGCCCGCGATCAGTTGGCGCACGCGACGCAGCAGGTCGAAACCGAGCTCAACTCGGTCACCGACAACCCGATGGTGCTGGGCACTCCGGACAACTACCGGGTGATGTCCCAGGCCAACCCCCACGGCCAGTCGGTGGCACTGGCGGCGGACCTGCTGGCGATCGCCATGGCCGAGATCGGCTCGATCGCCGAGCGCCGCCTGGACCGCCTGATCAACCCCCATGTCAGCGGTTTGCCGGCGTTCCTGGTGAGCAACCCCGGGGTCAACTCCGGAATGATGATCGTCCAGTACGTCGCTGCCTCGCTGTGCGCGGAAAACCGCCAGCTGGCGCAACCGGCGGTGCTCGACAACTACGTCACCTCCGGCCTGCAGGAAGACCACCTGAGCCTGGGCACCAACACCGCGCTGAAGCTTTCCCGCGCGCTGGAAAACTGCACCCAGATCCTCGCCATCGAATACCTGCTGGCGGCCCAGGCCTTCGAATTTCTCAAGGAACAGCGTTTCGGTGCCGGCACCGAGGCGGCCTGGAAGCTCCTGCGCCAGCGGGTTCCGGCCTATGACCAGGATCGCTGGCTGGCCCCGGACATCGCCAGCGCGGCGGCGCTGCTCAAGGCTCCGGCCTTGCTGCAGGAGGTTTTACCGGGCGTGCACTGAAGCGCGCCCTGCAAGAACAGGATTTTCCAAGACAACGGTTTCCACGAAAAACCAGCGTGCCAAGGCGCCACTCGCTCACAAACGGCGGGCTGCGACGGACAACGGAAGCTTCCGGAGCGACTGGTAGTTAATAACAAACTCTCAAAAGGAGCATAAATGTGACTGCGCTAAATCTGATTCCCGGCCAATTGACCCTGGCCCAACTGCGTGCCGTCTACCACCAGCCGGTAACCCTCGGCCTCGATAACAGCGCCTCGGCACAGATCGACGCCAGTGTCGCCTGTGTCGAGCAGATCCTTGCCGAGAACCGCACCGCCTACGGCATCAACACCGGTTTCGGCCTGCTGGCCTCGACCCGTATCGCCAGCGAAGACCTGGAAAACCTCCAGCGCTCCCTGGTGCTGTCCCATGCCGCCGGTGTCGGCGAGCCGATCAGCGACGCCTTGGTGCGCCTGGTCATGGTGCTCAAGGTCAACAGCCTGAGCCGTGGTTTCTCCGGTATCCGTCGCCAGGTGATCGACGCGCTGATCGCCCTGGTCAACGCCGAGGTCTACCCGCATATCCCGCTCAAGGGTTCGGTGGGCGCTTCCGGCGACCTCGCGCCGCTGGCCCATATGTCCCTGGTGCTGCTGGGTGAAGGCAAGGCCCGTTATAAAGGCCAATGGCTGGACGCCACCGAAGCCCTGAGCGTGGCCGGCCTCAAGCCGCTGACCCTGGCGGCCAAGGAAGGCCTGGCGCTGCTCAACGGCACCCAGGTTTCCACCGCTTTTGCCCTGCGCGGCCTGTTCGAAGGCGAAGACCTGTTCGCCGGCGCCCTGGCCTGCGGCGGCCTGACCGTCGAGGCGGTGCTGGGCTCGCGTTCGCCGTTCGATGCGCGGATTCATGCCGCCCGTGGCCAGAAAGGCCAGATCGACACCGCCGCGGCTTACCGCGACCTGCTGGGCGACAGCAGCGAAGTCTCCAAGTCGCACCAGAACTGCGACAAGGTGCAGGACCCGTACTCCCTGCGCTGCCAGCCACAGGTCATGGGCGCCTGCCTGACCCAGTTCCGCCAGGCCGCCGAGGTGCTGGTGGTCGAAGCCAACGCGGTGTCGGATAACCCACTGGTGTTCGCCGCCGAGGGCGATGTGATCTCCGGTGGCAACTTCCACGCCGAGCCGGTGGCCATGGCCGCCGACAACATGGCCCTGGCCATCGCCGAAATCGGCTCCCTGAGCGAGCGCCGCATCTCGCTGATGATGGACAAGCACATGTCCCAGCTGCCGCCGTTCCTGGTGGCCAATGGCGGGGTCAACTCCGGCTTCATGATCGCCCAGGTGACCGCCGCGGCCCTGGCCAGCGAAAACAAGGCGCTGGCCCATCCGCACTCGGTGGACAGCCTGCCTACTTCCGCCAACCAGGAAGACCATGTGTCCATGGCGCCCGCCGCTGGCAAGCGCCTGTGGGAAATGGCCGAAAACACCCGTGGCATCCTCGCCGTGGAATGGCTGGCGGCCTGCCAGGGCCTGGACCTGCGTGACGGCCTGAAGACCTCGACCAAGCTGGAAAAAGCCCGTGCCACCCTGCGTAGCAAAGTGCCGTTCTACGAGAAAGACCGCTTCTTCGCCCCGGACATCAATGCCGCGAGCGAACTGCTGGCGTCCCGTTGCCTGAACGAGCTGCTGCCGGCCAAGTTGCTGCCGAGCCTGTAACGACCATGCCCGTAGCCGCTGTTGAGGTACGAAGCTGCGAAGCGGTCCGCAGGACCGCCGTCGGGGGCTGCTGCGCAGCCCATCGCAGCCTCGTGCCTCGGCAGCGGCTACAGGTGGTTCCGGTTTTCTCCGATAAAAATAATTAGGAACGAGAAATGCAACAGCAAGCTCAAGGATTGAAACGCGGGCTGTCCGCCCGACATATTCGCTTCATGGCGCTGGGGTCGGCGATCGGCACCGGGCTGTTCTATGGTTCTGCCTCGGCCATCCAGATGGCCGGTCCCGCGGTCCTCCTGGCCTACCTGATCGGTGGCGCCGCGGTGTTCATGGTGATGCGCGCGCTGGGCGAGATGGCCGTGCACAACCCGGTGTCCGGCTCGTTTGGCCACTACGCGAGCAATTACCTGGGACCACTGCCGGGCTTTATCCTCGGCTGGACCTATGCCTTTGAAATGATCATCGTCTGCCTGGCCGACGTCACGGCCTTCGGCATCTATATGGGCTTCTGGTTTCCGGAAGTGGCGCGCTGGGTCTGGGTGCTCGGCATCGTGTTCCTGATCGGCGGCCTCAACCTGTGCAACGTCAAGGTCTTCGGCGAAATGGAGTTCTGGCTGTCGCTGCTGAAAGTCGGCGCGATTGTCGCGATGATCCTCGCCGGCTTCGGCATCATGTTGTTCGGTATCGGTTCGGCCAGCAACGAGCAGGCCACCGGGGTGGCCAACCTCTGGGCCCACGGCGGCTTCATGCCCCACGGCATCGGCGGCCTGATCGCTTCATTCGCGGTGGTGATGTTCGCTTTTGGCGGCATCGAGATCATCGGTATCACCGCCGGTGAAGCCAAGGACCCGCAGCGGGTCATCCCCAAGGCGATCAACGCGGTGCCGATGCGCATCCTGCTGTTCTATGTGCTGACCCTGTTCGTACTGATGGCCATCTATCCATGGCCGCAGATCGGCAGCCAGGGCAGCCCGTTCGTGCAGATCTTCGACAACCTGGGCATCGGCTCGGCGGCGACCATCCTCAATATCGTGGTGATCTCGGCGGCGGTGTCGGCGATCAACAGCGACATCTTCGGCGCCGGACGCATGATGTACGGCCTGGCCCAGCAAGGGCAGGCGCCCAAAGGCTTTGCCCAACTGTCGAAACACGGTGTGCCGTGGATGACCGTGGTGGTCATGGGCGCCGCGCTGCTGGGCGGTGTGCTGCTGAACTACCTGATTCCGGAAAACGTGTTCCTGCTGATTGCCTCGATCGCTACTTTCGCCACGGTCTGGGTCTGGCTGATGATCCTGGTCACCCAGGTGGCCATGCGTCGCTCGATGAGCGCCGAGCAGGTTGCCCAACTGAAGTTCCCGGTGCCGTTCTGGCCCTGGGCACCGGCAGCCGCCATTGTGTTCATGCTGTTCGTCTTCGGTGTGCTGGGTTATTTCCCGCAAACCCAGGCGGCGCTGGCGGTGGGGGCGGTGTGGATCGTGCTGCTGGTGATCGCTTATCTGTTGTGGGTCAAGCCGGCCGCCGGTCAGGCGGTCCAGGTGCACCGCGACCCTTCTTTGTCCCATCGATAACTAACGGAGTCCTCGGATGAAAACTCTCTGGCAACACTGTCACGTCGCAAGCATGGCGCAAGGTGCTTACTCGATCATCGAGGATGCCGCCATCGTGACGTCAGGAGCGCTCATAGAGTGGATCGGCCCGCGCGATCAGGTCCCGGCTGGTAACTATGCCGAGCTGCATGACCTGGCGGGGGCCTGGGTCACCCCGGGCCTGATCGACTGCCACACTCACACGGTATTCGGCGGCAACCGCAGCGGCGAATTCGAGCAACGCCTGCAAGGGGTGAGCTACGCCGAAATCGCCGCCGCCGGTGGCGGTATCGCCAGCACCGTGCGGGCCACCCGCGCGGCGAGCGAGGACGAACTGTTCGACAGCGCCCGCAAGCGCTTGAAAAGCCTGCTGCGCGACGGTGTGACCAGCGTCGAGATCAAGTCCGGCTACGGCCTGGACCTGGCCAGCGAACGCAAGATCCTGCGGGTGATCCGGCGCCTGGGCGCCGAGCTGCCGGTCAGTGTGCGTAGCACCTGCCTGGCGGCCCACGCCTTGCCGCCGGAATACGCCGAGCGCTCGGACGACTACATCGAGCACATCTGCCACGAAATGCTCCCGGCCCTGGCGGCCGAGGGCCTGGTGGACGCGGTGGATGCGTTCTGCGAATACCTGGCGTTCTCGCCGGAGCAGGTGGAGCGGGTGTTCATCGCCGCGCACAAGCTTGGCCTGCCGGTGAAACTGCACGCCGAGCAGCTGTCGTCGTTGCATGGCTCCAGCCTGGCAGCGCGTTATCACGCGCTGTCGGCCGACCATCTGGAGTTCATGACCGAGGAGGACGCCGTCGCCATGGCCGAGGCCGGCACCGTCGCCGTGCTGCTGCCGGGCGCGTTCTATTTCCTGCGCGAAACCCAGTTGCCGCCGATGGAGGCGCTGCGCAAGCACGGGGTGAAGATCGCCGTGGCCAGTGACCTCAACCCCGGCACTTCGCCGGCGCTGTCCCTGCGCCTGATGCTGAACATGGCCTGCACCTGTTTCCGTATGACCCCGGAAGAGGCCCTGGCCGGTGTGACCCTGCATGCGGCCACCGCGCTGGGCATGGAACAGACCCACGGTTCGCTGGAGGTCGGCAAGGTGGCGGACTTCGTCGCCTGGCAGATCGATCGTCCCGCCGACCTGGCCTACTGGCTGGGCGGTGACCTGGAAAAACGCGTCGTGCGCCACGGCGTTGAAGTGGATTTATAGGAGAAGGGTTGTGGATAAGGTTCTGAACTTCAAACAAGGCCGGGTGCCGCTGCTGATCAGCATGCCCCACGCTGGCCTGCGCCTGACACCGGCGGTCGAGGCCGGGCTGATCCCCGAGGCGCAAAGCCTGCCGGATACCGACTGGCACATTCCCCAGCTCTACGCGTTCGCCGAGGAGCTGGGCGTCAGCACCCTGGCGGCCGAGTATTCGCGTTTCGTCATCGACCTCAATCGCCCATCCGACGACAAGCCTCTCTATGTCGGTGCCACCACCGGGTTGTACCCGGCCACGCTGTTCGATGGCGTGCCGCTGTTCCGTGAGGGGCTGGAGCCGTCGAAGCAGGAGCGGGCGACTTACCTGGAGAAGGTCTGGACGCCTTATCACGGCACTTTGCAGCAGGAGCTGGCACGGTTGAAGGCCGAGTTCGGCTATGCCTTGCTGTTCGATGCGCACTCGATCCGCTCGCTGATCCCGCATCTGTTCGAAGGCAAGCTGCCGGACTTCAACCTGGGCACCTTCAATGGCGCCAGCTGTGATGCCGAACTGGCCAGCCAGCTGGAAGCGATCTGCGCCCGCCATGCCGACTACAGCCATGTGCTCAACGGCCGTTTCAAGGGCGGCCATATCACCCGGCACTACGGCAACCCGGCCGAGAACATCCATGCCGTGCAGCTGGAGCTGGCGCAGAGCACCTATATGGAAGAGTTCGAGCCGTTCCGCTACCGCGACGATCTGGCGGCGCCGACCCAGGTGGTGCTCAAGCAGCTGCTGCAAGGGCTGCTGGCCTGGGGGCAGAAGCGTTACGGGCGCTGAAGCCGACAGGAAGCCCTGTAGCCGCTGCCGCAGGCTGCGATAAGGCCGAAGGCCTTCGACGTCCTTCAGACCTTGCGCTCCCTTCGGGAGCGATCGCAGCCTGCGGCAGCGGCTACAGGAGCGAGTCTGTCTGCAGCAAGCCCTTCGACAACAACGCAAAACGCGCAAACAACCCTAATGTCTCCAAGGACATGCTCATTGCGTAATTCGGGTTTATGATGCCGGACGGCAGAATAATTGAAGTCCCCCCAGGGATGACCTCGACCCCTTACGGAGCGCGCAATGCAGACTTTGTACCCGCAGATCAAACCCTATGCCCGGCACGATCTGGCTGTCGACGAACCCCATGTACTGTATGTCGATGAGAGCGGATCCCCGGAAGGCTTGCCGGTAGTGTTCATCCACGGTGGCCCGGGAGCCGGGTGCGATGCCCAGAGTCGCCGTTACTTCGACCCGAACCTGTACCGCATCATCACCTTCGACCAGCGTGGTTGCGGGCGCTCCACCCCGCACGCCAGCCTGGAAAACAACACCACTTGGGACCTGGTCGCCGACCTCGAGCGGATCCGCCTGCACCTGGGCATCGAAAAATGGGTGGTGTTCGGCGGCTCCTGGGGTTCGACCCTGGCCCTGGCTTATGCACAAACCCATCCTGAACGTGTTCATGGTCTGATTTTGCGTGGGATCTTCCTGTGCCGTCCGCAGGAAATCGAATGGTTCTACCAGGCCGGTGCCAGCCGTCTGTTCCCCGACTACTGGCAGGACTACGTGGCGCCTATCCCGCTGGACGAGCGCGACGACCTGCTCAGCGCCTTCCACAAGCGTCTCGTCGGCAACGACCAGATCGCCCAGATGCATGCGGCCAAGGCCTGGTCGATCTGGGAAGGGCGGACCGCGACCCTGCGGCCGAACCCGCTGGTGGTCGATCGTTTCTCCGAGCCGCAGCGCGCGCTGTCGATTGCCCGGATCGAATGCCACTACTTCACCAACCATGCGTTCCTCGAGCCGAACCAGCTGATTCGCGACATGGGCAAGATCGCCCACCTGCCGGGCGTGATCGTGCATGGTCGCTACGACGTGATCTGCCCGCTGGACAATGCCTGGGAATTGCATCAGGCCTGGCCGAACAGCGAGCTGCAGGTGATCCGCGATGCCGGTCACGCTGCGTCCGAACCGGGCATCACCGATGCGCTGGTGCGTGCCGCTGATCAGATGGCCCGGCGCCTGCTCGACCTGCCGCCCGAAGAAGCATGAAGGGGCTGTTGCAGCGCGTGCGTGGCGCGCGGGTCGAAGTGGCGGGGGAAATCGTCGGGGCGGTGGACCAGGGTTTGCTGGTGCTGGTGGCGGTGGAGCCCGAGGACACTCGGGCCAGTGCCGACAAACTGCTGCACAAGCTGCTTAACTATCGGGTATTCAGTGATGCCGAGGGCAAGATGAACCTGTCCCTGGCCGATGTGGACGGCGGTTTGCTGCTGGTCTCGCAGTTCACTCTGGCCGCGGACACCAAGAACGGCCTGCGCCCGAGCTTTTCCACGGCGGCACCGCCGGCCCTCGGTGAAGAACTTTTTGATTATCTGTTATGCAAGGCGCAACAGTTGCATGGCAAAGTAGCATCAGGGTGCTTCGGGGCGGATATGCAGGTCCATCTGGTCAATGATGGCCCGGTAACCTTCCTGTTACAGACCTGAAAGTGCTTGAAACATCTTTTTCGGCCGGAACCGGCCGAAAATAGGCGTTTTTCGCGATAAATACTTGGTCGCCCCTGATGCGTTGTAACGCGGGCTACTAGATAATCGCGCGCTACGGGGATCAGCGTTCGTTGGTCCGTTTTTGACTTAGGTAGAGACTTGTTCGGGACCGTTTGGGGAATCATTTAGCCCCATCGGAGTCGGAACAATGCTCGCCAACCTGGCATATAGATAGCTGGCCGTTGGTTTTTTGATCTGTTTTCGGCGAGGGTTGCTCGTGATTGTTAGTCCCTGTAATGCACCAAAATTGTCTGCCAAACGGTTACGAAACGCACTGGTGACAGGCTCTGCACTGCTTTGCCTGCTTAGCGCCGGCCAACTCTGGGCATTCAATCTGGATGATGTATCGGCCAAGGCTAAGGATCTGGCCGGGCAGAAGTACGAGGCTCCGCGCAGTAACCTGCCGAACGAATTTCGTGAGATGAAGTTCGCGGACTATCAGAAAATCCGCTTCCTGCCTGAAAAGGCCGAGTGGGCCAAGCAGAAAACCCCATTCAAGCTGTCCTTCTATCATCAGGGCATGCATTTCGACACGCCGGTGAAAATCAACGAAATCACCACGAACACCGTCGAAGAGATCAAATACGACTCGACTCGCTTCGACTTCGGCGACCTCAAGTTCGATCCCAAGGCCACCGAGCAGCTCGGTTATGCGGGCTTTCGCGTGCTGTACCCGATCAACAAGGCGGACAAGCAGGACGAAATCATGACCATGCTCGGCGCGAGCTACTTCCGCGTCGTCGGCAAGGGGCACGTCTATGGTCTGTCGGCCCGTGGCCTGGCCATCGACACCGCGCTGCCGTCCGGTGAGGAATTCCCGCGCTTTACCGAATTCTGGATCCAGCAACCCAAGCCGACCGACAAGCACCTGGTGATCTTCGCCCTGCTGGATTCGCCGCGCGCCACTGGTGCCTATCGCCTGACCCTGCGTCCGGGCAGCGACACCATCGTCGACGTCAAGGCCCGGATGTTCCTGCGTGACAAGGTCGGCAAGCTGGGCATCGCCCCGCTGACCAGCATGTTCCTGTTCGGCGCCAACCAGCCGTCGAAAGTCCTCAACTACCGTCGCGAGCTGCACGATTCCAGCGGCCTGTCGATCCATGCCGGCAACGGCGAGTGGATCTGGCGTCCGCTGAACAACCCGAAACACCTGGCCGTGAGCAACTTCTCGGTGGAAAACCCGCGTGGTTTCGGTCTGCTGCAGCGTGGCCGCGACTTCAGCCACTACGAAGACCTCGACGACCGCTACGACAAGCGTCCAAGCGCCTGGATCGAGCCGAAGGGCGACTGGGGCAAAGGCACCGTCGACCTGGTAGAGATCCCGACCGCGGACGAAACCAACGACAACATCGTGGCGTTCTGGAGCCCGGAAAAGCAGCCTGAGCCAGGCCAGCCGTTCGATTTCGCCTATCGCCTGCACTGGACCATGGACGAAGCTTCCCTGCATTCGCCGGACAGCTCCTGGGTCGAGCAGACCCTGCGCTCCACCGGTGACGTCAAGCAATCCAACTTGATCCGCCAACCGGACGGCAGCGTGGCCTACCTGGTGGACTTCGAAGGTCCATCCCTGGCGGCATTGCCGGAAGACACCGAGGTGCGCAGCCAGGTCAGTGTCGGCGACAACGCCGAGCTGGTGGAAAACAGCGTGCGCTACAACCCTGAAACCAAGGGCTGGCGCCTGACCCTGCGGATGAAGATCAAGGACCCGAGCAAATCCACCGAGATGCGCGCGGCCCTGGTCAAGAACGCCACCCCTGTCGAGCCGGCCAAGGCCGTGTCGCCAGCCTCCAGCGCCTCCATTGCCAAGGCCGACAAAGTCGCCGCCAAGCAGCAGGAGAAGAAAGAGGCGGATGCCAAGCAAGCCGACGCCAAGCCGGCCAAGGACGCCAAGAACCACAAAGACGCCAAGCAGCCTGCGGCTGCCGAGGCGGCCCCAGCCACACCGGAATCTGTCCCGACCGAGCAAGTCCTGACCGAGACCTGGAGCTACCAGTTGCCTGCCGATGAGTAACGCTCAAGTACAGCCAGAGACTCTTGCCGAGTATCTGGCGCACCTGCCAATGACCGATGAGCAGCGCGCGGAACTCGCGGGCTGCAAGTCCTTCAGTGAACTGCACGAACGCCTGTCGTCGTCGACGTTCGACGCGCCCGCCGATGCCGCCCAGGCCTCGGTGGGCCGCCGGCTGACCCTGGGTTCCGCCGAGGAGCTGATCGATGCCGAGATGCTGGCGCTCGACGCCAGCGGTCGCGTTTGCCTCAAGGCCACGCCGCCGATCCGTCGGACCAAGGTGGTTCCCGAGCCATGGCGCACCAATATCCTGGTGCGTGGCTGGCGGCGCCTGACCGGTCGGACCAATCCGCCGCAGCCACCGAAAGATCAGAACGTGCTGCCGGCCGCCCGCTGGCGCACCGTCGGTTCGATCCGTCGCTACATCCTGTTGCTGCTGATGCTTGGCCAGACCATCGTCGCCGGCTGGTACATGAAAGGCATCATGCCGTACCAGGGCTGGTCGTTCGTCGACCTGGAAGAAGTCATGCATCAGCCATTGATGCAGACCGCCACCCAGGTACTGCCGTATGCCCTGCAGACCAGCATCCTGATCATGTTCGGCATCCTGTTCTGCTGGGTCTCGGCCGGTTTCTGGACCGCGCTGATGGGCTTCCTTGAGCTGCTCACCGGGCATGACAAATACCGCATTTCCGGCAAAAGCGCCGGTAACGAGCCGATCCCCAAGGATGCCCGTACCGCGCTGGTCATGCCGATCTGCAACGAAGACGTGCCGCGGGTATTCGCCGGCTTGCGGGCGACCTTCGAGTCGGTCGCGGCCACTGGTGACCTGGACCGCTTCGACTTCTTCGTGCTCAGCGACAGTAACGAGACCGATATCTGCGTGGCCGAGCAACAGGCCTGGCTGGACGTCTGCCGCGAAACCAAGGGGTTCGGCAAGATCTTCTATCGCCGTCGCCGCCGTCGGGTGAAGCGCAAGAGCGGTAACCTCGACGACTTCTGCCGCCGTTGGGGTGGCGACTACAAGTACATGGTGGTGCTCGACGCCGACAGCGTGATGAGCGGCGAATGCCTGACCAGCCTGGTGCGCCTGATGGAGGCCACACCGGACGCGGGTATTATCCAGACCGCGCCGAAAGCCTCGGGCATGGACACCCTGTATGCGCGCATGCAGCAGTTCGCCACCCGCGTCTACGGCCCGCTGTTCACCGCCGGCCTGCACTTCTGGCAGCTGGGCGAATCCCACTACTGGGGCCATAACGCGATCATCCGCATGAAGCCGTTCATCGAGCACTGCGCCCTGGCGCCGTTGCCCGGTAAAGGCGCCTTCGCCGGTGCGATCCTGTCCCACGACTTCGTCGAAGCGGCGCTGATGCGTCGCGCCGGCTGGGGCGTGTGGATTGCCTACGATCTGCCGGGCAGCTACGAAGAGCTGCCGCCGAACCTGCTGGACGAGCTCAAGCGCGACCGGCGCTGGTGCCACGGCAACCTGATGAACTTCCGCCTGTTCCTGGTCAAGGGCATGCACCCGGTGCACCGTGCGGTGTTCCTTACCGGGGTGATGTCCTACCTGTCGGCGCCGTTGTGGTTCTTCTTCCTGGTGCTGTCGACGGCGCTGCTGGCGGTCAACACACTGATGGAGCCGCAGTACTTCCTGGAGCCGCGCCAGCTGTATCCGCTGTGGCCGCAATGGCATCCGGACAAGGCGATCGCGCTGTTCTCGACCACTATCGTGCTGCTGTTCCTGCCGAAGCTGTTGAGCATCATCCTGATCTGGGCCAAGGGCGCGAAAGAGTTCGGCGGCAAGTTCAAGGTGACCCTGTCGATGCTGCTGGAAATGCTGTTCTCCATGCTGCTGGCGCCGGTGCGGATGATCTTCCACACCCGTTTCGTGCTGGCCGCGTTCCTGGGCTGGGCCGCGACCTGGAACTCGCCACAACGTGACGACGACTCTACGCCGTGGAGCGAAGCGGTGCGCCGCCATGGTCCGCAGACCCTGCTGGGCTTCTGCTGGGCGCTGCTGGTGATCTGGCTGAACCCGAGCTTCCTCTGGTGGCTGGTGCCGATCGTCGGTTCGCTGATGCTGTCGATCCCGGTGTCGGTGATTTCCAGTCGCGTCGGCCTGGGCCTGAAGTCCCGTGACGAAAGCCTGTTCCTGATCCCCGAGGAATACGCGCCGCCCCAGGAACTGCTGTCCACCGACCAGTACACCCATGAAAACCGTTGGCATGCGCTGAACGACGGTTTCATCCGGGCAGTGGTCGATCCGCAGCAGAACGCCCTGGCCTGTGCCCTGGCAACGTCCCGGCACGGCCTGGCCGAGCCGATCGAGTGGCTGCGTATCGAACGTGTCCGCCATGCCCTGAAAGTCGGGCCGGCGGCGCTGAACAACGGCGAGCGCCTGGCGCTGCTGAGCGATCCGGTGGCCCTGGCCCGCCTGCACGAGCAGGTCTGGAGCGAAGGCCACGCCGACTGGCTGAGCGCCTGGCGGCAATCGGTGGATGAAGATCCTCATGCACCGTTGTTGCCGTTGCGACCGCCAACGACAATCGCCCAACCGGCCTGATGACAACGCCCTTGAGAGTGCTCTCAAGGGCGTTGTTGTTTGTGGCGTCCGTTTTTTGTCGTCCGCTCTGTAACAACAAATCCTGGTCAAGCCCTTGTGCAAATAGGCGGGTGAGTTAGCATCGCACCCCGAATTGCCGCGAGCGGGCCCATGGTGTCCGTATCTGCCGGTTTTCCAAGGGAAAACCGGCCGCGGGTTCACCTCACAATAAAATGGGTTCAGGGGACTTGAAGATGAAGAAGTATCTCTCGATGCTGCTGCTCGGCGTCACGGCAATGCTGGCGGTCAATGCAGCCCAGGCTGGCGCCATCGATGATGCGGTCAAGCGCGGCACGCTGAAAGTCGGCATGGACCCGACCTACATGCCGTTCGAGATGACCAACAAGCGCGGCGAGATCATCGGTTTCGAGGTCGACATCCTCAAGGCCATGACCAAGGCCATGGGCGTCAAGCTGGAGCTGGTTTCCACCGGCTACGACGGCATCATCCCGGCCCTGCTGACCGACAAGTTCGACATGATCGGCAGCGGCATGACCCTGACCCAGGAACGCAACCTGCGCCTGAACTTCAGCGAACCCTTCATCGTGGTCGGCCAGACCCTGCTGATCCGCAAGGAGCTGGAAGGCACCATCAAGTCCTATAAAGACCTGAACAGCGCCGATTACCGCATCACCTCCAAGCTGGGCACCACTGGCGAAATGGTCGCCAAGAAGCTGATTGCCAAGGCCAAGTACCACGGCTACGACAACGAGCAGGAAGCCGTGCTCGACGTGGTCAACGGCAAGGCCGACGCCTTCATCTACGACGCCCCGTACAACGTGGTGGCGCTGAGCAAGGTCGGCAACGGCAAGCTTACGTTCCTCGACAAGCCGTTCACCTACGAGCCCCTGGCGTTCGGCCTGAAGAAGGGGGACTACGACAGCCTCAACTTCATCAACAACTTCCTGCACCAGATCCACGAAGACGGCACCTACGATCGCATCCATGACAAGTGGTTCAAGAGCACCGAGTGGCTCAAGGACATGGAATAACACTCGGTCAGACAGACCGAGTCGCCCCCATTCGCGGGCAAGCCTCGCTCCTACGGATTCATGCAATCCCTGTAGGAGCGAGCCTGCTCGCGATGGCGTCCTGATCGGCAATACCGAACCTCCCCGCTGCAAACGGCTGGAACCTGCAAAGTGATCAAACATAAAAAAGCCCAATGGCCCTGGCACGTACTGACCGTGCTGGTGCTGATCGGCCTGGCCGGCGCGTTGTACTACGCCACCTCGCTGATGTCCTACGAGTGGCGCTGGAACCGCGTACCACAGTACTTCGCCTACCAGGCCGAGGAATCGCAGCGGGCGGCGGACATCTCCACCGTCAGCGAGCTGGTGCGCAAAGGCGGCAAGGCCGAAGTCACGCTGCGCAACGACGCGGGCGACGAGCAACAGCTGACGGTCGACGAGAACAGCCTGCAAGTTGCCCGTGGCGACGATGTGGCCGAAGGTGATGTGATCGGCGTGACCCGTCACTGGGCGGCCGGACCGCTGCTGCTGGGCCTGTGGACCACCTTGTGGCTGTCGGTGGTATCCGGGGTGCTGGGGCTGTTCATCGGCCTGGCGACCGGGCTTTGCCGGCTGTCGAACAACCCGACCCTGCGCGATCTGTCGACCATCTATGTCGAACTGGTACGCGGCACGCCGCTGCTGGTGCAGATCTTCATTTTCTATTTCTTCATCGGCACGGTGCTGAACCTGTCCCGCGAGTTCGCCGGGATCGCCGCGCTCTCGTTGTTCACCGGTGCTTATGTGGCGGAAATCGTCCGCGCCGGCGTGCAGTCGATCGCTCGCGGCCAGAATGAAGCGGCCCGTTCCCTGGGCCTGAACGCCAGCCAGTCGATGCGCCATGTGGTGCTGCCACAGGCTTTCAAGCGCGTGCTGCCGCCGCTGGCCGGGCAGTTCATCAGCCTGGTGAAGGACACCTCGCTGGTATCGGTGATCGCCATCACCGAGCTGCTCAAGAGCGGACGTGAAGTCATCACCACCTCGTTCTCGCCGTTCGAGATCCTGTTCTGCGTGGCGGCCCTGTACCTGTTGATCAACCTGCCGCTGTCGAAGATGGCCAGCCGGCTTGAGCGGAGGCTCGCGCAAAGTGATTGAAGTTCGCGATCTGGTAAAAGTCTTCGACACCCGGGGCCAGGTGGTCCGCGCGGTGGATAACGTCACCACCCGCGTGGCCAAGGGCGAAGTGCTGGTGGTGATCGGTCCGTCCGGTTCCGGCAAGTCGACCTTCCTGCGTTGCCTCAACGGTCTGGAGCAGTTCGATTCCGGTTCGGTGAGCATCGACGGCCTGCAACTGGCCGATCCGAAGACCGATGTGAATGCCTATCGCCGCGAAGTCGGCATGGTGTTCCAGCACTTCAACCTGTTCCCGCACATGACCGTGCTGGAAAACCTCTGCCTGGCGCAGAAGGTGGTGCGCAAGCGCGGCAAGCAGGAGCGCGAGGCCAAGGCCCTGGCGTTGTTGGAGAAGGTCGGTATCGCGCAGAAGGCCAACGAATTCCCGTCGCGGCTCTCTGGCGGCCAGCAGCAGCGCGTGGCCATCGCCCGGGCGCTGGCCATGGAACCCAAGGTCATGCTGTTCGACGAGCCGACTTCGGCGCTGGACCCGGAAATGGTCGGCGAAGTGCTGGATGTGATGAAGACCCTGGCCCTGGAAGGCATGACCATGGTCTGCGTGACCCACGAAATGGGCTTCGCCCGGGAGGTGGCGGATCGGGTGCTGTTCTTCGATCACGGCAAACTGCTGGAAGACGCCTCGCCAGCGGCGTTCTTCGATGCGCCCAAAGACCCGCGGGCCCAGGCGTTTTTGCGTCAGGTCCTGTAACCCACCCCGATACCCTGTTTGGCAATACGCCCTGTAGCCGCTGCTGAAGGCTGCGATAAGGCCCGAAGGGCCTTGGTTCCCGATCTCAGGCCGAACATCTGACGGCCTTGAGATCGCTGCGCCCCTTCGGGGCGATCGCAGCCTGCGGCAGCGGCTACAGGGTGCGGATCAAACCCGGAAGCGCCCGACCAGGGTCTGCAAATGGGTCCCCAGGCGCGCCAGCTCGACGCTGGAGGCCGCTGTCTCTTCACTGGCTGCCGAGGTCTGCTCGGACACGTCGCGCACGTTCAGCACGCTTCTGTTGATTTCCTCGGCCACAGCGCTTTGCTGTTCGGCCGCGGCGGCGATCTGCTGGTTCATCGCCTGGATCGCCGAGACGGTGCGGGTGATGTTTTCCAGCGAGCCACCGGCACGGCGGGTCAGTTCGACGCTGCTGTCGGTCAGGCTGCGGCTGTTGTCCATGATGTTGGCCACTTCCTGGGTGCCGTTCTGCAGGCCGACGATCAGCTCCTCGATCTCCTCGGTGGACTTCTGGGTGCGCTGCGCCAGGCTGCGTACCTCGTCGGCGACCACGGCGAAACCGCGACCGGCTTCGCCCGCGCGGGCGGCTTCGATGGCGGCGTTGAGGGCCAGCAGGTTGGTCTGCTGGGCGACCGACTTGATCACGTCGAGCACACTGCCGATCTTGTCGCTTTCCTGCTTCAAGTGGCCCATGGCGGCGGTGGAGTTGCCGACCTCGGCGGCCAGGCGCTCGATCTGTGCGATGGCCTCGCCGACCACCTTGTCGCCTTCGCGGGCCTGCTGATCGGCGGCGACCGCCGCTTCCGAGGCTTCTTCGGCGTTGCGCGCGACTTCCTGGACCGTGGCGGCCATTTCATTCATGGCGGTGGCGACCTGGTCGGTCTCGACTTTCTGGCTGTTGACCCCGGCGCTGGTCTGTTCGGTCACCGCCGACAGCTGCTCGGCGGCGCTGGCAATCTGGGTGACGCCATCGCTGATGCCGCCGATCAGCTCGCGCAGGCTCAGGGTCATGCGTTGCATGGCCCGTTGCAGCTGGCCGAGCTCGTCGCGCCGCTCGACCTGCAGGTTCTCGCTGAGATCGCCCGAAGCGACACGCTCGACCACCTTGAGGGTCTGGCGCAGCGGGATGACGATCTGCCGGGTGATGCTCCAGGTGGCAACCAGGCCGAACAGCAGGGCCAGCGCGGTGACGATGGCCAGGGTGCTTCTGGCCTGGGCGGCGTCGCTGTCGCGTTTGTGAGTTTGCGCGGCGGTCAGTTGCTTGCTGACGTCCATCAGGCGGTCGCCCTGGGCCGCCATGCGTTTGAGGGCGGCGGCGCTGGCCACCTGGGAGTCGCGGAAGTCGCTGACCGCCGAGCGATAGCCTTTCAGGGCGTCGGTGGCCTGTTGCAGGTTGGCCAGGTGCTGTTCCGGCAGCTTGGCCGGCAGGCTGGCGAGGTTGTTCAGGGCATTGTCGATGGCGTCCAGCGCCGGCTGCTCGGCCTCGGCCTTGCCGCTGTAGGTGTAGCCGCGGACCTGGAAACGCGCCTGCTGGATCAGTTTGCTCAGGTCGATGACGCTATTGAACTGCGCCACGCTGTCGCCCTGCAGCATGGATTTCTCCACTTCGGCTACCCGGGCCACGGCGTTATCGGCGGTGGCGCCCAGTTTGGCGCGGGCGGCTTCACGGCTGGCGGTGGCGCGGGTCATGTCGGCGAAGGCCAGCTTGTACTCGCTGACGGCGGCGATCTGCTGGTCGATCATGGCGATGCTTTCAGGCATTTCCAGCATCTTGCGTGCGCTTTGCAAGCCTTCGTCGAGCTTGGTCAGCAACTCGCTGACCGGTCCCGGGCCTTGTTCGCCACGGCGCATTTCATAGTCCAGGCGCGCGTTGCGCAGGTCCTTGGTCAGCTCGTTGAGGCTGGAGATGTAGCCCAGCTTGTCGCCGCGCTCGATCACATTGCCCAGGCCCAACCAGCCGGTCGCGGTGATCAACAGGGTCAGTAGCAGCACCAGGCCGAAGCCAACGCCGAGTTTGAGGTTGACGCTCACATTTCCCAGACTCTGGGCTAACCAACGGTACATGCCGCGAACTCCCTTGGGCTATTAATAGGTTTTGTACCAAGGCTATCGGCTGCGTCAGATTAATCTGAAGCATCCGTGCAACAGCAGCGAGGCTTGCCGGCGATGGTGCCGTGTCAGGCACAGCGCTATCGCGGGCAAGCCTCGCTCCTACGAGTAGTGGGGCTAATTTAGAAGAGGCGGGCGAGAAGGGCGGTGACGGCGGTTTCGACCCGCAGGATGCGCTCGCCGAGCTGCACCGGTTGCAGGCCGGACTTACCCAGCAGGTCGATTTCGTAGGGGATCCAGCCGCCTTCCGGGCCGATGGCCAGGGTCACCGGCTCATCCAGGCCGCGAGGGCAGGCCGGGTACTGGCCGGGATGGCCGACCAGGCCGAGGGTGCCTTCGACCAGCGCTGGCAGACGGTCTTCGACGAAAGGTTTGAAGCGCTTTTCGATGACCACTTCCGGCAGCACGCTGTCGCGGGCCTGTTCCAGGCCAAGAATCAGTTGCTCGCGAATCGCCTCGGGTTCGAGGAAAGGGGTTTGCCAGAAGCTTTTCTCGACCCGATAGCTGTTCACCAGCACCAGCCGGGGCACACCCATGGCGGCGACGGTTTGCAGCACGCGGCGGAGCATTTTCGGACGGGGCAGGGCCAGCACCAGGGTCAGGGGCAGCTTGGTCGGCGGCGGCTGGTCGAGGCTGACTCGCAGTTCGGCCTCCCCGGGCTCCAGGCGCAGCAGTTCGGCCGAGCCCATCAGGCCGCCGATACGGCCGACCCGCAGGCTGTCGCCTACCGCAGCACGATGGACTTCCTGCATGTGGGTCAGGCGGCGATCGCGCAGGATCACCCGGTCGGCCGCGATGAAGTCGGCCTCCTCGAGCAGCAGCAGGTTCACGCTTGGGTCGCTGGCGGCTGGTCGTTGTGGTCTTCAGCCGGCTGGTCGTCCGGATGGTCGCCGCGCTTGCTGATCAGGCTGCCGAACAGGATGCCGATCTCGAACAGCAGCCACATCGGTACTGCCAGCAAGGTCTGGGAGAAAATGTCCGGCGGGGTCAGGATCATGCCGACCACGAAGCAGCCGATGATCACGTACGGGCGGATCTTCTTCAGGTAGGCGACGTTGACCACGCCGATCCACACCAGCAGCACCACCGCCACCGGGATCTCGAACGCCACGCCGAAGGCGAAGAACAGGGTCATGACGAAGTCGAGGTAGCTGGTGATGTCGGTCATCATTTCCACGCCGGCCGGGGTGGCCGCGGCGAAGAACTTGAAGATCAGCGGGAACACCAGGAAGTAGGCGAAGGCCATGCCGATGTAGAACAACAGGATGCTGGAGACCAGCAGCGGTACGGCGATACGCTTTTCATGCTTGTACAGGCCGGGGGCGATGAAACCCCAGATCTGGTGCAGGATCACCGGGATCGCCAGAAACAGCGAGACCATCATTGTCAGCTTGAGCGGGGTCAGGAACGGCGACGCCACGTCGGTGGCGATCATCGTTGCGCCCGCCGGCAGGTACTGGCGCAGCGGCGTGGAGACGATGGTGTAGATCTGCTGGGTGAAGGCGAACAACCCGCCGAAGATCAGGAAGATCGCCGCCACGCAGCGCAGCAACCGGGTGCGCAACTCGGTGAGGTGCGACACCAGCGGCATATGTTGGTCGTTTTCCGGAATATCGCTCATGGGGCTCGCGGCGGCAAAGTAGGGTCGTGGGGGGCTGGCGTGACAGGCGTTGTCACGGGCGCAGCCGGTTCGGCCGGTGCAGTTGCGGCAGTGGGGCTCGCCGTGGTCGCGCTGGCTGGCGCTTCAGGCGCCGCGGCGGGCGCATGAATGCTCTGCTCGGCCACGGGCTCGACCGGTGTCGGCTGTTGCAGGGTCGGATTGAGGATCTTCCGCGCTTCCTGTTCCAGCGACAGAATGTGTTCGTTGTGCAGTTGCCGACGAATTTCATCGGCACCGATTTCCCGTTCAACTTCCTGCTTGATCGCATTGAAGCTGCGCTTCAAGCGGCCGATCCACAGGCCTGCCGTGCGCGCGGCACCCGGCAGACGCTCGGGGCCGAGCACCAGCAGGGCCACCAGGCCGACGAGCAGCAGTTCAGAGAAGCTGATACCAAACATTAGTCAGTGCTCACGAGTCTTTGCGGGTCGGCTCTTCGACTTTTTGCGCCTGCACGTCGATGGTGTGCGGCTGGTTCAACGGAGCGCTTTGCGGCTGGACCGGCGGAGCAGGCTGTGCGGTCGGTGGCACGCCGGGTTCGGCGGGTTTTTCGTCGTCGTTCATGGCCTTGCGAAAGCCCTTGATCGATTCGCCGACGTCGGTGCCGAGGTTTTTCAGTTTCTTGGTGCCGAACACCAGCACCACGACAACCAGGATGACGATCCAGTGTTTCCAGTCAAAAATGCCCATGCTGCGTTTCCTCTCTAAATGATGTTCAGGCGGACGGACGCGAGGCTTTCTCGGCGTGTCCGGACAAACCGAAGCGCCGGTCCAGTTCATCGAGAACGGCCTGCGGATGCTGCCCCAGCTGGGCGAGCATGACCATGGTGTGGAACCACAGGTCGGCGGTTTCGTAGATCACATCGCTGCAGTCGCCGCTGTGGGCGGCGTCCTTGGCGGCGATGATGGTTTCCACCGATTCCTCGCCGACTTTTTCCAGAATCTTGTTCAGGCCCTTGTGGTACAGGCTGGCGACATAGGAAGTGTCGGCGGCGGCGCCTTTGCGCTCTTCCAGCACCTGGGCCAGACGGGTCAGGGTATCGCTCATGTTCAGTGTCCTGCTTGATAGATCGCGTGCGGGTCTTTGAGTACCGGATCGACCGTTTTCCAGTCGCCGTTTTCATAAACGCGGTAGAAGCAGCTCTGGCGGCCTGTATGGCAGGCAATGTCGCCGATCTGTTCGACCATCAGGATGATGACGTCGGCATCGCAGTCCAGGCGCATTTCATGGAGCTTTTGCACATGCCCGGACTCTTCTCCCTTGCGCCATAGCTTGCCACGCGAACGTGACCAGTAGATGGCACGGTTTTCGGCAGCGGTCAGGCTCAGCGCCTCGCGGTTCATCCAGGCCATCATCAGCACGCGCCCGGTCTTGTGATCCTGGGCGATGGCTGGCACCAGGCCGTCAGCGTCCCATTTGATCTCGTCCAGCCAATCTTTCATCTTCGACTCCGACAACAGGGCTCGACGCGCTCGTCGAGCCTCGGCGATGGGAAACAGTGTGCCAGCCGCTAGCCCGGCTGGCTATCGGCGCACGACCAGATACAAGCCCACGGCAATCATGATTCCAGCCGGCCAGTGACCCAGCCCGTTCAGCGGTCCGCCGGCCGCGAGGATCGCGCCACCGCCCAGGTGCGCCGCGCCGAGAAGACGCAGGAACCAGTCGTCCTTGCGCCGTTTCCAGGGCGGCGAAGGGTCCTGGGCATGGCGCTGGGACATGCGTTCGAGCAGGTCGCGGGTCATGTTGGCCAGGTGCGGCAGTTGCTCGACCTGGCTGTGCAGGTTGCCCAGCAAGGCTTTCGGGCTGACGCGCTCGCGCATCCAGCGTTCGAGGAACGGCTGGGCGGTGTTCCACAGGTCCAGCTCCGGGTACAGCTGGCGGCCCAGGCCTTCGATGTTCAGCAGGGTCTTTTGCAGCAGCACCAGCTGCGGCTGCACTTCCATGTTGAAGCGGCGAGCGGTCTGGAACAGGCGCATCAGCACCTGGCCGAAGGAAATATCCTTTAACGGTTTTTCGAAGATCGGCTCGCACACGGTACGGATCGCCGCTTCGAATTCGTTGAGTTTGGTCTCTGCCGGCACCCAGCCCGAATCGATGTGCAACTGCGCCACGCGCCGGTAATCGCGCTTGAAGAACGCGAACAGGTTGCGGGCCAGGTAGTCCTGGTCTTCAGGGGTCAGGCTGCCGACGATGCCGCAGTCGATGGCAATGTACTGCGGGCTCCAGGGCTGAACGGTGCTGACGAAGATGTTGCCCGGGTGCATGTCGGCGTGGAAGAAACTGTCGCGGAACACCTGGGTGAAGAAGATTTCCACGCCGCGCTCGGCGAGCATTTTCATATCGGTGCGCTGGTCGGCGAGGGTGGCCAGGTCGGTTACCTGGATCCCGTAGATGCGTTCCATGACCAGCACTTTCGGCCGGCACCAGTCCCAGTAGACCTGCGGCACGTAGAGCAGTGGCGAGCCTTCGAAGTTGCGCTTGAGCTGGCTGGCGTTGGCCGCTTCACGCAACAGGTCGAGTTCGTCGTAGATGGTCTTTTCGTAGTCACTGACCACGTCCACCGGGTGCAGCAGGCGGGCGTCGGCCGAGACCTTCTCGGCGGCGCGGGCGAGGATGAACAGCCAGGCCAGATCCTGGGCGATGACCGGCTTGAGGCCTGGGCGGATGACCTTGACCACCACTTCTTCGCCGCTCTTGAGCTGGGCGGCATGGACTTGCGCCACCGAGGCGGAGGCCAGGGGCTCGATATCGAAGCGGCTGAACACCTCGCTGATTTTCTTGCCCAATTGTTCCTCGATCAGCGCCACCGACTTCTTCGAGTCGAAGGGCGGTACGCGGTCCTGCAGCAGCATCAGCTCGTCGGCGATGTCTTCGGGCAGCAGGTCGCGGCGGGTCGAGAGAATCTGCCCGAACTTGATGAAGATCGGTCCCAGGTCCTGCAAGGCCAGGCGCAGGCGCGCGCCGCGGCTTAGCTCCAGTGGCTTGCGCGGGAACCAGCGCCAGGGCAAGGCGTAGCGCAGCGCCAGGAGGAACCAGGGCAGCGGCAGGGCGAACAGCAGGTCATCGAGGCGGTAGCGGATCACGACGCGCTGGATGCGCAACAAACGGCGGACGGCAAGCAGCTTCATGCGTTATCGCTTGGGTCAAGGGATCGGGAAAGGCGCTCGAAGCGCGCCTCGAGGCGTTCCAGGTCGAGCTTGACCCGGTCCAGTTCGCTGAAACGGGCTTCGGCTTCGCGCTGGCCCACCAGGGTGCGCGACTCTTCGGCCAGGTATTCGGCAAGGTTCTGGTTCAGGCTGGCGAAACCCTGGCGATACCAGCGCGCGCGGCTACGGATATGGCCGCTGAACAGCTGGGTGGCCACCGGGCCGAGCCAGCGCGAGAGTTCGTATTCCCAGTCCAGCTCCAGGTCCTGGAGGACGGCCGCCAGTTCCAGCAGCACGCCGCTGTCGCCTTCCAGCTCGACCTCGGGACCGTGCAGCACCGCGGTCTTGTCCTGGCTCAGGGCCAGGCGCACCAGGCTCGAGGCCGGCGCCCGCAGGGTGCAGTCGGCGTCGGCGGCCCAATGCGTGGCGAGGGTCAGGCCCTCATCGCCGGGAATGACGAACAACTGCACGCTCGGGCTGCGGCAATCGACGGCAATGACCTTGCCGTTCAAAGGCTGCAAGCGTGGCAAAGCCGTGCTGTCGAGACGCAGTACACGGTTGAGGCCGTGTTCGACGCTGGCGAGCAGGCCGCTGAACAACATCAGGGTTTGATGCCGCGGTGCAGGGCGACGATGCCCGCGGTCATGTTGTGGTAGGTCACGCGATCGAAACCGGCCTCGACCATCATCGACTTCAGGGTTTCCTGATTCGGGTGCATGCGGATCGATTCGGCCAGGTAGCGATAGCTTTCCGAGTCGTTGGTGATCAGCTTGCCGGCCAGTGGCATGAAGGCGAACGAGTAGGCGTCGTAGACCTTGGACATCAGGGCGTTGGTCGGCTTGGAGAATTCCAGCACCAGCAGGCGGCCACCGGGCTTGAGTACCCGCAGCATCGAGCGCAGGGCATCTTCCTTGTGGGTCACGTTGCGCAGGCCGAAGGCGATGGTCACGACGTCGAAATGGTTGTCCGGGAACGGCAGTTTTTCCGCGTCGGCCTGAACGAACTCGATGTTGCCGGCCACGCCCTTGTCGAGCAGGCGGTCGCGACCGACCTTGAGCATGGAGGCGTTGATGTCGGCCAGAACCACCTGGCCGGTAGGGCCCACCAGATGGGAAAACTTGCGGGTCAGGTCACCGGTGCCGCCGGCAATGTCCAGCACCCGATTACCGGGGCGAACGCCGGACAATTCGATCGTGAAGCGTTTCCACAGGCGATGCATGCCACCGGACAGTACGTCGTTCATCAGGTCGTACTTGGCGGCTACCGAGTGGAACACCTCAGCGACTTTTTCCGCCTTCTGGCTTTCCGGAACGTTTTTGAAGCCGAAGTGAGTGGTGGGTTCGGCATCGCTGCCTTTGCGCTGATCAGTCATATCGCTGTCACCAAAAGAGAATGCGGGACATTCTAATCCCGGTGGCGGTCTTTGTCTTGGCAAGGCTGAATGTAAGATAGTGAAGCGCCGGGGCGTTTTGACGCAGCGCAGCTCAAGACGCTCAAGGCAAGTCCCGATAAATCAGGAGTCATTCAATGGCCCGTATAAGTGTTGAGCGTGCCCACGGCCTGGGTAAGGAGGCAGCCCGCGAAAAGGCTGACCAGTTGGCGCAGAAACTGGCCGATCAGTATGGCCTGGAGCCGCAGTGGTCGGGCGATACCCTGAACCTCAAGCGTTCGGGGGTCAAAGGTGCGGTGCAGGTGGGCGACGATTCGATCAGGGTCGATGTCGAGCTGGGCCTGTTGATGTCCGCCATGAGCGGCATGATCAAGTCGGAAATCGAAAAGGCGCTGGATAAAGCCCTGGTCTGAGGCGCTTTCGCGGAAGTCGGCTTGCCGGCGATTTCGGGTGTTGTCATGACGCCTGGGAAAGCATCGTTGGCGAGTTGGCTTTTCCAATAACCGTCCACTCTTTTATGACATTGGTTAGGGTGCCGATTCTAATTTTTCTCACTACTTTGTGCCTGAGCCCACTTTCCTGCGGGCAGTTCCTCAAACCTTCTGCGCGTGAGGTGCACTATGGCCAAAGTAATTCTGAAGAAAAAAGTTGATGCCGCATCAACCACTCTGAGTGAAGTCAAATCCTATGCCCGCAAGATCTGGCTGGCAGGCCTGGGTGCCTACACCAAGGTTGGCCAAGAGGGCAGCGAGTACTTTCAAGAACTCGTTAAGGCTGGTCAAACTGTTGAAAAGAAAGGCAAAAAAGTTGTGACTGAACAACTTGAGGCCGCCAACAGTCAGATTGATAGTGTGAAGGGGGATGTCACCAGTCTCAGAGGCAAAGTCGAAGTGCAACTGGATAAAGTCGAGAAGGCTTTTGACACGCGCGTCGCAAGTGCCTTGAATCGCATCGGCATTCCGTCTAAACATGACGTTGAGACACTCTCTGCTAAGCTCGATGAGCTGACGGCATTGCTCGAACGTGTCGCGCGTAAACATTAAGGAGAACGGGATGGCTGGTAAAAAGAATACTGAAAAAGAAGGCAGCTCGTGGATCGGGAAGGTCGAAGACTACTCCCGTAAAATCTGGCTTGCTGGTTTAGGCGTGTACTCGAAAATCGACACTGACGGCAGCAAGCTTTTCGAGTCGCTGGTCAAGGATGGCGAGAAAGCCGAGAAGCTCACCAAAAGCGCTGTCGGCAAGAAAGTCGACGCCGCCAAGGACTCCGCGAGCTCGGCAAAATCGCGCATCAGTGGCGTCAAGGACCGCGCGCTGGGCAAGTGGGACGAGCTGGAAGGTGCATTCGACAAGCGCTTGAACAGTGCCATTTCGCGTCTGGGCGTGCCTAGCCGCAATGAAGTCAAGGCGCTGCACAGCAAGGTCGACACCCTGACCAAACAGATCGAAAAACTCACAGGCGCCAAGGTGGCTCCGATCGCGGCCAAGACTGCAGCGGCCAAACCGGCGGCCAAGCCTCTGGCTAAAGCAGCGGCCAAGCCGGCAGCCAAGGCTCCGGCCAAGGCAGCAGCCAAGCCTGCGGCGAAACCGGCAGCCAAAACTGCGGCGGCCAAGCCGGCTGCAAAACCTGCCGCCAAGCCGGTAGCCGCCAAGCCAGCGGCAAAACCAGCGGCCAAGCCCGCTGCGAAACCGGCGGCGAAGAAACCAGCAGTGAAGAAACCGGCAGCACCCAAGGCCGCTGCACCGAAGCCTGCGGTTGCCGCCAAGCCGGCAGCACCGGTCAGCCCTGCGAACTCCGCAGTGGCGCCAACCCCTGCCGTCACCCCGACTGCCGCGCCAGCACCCGCGACGCCAACCAGTCAGTCCTGAGTTTTTCGGGGCATACAAAAACGCCCGGCCTGCAAAGGTCGGGCGTTTTTGTTCGTGGGGCTCTTGCGACGTCGGTCAATCGTGCTCGTCGAGGTAATGCAGGGCCATCTGCTCGGTGGCCAGTTTCGCCGGTGGCAGCAGGTGCGGCGCCACCAGCATCATGATCTGGTAGACCACCACCCGTACCTCGCCCTCGCGATCGAGAATGCGCTGATAGTCCAGCGAGAACAGCAGGGTCATGGTGATCTGTTCCACCAGTTGTCCCAGTGCCTGGGTATCGCTGACCAGTTGACCTGAAGCCTTGAGCCTGGCCAGCAGCGAGGCCAGGGTGCGCTTCAGGGCGTTGAGCAGGTTGCGAATTCCCTTGGCCAGCTTCGGCAGGCGTCCGGCCAGGTTGGACAGGTCCTGGAACAGGAAGCGGTAGTGCGCCAGGCGCTCGACGATCAGGTGCAGGAACAGCCAGTAGTCTTCGGGAGCCAGGTGCACATCGGCGGGCGGATCGAGCAGGGGCGCCAGCTCATTCTGAAAGCGCTCGAACAACCCGAGGACCAGCGGCTCCTTGCCGTGAAAGTGGTAGTAGAGGTTGCCGGGGCTGATCCCCATTTCGTTGGCAACTTCCATGGTCGAGACATTGGGTTCGCCCTTGTGATTGAACAGCTGCAGGGCGCATTCGAGTATCCGGTCGCGGGTTTTCATCCAGTCTTCTTGGTTGTTCAGTCAGGCCGCGACCCTCGGGCCGCGGCGCGGGGAAATTCAGCGGACGCGCACGTAGGTGCCAGGCGCCGCCTCCATCGGTGGGTAGTTCTGGTTGCCCAGGGTCATCAGGGTTTCGCGCTGGGCGCCGGAACGCTGCTGGATCCACTCCAGCCATTGCGTCCACCAACTGCCGTCGACGTGCTTGGCGTCGTAGTACCAGGCCCGCGGATCGCTGCTGAGCTTGCCGTTTTCGACGTAGTTGGCCTTGGGGTTGCTCGGCGGGTTGAGGATGCTCTGCACATGCCCGCTGTTGGACAGCACAAAGCGCTTGTCGCCGCCCAGCAGCAGGGTCGAGCGATACACCGCATCCCAGGGGGTGATGTGGTCGTTGATGCCGGCGACGCTGAAGCTGTCGACCGTAACCTTTTGCAGGTCGATTGGCGTGCCGCACACTTCCAGGCCCCCGGGATGACTCATCGGGTTGTGCTTGAAGAAATCCAGCAGATCGCCATGAAAGGCAGCCGGCAGCCGGGTGTTGTCGTTGTTCCAGTAGAGGATGTCGAATGCCGGCGGCTCTTTGCCCAGCAAGTAGTTGTTGACCCAGTAGTTCCAGATCAGGTCGTTGGGTCGCATCCAGGCGAACACCTTGGCCATGTCGCGACCGTCAAGCACGCCGCGTTGATAGGAGCGGCGCTTGGCTGCCTCCAGGGTCTGTTCGTCGGCGAACAGGGTCGCCGGGCTGTCCAGCTGGCTATCCAGCAGGCTGACCAGGTAGGTGGAGCTGGCGACCCGACGCAGTTGTCGCTTGGCTTGCAGGTGGCCTTGCAGGGCGGCAATGGTCAGGCCGCCGGCACAGGCACCCATCAGGTTCACGTCACGACTGCCGGTGATCGCCCGGCAGGCATTCATGGCTTCCTCCACGGCCTCGACATAGCTCGACAGGCCCCATTCACGATGCCGGACATCGGGGTTGCGCCAGCTGATGATGAAGGTCTGCAGGCCGTTTTTCAGGGCGAACTGCACGAAGCTGTTGGTGGGGCTGAGGTCGAAGATATAGAACTTGTTGATCTGTGGCGGCACTATCAGCAAGGGCCGGGCGTACTGTTTTTCGCTCATCGGCTTGTACTGGATCAGTTCCAGCAGCTCGTTGCGAAACACCACCGAACCGGGGGTGGTGGCCAGGCTCCTGCCGACCTCGAAGGCCTGTTTGGTGACCTGGCTGGGCAGGCCGTTGTTATGCAGCAGGTCGTCGACCAGATGACTGATGCCGCGGATCACGCTGTTGCCGCCGGAGTTGAAGATTTCCTTGATCGCCAGCGGATTGAGCAGGGTGTTGGACGGTGCCACCGCATCGTTGAGCAAGTTGAAGGCAAAGTGCGCGCGGGCTCGGTCGTCCGCGCTCATGCCGCTGTCGTCGATCCAGCTTTTGATTTGCTTCTGCCAACTGAGATAGGCCTGCAGGCCACGTCGGTAAAACGGGTTCAGGCTCCAGGTCGGATCGGAGAACCGGCTGTCCTGGGGGTTGGGTTTGTGCAGTGTTTCGCCCAGTAGTACACGGCCCAATTGGCCACCTAGCGCCAAGGCATGGCGGGCGCTGTGCACCGGGTTGCGCAGGCCATAAGTGGCCACGCTGCGCAGAGTCGACAACAAGTCACGGCCACGCAGGCCGGTGATGGCACTCTGGGCAGTGATGTAGGTGGCGGGCGTGGGCAGCGAGCCCGCCGTTGGTTTGTCTCGCATGCTTCAACACTCCTTCGTCAAGCCATCAACAAGCACACCAAGACAAACACCATAGTCGGTCCTGAACCATCCTGCGCGCGACGATCCTGTCGGCAGACGCTTTTTGCTACGTACCGCTGAACGGCGTCGGATGCGGGTGCATCACTGCCCGTTGTCGTTCCTCCTCGAGGAATTTCATGATGATCGGCGCCACGGCTTCGGCCCGGGTAATCAGGAACAGATGCCCGTCGTCGATGATGTGTAGCTGGGCATTGGGAATGCGCCACGCCAGCATGCGCATGTTGATCAGTGGGATCAGCGGGTCGTCGTCGCCGGCCAGCACCAGGGTCGGCTGGTGGATCTTGTGCAGCCAGTGGATGCTGGTCCAGCCGAGGCCGGCGAACAATTGCCAGTAGTAGCCCAGCTTGCCCGCCGAGCGGACCTTGCTGGCATGTTCGGCGGCGAGGTTGGGATCACGGCGGAACGAGCCGCCGTAGATCAGGGGGGCGATGCGGATCACATGGGAGGGCTGGATGTAGCGCCGCGGGCTGGCCATCATCCACAGCACCTTGGGTTTGCCCGGCACCATGAAGGCGCCTGCGGCGGTGGCGGCCAGCACCAGTTTCTTGCAGCGTTCGGGGTAGTCGTAGGCGAACTGCTGGGCCAGTGCCCCGCCCCAGGACACCCCGACCACATTGACCTGCCCGTAGTCGAGGTAATCGAGCATGCGCGCGGTCAACTTGGCCAGGCCGGGAAACCGGTAGGGGCGGCTTGGCGTCGAGGAGCCACCCACGCCCGGTACGTCGAAGGCGATGACTTCCAGGTCCGGGTCCAGAGCCTGGACGAATGGAAACACCAGCTCCAGGTTGGCGCCGATACCATTGAAGATCAGCAAGGGTGTCAAGTGAGGCTTGCCTGGGCGTACCGCGGTGCGGATGGTCTGGCCATCCAGGTCGACGGTGCGAAAGATGAACGGTTGAGGCATGCCTTGGCCCTGTTGGTGGAATCGTTGCCTGTAGGAGAGAGTCGCTTGCGCAGCCGCATGCTCGCAAGCGGCCCGATCCTACAGGCTTGCTATCGGCTAACGTTCATGAACATAAGTACCCGGCGCCGCCTCGGCCGCTGGATACGCCTTGTTGCCGAGAATGCTCGGCGTCTTTTTCAGTTTGCCCGAACGCTCCGCCTGCCAGGCCTGCCAGTGCAGCCACCAGGAGTCGGTGTGCTTGGTCGAGTTTTCCTGCCAGACGTCGGCGCTGGCCGGCATCTCTTCGCTGGTCATGTAGCGCGACTTGGGGTTGCCTGGCGGGTTGAGGATGCTCTGGATATGCCCGCTGCTGGAGAGGACGAATTCGACCTTGCCGCCGAACAGCTGGGCGGACTTGTAGCAGGACTTCCACGGGGTGATGTGGTCGTTGGTGCCGGCCAGGGAGAAGATGTCGGCGGTGACCTGCTTCAGGTCGATCGGCGTGCCGCACACTTCCAGTGCGTTGGGGCGGATTAGCGGATTGTTTTTGAACATTTCGATCAGGTCGCCGTGGAAGGCCGCGGGCAACCGGGTGGTGTCGTTGTTCCAGAACAGGATGTCGAACACCGGCGGCTCGTTGCCCAGCAGGTAGTTGTTCACCCAGTAGTTCCAGATCAAGTCGTTGGGCCGCATCCAGGCGAAGACCTTGGCCATGTCGCGGCCTTCCAGCACGCCGGCCTGATAGGAGTGACGCTTGGCGGCCTCCAGGGTCTGCTCGTCGACGAACAGCGCCACCTGGGTATCGAGGGTGGTATCGAGCACGCTGACCAGCAGGGTCAGGGCATTGACCTTCTTCTCGCCCAGGGCTGCGTAGTGCCCCAGCAGTGCGGTGCAGGTGATGCCGCCGGAGCAGGCTCCGAGCATGTTCACGTCCTTGCTGCCGGTGATGGCGGTGACCACGTCGACCGCTTCTTTCAGCGCTTCGATGTAGGTCGACAGGCCCCACTCGCGCTGCGCCTTGGTCGGGTTGCGCCAACTGACGATAAAGGTCTGCAAGCCGTTGCGCAGGCAGAAGCGCGCCAGGCTCTTGTCCGGGCTGAGGTCGAAGACATAGAACTTGTTGATCTGTGGCGGCACCACCAGCAGCGGGCGCTCGTGCACCTGTTCGGTCACCGGGCGGTACTGGATCAGTTCCAGCACGTCGTTGCGAAACACCACTGCGCCTTCACTGGTGCCCAGGTTCTTGCCGATCTCGAAGGCGTCCATGTTGACCTGGCTCGGCATGCCGCCGTTGTGCACCAGGTCCTTGGCCAGATGGGAGAGGCCATCGAGCAGGCTTTTACCGCCGGTTTCGAAGAAGCGTTTGACCGCCGCGGGGTTGGCGGCGGTGTTGGTCGGCGCCATGGCTTCGGTCATCAGGTTGATGACGAAGTGGCCGCGACTGATGTCCTGTTCGGAAAGGTTGCTCTGGCCGATCCAGTCGTGAAGCTCCTTGCGCCACGCCAGGTAGGTTTGCAGATAACGCTTGTACAGTGGGTTCTGGCTCCAGGCCGGATCGTTGAAGCGACGGTCATCGCTCTCCGGCTGCAGCGTCGATTTTCCGAACATCACGTTCTTCAATTCGACGCCGAAATGGGCCACATGTTTGGCGCTGTGCAGCGGTTGTCTGATGGCCTGGGTCAGCACCATACGAGCAGAGGTAAGCAGATCTTTCCGACGTAAACCGATGACAGGATTCAGGCCCAGAGTGTTTTCCGAGGCTTGGCGTTTCAGGTCATCGTTATTCTTGTTACTCATCTACGACGCTCCATTGTCCTGAGACGAGTACCGGACCTGCTGTGTAGTCACACAGCAAAAATGCCAGGTACTACTGCTCGGGTGACCGTTGATTCTGCATTACTGCTTTTTTGTTCAGAGAACACTGCAGGGAACTTGCCAGCTCCATTGGTTACCCGAGTTTAATTTTTTTCGCAAGCAGGCCAATCGTTAGCCATGCAGCCCAGCATTCAAACAGATGAATCTAGAAAATGCCCTCTAAAGCTTCAGAGGTCTGATCTAGAGCATCAGCTTGACGATAGACTCATTTGGATCGCGGGACTTTCCGGCTGCTTGAAGTTCGGCAAGATAATCCTTCCACAGATCGTCCTGACGCACCGCCAACTGGTACAGGTAGTCCCAGGTGAACAGGCCGCTGTCATGCCCGTCGTCGAAGGTCAATTTCAGTGCGTACTGACCGGCCGGTTCGACCTTTGTCAGGCCGACGCCGATCTTGCCAAATTGCAGGATGGGTTTGCCGTGGCCCTGGACCTCGGCGGAGGGGGAGTGCACCCGCAGGAATTCGGCGGGCAGGTGATAGACCTCGTCTGGCGCGTAGGTCAGCGTCAGGGTCTTCGAGGCTTTGTGCAGGTTGATGGCGGTGGGAAGTCTGGTCATGGGGGCAGCTTAAAGCTGCAAGCCGCAAGCTACAAGATGACGGCGGTCAACTTGCAGCTTGAAGCTTATGGCTTGCCGCTTAGAGGATGTAACGGGACAGGTCTTCGTTCTGCGCCAATTCGCCCAGGTGGCTGTTGACGTAGGCGGCGTCGATGCGGATCGGCTCTTCGTTGTGGGCGCTGGCCAGGTCGCCGGCGCTGAATGACACCTCTTCGAGCAAGCGCTCGAGCAGGGTGTGCAGGCGACGGGCACCGATGTTTTCGGTCTTCTCGTTGACCTGCCAGGCGATCTCCGCCAGGCGCTTGATACCGTCCGCCTGGAACTCGATGACCA
Source organism: Pseudomonas sp. GW821-FHT02B10 (assembly GCF_059421865.1). Classification (NCBI taxonomy): domain Bacteria; kingdom Pseudomonadati; phylum Pseudomonadota; class Gammaproteobacteria; order Pseudomonadales; family Pseudomonadaceae; genus Pseudomonas; species Pseudomonas sp. GW821-FHT02B10. The sequence goes on along the minus strand of NZ_JBWKVU010000003.1, from coordinate 337,104 downwards.
AGCCTTCGGTTTTCAGCAACTCGCGGTATTGCTCGGTCAGGGAGGCGTGAGGCTCGCTGAGAATCCGCTCGAAGTCTTCCGGCGACAGCGCCTTGAGCTCGACGCGGATCGGCAGGCGGCCTTGCAGCTCGGGCACCAGGTCGCTTGGCTTGCTCAGGTGGAACGCGCCGGAAGCGATGAACAGGATGTGGTCGGTCTTGACCATGCCCAGCTTGGTGTTGACGGTGCAGCCCTCGATCAGCGGCAGCAGGTCGCGCTGGACGCCTTCGCGGGATACGTCGACGCCACCGGAGTTACCGCGCTTGGCAACCTTGTCGATTTCGTCGATGAACACGATGCCGTGCTGTTCGACCGCTTCCAGGGCCTTGGCCTTGAGTTCTTCATCGTTGACCAGGCGGCTGGCTTCTTCGTCGCGGATCAGCTTGAGCGCGTCCTTGATCTTGAGCTTGCGGTTCTTGCGCTGGCCCTTGCCCATGTTGGCGAAGAGGCTCTGCAGCTGGTTGGTCATCTCTTCCATGCCCGGTGGCGCGGAAATGTCGACGCCGCTGACTTCAGCCACTTCGATCTCGATTTCCTTGTCGTCCAGCTGGCCTTCGCGCAGGCGCTTGCGGAACAGCTGGCGGGTGTTGGAGTCCTGGGCCGGGGCGGCGTCCTCGTTGCTGAAACCCATGCGTGCCGGCGGCAGCAGGGCATCGAGGATGCGTTCTTCGGCGGCGTCTTCGGCGCGGTGGCGCACGCGGGTCATTTCCTGTTCGCGGAACAATTTGATCGCGGCATCGGCCAGGTCGCGGATGATCGATTCAACGTCGCGGCCGACATAACCGACTTCGGTGAACTTGGTCGCTTCGACCTTGATGAACGGAGCGTTGGCCAGCTTGGCCAGGCGCCGGGCGATCTCGGTCTTGCCGACACCGGTCGGGCCGATCATCAGGATGTTCTTCGGGGTCACTTCGACACGCAGCTCTTCAGGCAACTGCATGCGGCGCCAGCGGTTACGCAGCGCGATGGCGACGGCGCGCTTGGCATCGTCCTGGCCGATGATATGGCGGTTGAGTTCGTGGACGATTTCGCGGGGAGTCATGGGCATAGTAATTGGCGGTCCTCAAGCAAGAATGAATGCCGTGGCGCGATGGCCGAAACAGGCTTATTCCGCGAGATCCTGCTCCTCAATGGTCTGGGTGTGGTTGGTGAATACGCAGATGTCGCCGGCGATGCCCAAGGCGGTTTCGACGATTTCGCGGGCCGACAGGTCGGTTTTCTTCAGCAGGGCGCTGGCCGCGGCCTGGGCGTAGGCGCCGCCGGAGCCCATGGCGATCAGGCCGTCTTCCGGCTCGACCACGTCACCGTTGCCGGTGATGATCAAGGAGGCGTCCTTGTTGGCGACCGCGAGCATGGCTTCGAGGCGGCTGAGGGAGCGATCGGTACGCCATTCCTTGGCCAGTTCGACGGCGGCGCGTACCAGATGCCCCTGATGCTTTTCAAGCTGGCCTTCGAAGCGTTCGAACAGGGTGAAGGCGTCAGCGGTGGCCCCGGCAAAGCCGGCGATGACCTGGCCGTGATACAGGCGGCGAACTTTTTTCGCGTTGCCTTTCATCACGGTGTTGCCGAGGGAAACCTGGCCGTCGCCGCCCATGACGACTTTGCCGAAGCGGCGGACTGAAACGATGGTGGTCAAGGGGAGAGTCTCCACGCTGCGGGGCGAAAATGCCCTGATGGGAACTCATATGGGGGTGACGCGGGGTTTTTCAACTGCGCTGGGGGTTGTGGGACGAGCGGTATTTCTTGGCGGGAGAGTGGACGCCGGGGGAGGACGCCATCGCGGGCAAGTCCGCTCCTGCAGGGGATGCGGAGCGGACTTGCTCGCGATCAGCCGCTTTAGCGGCTCTGGCGCTGTTGTAACAGCAGGTTGCTGAAGCCGGCGCCGGCCAATTGCTTCTGCGCGGTGGTCAGCTGTTCGCGGTTGCTGAACGGGCCGACCAGTACGCGGTACCAGGTCTCGTCCTTGACGGTGCCGGACTCGACGGACACCGATTGCCCCAGCAGGATGATCTGCGCGCGGACCTTGTCGGCATCGGTCTGCTTGCGGAACGAACCGGCCTGCAGGAAGAACCTGGTCACAGGCGCGGCCTTCGCCACCTGCGCCACCGGTGGTGCGGGCGGCGGGGTGATGCCGGCCAGGGCGGCCTGGGCTCGCGCGGTATCGATCTTCGCCGCTTCCGCCGGGGTCACCGGCGTGGTTGGAACCACCGGTGCGGTCTGCGGTGTTGGCAGGGTTTTTTCCGGCACCGCTTCCGGCGGCACTATCACTTCCGATTCCGGCAGCAGGGTGTAGAAGTCGTACTTCGGCTTCACCGGTTGCTGTGGGCTCGGCGGGGTCTTGTTGGCCTCGGCGATCTTGGTGGTTTTCTGTTGCTCCAGCCGCTCGCGCTTGACGCTGTCACCGCCCTTGCCTGGCTCCAGCTTCATCAGGAACACGATGAAGGCGCCCACGGCCAGGCCGATGGCCATCCACAACCAACCCGGAATCGGTTGCTTCGCAGGAGCTTGGTAACGGCTGGCGCCACGCTTGGGTGCAGGTTTTTTCTTGGCAGCCAACTTACATTTGCTCCAGAACTTTCAGGCCCAGCAATTCCAGACCTTGCTTGAGGGTACGACGGGTCAGCTCGGTGAGGCGCAAGCGGCTCTGCATCTGCGTCGGCGATTCGGCACTGAGGATCGGGCAGTTCTCGTAGAAGCTGGAGAACAGCCCGGCCACGTCGTACAGGTAGGTGCACAGGATATGCGGCGTACCCTTGTCGGCCACGCCGTTCAGCACTTCGCCGAACTGCGCCAGCTTGGCCGCCAGCTCCAGCTCATGGGCGGCTTCGAGGGTGATCTGCCCCTGCACTTCGCTGAAGTCCTTGCCCAGCTTGCGGAACACACCGGCGGCGCGGGTGTAGGCGTACAGCAGGTAAGGCGCGGTGTTGCCTTCGAAGTTCAGCATCAGGTCGAAGTTGAAGCTGTAGTCGCTGGTGCGGTGCTTGGACAGGTCGGCGTATTTCACCGAGTCGATGCCCACCACCTTGGCGATGTTGCGCAGATCGGCCTCGGCCAGCTCCGGGTTCTTTTCCTTGACCAGGCTGTAGGCGCGCTCTTCGGCTTCGGTCAGCAGGTCGATCAGCTTCACGGTGCCGCCGTCGCGGGTCTTGAACGGACGGCCGTCGGCGCCGTTCATGGTGCCGAAGCCCATGTGCTCCATGTCCATCGGGTGGGTCACGAAGCCGGCCTTGCGGGCCACCGCGAACACTTGCTGGAAGTGCAGGGCCTGGCGCTGGTCGACGAAGTACAGTGCGCGGTCGGCCTTGAGCTTGCCGCTGCGGTAGCGCACGGCGGCCAGGTCGGTGGTGGCGTACAGGTAGCCGCCGTCGGCCTTGACGATGATCACCGGCAGCGGCTCGCCTTCGGCGTTCTTGAATTCGTCGAGGAACACGCACTGGGCGCCGTTGCTCTCGACCAGCATGCCCTTGGCCTTGAGGTCGTTGACCACGTTGATCAGGTCGTCGTTGTAGGCGCTTTCGCCCATCACGTCGGCCATGGTCAGTTTGACGTTCAGCAGTTCGTAGATCTTCTGGCAGTGGGACAGGGAGATGTCCTTGAACTTGGTCCACAGTTCCAGGCAGTCCGCGTCACCGGCCTGCAGCTTGACTACCAGGCCGCGGGCACGGTCGGCGAACTCTTCGGATTCGTCGAAGCGCTGCTTGGCGGCGCGGTAGAAGTTTTCCAGGTCCGACAGCTCGTCGCTAGTGATCGGGTTTTCCTGCAGGTAGGCCATCAGCATGCCGAACTGGGTACCCCAGTCGCCCACATGGTTCTGGCGGATCACGGTATCGCCGAGAAACTCCAGGACCCGCGCCACGCCGTCGCCAATGATGGTCGAGCGCAGGTGGCCGACGTGCATCTCTTTGGCCAGGTTCGGTGCCGACAGGTCGACCACGGTGCGCTGCAATGCGCCGGCCTTGCGCACGCCAAGGTGGGCGTCGGCCAAGGCGGCATCCAGGCGGGTGGCCAGGGCCTGGGTGTTCTGGAAGAAATTGATGAAGCCGGGGCCAGCGATCTCGGCCTTGCTGACCTGTTCGTCGGCGGGCAGGGCGGCGATGATCTTTTCCGCTAGGTCGCGTGGTTTCATGCTGGCCGGCTTGGCCAGCATCATGGCGATGTTGCTGGCGAAGTCGCCGTGGGTCTTGTCGCGGGAGTTTTCTACCTGGATCGCCGGCGTCAGGCCTTCTGGCAACACACCTTCGGTGACGAGTTGGGTGATGGCTTGCTGGATGAGCTGGCGAATGGTGTCTTTCATGGTCTTCTCTTTCAACCGCTGGCGCGGCGGCGCTTCGATGCGCAGGTGGAAAAACTGGGCATTATCCGTTGCGAAGACGGGCTTGCCAACTATAGCCGGCTGTGCGGTGGCTATTCGGGCCTTATCGCGGGCAAGTCGGATCGCCGCTCGCTCCTACAGAAGTGTGCTTGCCCAAGATGGCGGTTTTTCTATCAATACAGGTCCACAGGGTCAACATCCAGCGACCAGCGTACCTGGCGCCCGCTGGGCATCTGTTCCAGCACCAGCAGCCAGTGACTCAGCAGCTTGTGCAGCGGCGCCCGGGCATTGGCCTGTAACAGCAGTTGCGCGCGATAACGCCCGGCGCGGCGCTCCATGGGCGCCGGTACCGGCCCCAGCAATTCAATACCACCCAGGTTCATCTCGGCCAGCAAGCGCTCGGCCTCGCCGCAGGCTTCGTCGAGGAAGCCTTCGGCCTGTCCCGGCTTGTGCGCCTCGGCGCGCAGCAGCGCCAGATGGGCGAACGGCGGCAGGCCGGCGGCGCGACGTTCGCTCAAGGCTTGTTCGGCAAAGGCGAAGTAACCCTGCTCGGTCAGTTGTACCAGCAGCGGATGGTCGGCCAGGTGGGTCTGGATGATCACCTTGCCCGGCTCTTCGGCCCGTCCGGCCCGCCCGGCGACCTGGACGATCAGCTGCGCCATGCGTTCACTGGCGCGGAAGTCGCCGGAGAACAGGCCGCCGTCGGCATCGAGGATCGAGACCAGGGTTACCCGCGGGAAGTGGTGTCCCTTGGCGAGCATCTGGGTGCCCACGAGGATGCAGGGCTGGCCCTTCTGGATGGTGGCGAACAACTGGTTCATCGCGTCCTTGCGCGAGGTGCTGTCGCGATCGACCCGCAGCACCGGGTAGTCCGGGAACAGGATTGCCAGCCGCTCCTCGGCGCGCTCGGTGCCGGCGCCGACCGGGCGCAGGTCGACCTTGCCGCATTTCGGGCAATGCCGCGGCACGCGCTCGGAGTGACCGCAGTGGTGGCAGCGCAGTTCGCCGTAGCGCTGGTGCACGGTCATCCGCGCGTCGCAGCGTTCGCACTCGGACATCCAGCCGCAGTCGTGGCACAGCAGGGTCGGCGCGAAACCACGGCGATTGAGGAACACCAGCACCTGCTGGCCTGCCGCCAGGGTCTGGCCGATGGCTTGTTGCATGGGGCCGGAAATGCCGCTGTCCAGCGGCCGGCTCTTCACATCCAGGCGCAGGAAGCGCGGCTGCTTGGCGCCTCCGGCCCGCTCGTTCAGCCGCAGCAGGCCATAACGGCCGGTGTAGGCGTTGTGCAGGCTTTCCATCGACGGGGTGGCGGAGCCCAGCACGATAGGAATGTTTTCCTGGCGGGCGCGGACCAGGGCCAGGTCGCGGGCGTGGTAGCGCAGGCCTTCCTGCTGTTTATAGGAGCCGTCGTGTTCTTCATCGATGATGATCAGCCCGGGGTTCTTCATCGGCGTGAACAGCGCCGAGCGGGTGCCGATAATAATGTCGGCCTCGCCGTCGCGGGCCGCCAGCCAGGCATCCAGGCGCTCGCGGTCGTTGACCGCCGAGTGCAGCAGGGCGATGCGGGCGTTGAAACGTTGTTCGAAGCGCGCCAGGGTCTGCGGGCCGAGGTTGATTTCCGGGATCAGCACCAGCGCTTGCTTGCCGGCTTCCAGGGTTTCGCGGATCAGCTGCAGATAGACTTCGGTCTTGCCGCTGCCGGTGACCCCGGCCAGCAGGAAGGCGTGATAGCTGTCGAAGCCGGAGCGGATGGCCTCATAGGCGGCGCGCTGTTCGCTGTTGAGTGGCAGCTCCGGCTGGGCCAGCCAATGTTCGTGGCGTTCGCCCGGGGCGTGCCGACGGACTTCCACCTGCACCAGATCCTTGGCCAGCAACAGGTCCAGGCTGTCCTTGCTCAGCATCAGCTTGCTCAGTAACTGGTGGGCGACGCCGTGAGGGTGCTGGGCCAGGGTCGCCAGGGCTTCGCGCTGGCGTGGGGCGCGGGCGATGCGAGGGTCGTCGAGACTGGCGCCGGGGCTGACCGACCAGAAGCGTTCCTGCCGAGCCTCGGCCGGCTCGCCCTGGCGCAGCAGGACCGGCAGCGCCCAGCTCAGGGTGTCGCCGAGGCTGTGCTGGTAGTACTGCGCGGTCCACAGGCACAGCTTGAACAGCGCAGGCGGCAGCGGCGGGGTGGCGTCCAGCAGGGCCAGTGCCGGTTTGAGTTTCTCGGCCGGGACTTCGCTGCTGTCCGTGACCTCGACCAGGATGCCGATCATTTCCCGGCGACCGAACGGCACTCGCAGGCGCATGCCCGGATGCAGCTGGGTGCGCAGTACGCCGGCAGGGGCCCGGTAATCGAACAGGCGGCGCAGGGGGGAGGGCAGGGCGAGGCGCAAAATGGCGTCGGGCACGCGGGGAAATCTCATTGAACGGGCGGTGAAGAAGGCCCGGAGCCTAGCAGACGGTCGGTGCAAGGGACAGCTTGCGTGATCGCAAAGGTCTGGTAGAATCCGCGGCCTAATTACGTGCGGTATTCAACAATAGTGTTGGGTGGCGGCACGCTAGCCTGAGGAAGACACCATGAAAGCCGATATCCATCCAGAATACCCAGCAGTTGCCGTAACCTGCAGCTGCGGCAACAAGTTCGAAACTCGTTCGACCTTCGCTAAGCCGCTGGCGATCGACGTTTGCAACGAATGCCACCCGTTCTACACCGGTAAGCAGAAGACTCTGGATACCGGCGGCCGCGTTCAGAAGTTCGCCGACCGTTTCGGCGCTTTCGGCGCGAAAAAGGCCTAAGGCTGATCGGTCTGGAAAGCTGTTTCAGCTTCTCCTCGCTGATGAAAAAGGCGTCCCTTGCGGGCGCCTTTTTTGTGTCCGCGATTTGGCTCTCCAGCGCCCAGGCGTTCTGCCCGGCGCCGGTCGGGCTGGCCTCTGTGCAGGTCCAGCGGGTGGTCGATGGCGACACCTTGCGTCTCGTCGATGGCCGCAGCGTGCGCATGATTGGCCTCAATGCGCCGGAACTGGGCAAGAAAGGCCGCACCGACGAGCCCTTCGCGGCTGCCGCCCGTCAGCGCCTGCAGGCGCTGGTGAAGGCCAGCAACGGTCGGGTCGGCCTGCTTCCCGGTCGGGAAAGCAGGGATCACTATGGGCGGACCCTGGCCCATGTCTATGGTGCCGATGGCGCCAACCTTGAGGCGCAATTGCTTGCCGAAGGCCTGGGCTACCAGGTGGCGGTTGCGCCGAACGTCGATTTGTTCAGCTGCCAGCAAGCCGCCGAGCGTAGCGCCCGGCAGGCCCGGCTGGGGCTGTGGCGGCAATCCTCTGTACTGAAAGCGGATCAGATAAAGGCCTCCGGATTTGCGCTGCTCAGTGGTCGGGTGAGCAAGGTGCAACGCAATCGGGGCGGTGTCTGGATCGAATTGCAGGATTCGGTTGTATTGCGCATTGCACCCAATCTGCTTGGCCAATTCGCTGGCGTGCAGCTGGACCGCCTGCCGGGGCGGCAGATCGAGGCGCGCGGCTGGGTGCTCGACCGTTCACGCAAGGGTGGCTTGAAATCGGGTCAGGCGCGTTGGATGTTGCCGTTGACCCATCCCGGAATGTTCCAGCTGGTTCAATAAATAAAAAATTGTAGACATTTTTTATTTCGATTGTGAACAGTCCACCCCTTGTGTTCCGTGGCTCTTGGCCCAAAGTCGTAGCCTGCGGGCCTTGACAGGGGTGACTGGTCAGTCTTGTAGGGACTTTGCGACACGCGTATCCTCGGCGGTCCGTCTGTCCAACAGTAAAAAGCGGAATGCCCACATGTCTGATTTGAAAACTGCCGCTCTCGAATATCACGCCAATCCCCGTCCAGGGAAACTGAGTGTCGAGCTCACCAAGGCCACCGCTACCGCCCGCGACCTGTCGCTGGCCTACAGCCCCGGCGTAGCCGAACCAGTACGCGAAATCGCCCGCGATCCTGAGCTGGCCTACAAATACACCGGCAAGGGCAACCTGGTTGCAGTCATTTCCGATGGCACCGCGATTCTCGGCCTGGGTAACCTCGGCCCGCTGGCCTCCAAGCCGGTGATGGAAGGCAAGGGCGTGCTGTTCAAGCGCTTCGCCGGCATCGACGTATTCGACATCGAAGTCGACTCCGAAAGCCCGCAAGCCTTCATCGACACCGTCAAGCGCATCTCCATCACTTTCGGTGGCATCAACCTGGAAGACATCAAGGCGCCAGAGTGCTTCGAGATCGAGCGCGCCCTGATCGAGCAGTGCGACATTCCGGTATTCCACGATGACCAGCACGGCACCGCTATCGTGACCGCGGCCGGCATGATCAACGCCCTGGAAATCGCTGGCAAAACCCTGTCGGACGCGAAGATCGTCTGCCTGGGCGCCGGTGCCGCCGCCATCTCCTGCATGAAGCTGCTGGTGAGCATGGGCGCCCAGATCGAAAACATCTTCATGGTCGACCGTACCGGTGTGATCCACTCCGAGCGCGACGACCTGAACCAGTACAAGGCGGTCTTCGCCCACACGACCGACAAGCGCACCCTGGCTGACGCCCTCAAAGGTGCCGACGTGTTCGTTGGCCTGTCCGGCCCGAACCTGCTGAGCGCCGAAGGCCTGAGCTCCATGGCTGCCAACCCGATCGTGTTCGCCTGCTCGAACCCTGATCCGGAAATCGCCCCGGAACTGGCACACACCACCCGTAGCGACGTGATCATGGCCACCGGTCGTTCGGACTACCCGAACCAGGTCAACAACGTGCTGGGCTTCCCGTTCATCTTCCGTGGTGCCCTGGACGTTCGCGCCAAGCGCATCAACGAAGAAATGAAAGTGGCCGCGGCCAACGCCCTGCGCGAACTGGCCAAGCTGCCGGTGCCTCAGGAAGTGTGCGACGCCTACGGCGGCATCAAGCTGGAATTCGGTCGTGAGTACATCATTCCGAAGCCAATGGATGCCCGTCTGATCACCGTGATCTCCGATGCCGTGGCCAAGGCCGCTATCGAGACCGGCGTGGCGACCCTGCCGTATCCGAAGAACTACCCGCTCAAAAGCGTGGATGACGTGTTCAACGGCTAAGCCGAAGATGCGTTGAAAAAAAGCCCCGGCTCGCGAGAGTCGGGGCTTTTTTGTGGGTGTCGCTTTGGATCGGGGGGAGATCCGTGGCGGCTTTGTCACGGGTAGACCTCGTTCCAGTGGAGAGGTCTGCCCGCGAAGGCGGTCAGAACAGATCGATCGGCGCCGACTCGTCCGCCGGCAGCGGGCTGCCAGGGGCGTAGCCATTGCCTAGTTCGTTGACCGAAGGCGGCGTGTCTTCGCTCTTGAACAGTTCGAAGTAGGCGTTCGGTGTGCCCGGTGTCGCGGCGCGGCCGCTGACCGGGTCGACCCGCAGGCTGAGAATGCCTTCCGGCTCGGCCTGGGTATGGGCCGGCTTGTCTTTGAGGGCGGCGCCCATGTAGTTCATCCAGATCGGCAGGGCCACGGTGCCGCCGTACTCGCGGCGTCCCAGGCTTTCCGGCTGGTCGAAACCGGTCCAGACCGTGGTCACGTAGTCGGCGTTGTAGCCGGAGAACCAGGCATCCTTGGATTCGTTGGTGGTCCCGGTCTTGCCGGCCAGGTCGGTGCGGCCCAGGGCGAGGGCGCGCCGCCCGGTGCCGAGCTTGATCACGTCTTCCAGCATGCTGTTGAGGATGTAGGTGGTGCGGCCATCGATAATGCGTTCAGCCACCGCGGGTGCCTGTACAGGGGCCTGGCTCGGGGTTTCGCCAGGGACGTTGTCCACCGTGAAGCCCTGCTGCGCCGGTGCCGCGATCCCGCTGCTGGCCGTGTCGCCAGCCGGTACGCTCGGCGGGTTGGCGGTGAACAGGGTTTCGCCGTTGCGGCTTTCGATCTTGTCGATGATGTACGGCGTGACCTTGTAGCCGCCGTTGGCGAACACGCTCCAGCCGGTGGCGATCTCCATCGGGGTCAGGGTCGCGGTGCCCAGGGCCAGCGACAGGTTGCGCGGCAGGTCCTGTTTGTTGAAGCCGAACTTGCTGATGTAGTCGATGGTGCGGTCCACGCCCAGGCTCTGCAGGAGGCGGATCGAAACCAGGTTGCGCGACTTGTACAGCGCCTCGCGCATGCGGATCGGGCCGAGGAAGGTGTTGGTGTCGTTTTTCGGACGCCAGACCTTGTCTAGGTACTCGTCGACGAACACGATCGGCGCATCGTTCACCAGGCTGGCGGCGGTGTAGCCATTGTCCAGCGCGGCGCTATAGACGAACGGCTTGAAGCTGGAACCGGGTTGGCGCTTGGCCTGCAGCGCCCGGTTGTAGTTGCTCTGCTCGAAGGCGAAGCCGCCCACCAGCGAGCGAATGGCGCCGTTTTGCGGATCGAGGGACACCAGTGCGCCCTGAACGACCGGGATCTGGCGGAACTTGAGCGAGTTGTCTGCCTGGCGCTGCACGCGAATCAGGTCGCCGACCTGGGCGACATCGCTTGGCTGCTTGGGAGCGGCGCCCATGCTGTTGGTGTTCAGGAACGGGCGCGCCCATTTCATGCTGTCCCAACCTACGTGCTCTTCGCCGGTGCGGGTCAGTACCTGCAGGCCGTTCTTGTCGACCTGGGTGACGATCGCCGGTTCCAGGCCGCTGATGCTGCGTTGCTTGGTCAGTTCCTGGGCCCAGGCGGCGTGGGTCTTGCCGGGCAGGCGCGATTCGGGGCCGCGATAGCCATGGCGCTGGTCGTAGGTGATCAGGCCTTCATGGACGGCGGTGTTGGCCAGTTCCTGCAGGTCGCTCGGTACCGTGGTGGTGACGCGGAAACCTTCGGTATAGGCATCGCTGCCGTAACGACCGACCATCTCGGCGCGGGCCATCTCGGCGATGTACGGTGCGTTCACTTCCGGCGTCGGCACGTGATAGCTGGCGTTCAGCGGCTCGTTGATCGCCGCCGTGTAGTCCGCCTCGCTGATCTTGCCGAGCTTGTACATCCGCCCGAGGATCCAGTCGCGGCGCTCTTTACTGCGCGCCGGGTTGGCCAGCGGGTTGAAGCGCGACGGTGCCTTGGGCAGGCCGGCGATCATCGCCATCTGCGCCAGGCTGACATCGCGAATCGACTTGCCGTAATACACCTGGGCCGCGGCCTCGATGCCATAGGCGCGGTTACCCAGGTAGATCTTGTTGACGTACAGCTCGAGGATCTCGTCCTTGGTCAGTTGGCGCTCGATTTGCAGGGCCAGGAGGATCTCGGTGGTCTTGCGCGAGAAGCTGCGTTCGCTGCTCAGGAAGAAGTTCTTCGCCACCTGCATGGTGATGGTGCTGCCGCCGGACTGGATGTGCCCGCTCTTGACCAGCTGGGTCGCGGCACGCATCAGGCTGCTGGGATCGACGCCGTAGTGGTTGGCGAAATTATCGTCTTCAGCACTTAGTAACGCATTAATGAAGTTGGGGGGAATGTCGGCGAAACGGATTGGAGTGCGGCGCATTTCGCCGAATTCTGCAATCAACTTGCCGTCGCTGCTGTACACCCGCAGGGGAATCTGCAACTGGATACTTCTGAGCGCCTCTACCGACGGTAACCCAGGACTAAGATAGAGAAACGCGCCGGAGAGAGCGAGGAGCAGCCCGCAGAACACAGCGACGATGGACCACCCGAAAAACTTCAGCAGACGAATCAAGGCTTTTGGATTTCCAGAGAAAGGAATGAATTGGGCGTCAGGTATTCACAGTCAGGAATCGGCTCACGCAGCAGATAAATCGCGGAAAAATCGCTGGGCATTATAAGCATTTTTCCGCCAAGGGCGTCATTTGCCCGTCTGTCAAGGCGTGGTGATTGAACGCAATGGACATTCCAGAGTCCGTAAGTCACGGATAGTCATAGGGAATTGGTAGTGCTAGGACTCTTCAGTAAAAAGGCGAGTTCCCTTCTGGGGATCGATATCAGCTCCACCTCGGTCAAGCTTCTTGAATTGAGCCGTGTCGGTGGCCGTTTTCGGGTCGAGGCCTATGGCGTGGAGCCGTTGCCGGCCAACGCCGTGGTCGAAAAAAACATCGTCGAGCCTGAAGGGGTTGGGCATGCCCTGTCTCGCCTGCTGGCCAGGGCCCGGCCGGGTGCGAAGCACGCGGCGCTGGCGATGGCCGGCTCGGCGGTGATCAGCAAGGTCATCGAGATGGAGGCCGGGCTGTCCGACGACGATCGGGAAAGCCAGCTCAAGGTCGACGCCGACCAGTACATTCCCTATCCGCTGGACGAGGCCGCCATCGATTTCGACGTCCTCGGCTATTCGGCTCGCAATCCCGAACGCGTCGATGTGCTGTTGGCGGCCTGCCGCAAGGAGCACATCGAAGTTCGCGAGGCGGCGCTCGAGCTTGCGGGCCTGACTGCGCGGGTGGTGGACCTGGAAGTCTGCGCGCTGGAGCGGTCGTTCGCCCTGGCGGCCGGCTCGCCGGCTGCCCGGACCGTGGCGGTGGTCGATATCGGCGCCACCCTGACCACCCTGAGCGTCGTGCATGAAGGGCAGATCGTCTATTCCCGTGAGCAGTTGTTCGGCGGACACCAACTGACCGAACACATCCAGCGTCGCTACGGGCTGTCGAAAGAGGAGGCCGGTCTGGCGAAAAAACAGGGTGGCCTGCCGGACGATTACGCCAGTGAGGTGCTGCAACCTTTTCAGGAGGCGGTCGTGCAACAGGTTTCGCGCTCGTTGCAGTTTTTCCAGGCTTCTGCCCCGCAACACCAGGTCGATTCCATCCTGTTGGCGGGTGGTAGCGCCTCGGTTCCGGGGCTTGTCCCGTTGATCGAGCAGCGCCTGGGCTTGCCTGCGCTGATCGCCAACCCCTTCGTTGGCATGAGCATCGGCGCTAGGGTCGACGCCGCGGCCCTGGCCAGCGAAGCCCCGTCCTTGATGATCGCCTGCGGGCTGGCCTTGCGGAGTTTCGACTGATGGCGCGGATCAATCTTCTTCCCTGGCGCGAGGCGCGGCGCGAACAGCGGCGTCGCCACTTTTTCCTGGCCCTGGCGGCGGCTGCGGCGGTGGCCCTGGGTGTGTTGTTCGTGGGCGACAGGATCATCGACCGGGCGATCGACAGGCAACTGGCGCGCAACAATCACGTAGGCGCTCAAATCACCTTGCTTGATCAACGGATCGCCAAGATCGGCGAGCTGAAGCTGCATCGCGAGCAACTGGTGGAGCGGATGAAGATCATCCAGGACCTGCAAGGCAATCGCTCCACCAGTGCGCGGGTGTTCGACCAATTGGCCCGCACCCTGCCGGACGGGGTGTATTTCACCGATGTCAGGATGAGCGGGCAGACTCTTTCCATCACCGGGGCGGCCGAATCGAACCATCGTGTTTCGGACCTGATGCGCAACCTGGACGCCTCCGACTGGTTCGACGCGCCGAGCCTGACAGAGGTCAAGGCCGCCGGGGCGGACAACGCCGACCAGGTCAATGTGTTTCAGCTGACCGTCCATCAGACCCGGCCCGCCCTGGGCGAGGAAGGGCAATGAACCTGTCCGGCGGGTGGGCGCAGATGCGCCGGATCGATCTCGGCGAGCTGGAAATGAGCAACATGGGGGCGTGGCCGGCGCTGGTCAAAGGCGTGGTCGTGGCGCTGGTCATGTTGCTGGTACTGGCCCTCGGCTACAACCTGTACCTCAAGGACCTGTTGCTGCAACTCGACCAGCGCCGGGCGGACGAGGCCGTGCTGAAACAGCAGTTCGCCAGCAAGGCGCGCCTGGTGGCCAACCTCGGGCCTTACACCGAACAGATGAAGGCCATGGAAACCGCCTTTGACCTCATGCTGCGTCAGTTGCCCAGCGATACCGAGGTGCCGGGCCTGCTTGAAGACATCAGCCGCACCGGGCTTGGCAGCGGGCTGGAGTTCGAAGAGATCAAGCTGTTGCCGGAGGTGGTCCAACCGTTTTACGTCGAATTGCCAATCCAGATCAGGGTTACCGGCGGCTATCACGCACTGGCGACTTTCGTCAGCGGCGTGGCTGGTTTGCCGCGAATCGTCACCCTGCATGATTTCGAGATCAAACCGGTCACGCCGCAGGTCGGTTCGAACCTGCGCATGAACATTCTGGCCAGGACTTACCGCTACAAGGTGCCACGCCCATGAAGCGCGCTCACGGCTTGTTGCTGGTGCTGGCATTTGTCGGGCTGGTTGGTTGTGGCAACGATGACGACTTCAGTGATCTGGATGCCTACATGAATGAGGCGCGGTTGCAGTCGCCCGGCGAGATTGAACCAATGCCGGCATTCGGGTCTTACCCAACGTTCACCTATAACGCCGCACCCTTGCGCAGCCCGTTTCAGCCTGCGGTCAGGGTGGACCTGGCGGCACGTCGGGCAGGCTCGCCTGCGGTCAAGCCGGATCCGAACCGCAGCAAGCAGTATCTCGAGGGCTTCAGCATCGAACAGTTCGAGATGGTGGGCACTCTTTCCAATGCTTCCGGCTTCTTTGCGCTGTTGCGTGGCGCCGGTGGCGTGCATCGGCTGAAGGTCGGCGATTACCTGGGGCGTAACGACGGGCGGATTGTCGCGATCAGCGATTCACAGGTCGAGGTGGTCGAGATTGTTCCCGATGGAGCGGGAGCGTGGCTGGAGCGACCACGGACCATTCCATTAAAAGAACACTCATAGTGGAACTCGCATCATGAACAGGATCTTTTCAGCCTTCGGTATTGCGCTATGGATGGCGCTGCTTTCACCGATGGCCATGGCGGCCAGCCTCAAGGCCCTGGATGTCGCGGCACTGCCGGGGGATCGCCTGGAGTTGAAACTCACCTTCGATGGGCCGGTGCCCGAGCCGCGCGGCTATACCACCGACCAGCCGGCGCGGATCGCCCTTGATCTGCCTGGTGTTGTCAGCCAGCTGGCAGACAAGAGTCGTGACCTGGGCAATGGCAATGCGCGCAGCGTGACGGTGGTCGAATCGGGGCAGCGTACCCGGGTCGTCGTCAATCTGGTCGCGCTGGCGCCCTACAGCACTCGGGTCGCCGGCAATCAGCTGTTTGTGGTGATCGGCCAGGGGGCGACGGCGGCGCTGAGTGCGCCGGGGCAGCCGGCTGTCGCGTCCGGACGGGCCAAGGCCGTGGCTTCCGTGGGGCGGTCGATTCGCAGCGTGGATTTCCAGCGCGGCGAGCAAGGCGAAGGTAATGTGCTGATCGATCTCTCCGACTCGGGAATGAGCCCGGATATACAGGAGCGCGGCGGCAAGCTCGTCCTCACCTTCGCCAAGGCTCGCCTGCCCGAGCCCCTGCGGGTCAGGCTGGACGTCAAGGATTTCGCCACCCCCGTGCAGTTCGTCAGCGCCCGGGCGGAGTCCGGCAAGGCCATCGTCACCATCGAGCCCGGCGGCACTTTCGATTACTCGACCTACCAGACGGACAACAAACTCACGGTGAGCGTCAGGCCGATGACCTCGGGCGACCTGCAGAAACGCAACGCCGAGCGCTCGGCCTACAACGGCGAAAAGCTCTCGCTGAACTTCCAGGACATCGAGGTCCGCTCGGTGCTGCAATTGATCGCTGATTTCACCAACCTCAACCTGGTGGCCAGCGATACGGTGCAGGGCGGCATTACCTTGCGCCTGCAGAATGTGCCGTGGGACCAGGCCCTCGATCTGGTGCTCAAGACCAAGGGGCTGGACAAGCGCAAGGTGGGCAACGTGTTGCTGGTGGCGCCGGCCGATGAAATCGCTGCCCGCGAACGCCAGGAACTGGAGTCGCAGAAGCAGATCGCCGACCTGGAACCATTGCGGCGCGAACTGCTGCAGGTCAACTACGCCAAGGCCGCGGAGATCGCCAAGCTGTTCCAGTCGGTCACCCGCGCCGAAGACAAGTCCGACGAGCGCGGGTCGATCACTGTCGATGAGCGGACCAACAACATCATCGCCTACCAGACCCGGGAGCGCCTGGACGAGCTGCGGCGGATCGTCAGCCAGCTGGATATCCCGGTGCGCCAGGTGATGATCGAAGCGCGGATCGTCGAGGCCAACGTCGACTACGACAAAAGCCTGGGCGTGCGCTGGGGTGGCTCGATCCAGAACCAGGGCAACTGGAATGCCTCGGGGGTCAGCAACGGCACCAACGGTTCCTCCACCATAGGCACGCCGGGCAGCACCAGCAGCAACTCACCGTTCGTCGACCTGGGCACTACCGCCAATACCTCCGGCCTGGGTATCGCCTTTATCACCGACAATGTGTTGCTGGACCTTGAGCTGACAGCCATGGAAAAGACCGGTAACGGGGAAATCGTCTCCCAGCCCAAGGTCGTCACGTCCGACAAGGAGACGGCGAAGATCCTCAAGGGCACGGAAATCCCCTATCAGGAAGCCGCCTCCAGCGGGGCGACCTCGGTGTCGTTCAAGGAGGCCTCGCTGTCCCTGGAGGTGACGCCACAGATCACCCCGGATAACCGCATCATCATGGAGGTCAAGGTCACCAAGGACGAGCCGGACTACCTGAACAAAGTCCAGGACGTGCCGCCGATCAAGAAGAACGAGGTCAACGCCAAGGTCCTGATCAACGATGGAGAGACCATCGTCATCGGTGGAGTTTTCTCCAATACGCAAAGCAAGGTTGTAGATAAGGTGCCATTTCTCGGCGATGTGCCGTATCTTGGCCGCCTTTTCCGGCGTGACGTGGTGTCGGAGAAAAAATCCGAGCTGCTGGTATTTCTCACTCCGCGTATCATGAACAACCAGGCGATTGCTGTGAGTCGTTGATTCTGTGCGAAATTTGATTCTTGTTGGGCCAATGGGGGCTGGAAAAAGCACCATTGGTCGCTTGCTGGCCAAAGAGCTGCGCCTGCCATTCAAAGATTCCGATAAGGAAATTGAGTTGCGCACGGGTGCCAATATCCCGTGGATCTTCGATAAAGAAGGTGAGCCGGGCTTTCGTGATCGGGAACAGGCCATGATCGCCGAGCTGTGCTCCGCCGATGGCGTGGTCCTGGCGACCGGCGGCGGCGCGGTGATGCGCGAAGCCAACCGTCTGGCGCTGCATGCCGGGGGGCGTGTGGTCTATCTGCATGCTTCTGTGGAGCAGCAGGTCGGTCGCACCGCACGGGATCGCAATCGACCGCTGCTGCGCACGGCCGATCCGGCGAAGACCCTGCGGGACCTGTTGGCGATTCGCGATCCGCTTTATCGGGAAATCGCCGACCTGGTGGTTGAAACCGATGAACGGCCACCGCGCATGGTGGTGCTGGACATACTGGACCGCCTGCAGCAACTGCCTCCCCGTTAATGCGCAGCGTGAAATGCGCTATCCTCGGCGCCTTGCCATGATCGCTCGCGGTTGTGGCGCATGGCTATTGCGCGGCGTCAGAAAGCCAGGCGATGCCAGTCGTTAATGCAAGGCAGGACACCAGCTTCCATCTTCACTGTGGGGACACATGCAGACACTTAAGGTCGATCTAGGCGAGCGCAGCTACCCGATTCATATTGGCGAAGGTTTGTTGGACCGGCCCGAGTTGCTGGCTCCGCACATCGCCGGGCGACAAGTGGCGATCGTTTCCAATGAAACCGTAGCGCCGCTGTACCTTGAGCGTCTGAAACGCAGCCTCGCCCAGTTCTCGGTGATCTCGGTGGTTCTTCCCGACGGCGAAGCGTTCAAGAACTGGGAAACCCTGCAACTGATTTTCGATGGCCTGCTGACCGCACGCCACGATCGCCGCACCACGATCATCGCCCTCGGCGGCGGGGTGATCGGCGACATGGCCGGCTTTGCCGCCGCCTGCTACCAGCGTGGCGTCGATTTCATCCAGATTCCTACCACCTTGCTGTCCCAGGTCGACTCGTCGGTGGGCGGCAAGACCGGTATCAACCATCCGCTGGGCAAGAACATGGTCGGCGCCTTCTATCAGCCGAACGTGGTGCTGATCGACACTGCCTCGCTCAATACCCTGCCGCCTCGGGAGTTATCGGCCGGCCTGGCGGAAGTTATCAAATACGGTCTGATCTGCGACGAGCCGTTCCTTACCTGGCTCGAAGACAACGTCGACCGCTTGCGAGCCCTGGACCAGCAGGCGCTGACCTATGCCATCGAACGCTCCTGCGCGGCCAAGGCGGCCGTGGTGGGCGCCGACGAGCGTGAGTCCGGTGTGCGCGCCACGCTGAACCTGGGGCATACCTTCGGCCACGCCATCGAAACCCACATGGGCTATGGTGTCTGGCTGCATGGTGAAGCGGTTGCTGCTGGCACCGTAATGGCGCTGGAGATGTCCGCACGCCTTGGCTGGATCACCGCCGAGGAGCGTGACCGCGGCATTCGCCTGTTCCAGCGCGCAGGCTTGCCGGTCATTCCGCCCGAGGAAATGACCGAAGCGGATTTTCTCGAACACATGGCAATTGACAAGAAAGTGATCGATGGTCGTTTGCGTCTGGTGCTGTTGCGCCGTATGGGCGAAGCCGTAGTGACCGACGATTATCCGAAAGAGGTTTTACAGGCCACGCTGGGAGCGGATTACCGCGCCCTGGCTCAGCTTAAAGGTTAATAAGATCCCCATGACTAGTTTGCATGCCGACGAGGCTTTCCTCGGCCACTATCAATTGAGCCATGACCCTTTCGCTCCACGGGTGCCTGGCTTCAAGTTTTTCCCCGCCCAGCGCAAGCCGGTGCTGGGGCAGCTGCATCACCTGGCGCGCTACAGCCAGCTGCTGCTGGTCGTGACCGGCCCGCAGGGCAGCGGCAAGACGCTGCTGCGTCAGGCGCTGGTAGCCAGCACCAACAAGCAGTCGGTGCAGAGCGTGGTGGTTTCCGCCCGTGGTGCCGGCGACGCGGCGGGCGTGCTGCGGCAGGTGGCCCAGGCGCTGAACGTCGAGCAGGCCGAAATCGGCCCGATCCTGGCGCAAGTGGTGCAACTGGCCCTGACCGGCCAGGAAGTCTATCTGCTGGTGGATGACGCTGAGCAGCTCGACGAGTCGGCGCTCGAGGCACTGCTGGCGCTCGCCGCCGGCGCACCGGAAGGTCGTCCGCATGTGTTCCTGTTCGGCGAGTCGTCGCTGATTGCCGGCCTGGAGCTGCTGAGCGCGGAAGAAGAGCGCTTCCATGTCATCGAACTGCAGCCTTACACCGAAGAGGAAACCCGCGAATACCTGGCGCAGCGTCTCGAAGGCGCAGGACGGGGTATCGAACTTTTCTCCGCGGATCAGATCAGTGATATTCACGAAGGCTCCGATGGCTGGCCTGGCAACATCAACCAGGTCGCCCGGGATGCAATGATCGAAGCCATGATTGCCAGCCGCTCAGCGGTCAAGCGTCCAAGTATGGGGTTCAACATGCCGAAGAAACACGTATTGGCGATATCCGCAGTCGTAGTGGTGGCCGTTGCCGCTGCCTGGCTGATGCCGGGTCGCAGCAAGGCACCAAGTACCACCGGTGCGCCAGCCAACGAACAGGCGCAGCTGCCGCTGGGCCAGACACCGCAACCGAACAGCAATGGCAGCCCGGCTGTCGAGTTCGCCGGTTCTTCCCAGCCAATGCCGCTGCCATTGGTCGGCCAGTCGCAACCGGTGATGCGCGGCCCTCTGGCCGAAGCCGCCGGCGGGATCACCGAGGGTGACGATGGCGTGCCGGTGGAAGGCTCCAGCGCCACGCCGCCGACCGTGACCACCATTGCACCGCCAGCCGGCGTGCCGGCCGGTCCGGCGCCGACGCCTGAAGCCCGTCCGACCCCGGCACCGACCCAGGTCGCTGCTGCCAAGCCGGCTCCAGTGGTCAAGCCTGCGCCTGCTCCGGTCAGCAAGCCGGCTGCACCGGCCGCCAAACCAGCCGAGAAACCTGTCACCGTAGCCAAGGCCGCCACCGGCGGTAGCTGGTACGCCGGTCAGGCGCCAGGCAACTACGTCGTGCAGATCCTGGGCACCAGTTCCGAAGCCGCGGCGCAGAGCTTCGTCAAGGAACAGGGTGCTCAGTACCGTTATTTCAAGAAAGTCCTCAACGGCAAACCGCTGTATGTGATCACTTACGGCAGCTTCAGCAGCCGTGATGCAGCCGTTACCGCTATCAAGGCCTTGCCAGCGAAGGTTCAGGCTGGTAAACCTTGGCCTCGCACTGTCGCCAGCGTCCAACAGGAACTGGCAGCAACTCGCTGAAGATTCGGCGGCCTTACCCAGGCCGCCTCTCCCAGCACCTCAAAAAAATCCGCATGCGCATGCTGCCTTCAAGGCCGCGTGCCTTGTGGTGTCTGCGTCACAGTAGCTTTTGAGTCGTCGCGGTCCGAACTAAAAAAGTTTTGACTAGCACAGCATATCGCTTTAAACCTTTCATAAATGCGACATAGATTTGCGACATTTCGTCGCCAAATTTGTGAGCGTCTGTGTCGGTGTGTACAATGACCTCCCTTTTGCCCCCGCAAAGCCGGCGTACGTTCGGCGTGGATGGTAACTGGTTGAATTGAAAAGAAATTTGTCTCGATAAGAGGCAGCCTGGTGAGAAAGTGTCTATGAAAGCAGGTCTGTACCAACCAGATGAATTCAAGGATAACTGCGGTTTCGGTCTGATAGCCCATATGCAGGGCGAACCCAGTCATACCCTTTTGCAAACGGCCATCGAGGCCCTGACCTGCATGACCCACCGCGGTGGGATCAACGCGGACGGCAAGACCGGCGACGGTTGCGGTCTGCTGATTCAGAAGCCTGACGCGTTCCTGCGAGCCATTGCCCAGGAAACCTTCAGTGTCGAATTGCCCAAGCAATATGCCGTGGGCATGGTCTTCTTCAACCAGGATCCGGCCAAGGCCGAAGCCGCTCGCGAGAACATGAACCGCGAGATCCTGGCCGAAGGCCTGCAACTGATCGGCTGGCGCAAAGTGCCGATCGATACCAGCGTTCTCGGCCGCCTGGCCCTGGAGCGCCTGCCGCAGATCGAACAGGTCTACATCGGCGGCGAAGGCCTGAGCGACCAGGACATGGCAGTCAAGCTGTTCAGTTCCCGTCGTCGTTCGTCGGTGGCCAACGCCGCCGATACCGACCACTACATCTGCAGCTTTTCCCACAAGACCATCATCTATAAAGGCCTGATGATGCCGGCGGACCTCGCCGCCTTCTATCCGGACCTGGGTGACCCGCGCCTGCAAACCGCGATCTGCGTGTTCCACCAGCGCTTCTCCACCAACACCCTGCCGAAATGGCCGCTGGCGCAGCCGTTCCGCTTCCTCGCCCACAACGGCGAGATCAACACCATCACCGGCAACCGCAACTGGGCCCAGGCCCGGCGCACCAAGTTCACCAACGACCTGATGGATCTGGAAGAACTCGGCCCGCTGGTCAACCGCGTGGGTTCCGACTCCTCGAGCATGGACAACATGCTGGAGCTGATGGTCACCGGCGGCATCGACCTGTTCCGTGGCGTGCGGATGATCATTCCGCCGGCGTGGCAGAACGTCGAGACCATGGACGCCGACCTGCGTGCGTTCTACGAATACAACTCCATGCACATGGAACCGTGGGACGGCCCCGCGGGCGTGGTCATGACCGACGGCCGCTACGCCGTCTGCCTGCTCGACCGTAACGGCCTGCGCCCGGCGCGCTGGGTCACCACCAAGAACGGTTTCATCACCCTGGCATCGGAAATCGGCGTCTGGAACTACCAGCCTGAAGAGGTGATCGCCAAGGGCCGTGTCGGCCCGGGCCAGATCTTCGCCGTGGACACCGAAACCGGGCAGATCCTCGACACCGACGCCATCGACAACCGCCTGAAGTCCCGTCATCCGTACAAGCAATGGCTGCGCAAGAACGCCCTGCGCATCCAGGCGACCATGGAAGACAACGACCACGGTTCGGCGTTCTACGACGTCGACCAGCTCAAGCAGTACATGAAGATGTACCAGGTCACCTTCGAGGAGCGCGACCAGGTGCTGCGTCCCTTGGGCGAGCAAGGCTACGAGGCGGTCGGCTCCATGGGCGACGACACGCCGATGGCCGTGCTGTCCCAGCGTGTGCGCACGCCGTACGACTACTTCCGCCAGCAGTTCGCCCAGGTCACCAACCCGCCGATCGACCCGCTGCGCGAAGCCATCGTCATGTCCCTGGAGATCTGCCTCGGTGCCGAGCGCAACATCTTCCAGGAATCGCCTGAGCACGCTTCCCGCGTGATTCTCAGCTCGCCGGTGATCTCGCCCGCCAAGTGGCGCTCGCTGATGAACCTCGACCGTCCGGGCTTCGAGCGTCAGGTCATCGACCTGAACTACGAGGAAAGCCTCGGCCTGGAAGCGGCGATCCGCAACGTCGCCGACCAGGCCGAAGAAGCCGTGCGCGCCGGTCGTACCCAGATCGTCCTCAGCGACCGCCATATCGCTCCGGGCAAGTTGCCGATCCACGCGTCCCTGGCCACCGGCGCGGTGCACCACCGTCTGACCGAGAAGGGCCTGCGCTGCGACTCCAACATCCTGGTGGAAACCGCCACCGCGCGCGATCCGCATCACTTCGCGGTGCTGATCGGTTTCGGCGCCTCGGCGGTCTATCCGTTCCTGGCCTATGAAGTGCTGGGCGACCTGATCCGTACCGGTGAAGTGCTGGGCGACCTCTACGAGGTGTTCAAGAACTACCGCAAGGGCATCACCAAGGGCCTGCTGAAGATCCTGTCGAAGATGGGTATCTCGACCATCGCGTCCTACCGCGGTGCGCAGCTGTTCGAGGCCATCGGCCTGTCCGAGGAAGTCTGCGAGCTGAGCTTCCGTGGCGTGCCGAGCCGCATCAAGGGCGCGCGTTTCGTCGACATCGAAGCCGAGCAGAAAGCCCTGGCTACCGAAGCCTGGAGCCCGCGCAAGCCGATCCAGCAAGGCGGCCTGCTGAAGTTTGTCCACGGTGGCGAATACCACGCCTACAACCCGGATGTGGTCAACACCCTGCAAGCCGCCGTGCAGCAGGGCGACTACGCCAAGTTCAAGGAATACACCGCGCTGGTGGACAACCGCCCGGTATCGATGATCCGCGACCTGTTCAAGGTGAAGACCCTGGACACGCCGATGGACATCAGCGAAGTCGAGCCGCTGGAATCGATCCTCAAGCGTTTCGACTCCGCCGGTATCTCCCTGGGCGCGCTGTCGCCGGAGGCCCACGAAGCCCTGGCCGAAGCCATGAACCGCCTGGGTGCGCGTTCCAACTCCGGTGAAGGCGGCGAAGACCCGGCGCGCTACGGCACCATCAAGAGTTCGAAGATCAAGCAGGTGGCCACCGGCCGTTTCGGCGTGACCCCGGAATACCTGGTCAATGCCGAAGTGTTGCAGATCAAGGTGGCCCAGGGCGCCAAGCCCGGCGAAGGCGGCCAGCTGCCGGGCGGCAAGGTCAACGGCCTGATCGCTAAGCTGCGTTACGCGGTACCTGGCGTGACCCTGATTTCGCCACCGCCGCACCACGACATCTATTCCATCGAAGACTTGTCGCAGCTGATCTTCGACTTGAAGCAGGTCAACCCACAGGCGCTGGTTTCGGTGAAGCTGGTGGCGGAAGCCGGCGTCGGCACCATCGCCGCTGGCGTGGCCAAGGCCTACGCCGACCTGATCACCATCTCCGGCTACGACGGTGGCACCGGCGCCTCGCCGCTGACCTCGATCAAGTACGCCGGCGCGCCGTGGGAACTGGGCCTGGCGGAAACCCACCAGACCCTGCGCGGCAACGACCTGCGCGGCAAGGTCCGGGTGCAGACCGACGGTGGCCTGAAAACCGGCCTCGACGTGATCAAGGCGGCGATCCTCGGCGCCGAAAGCTTCGGCTTCGGCACCGCGCCTATGATCGCCCTGGGTTGCAAGTACCTGCGTATCTGCCACCTGAACAACTGCGCCACCGGCGTGGCGACTCAGAATGAGAAGCTGCGCAAGGACCACTACATCGGTACCGTGGAGATGGTGGTGAACTTCTTCACCTACGTCGCCGAGGAAACCCGTGAGTGGCTGGCCAAGCTGGGCGTGCGTTCGCTGGAAGAGCTGATCGGTCGCACCGATCTGCTGGAAATCCTCGAAGGCCAGACCGCCAAGCAGCATCACCTGGACCTGACCCCGCTGCTGGGCAGCGACCATATCCCGGCGGACAAGCCGCAGTTCTGCCAGGTCGATCGCAACCCGCCGTTCGACCAGGGCCTGCTGGCCGAGAAAATGGTCGCCATGGCCAAGCCTGCGATCGCCGACCTCAGCGGTGCCGAGTTCGCGCTCGACATCTGCAACTGCGACCGTTCCATCGGTGCGCGGATCTCCGGCGAAATCGCCAAGGTCCACGGTAACCAAGGCATGGCCAAGGCGCCGATCACCTTCCGCTTCAAGGGCACTGCCGGTCAGAGCTTCGGCGTGTGGAACGCCGGCGGCCTGAACCTCTACCTCGAAGGCGACGCCAACGACTACGTCGGCAAGGGCATGACCGGTGGCAAGCTGGTGATCGTTCCGCCCAAAGGCAGCGCCTACAAGACTCAGGACAGCGCGATTATCGGCAACACCTGCCTGTACGGCGCTACCGGCGGCAAGCTGTTCGCCGCCGGCACCGCGGGCGAACGTTTCGCCGTGCGCAACTCCGGTGCCCACACCGTGGTGGAAGGCACTGGCGATCACTGCTGCGAATACATGACCGGTGGTTTTGTCTGCGTGCTGGGCAAGACCGGTTACAACTTCGGCTCAGGCATGACCGGCGGTTTCGCCTACGTGCTCGACCAGGACAACACCTTCGTTGACCGGGTCAACCACGAGCTGGTGGAAATCCAGCGGATCAGCGGCGAAGCGATGGAAGCCTATCGCAGCCACCTGCAGCGCGTGCTGGACGAATACGTCGAGGAAACCGGTAGCGAGTGGGGCCGTAACCTGGCCGAGAACCTCGATGACTACCTGCGTCGTTTCTGGTTGGTCAAGCCGAAGGCTGCCAGCTTGAAATCGTTGCTTTCCAGCACCCGTGCCAACCCGCAGTGATATGCGCCTGAAGAGTTTGATGAGGTTTTAACTATGGCTGAACGTCTGAATAATGACTTCCAGTTCATCGAGGTCGGGCGCAAGGATCCGAAGAAGAAACTGTTGCGTCAACGCAAGAAAGAGTTCGTGGAGATCTACGAACCCTTCAAACCCCAGCAGTCGGCCGACCAGGCCCACCGCTGCCTGGGTTGCGGTAACCCGTACTGCGAATGGAAGTGCCCGGTGCACAACTTCATTCCCAACTGGCTCAAGCTGGTGGCCGAGGGCAACATCCTCGCCGCCGCCGAGCTGTCGCACCAGACCAACACCCTGCCGGAAGTCTGCGGCCGGGTGTGCCCGCAGGACCGCCTGTGCGAGGGTGCCTGCACCCTCAACGACGGCTTCGGCGCGGTGACCATCGGTTCGGTGGAGAAGTACATCACCGACACCGCCTTCGCCATGGGCTGGCGCCCGGACATGTCCAAGGTCAAGCCGACCGGCAAGCGGGTCGCGGTGATCGGCGCGGGCCCGGCGGGCCTGGGCTGCGCCGACGTGCTGGTACGCGGTGGCGTGACCCCGGTGGTGTTCGACAAGAACCCGGAAATCGGTGGCCTGCTGACCTTCGGCATCCCCGAGTTCAAGCTGGAAAAGACCGTGCTGAGCAATCGTCGCGAAGTCTTCAGCGGCATGGGCATCGAGTTCCGCCTCAACACCGAGGTGGGCAAAGACGTGACCATGGAGCAACTGCTCGAAGAATACGATGCGGTATTCATGGGCATGGGCACCTACACCTACATGAAGGGCGGCTTTGCCGGTGAGGACCTGCCGGGCGTGCACGACGCGCTGGACTTCCTGATCGCCAACGTCAACCGCAACCTGGGCTTTGAAAAGTCGCCGGAAGACTTCGTCGACATGAAGGGCAAGAAGGTCGTGGTCCTCGGTGGCGGCGACACGGCGATGGACTGCAACCGCACGTCGATCCGCCAGGGCGCCAAGGCGGTGACTTGCGCCTATCGTCGTGACGAAGCGAACATGCCCGGCTCGCGCAAAGAGGTGAAGAACGCCAAGGAAGAAGGCGTGAAGTTCCTCTACAACCGCCAGCCGATTGCCATCGTCGGCGAAGACAAGGTCGAAGGCGTGAAGGTGGTCGAGACCCGTCTCGGCGAGCCGGACGCCCGTGGCCGTCGCAGCCCCGAGCCGATCCCGGGTTCCGAAGAGGTCATCCCGGCCGACGCCGTGGTCATCGCCTTTGGTTTCCGCCCGAGCCCGGCGCCGTGGTTCGAGCAGTTCAGCATCCAGACTGACAGCCAGGGCCGCGTCGTGGCGCCGGAACAGGGTCAGTACAAGCATCAGACCAGCAACCCGAAGATCTTCGCCGGTGGCGACATGGTGCGCGGTTCCGACCTGGTGGTGACGGCGATCTTCGAAGGCCGCAACGCCGCCGAAGGGATCCTCGACTACCTGGGCGTCTGATACAGCAAAGGCCATCCCTGTAGCCGCTGCCGCAGGCTGCGATAAGGCCGCAGGCCTTCAGCGATCTCACGATCCTGCGCCCGCGTTGCGGTCGTTCGCAGCCTTCGGCAGCGGCTACAGAAGCGGCACTTGTGGCGCGACAAATTGACCCGATAGATAAAAGGCACGGCTCTCGCCGTGCCTTTTGCGTCGCGCTCTGAGAAAATGCCCGCACTTTTTTTCCGGATGCCGACATGACTGCCCTGAAGAACGACCGTTTCCTTCGTGCCCTGCTCAAGCAACCCGTAGACGTCACCCCGGTGTGGATGATGCGTCAGGCTGGGCGCTACCTGCCTGAATACCGCGCCAGCCGTGCCAACGCCGGTGACTTCATGAGCCTGTGCATGAACCCGGAGTTCGCCTGCGAAGTCACGCTGCAACCGCTGGACCGCTATCCACAACTGGATGCGGCCATCCTCTTCTCCGACATCCTGACCATCCCCGACGCCATGGGCCAGGGCCTGTACTTCGAAACCGGCGAAGGCCCGCGTTTCAAGAAGGTCGTCAGCACCCTGGCCGATATCGAGGCCCTGCCGATCCCGGACCCGCACAAGGACCTGGGCTATGTGATGGACGCGGTCAGCACCATCCGCCGCGAGCTCAACGGCCGCGTGCCGTTGATCGGCTTCTCCGGTAGCCCCTGGACCTTGGCTACCTACATGGTCGAGGGCGGCTCGTCGAAAGACTTCCGCAAGACCAAGGCGATGCTCTACGACAACCCGCAAGCCATGCACCTGCTGCTGGACAAGCTGGCGCAGTCGGTCGTCAGCTACCTCAACGGCCAGATCAAGGCCGGCGCGCAAGCGGTACAGATCTTCGACACCTGGGGCGGCAACCTGTCGGCGGCGGCCTACCAGGAGTTCTCCCTGGCCTACATGCGCAAGATCGTCAGTGGCCTGATCCGCGAGCACGAAGGGCGCAAGGTGCCGGTGATCCTGTTCACCAAGAACGGCGGCCTGTGGCTGGAAAGCATCGCCGACGCCGGTGCCGATGCCCTGGGCCTGGACTGGACCTGCGACCTCGGCGAAGCGCGCCGGCGGGTCGGCAACAAAGTCGCCCTGCAAGGCAACATGGACCCGACCGTGCTCTACGCCAAGCCGGAAGCGATCCGTGCCGAAGTCGGGCGCATCCTCGCCAGCTACGGCAAGGGCAGCGGCCATGTGTTCAACCTTGGCCACGGCATCACTCCGGAAGTCGACCCAGAGCACGCCGGCGCTTTCCTGCGCGCGGTGCACGAACTGTCGGCGCAGTATCACCAGTGATCGCGACCCGATAACCAGGCCCGGCATTCGCCGGGCCTTTTTTTGCGCCCGGGAAACGGCCTGGCGGATTAAGTTTCAATTCAGCCTGAATGGTTAATCTGGCGCTATCGAAACCCACATTGGATCACTGCCATGAAAACCCGTTACCTCGTTCTGTTGCTCGCTCCGCTGTTCAGCACCGCCGCCCTGGCTGTCGGCTACACCGGTCCTGGTGCCCAGGCCGTCACCAGCGTCGCGGCGGCCAACGATGCCGCGGACGATACGCCGGTCGTGTTGCAGGGCCATGTGGTCAAGAAGCTGAACAATGACGACAAGTACGAATTCAAGGATGCCAGCGGCACCATCACCGTCGAGATCGACGACGAAGACCTGCCGCCAGTGGCGTTCAACGAGAAGACCCAGGTCAGGCTGACCGGTGAGGTCGAGAAGGGGTTGATGAAGCGTGAGATCGACGTCGACCTGGTGGAGATCGTCAAGTAAGCCGATCGACAGTCTTCAGCTATCGCCATGCCGGCGACCGGCCCCTGCGTATGGATCGCGGGGGTTGGTCGCCGGCATGTTGGTTTGCGACTACCGAGTGGCCAGTGGCGGCAGTTTGGCCAGCTTCAACGCCACCAGCAGTGCCACCACCAGCAGGGCGCTGATAAACAGGCCGATGCCGTTCCACCCGGCCATGTGCCAGAATACCCCGCCCGCCGTCCCGGCGATGCTCGACCCGGCGTAATAGCTGAACAGGTACAGCGATGAGGCCTGGCCCTTGGCCTTGAGGGCGCGCCGGCCGATCCAGCTGCTGGCGACCGAGTGGGCGCCGAAGAAGCCGAACGTGAAGATCAGCATGCCGATGATCACCACCGGCAACGCGCTGAGCATGGTCAGCGCGAGGCCGGCGAGCATCAGCGAGATGGTGGCCCAGAGCATTTTGCGCCGCCCCAGGCGGTCGGCCAGGGCGCCGATTTTCGCCGAGCTGTAGATCCCCGACAGGTACACCACCGACAGCAGGCCGACGAAGGCCTGATCCATGTGATACGGCGCGGCCAGCAGGCGATAGCCGATGTAGTTGAACAGCGTGACGAACGCGCCCATCAGCACGAAGGCCTCGAGGAACAGCAACGGCAGGCCGGCGTCGCGAAAGTGCATGGTGAAGCCGTCCAGCAGGCTGCGCGGGTGCAGCGAGCGGGCGCGGAAGTTGCGCGATTCGGGGAGGATTTTCCAAAACACCGCCGCCGCGATCAGCGCCAGGCCACCGATCACCAGCATCGCCGTGTGCCAGCTGACGAAGTCGATCAGTACCCCGGTGATCAGGCGTCCGCTCATGCCGCCGATGGCGTTGCCGCCGATGTACAGGCCCATGGCCAGGCCGATGTGCTGCGGGTGGATCTCCTCGCTCAGGTAGGTCATCGCCACCGCCGCCAGGCCGCTCAGGGACAGCCCCACCAGCGCGCGCATCAGCAACACGCCGTGCCAGCTCGGCATCAGGGCGCTGGCAATGGTGCACAGCGCGGCGGCGAACAGGGCGACCACCATCACTGGTTTGCGGCCGATGCGGTCGGAAATCGGTCCGGTGACCAGCAGACCGACAGCCAGCAGGCCGGTAGCGACCGAGAGGATCAGGCTGCTCTGCGCGGCGTTGATGGAAAATTCCCGGGACAGCAGCGGCATCATCGGTTGTACGCAGTAGAGCAGGGCGAAGGTGGCGAAACCGCCGCTGAACAGCGCCAGCACCGTGCGCATGAACATCGGCGTGCCTTTTTCGATGTAGACCTCGTTCAGTTGCGCGACCACCTCATCGAGGGCGGTGGGAGGGAGTTCGTGGGCGAGTGGAGCGACAGCGGTTTTCACGGGGGACCTCGGGGGAGCGCGGCCGGGCAGGTAATGGAAAAAAGCATATAGCTGGCTAATGTTTCTTTCCAATATATTGTTCGACCTGATTGATATGTTTTACGACCTAATGAGGCGATCATGGAATTGCGTCACCTGCGTTACTTCATCGCGGTGGCCGAAGAGCTGCATTTCGGCCGCGCCGCCCAGGTCCTGGGCATCTCCCAGCCGCCCTTGAGCCAGCAGATCCAGGTGCTGGAGCAGGAGGTCGGCGCGCGTTTGTTCGAGCGTACCAATCGTCGGGTCGAGCTCAGCGAGGCCGGCAGGCTGTTCCTGGATGAGGCACGACAGGTGCTGGCCCAGGTCGACAAGGCCGCGGATGTGGCCCGTCGGGCGCAGTTGGGGGAGCTGGGCGAGCTGAAAATTGGCTTCACCTCGTCGGCGCCTTTCAACTCGAGCATCCCCCAGGCGATCTTCGCCTTTCGCCAGCGCTTTCCCGACGTGCACCTGAAGCTGCGCGAGATGAGCAGCACCCAGGTGGCCGAGGCGCTGCTGGACGAGTCGATCCAGGTCGGGATCATGCGGCCGTTGCCGCTGCCGGATTCCTTGAGCGTGGTGGAGTTGCTGCGCGAACCGCTGGTGGCGGTGCTGAGTTCCAAGCACCCGCTGGTGGCCGGCAGCGAAGCCGGCCTGGCGCTGTCGGCCCTGGCCCACGAGCCCTTCGTGTTCTTCCCGCGCAGCTACGGCAGCGGCCTGTACGCGCAGTTGCTGACCCTGGCCCGGGATGTCGGCTTCACCCCGCACTTTGCCCAGGAAGCGGGCGAGGCCATGACCATCATCGGCCTGGTGGCGGCGGGGCTGGGTGTCTCGGTGTTGCCAGCGTCCTACCAGCGCATGCGCATCGACGGCGTGGTCTACCGACCGCTGCTGGACCCCGAGGCGGTCTCGGCGGTGTGGCTGGCGCAGCGCACCGATCAGCGCTCGCCAATGGCCAAGGCCTTTGTCGAGCTGCTGACCCGCAAGGCCGAGTTGTAAGTGAAAGGGCGCCGAAAGGCGCCCTTTGTCGTTTCCGAGGGAAGGAAACTGTGGATCAGGTCATGCCGATTTCACCGGCAGGCGCCTTACTCCACCTTCGCCAGGTCGCCGCGCAGCGCGACGCCTGCCATCAGGGCGCCCGCGTGGCATTCGTAGGTTTTCGCGTCCTTGCGCTCGTTGCTCTTGTAGAAGCTGGCGATGTCGGTCACGGCATTGGCGCCGACTTTCTTGGCTGCCTGGTGCAGGGTGATCAGCGCCGATTGCAGGACCCATTCGCAAGCCACTTCGTCGCTCTTGTTGAAGGCATTGGTCTTCTTGTTGGTGACTGCGCCGGCGCTGACCACCGTGACCTTGCCGGCTGGCTTGTTGCCGGCCAGGTAGAACTTCACGCTGCCGTCGATCTTGCCGGTGCTGATGGCTTCGGCGACGACCTTGTCGAACGGCAGGTACAGCGCGGTATCACGGGCCTGGCTGACGCCGGGCAGGGTGCAGAGCAGCAGGGTGGCGGCAGCGGCCAGGGTCTTCAGTTGCATGGTGGTCTCCTTGACATAGAAAGGGGGGGCGGCGGCTGGCGCTCAATTAGGCGCGGCAATCGCCTGGGCCGAGCTGGACAGCTGTTGCGCGGTCCGCTCGTTCTGGTTGTCCTTCAGCTCGCGCAGGATGCCCTTGTCCAGCAGGTGTACCCAGCGGATGTAGTTCTTGTGGATCTTGCCGTCCGCGTAGTTCATGCCACGGCTGTCGCGGTAGAGGATCTTGTAGTGAGTCGGTGTGTACTGGATGTCGATTTCCACGTGGTACTGCTCGCGCACGGTGATCTCGGCCTGGATCAGCTCCGGGCTGATGCGCTGCACGGTCCACTTGCGGGCGACCAGGTTTTTCAGGATCGCCTGTTTCATTTCCTCGTGGTCGGCCTTGAGGGTGGCGGGCAGGACCCGGTCCGGGGTGTACATGCGCTTGCTGGTGCACGAGACACAGGTCAGCAGGGCCAGCACGATCAGGCAGGCGCGAAGCAGGGAAGACATTCCATTTTCTCCGAGGGTAACGTCATTGAGGCCAGCGGCGGAAAATCAGCGAAGTGTTGACGCCGCCAAAGGCAAAGTTGTTGTTCATCACGTATTCGCAGCTCATCTGCCGAAACTCGCCGCGCAGGTAATCCAGCTCGCCGCAACGCGGGTCCACCGTGTCGAGGTTGAGGGTGTGCACGTAGAGGTCGCGGTTGAGCATCTCGATGCTGAACCAGGACTCCAGCGCGCCACAGGCTCCCAGGGTGTGGCCGAGGAAACTCTTCTGCGAACTGATGGGCATCCGGCTGCCGAACAGGCTGCTGGTGGCCAGTGTTTCGGCAATGTCACCCTGTTCTGTAGCGGTGCCGTGGCCGTTGACGTAACCGATGGCCGAAGGCTCGAGGCTGGCGTCTTCCAGGGCCAGCTCCATGGCCCGGCGCATGGTGGCCTGCTCCGGACGGGTGGTGTGCTGGCCATCGGCGTTGCTGCCGAAGCCGACGATCTCGGCATGGATATGCGCGCCACGGGCCAGGGCGTGCTCCAGCTCTTCGAGCACCAGCATGCCGCCGCCCTCGCCGATCACCAGGCCGTCGCGGTCGCTGTCGTAGGGCCGCGGGCTGGTGTGCGGGGCATCGTTTTTCAGGCTGGTGGCGTAAAGCGCGTCGAACACCATGGCTTCGGTCGGGCACAGCTCTTCGGCGCCGCCGGCGAGCATCAGCGGCAGGCGGCCGAACTTGATCGCCTCATAGGCGTAGCCGATGCCCTGGCTGCCGCTGGTGCAGGCGCTGGACGTCGGGATCAGCCGGCCGGTGAGGCCGAAGAAGATGCTGATATTGGCCGCGGTGGTGTGCGGCATCATGCGCACGTAGGAGTTGGCGTTGAGGCCTTCGGCCACCGAGTTCAGCAACATGTTGCCGAACGCCTTGATCTCGTCGGTGCTGCCGGTGGACGAGCCACAGGCCACACCCATGCGCCCGTCCTTGATCGACTCGTCGCCCAGCAGGCCGGCAGCGGCCAGGGCTTGCTCGGCGGCCCCCACCGCGAGCCGCGACACCCGACCCATGCTGCGCAGCTGCTTGCGGGTCCAGTGCGCCGGTACCTTGAAGTCGTCCACGGGGCCGGCCAGGCGGGTATTGAGCTCGCTGAAGCGATCCCATTCGTCCATCCGGCGAATGCCGCTGCGGTTGGCGCCGAAGTTGGCGACGATGGTGTCCCAGTCGCTGCCCAGCGAAGTGATGCCGGCCATGCCGGTGACGACCACACGTTTCATCAGACCAGGCCTCCGTTGACCGCCAGCACCTGGCGGGTGATGTAGGCGGCCTCGGCGGACATCAGGAAGTTCACCGCGCCGGCGACTTCCTCCGGGGTGCCCATGCGCTGGGCCGGGATCATCTTCAGCAGCTCGTCCACCGGCACGTTCTCGTCGAGCATGGCGGTGTCGATCAAGCCTGGCGCCACGCAGTTGACGGTGATCTTGCGTTTGCCCAGCTCGATGGCCAGGGCCTTGGCCGCGCCGATCAGGCCGGCCTTGGAAGCGCTGTAGTTGACCTGGCCACGGTTGCCGACCTGCCCGGACACCGAGGCGATGCAGACGATGCGCCCGGCCGCGCGGCGCCGGATCATCGGCATGATCAGCGGATGCAGCACGTTATAGAAACCGTCGAGGTTGGTACGCAGCACGGTGTCCCAGTCGTCTTCGCTCAGGGCCGGGAACGCACCGTCGCGGGTCAGGCCGGCATTGAGCACCACGCCGTAGTAGGCGCCATGGGCTTCCACGTCGGCTTCGAGAACGGCCTTGCAGCTGGCGCGGTCGGTCACATCGAATTGCAGGATGCGCGCCTGGCGCCCCAGGGCCTCGATTTCGGCCTGCACGGCTTCGGCTTCGCCGCGGCCACTGCGGCAATGCAGGATCAGGTCATAGCCGGCCTGGGCCAGGCGCAGGGCGATGGCACGGCCGATACCGCGGCTGGAGCCGGTGACCAATATGGATTCAGTCATGGCTGGACTCCTGTTGATAAAGCGGGTGATTCGTTCAGGTAGCTGTCCGCCTGTGGCGGACAGAACACGTTGAGGCGGGCGACGGCCTGAATGCCGGGGGCACTCAGGTGGCATTCGAATACGCCCATGCCGTTGTCGTCTTGCAGGGAGCGCAAGGCGTGAATCTGCAGTTCGCTGCCGGCGGGGAAGTGTTCCACATTGCATTCGAACTTGCGCGTGCCGAGCAGGAACCCCAGCTCGACGGCCTGGCCTTTCTGGCGCGCATGGCAACCGGCGTAGGCGGCGACGCTCTGGGCCATCAGCTCGATGCCGACCCAGGCCGGCAGGCTGCCGTCGGCACGGTTGAACAGGCCATCGGGCTTGACGGTGAGGCGGGTGCGGATCTGCTCTTCATCGAACCCCAGGACCTGATCGATCAGGATCATGTCGCCCGCGTGGGGCAGCAGTTCGGCGAGCGGCCAGTCAATCATGGGGCGTCTCCGATAATCAGGCTGACGTTGTTGCCGCCGAAGGCAAAGGAGTTGCTCATCAGGCAGCGCGGAGCGTTCTGCTCCAGACGTGTGGTGGCGGTGACCCAATGCAGCGGCGGCAGTTGCGGGTCGGCCTGGGCGTCCCAGACATGGGGCGGCAGGGCATGTGCGGCGTTGTCGCTGGACAGGCTCAGCCAGCAGAACGCCGCTTCCAGGGCCCCGGCGGCGCCCAGGGTATGGCCGCTCATGGGTTTGGTCGACGAGCAAGGCACACCGGCCGGGAACAACTGGTCGACCGCCAGGCTTTCCATGGCGTCGTTGTGCTGGGTGGCCGTGCCATGCAGGTTCAGGTAGCCGATCTGTGCGGCGTGCAGGCCGGCGTTGTGCAAGGCCTTCTGCATGGCTTGCAGGGCGCCGCGGCCACTGGGTTCGGGGGCGGAAATATGGTGCGCGTCGGAGCTGGCGCCGCCGCCGAGCAAGGCGATCGGTTGCGCGCCGAGGGTTTCCTTGCTCATCAGGAACAGCACGGCGGCTTCGCCGATATTGATGCCGTCGCGGTTGACCGAGAACGGATTGCAGCGCTGCGCGGACACCGCCTCCAGGGCCGAGAAGCCGTTGAGGGTCAGCTTGCACAGGCTGTCGACGCCACCGCACAGCACCGCGTCGCACAGGCCCAGGTCGAGCAGGCGGCGGGCGCTCATCAGGGCGCGGGCGCTGGAGGTGCAGGCGGTGGAAATCACATAGGCCGGGCCACTGAGGTCGAGCCAGTCGGCGAGAAAATTCGCCGGCGCGCCGAGTTCCTGCTGCCGGTAGTCGTAATCGGCCGGGAAGTGCCGGTCGCGCAGGTAATGGGCGATGCCGCGGCTGGCTTCGTCGATGCCCGAGGTGCTGGTGCCGAGGACGATACCGATGCGGCTGTGGCCGTAGCGGGCGATGGCCTGGTCGATGTCGCCACGGATCTGCAGGGCGGCCTCCAGCAGCAGCTGGTTGTTGCGGCTGCCCTGCTGCCCCAGCTCTGGCGGAATGCTCGCCAGCGGCCCCTGGACGGCGGCCACCGGCACGCTGCGCTCCGGCACCCAGCCGGCTTCGGCGCGCATGCCGGAGCAGTCGCCGGCAAACAGGCTGCGGGCCACTTGCTGCTTGTCGCGCCCAAGGGCACAGATCACCCCGAGGGCATTCAGGTAGGCCGTCATGAGGCGTTCTCGGCGGTCAGCGGGCTGATGTGGTAGTGCAAGCCACGAGGCAACTCCAGACGGAAATCCAGAGCCTGGCGATAGCGGACCTGCCAGTGCGGGACGAGGTCACGCTGCGCGCCGTGCTGCCGGGCGGCTGGATAATTATCTCGCAGTTCGCCCGCGGGCGTCAGGGCGAACAGCAATGCGGCGAACAGTTCGCGGGCCTCCGGGTTCGGCGGCAACAGGCCGTCGGCCTGCCAGCGACCGGCGATCAGTTGCTGGCGCGCCAGGGGAATGCCCAGCGGGTCGATCAGCGACCAACGGATGCCCGGCCCTTCGGCCTGGATCACCAGCAGCCAGTCCTGGCGCTGCCCGGCCTGTTGCCGCTCGACGTGCAGTTGCAGCGGCAGGGCCAGGCTCGGGGTTTTCTCGGGCAGCGGCGGCTGGCTGGCGCAGGCGCTCAGCAACAGCAGGCAGCCGACGAGCAGGGCACGGATCATCCAGCGGCACCTTCGTGCAGGGGTTTGCGGGCAACCACATTGACCAGGGTTTCTTCCCGTTGGCCAAAGGGTTTCGGGCGGCGCAGGCCGAAGCGTTCGAGCAGCCCGAAATCCTTGGCACGGCTCCACCACAGATAGGGATAAGACACATTGCGCGGGGTGAATTCAAAACCCTGTCGGCGGATCATTTCCAGGTACTGCGCGGCGCTTTTCTGCACGTGCATCGGGTGGCGGAACAGCCAGCGGATCACCCAGGTGTCGATGTAGGCCTCGGTGGATTCGGCGAACAGCAGGTAACCGCCCGGTTTGAGCACGCGATAGAACTCGGCCAGGGCTTTTTCCTGTTCCACCAGGTGGTGAAAGGTCTGGTGGCAGAACAGCAGGTCGACGCTGGCATCGGCCACGTCCAGGGTCGCGCAGTCGCTGCCGATCAGCTCGACCTGCAAGCCCTGGCGCGCCGCTTCTTCGCTGCTGAGCCTGAGGCTGTGCGGGTCGGCGTCCAGGCCGATCAGGCGCCGCGGGGCGAACACCTGGCGCAGGTACTGGAACGACTTGCCCTGGCCGCAGCCGGCATCCAGCAGCACCGGGTTGCTCGGCGGCTGGTTGTCGAACAGGCGGCGCAGGTCGTTGATCGCCACCCGCAGCACATGGTGCTGCCAGGTATGGCTGCGCAGGAACCAGAAGCCGAAGCGGGTTTCCTCGACGTAGCTGGCGCTCAGGTACTGCGGCTGGGCGTCGCTCATGGAGCCTCCATGGCGCAGATTTCCGAGAGCATGCGCAGCCGGCGCTTGGGTTCGCTGACGAACGGGTTGCGTTCGTCCCAGGCATAACCGGCGAGGATCGAACTGATCATCCGGCGAATTTCCGGTGAGCTGCCCGGGTGGTAGATCACGTCCTGGAAGGTGCCGGCGTACCAGCCTTCGACGTAGCAGCGGAAGGTGTCGACGCCGCGCTTGAGGGGGATGGCGAATTCGCTTTCCCAATCCACGCTTTCGCCCTGCATCTGCCGATGCAGCACGGCGGCGGCCATGCTCGCCGAACGCATGGCGATGGTCACGCCGGAGGAGAACACCGGGTCGAGGAATTCCGCGGCGTTGCCCAGCAGCGCGAAGCTCGGGCCGTGCAAGGTCTTGACGTTGGCCGAGTAGCCGCCGATGGCCCGCGCCGGGGTGTCCCAGACGGCGTTGTGCAGGACCTTGGCCAGGCTCGGGGTTTCCTCGATGAAACCGCGCAGGCACTGGTCCAGGTCGTCGCCACGGCCGTCGAAATGCTCCTTGGCCGCCACCACGCCGACCGAGCAGCGGCCGTTGCTGAACGGGATGGTCCAGAACCACACATCGCGTTTGCTGGGGTGAGTGGTGATGAGGATCTTTTCCCGCTCAAAGGCCGGGCTGTCGATACGGTCTTCAATGTGGGTGAACACCGCCTGGCGGACCGGGAAGTTCGAGGGCGCCTCCAGGTCCAGCAGGCGTGGCAGTACGCGGCCGTAGCCGCTGGCGTCGAGGACGAAGTCCGCTTCCACGCGGTACTCGCTGCCGTCTTCGCGCAGCACCTGCAGCTGCGGCCTGGGCAGGTTGAAGTCGGCGCTGACGATGGCCTCGCCATAACGCAGTTCAACGCCTTGCAGGGCGGCCTGATCGGCCAGCAGCTTGTCGAAGTCGGCGCGTTGCACCTGAAAGGTGGTGGGCTTGCCCTCGCTGAAGGTGTCGCCGAAATCAAAAGCGCTGTAGCGCTCGCCCCAGGCGAACGCGGCGCCGTTCTTGCGCTGGAAGCCCGCGGCGTTGACCGCCTCGAGCATGCCGGCCTCTTCGACGAAATCCAGGCAGTGGGACAGCAGGCTTTCACCGATCGAAAACCGTGGGAAATGCTGGCGCTCGACGATCAGCACGTCGTGGCCTTTGCCCTTGAGCAGCGCGGCGGCGATGGCGCCCGATGGGCCAGCGCCGATCACCACAATCTGGCGGCGTTCCATTTCAACTGTTGGCACTGGGGCTCCTTGCCGGTTCGGCGATGTTCGGGTTCAAAGGGACCAAAGGTGTTCGGTGCAGCCCGGCCAGGGCCGGCATCAGGGTGGCGATCAGGCCCATGAGCATCAGCGCGAAGTACAGCGCCGGGCTGATCAGCTGTTGTTGCAGCAGCAGGTTGAGAAAGACGATCTCGCTCAGCCCGCGAATGTTCAGCAGCAGGCT
This sequence comes from Pseudomonas sp. GW821-FHT02B10, assembly GCF_059421865.1. NCBI lineage: Bacteria > Pseudomonadati > Pseudomonadota > Gammaproteobacteria > Pseudomonadales > Pseudomonadaceae > Pseudomonas > Pseudomonas sp. GW821-FHT02B10. The sequence goes on along the minus strand of NZ_JBWKVU010000003.1, from coordinate 298,948 downwards.
TTCCCGCCAGCGGCTGGCGCCCTTGAAGGAGGCGCCGGCCCAGCCCAGGCCGAGCCAGTTGCCGAGCAGCTTGCTGGCAATCGGCAACAGCAGCAGGGCCCCCAACTGCACCCAGCCGAGGCTGTCCATGGCGCTGTGCACGTTGATCTGCACGATGCCGAACGTAAGGATCAGCGGGATGGCGATAAAGGTCTGCAAACGGTTCATCCAGGCTGCCTTTAACGGCAGCACCAGCGGCACCTTGAGGGCGGCCATGCACAGCAGGTAGCCGATGCCGAAAATCAGCGCGTTGAGCTTGTAGTGCTCGGCCACCACCAGCAGGCCGAAGAAACCCAGGCTGTGCAGCAGCGGCTGGCGCAGGCCGAGGCCGCGCAGGAGCAGCGGCAGGCAGGCTCCGGCCAGTGGTAGCAGCAGGCTGCTCAGGTGCAGGCTGCCCTGGGCGATGCCGAACAGGGTCCAGCAACTGAGGTCGATGAGGATCGCGGTCTGTACCAGGCGTCGGGTGGCCAGCGGCGGGTAGTCGATGTGCCGCAGGTACAGGTACAGCACCGGAATCGCGGTAATGGCGAACAGCAGGCCGACCGCCAGGGAGCTCAGCCAGGGTTGCGCCGGCAACAGCCAGATCGCCGTGGCCAGGCCGCAGGCGAAGGGAATGGCGAAGCTCGGCAGGGCGATCTTCAGGCTCTGGCGGTCCAGGCGCAGGTCGATCACGTCGCTGAGGATATGCCCCAGCAGCAGGGCGAAACTCAAGCCGTACAGGTTCTTCAGCCAGACCGGCGAGACCAGTTGGGCGCCACTCAGATGCCAGTGCGGCTCGATCCAGAGCAGCATCAGCAGCGGCAGGCCGAAGGTCGCCAGCAGCAACTGGCTGACGATCGGGATCAGGCCAAAACCGCTGCCGATACGGGTGGCGAGCGCGAACAGCAGTAGCGCCATGAGCCAGAACAGGGCGGTCATCACAGGACGGGCTCCGTAACGGGTTGGCGATGGCGCTGGCGACCGGCCCAGGGCGCCAGGATAAAACTGAAGGCCAGGCCCAGGCTCACCGACAAGCCGAAGTTGCTGACCGCCGGGGTGCTGGAAATCGCCAGCAGGCCGAACGACAGCCAGGTGGTCAGCGCTGCAAGTAAGGTGCCGAGCAGGCTCACGGCGGCCCCGCCGACCTGTTCACGCATGAGGATGGCGTAGTCGACGCTGATGGCGGTCACCAGCAACAGGCCGAACAGGCTGAACAGGGTCAGCGGTTGCCCCAGCCAGCCCAGGCTTGCGAGGCTGCACAGGGCCGCCAGCAGCGGCAGGGCGACCAGGCGCAGGGCGCCGCCGAGGCCGAACGGCAGGATCAGCAGCACAACGATCAGCACGCAGGAAGCGAGCTTGAGCTCGGCGGCGCTGACCTGGGTGGCGGCGAACACTTGGTTCAGCTCGCCCAGGCGGTCCACCAGTTGCACCCCCGGCAGATCCTGCGCCTGTATCCGCAGCAACTGCGGGTTGTTCAGCCCCTGCAGGCTGACCATGGCCGCCACACCGTTATCGGTGGGGCCCAGCCACAGGGTGCGGTAAGGCTCGGCCAGCGGGCCTTGCAGGGCCGCGTCGATGTCTTCGCTGGGCAGCGCACGCAATTGCGCGAGTTCCGCGTTCAGGGCCGCCACCGGTACTCCGAGATCCAGCAGCGGCTGCCAGTGCCGTGGCAGCTCGTCCAGGGCCTGGCGCAGGCGCTGTTGCTCGCTGGGCAGGCTCACCAGCTGGTTGAGCGACAGGTAACCCTGGAGTTTCTCCAGGTTGACCAGTTGCTCCAGGCGCTCGCTCAGGGCGCCGAGGCGTTCGAGCAGCTGTGGCTGATCGGCGCCGCGCACCAGGAAGAACTGGCTGGTGGGCTGGTAGCCGGTGATCCGCGCGATGGCCTGGGCTTCGTTGAGCAGTTGTGGCGGCGCGCCGATCCACTGGCGGATATCGTTTTTGCTCTCCAGCTGCCACAGGCCACCGGCGCAGAAGGCGATCACCAGCGCCAGCAGCCAGGGGCTGGACACACGTTTGAGCAATTGCGTGCGCAGGTTCAGCAGCCACTCGGCTACCCGCAGCGGCCATTGCGCCGGTTGCAGCTCGACGCCGCGCAGCAGCGCCGGCAACAGGCAGACCGCGCTCAGGTAAGCACCCAGCAGCCCGGCGGCGGAGAACACGGCGATCTGGGTCAGGGCCGGGAACGGTGTCCAGGCCAATGCCAGGTAGCCGATGCAACTGGTGGCCAGGCTCAGGCTCAGCCCCGGCAGGGTCAGGCGCAGCGCCGGCCAGCTGTGCCAGGGGCGCAGGCTCCAGCTCTTGGACAAGTAGTGCAGCGGGTAGTCGACGGCGACGCCGATCAGGCTCGAGCCCAGCACCAGGGTCATCACGTGCATATGGCCGAAGAGGGCGACGCAGGCCACCGCGCCGAACAGCATGCCCACCAGCACCGGCACGAACGCCAGCAACACCCGCCAGCGCCGGAAAGCCAGCAACAGCAGCAGGAGAATGCCGACGGTGGCACCGCCGCCGACCCAGGTGATCTCGCGGGAGGCCTGTTGCTGGCCGTTGGCGGCGTAGAGCAGGCCGCTGGCGGCCAGCAACTGGACGTCGGCCTCGGCGGCCTGTTCGCGGCTGTGCTGGAGCAGGGCCGCCACCTGCAGCGGCAACTGCATGTCGAAGGCGTTGCCGGTGGTGCGTGCTCGCAGCAGCACCCAGCTCTTGCCGTCGGCATCGGCGACCAGGGTGCCGCTGCCGATGTCCAGTTGCACCGCGCCACGTTGCGGCTGGCTGTTCTGGATTCGTCCGGTCAGGCCCAGCCAGTCGTCCTGGCTCGGGACCAGGCTGAAACTGCTGAAGGGGTCGAACAGCGCCTGGACGCGTTGCTGGATAAAAGCGTCGGGGTGCTCGATCAACTGCTGGCGGTCGGCGGTGCTAAGCATCGCCAGGCGCCCTTGCAGCAATTGGGTGCGCAGCGCCGGCAGGTCGGCCTGCAGGTTCCACTGGACCTTCTCGAACAGCCCGCTGGCCTGCCATTGCTCACCCAGGCGCTGGGCCATGGCAATGGCCTGCTGGCGCTCGGCGTGACCCACCAGCACCAGCATTTCGCGGTTCAGCGGCTCCTGCATGCGTTGCTCGGCCTTGAGCTCCAGGGCATCGGGGTCGGTGCCCGGCACCAGCTCCATGAGGTTGGCCGACAGCGGCGCGCCATGACGCCATTGCCAGCCGGCCAGGGCCAGCACGGCCACCAGCAGGAGCAGGAACAGCCGCGGCCACCAGCGTTCACTCGGCAAAGTCATGTTGCTCCGCGTCGCTCAAAGGCTGGTTGCTGATGCTGTCGTGCATCTGCAGCACGGTGCTGTCGCCCTGGGTTTCCAGCAGCTCGATGCGCTGCACCAGTTCGCCACCGTCGATGTTGATCTGGTTGAACACCTGCTTGAGCAGCAGCGAACGTGGGGTCAGGGTCAGTTTCCAGGCCTTGGCGTCGCCGGCCAGGGCCAGCTCGAAGTCCCGTTGCAGGCCGCTGCTGTCGCCTTGCAGCACGGCGAGGAACAGGCGGTTCTGTTCGGCCCCAGCGCTCTTGTTCGGCAGCATTTGCCAGGCGCTGCCGTCCCGGCGGGCGATGCCTTGGCCGGTGATGCGGTAGTCCTGTTGCAGCGGTGTTTTCAGCAGCCACAGCAGGCCATGGTTTTTCGCCAGGACGAAGCTGCCCTTGCTGGTCAGCGGCTGGGGCAGGGCGCGCAGGTGTTTCTCCTGGACGAAGCTGCCGTGGATCACCTCGGGCTTGGCCAGCTGGTCGCTGAGCTGTTGCAGGTCGAAGGCATTGGCCAACGAGCTGAAGCCGAGCGCCAACAACAGGCCCAACAGCCTGTAGCCGCTGCCGCCTGGCTGCGATCGATTGTGCAGCGGGCGCCCGGCGTTATCGGCCTGGCATCGTGGGCTCAGGTTTTGCGGCTGCTGCGCAGCCGATCGCAGGCTGCGCCAGCGGCTACAGAGGTTACGAAGGCACAAGATCGGGCTCATGACAGAACCTTCGTAACGGCGTCCACAAACACTTTGGGCGAGGCCAGCTGCATCTCGCGGCTGGCGATCTCCACCGCCACCTGCACCGAGCTGGCGCGGGTCAGGCGTTCGCCGGTTTCCAGGTCGCTGATCAGGTAGTTGATCTTCAGGCGGTTTTCCCACTCCACCAGGCTGGCGCGGACCTTGAGCTTCTGGCCGAACACTGCGCCGCGCACATAACGCAGTTGCAGGTCGATCACCGGCCAGGCGTAGCCGGAATCGCGCATCTGCTGGTAGTTGTGGCCGAGCTTGTCGAGCAGGGCGCAGCGCGCCACTTCCAGGTACTTCACGTAATGCCCGTGCCAGACCACATGCATGGTGTCTACGTCGAAAAACGGCACCTGGATCTCGGTGTCCGCGTGCAGCACGCCCCGACTACGCATGCAGCCTCCAGTGTTGCTCGGCAATGCGTTGCAGGCACAGGCGCAGTTCGCCTTCCAGGGCGCGGTCCTCGATCACCGGCGGGAAGTCCTTGGCCAGCTCTTGGTGCATGGCGGCCAGGGCCGGCGGCAACGGCCGCGCGTCCTCGGCCCGGCCGCGCAGCCAGACGCCCTGGTTGGCGGCCAGCAGGGTAGCGGCGGCGACCTGTTCGGTCAGCTCCAGCACGCGGATTGCATCGCGGGCGGCGATGGTGCCCATGCTCACCTTGTCCTGGTTATGGCATTCGGTGGAGCGCGAGAACACGCTGGCCGGCATGGTGTTTTTCAGCGCCTCGGCGGTCCAGGCGCTGGTGCCGATCTGCACCGCCTTGAAGCCGTGGTTGATCATGGCGCGGTCCGCCGGGGCGCCGGACAGGTTGCTCGGCAGGCCGTGGTTGTAGCGCTCGTCCACCAGCAGCGCGAGCTGGCGGTCCAGCAGGTCGGCGACGTTGGCCACCAGGTTCTTCAGGCTGTCCATGGCGAAGGCGATATGCCCGCCGTAGAAGTGCCCGCCGTGCAGCACACGCTCGGCTTCGGCGTCGATGATCGGGTTGTCGTTGGCGCTGTTCAGCTCGGTCTCGATAAAACCGCGCAGCCAGCCCAGGCTGTCGGCCAGCACGCCCAGCACATGGGGCGCGCAACGCAGCGAGTAGCGGTCCTGCAGGCGGTGCAACGGCGCGGTCGGCGCGTCGATGGCCAGGTCCTGGCGCAGCCAGGCGGCGACTTGCATCTGCCCCGGGTGCGGCTTGGCGGCGAACAGGCGCTCGTCGAAATGCTCCGGGTTGCCCTGCAAGGCGACTACGTTCAGCGCGGTGATGCGCGTGGCCAGTTGCAGCAGGTAGTCGGCGCGGGCGAAGGCCAGGCAGGCCAGGCCAGTCATCACCGCGGTGCCGTTCATCAATGCCAGGGCTTCTTTCGGGCGCAGCACCAGCGGTTCCCAGCCCAGCTCGCGGTGCACCTCGGCCGAGGTCCGGCGCTCGCCGCGGAACATCACCTCACGCTCGCCGGACAGGGTCGCGGCCACGTAGGACAACGGTGTCAGGTCGCCGCTGGCGCCCACCGAACCTTCTTCGGGGATCAGCGGCAGGATGTCGTGTTCGAGGAACGCCTGCAGGCGCTCCAGCAGCTCCACGCGGACCCCGGACACGCCATGGCACAGCGACTGCAAGCGCGCCGCCAGCACCGCGCGGGTGGCTTGCGCGTCCAGCAGCTTGCCCAGGCCACAGCCGTGGAAGGTGTACAGATGACGGGGCAGCGCCTCGACGTGCTGCAGCGGCACCGCGACCACGCAGGAGTCGCCATAGCCGGTGGTCACGCCGTAGATCACACCTTCCTTGTCCAGCAGCGAATCGAGGAATTGCGCGCCCTTGGCGATGCGCTGGCGGAATGCGCTGTCGCCTTGCAGTCGGGTCGGCGCCTGACGGTTGGCCAGGGCCAGCACGTCTTCGATGCGCAAAGGGAGTTCGCCGAAGGTTACCGGCTCAAGCGGATGCGTCGTCATCGGTCTTCCAGAAAGGGTAAAAGTTGAACCATTGTTGGGGCGCTTCGAGGCAGTACTGGCCCAGGCGCTCGGCGTAGCGGGCAGTCCACTGGGCGATGACCTGTTCGCGGTCGCTGCGCTTCCACGCCACGGCCTCGGTGAAGGGTTCGAGGAACACTCGATAGTGGCCATTGTTTTTCAGGCACAGCAGCAAGTTGACCGGGCATTTCAACAGGCCCGCCAGCAGCCACGGCCCTTGTGGGAAAGGGGCCGGATGGCCGAGGAAATCCACCCGTACGTTGCGCCCGCCATGCAGCGGTACACGGTCGCCGGCAATCGCCAGCCACTCACCGCGATCCAGGCGCTGGCTCAGTTGCAGCATGACCGCCGGATCCAGCTCGCTGACCTGGACCAGCCGCAGGTTGGTGGCTCCGGCCTCGCCCAGCAGGCGATTGAAACGCTCGGCGTGCTTGGTGTGCACCAGCACGTTCATGGTGACCTTCTCGCCCAGCTCGGCCAGGGCGCGGCAGACTTCCAGGTTGCCCAGGTGCGCGCCCACCAGCATCTGTCCGCGGGTGCCGCGCAACTGGTCGCGCAGCCGGGCCGGGTCGACGATCTCGATCTGTTCCAGGCGCAGCTTGCCGTTCCACACGTCGAGCTTGTCCAGCAGGGAATCGGCGAATGCCATGAACTGGCCGAATACCCGCCAGTGGCTGGGGCGCAGTTCGGCCTTGCCGCTCCAGTCGGCCAGGCGCTGCTGGTACAACCAGGCGCTGTGGCGGGCACCGCGGCCGAACAGGAAGAAATAGAACACGATGATGTACAGCACCGGGCTTAACACCCGGCGGCCGAGCACGCGCACGCCGAAGGCGGTGAGCTTCATCAGCCAGAAGCTGCCGCGCTCTTTGTGCTCGGCCCAATGTTGCTTGTCCTGCTTGTCGTGTAGCGCCGTCATGCTTGCCACCGTCGCCAGAGGATCAGCGGCGCGCGCAGCAACATGCCGAAGAACAGCCGGGCGTGCATGCTGGAAATCAGCAGGTTGTCGTGGAACAGGCGAAAGTGCGAAAGGCCATCCGCCGGGTAACGGACCTGGGTCGGCAACCAGCGCATCGGCTGGTTGCGCCAGGACAGGCGCACCAGGATATCGGTGTCGAAATCCATGCGCTGGCCGATCTTCACCGAGTCGATCAGCGCCAGGATGGGCGGCAGGGGGTAGACCCGGAAGCCGCACATGGAGTCGGGGATCTGCAACGACAGGGTATTGATCCAGACCCAGACGTGGGTCAGGTAGCGCGCGTAAAAACGGCCTTTGGGCACGCTGGCGTCGTACTGTGGATAACCGCAGACCAGCGCTTCGGGGTGGGTGCGGGAGGTGGCGATAAAGTTATCCACATCGCGCAGGTCGTGCTGGCCGTCGGCGTCCACTTGCAGGGCGTGGCTGAAACCCAGGCGCGAGGCTTCGCGCAGCCCGGCCATCACCGCGCCACCCTTGCCCTGGTTGACCGCGAGCTTGACCAGGAACACCTGTTCGCGCTCGGCCAGCTGCTCCAGCACGGCGGCGCAGGCCGGGCTGCTGGCGTCGTCCACCAGCACGCAGGGCAGGCCGCTGGCGAGCAGGGCATCGACCACCGCCGGCACGGCGGCTTCATGGTTGTAGACCGGGATCACGGCGCAGGGGTTATGCATGGGGGTTGCCTCCCGGGCGTCCGCTGCGCGGCCGATCGCAGCCTTCGGCAGCGGCTACAAGAAGCCGCTGGGGGCTGCGCTTGCCTGGGGTCAATAACTTATCCACAGGCGTTCTCCAGCAGGATGCGGCCGCTGGAGCAGGCGGCGCTGTCATTGCGATAGGCGAAGTAGAGTTTGCCGCGCTCATGATCGAAGCGCAGGTGCAATTGCACCTGGTCGCCGGGGCGCACCAGTTGCTGGAACTTCAGTACTTCCATGCCGGCAAAGCGCCCCGGCAGATCGAGCAACTGCTGGCCCAGGGCCAATGCCCAGTCCACCTGGACCACGCCCGGTAGCACCGGGGTCTGGGGGAAGTGGCCACTGAAGTAGGCCAGGTCCGGTGGGATCGCCAGTTGCAGGCTCCATTCGCCGTCGGCCTCGAGCTGTTCCAGCACTTCCGGCGCCCGTGGGCGCGGGGCCAGCAGCAGGGCTTCGACATCGGCCTGGGGTAGCTTGCCCTGGCTGTTCAGGGGCAACTGGCGCAGCAGGCGCCAGCGGCGCGGTAGCGCCAGGGCCTCGCAATGCTGGCTCAGGTGCTGGCGCAACGCTTGCGTGAGGGCCCGACGACCCTGATTGCGCAAGGCGTGCAGGCCTTGTTCGCTGAGGACCAGCAGCGCGCCGAGGGAAGCGCGGTTTTCCCGGACCACCCCAAGGCGCGCTTCGGCGACCCAGGCATGCCCGGCCAGGGCCTGTTCCAGCATCGGCAGGGAAATGCGCTTTTCTTCCAGCTTGACGATCCGGTCCAGGCGCCCGAGCAGCTCGAAACGCCCATCGGCGGCGATGCGCGCGGCATCGGCGGTGTGTTCGATATGCCCGGCCGGCAGGTAGGGCGAAGCGATCAGCAAGGCGCCGTCGCTGTCCTGGCTCAGCTCGACCCCGGCGAAGGCTTGCCACAGGCTGTCGCCCTGGCGCCAGGCGATGCCGCCGGTTTCCGAGCTGCCGAGGATCTCCGTTGGCCATTGTCCAAGACGCTGGTGCAGGCCTTGCGCGGCGTCGGCAGGCAGTGCGCCGCCGGAGGAAAACACCCGGCGCACCGGGCTCAGGGCCGGCCAGTCGAGGTTGTCGCCCATGCGCTTGAGCAAGGCCGGGCTGGCGACCCAGGCAAAGGCCAGGTGTTCGCGGCTGGCGCGCTGCAGGTCTTCCGGGAACGGCAGTTGCCGACGCACGAAGGTGCGCCCGGCGCAGAGCGGCCAGAGCACACGGAACAGCAGGCCGTAGATATGTTGGGTGGCGACGCTGCCGATGATGCAGGCCTGGCCCAATCCCTCGCCCCACAGTTGCTCCAGGGCCTCGACTTCGTTGGCCAGCTGGCGCAGGGATTTGTCGATGCGCTTGGGTTCGCCGCTGGAGCCGGAGGTGCACAGGCTCAGGCGGCAGCCGTCGAGATCGAGTTCGGCGGCGGGCAATGGTGGCTGGTCGAAGTCGGCCAAGTGGGCATCGCCCGGCTGGTCGGTCAGCCACAGATCGACCTGGGTCGACCAGCGTTGCCGGGTCTGCGGTTGCAGGTCGGCGGGCAGCAGTACGCTGACCCCGGCGCGCCAGGCGCCGAGCAGGGCGATGGCCAGTTCGGCGGCATCTTCCAGGTGCAGGGCCAGGCGCTGTACGCCCCTGGCCTGCAAGCCCGCGGCCAGGCTCAGGGCCTGGTGCCGCAGGTGGCTGTGATCGAGTGCCGGTTCGACCGTGACGGCCCGTTCCGGCAGCGACTTGAGCAGCAGCTGCTCAAGTTTTATCCAATTCATGCGCGGCCTCGTACGCGTTGTCGTAACAGCCATTCAATGGCAAACAGCAAACCCATCAACCCGTAGGAGATCAGGCCGTTGTACAACGTCCACCAGCTCAGCGGCGCCCATAGGGTCAGGGCCGCGGCGAGCAATCCGTTACAGAGGAAAAACACACTCCAGGCGACAGTCACCTGGCGGGTATAGCGAATCGCCTTTTCCGGCAGAGCAGGCTCGCTGAGGCGAGCCAGGCGTTCAGCCACCGGCGGGCCGTATTTCAGGCTCAGGCCGAACAGCGTGAGCATGAAGCCGCTGATCAGCACCGGGTACCAGCGCAGTAACAACGGGTTATCGAACAGCGCCAGCAGCAGGCAGAAGGCCAGGGCGACGCCCGCCATCCACAGGCTGCCGGGACGCCGTTCGCCGGTCAGCGCCCGGGCCAGCCACAGGCCGCCGAGCAACAGGCCGAACTGCCAGGGAGCGAAATGCTCCATGCCGAAATACACCGCAAAGGGATACAACAGGCCCGCCAGCAGCAGGCCAAGGCCGATCAGCCGGCTCATGCGGCCGGCTGGACCAGACGGTATACCGCCTCGACCACGTCATTGACGGTACGCACCGACTTGAATTCCTCGGCGGCGATTTTCTTGCCGGTCTTGCGCTTGATGTGATCGATCAGGTCGACGGCGTCGATGCTGTCGATTTCCAGGTCCTGATACAGATTGGATTCCAGGCTTACGCGTTCCGGTTCCAGTTCGAAGAGTTCCACCAGGGCATCACGCAGGGTGTTGAAGATGTCGTCACGAGTTTGCATGGTCCGGTCTCAAGCTGCCTGTTTTGCAGTGACGAACGCCGCAAGGCTCGCCACGTTGGTGAAGTGATTGCGGGTGTCCTTGGCGTCGGCGTCGATCTTGATGCCGTAGCGTTTCTGGATCGCCAGGCCCAGCTCCAGGGCGTCGACCGAGTCCAGGCCCAGGCCTTCACCGAAGAGCGTCTGCTCGTTGCCGATGTCTTGCACGCTGATGTCTTCGAGGCCCAGGGCATCGATGATCAGCATTTTAATTTCCTGGTGCAGATCGCTCATCTTCGGCGAGCTCCTTAATGAAGTAGTGATGCAAATAATCGTTGAGCTTGCGCGAGGCCTGCGGTGCGGGGCCTTGGGCGGCAAAGGCATACGGGTCTATATCGGCTCCGACGCGAAAACTGAAGTGCACGCGGCGCATCGGGATGCGATACCAGGGTTCGGCCTTGGTCAGGGTGGTCGGGCTGACCTTGATGACCACCGGGGTGATGATTCTCGCACCCCGCAAGGCGATTGCCGCGCCCCCCCGATGAAAGGCCGGCGCCTGGCCCGGTGGGGTGCGGGTGCCCTCGGGGAAGATCACTAGGGTCTGGCCGTTGCGCAGGGCTTCGCCGGCGGCGTCGAGCATGTCCATGCTGCCGTCGTTGCTGATGTATTCGGCTTCGCGTATCGGGCCGCGAGTGAACGGGTTCTGCCACAGGCTCTGCTTGACCACGCAGTTGGCGTTGCGCACCAGGCCGATGAGAAAGACCACGTCGATCAGCGATGGGTGGTTGGCAATGATCATTTGTCCGGGGCGGCCGAGCTTTTGTGCGCCTTCGACTTCATAGGTCAGCACGCCGCTGCGGGCCATGAAGCGAATGAACAGCCAGAACAGCCGGCCAATGGTGCGACGTGCGCGCTGGCGATGCGCTTCGGCGTCGCCGGGCAGGCAGGCGAGCAGCGGGAAAATCACCAGGCGCAGGCACAGGCCACCCAGGCCGAACAAGGCGAAGCTCGCTGCCGTGGCGACCAGGCGCCAGTAGTAGGCGTCGCGGGGTTTTGTGTTTACAGGTTGCGTTGCCAGTTCCATACACGGTTCTTCCAGGCATGTTGGCAGGAGGTCTGCTCGCCGAGCAGGGTACGCAAGAGATTCAGGGCATGGGGCCACTCGGCGCGTGGCGCTTCCTCGGTGGCGGTATCGAGCGTCAGTTGCCACTCTTTGCCGGGGGTCAGCAACAGGCCCACCGCATAGGGGAACGGCACGTCGTCGATCCAGGTGGCATAGGCGGCGGGCGGCTGCTCTTCGGTGACCACCAGCAGCACCGCCGGGGCGCCTTCCTCAAGCAGCGCCGCGGCCTCTAGCATGCCATGTTCGAGGCCGTCGCCGGCAGCGGCGAGGGCGGTCATTTCGCTGGTCTCGCCACGCATGATCGACCACAGGCCGATCACCGCGTTGTGCACCGAGAGGCTGAACTGGGTCGGGGACAACGGCTGGTCGGCCGCCAGGTCGCTGAGGATGTCGAAGGTGCGCGGCGTTTCGCCATGCCGGGAAATAAAGACCAACGGTAGCTGTTCCAGGCCTTCGGCCAGCGGCCAGCCCACGCTGAAGGCCATGCGGGCCAGACGGCTGAGGCGCCGGCGCTGCATGGCCGGTAGAAACGACACGTCCGGGGCCGCATCACTGCTCTGGAGCACGACCGGTTGTCGGCTCCAGGCCTGCCAATCGTCCACGCTTTCGAGCCCAGGGGCCCACGCGCGCCATTGAGCGATGTTGAAGTTGATCACTTGAAAATTCATCCCGCCCCTGCGGGCTTACTTGACGTGGTCAGGCGTTTCGATCGCGACTCACCTGCCACGGAGCTACAGCCGAGTGGCGCGCATTATCCCGGTGTGACTGGCTGGTAGCAAACATTGGTTATGTTTCGCTCAGTGAAAATGACCCGCTCGACAGCAGAAAAGTGTCATTTGGCCATTATCGAATGGTACAGGTCGGGAGCGCGGGGGCTTTACAAGAAAGTCTAGGCTGATTCTGGCCACTGGAACTGGTTTGGCGGTCTGCCGTCAGCGAGGTAGCGAAGCGACGGTACTGGCTACTACACTCGGTGATCTTTGATGCAGGGAGGTTCTGACATGCGGCGCGTGGTGTTCAATCAGAAAGGGGGAGTCGGCAAGTCGAGCATTGCCTGCAATCTGGCGGCCGTAAGTGCCAGCGAGGGGTATCGCACGCTGCTGGTGGACCTGGATGCCCAGGCCAACTCCACTCAATACCTCACCGGCCTGACCGGCGACGACATCCCCATGGGGATCGCCGACTTCTTCAAGCAGACCCTGTCTTCCGGACCGTTCTCGAAGAAGAATCAGGTCGATATCTACGAAACGCCGTTCGACAACCTGCATGTGGTGACGGCCACCGCCGAGTTGGCGGATCTGCAGCCCAAGCTTGAGGCGAAGCACAAGATCAACAAGCTGCGCAAACTGCTGGACGAGTTGGCCGAGGACTACGACCGGATCTACCTGGACACCCCGCCGGCCTTGAACTTCTACGCAGTTTCGGCGCTGATTGCTGCCGATCGCGTATTGATTCCTTTCGACTGCGACAGCTTTTCCCGCCAGGCGCTGTACGGCCTGCTGGCGGAAATCGAAGAGCTCAAGGACGACCATAACGAGGATTTGCAGGTCGAGGGTATCGTGGTCAACCAGTTCCAGGCCCGCGCCAGCCTGCCCCAGCAAATGCTTGATGAGCTGATCGCCGAGGGCCTGCCGGTATTGCCGGTGTACCTGGCCAGTTCGGTGCGCATGCGCGAATCCCACCAGGCCAGCCTGCCGCTGATCCACCTCGACCCCCGGCACAAGCTGACCCAGCAGTTCGTCGACCTGCACAACCTGCTGGAAAGCGCCTGACCTTCTTCCGTAGGAGCGGGGCTTGCCCGCGATGAGTGCCTGACATTCAACATCGTCGTCGGCTGTCAGACCGTTATCGCGGGCAAGCCTCGCTCCTATAGTTCAAGGCGATTTCGATAGCGGTCAGATGCCCTGGCTGCGCAGCCAGCTCATCAGCTGCGGTAACGGGAAGGCGCCACTCTGGCGTGCCACTTCCCGTCCGTTCTTGAACAGAATCAGGCTCGGAATCGAGCGAATTCCCAACTGCGCCGACAATTGCTGGTTGGCCTGGCTGTCGAGCTTGGCCAGCCGGCACTTGCCTGCCAATTGCGCCGCCGCCTGCTCGAATACCGGTGCGAAGGATTTGCACGGCCCGCACCAATCCGCCCAGACATCCACCAGCAGCGGCAGGTCGCCCTTGATCTGGCTGGCGTAGTCGCCTTGTTTCAGTTCGAAAGGCTGGTTCAGCAACACCTGGCCTTTGCAGCGCCCGCATTTGGGCTGATCGCCCACGCGCTCGGCGGGGATGCGGTTCAACCCATTGCAATGGGGGCAGGGGATCAGCAGTGGATCGGACATGAGGGGGCTCCGGGATAAGTGGCCAATAGCTCCGATCTGGAGGCTGTGGGCCGGTTTATCAAGCTGTTGCATGCGCTCATACATCTTTGCGCGGCAACCGTCGGCTCGGTTCTAGGCTGGAGAGAGACGATGCTCCGTGCCATTGGTCCGAGAGCATTTATAGCAACTTGCGATAAGTTGCTCCACCCTCTAGGCTGCCATAGCAGTATGCGATAAGGACTTTGCATGCGTGTAATCACGGCTAAACGAATTTGGGATGCCAAGGAAAAATGGCCACACTCGGCCAAGGCGTTGGATGATTGGTATCGCGCGCTTAAACGCAATCGGCTTGCGGATTTTGCCGCGATGAAGGCGATGTTTCCGGCGGTGGACAAGGTCGGGCCGCTGCATGTGTTCGATATCGGTGGCAACAAGATACGGCTGATTGCATTGGTCCGTTACACGACGCAAAAGCTCTATATCCGCCATGTGTTGGACCACCGTGAATATGACCGGGGTAAGTGGAAGGAGGATCGAGGATGAGTGCATTGATCGAGCAAGTGGCCGAACACTGGCAGTTCGTTGCGCCATTGCTGCGCAAGCCGAAAACCGAGGCGGATTACGACAGGCTGGTTCAGGCCCTTGACGAGTTGCTGGACCTGACGGGGGAAGACGAGGCCCATCCTCTCAACAGCCTGGTGGACATCATCGGGGACTGGATCGAAGCCTACGATCTTGAACATCGCCCGATGCCTGTCGCCAGCGGAGTAGATGTGTTGCGCTACATGATGCGCGAACACGGCCTGACCCAGAGCGAGCTGCCCGGTGTCGGCGCGCAGTCGGTAGTCTCGGAGATCCTGAGCGGCAAGCGTCAGCTCAACCTGCGGCAGATCCGCTGGCTGGCCGAACGTTTCAAGGTCTCGATGGAAACCTTTATCTGACCCCTCAGGACGAGCAACTGATTTCCAGGTGCTTGCCCCATTCGGGCGGTCGTTCGGCGTAGCTGTCCATGCCGGCCTGTTGTTCGAACGGCTTGCTCAGTACCGCGTGCAGGCGGCGCACCTCGGAGTAATCCCCTTGTTCGGCGGCGTCGATGGCCTTCTGTGCCAGGTAATTGCGCAGGATGTACAGCGGGTTGACCGCATGCATGCGTTCCCGGCGCAGCTCCTGACCCTGGACCAGATCACGGGCGACCCGGGCCTTGTACAGATCGGCCCAGGCATCGAAGCCCTGGCGGTCGACGAAGTCGTCGCGCAGCCGGGCCACGGCCAGTTCCGCCGGCTCATCCCCCAGGCGACGGAAGAACAGGCTGTAGTCCACGCCGCTGCCCTGCATCAGTTGCAGCAGCCGTTCCACCAGCTTCTGATCCTCCTCTTCGGCGCTGGTCAGGCCGAGGCGGCGGCGCATCAGGTCCAGGTAATGGGCCTGGAACAGCGGCAGGAACAGGCCGAGGGTTTCCCGCAGGGCCTCGACACTGATGAAGGGCGTCAGCGCCTGGGCCAGGGCGCTGAGGTTCCACTGGCCGATCGGCACCTGGTTGCTGAACGAGTAGCGCCCCTGGTCATCGGAATGGTTGCAGATGAAATGCGCATCGAAATCGTCGAGGAAGGCGAACGGCCCGAAGTCGAAGGTCACGCCGAGGATCGACATGTTGTCGGTGTTCATCACCCCGTGGCAGAAACCGTAGGCCTGCCACTTGGCGATCAGTTCGGCATTGCGCTCGACCACTTCGCGGAACATCGCCAGGTAGGGTTCGGGCTGCTCCAGGCACGCGGGAAAGTGCATGGCCAGCACGTGCTCGCCCAGCTGTTTCTGCTGCTCGGGGCGTTTTGTGTAATAGAAGTATTCGAAGTGGCCGAAGCGGACATGGCTGGGCGACATGCGCAGCAGCATCGCCGCGCGCTCCTGCTTCTCGCGCCAGACCGGGGTGTCGGAGCCGATCACACACAGCGCCCGGGTGGTCGGAATACCCAGGGCGTGCAGCGCCTCGGAAGCCAGGAACTCGCGGATCGACGAACGCAGTACGGCGCGGCCATCGCCCATGCGCGAGTAGGGGGTCTGGCCGGCGCCCTTGAGGTGCAGGTCCCAGTGCTCGCCGGCGGCGTTGTACACCTCGCCCAGCAGCAAGCCGCGACCATCGCCCAACTGAGGGTTGTAGGAGCCGAACTGATGCCCGGAATAGACCATCGCCCGGGGCTCGGCTTCGGCCCACAGCTTGTGCCCGCCAAACAGTTCGGCGAACACCGGGCTTTGCGCGGCCTCGGGGTCCAGGTCCAGCAGCGCCATGGCCGCCGGGCTGGCCACCACCAGGCGTGGGCGGTCGATCGGCTCGGGCAGCACATGGGTTGAGAACGCATCGCCCAGGCGGGCGAAGCGATTGTCGAAGGTCAGTTCGTCGAGGGCTTTCAACGGCCATCTCCAGCAGAATGTCCGAGCATTCTGCTAGGGATAGCGCCCTTAGTCGAGCCTGCTGGGAGGCGGTTGCTGCAGCGGTTTGTCGTCGGGCAGCGGGACAATGGTCTTGGTCTCCGGCTCGATGGGCACCATCTTGTATTCCTGGCCATGGAGGTTCTTCAGGTAGACCTCCATCTGGCGGAACGAGATGTTGATGTGCTGCTTCTTGAACTCGCGGTTGATGAAGCGGTTGACCTCGTCGAGCACCGGGTTGCGGTCCCCCAGCTCGCGCACGTGCATGCGCAATTCGTGGTCCAGGGTGCTTTCGCCGAAGTTGAGGAAGTACACATGGGGCTCGGGTTCTTTCAGTACCCGCGGGTTATCGCGGGCCGCCTTGAGCAGCAGTTCCTTGACCAGGTCCAGGTCCGAGCCGTAGTCGACACCGAGCTTGAGGGTCACCCGGGTGACGGTGTCGGTCAGCGACCAGTTGATCAGTTGCCCGGTGATGAAGGTCTGGTTCGGGACGATGATGTCCTTGCGATCGAAGTCGGTGATGGTGGTGGCGCGGATGCGGATCTTGCTCACCGTGCCCGACAGGTTGCCGATGGTGATGGTGTCGCCGATGCGCACTGGCCGCTCGAACAGGATGATGATGCCGGAGATGAAGTTGGCGAAGATCGCCTGCATGCCGAAGCCCAGGCCCACCGACAGCGCAGCTACCAGCCACTGCAACTTGTCCCAGCTGACGCCGAGGGTCGACAGGGTCGAGACGAAGCCGACGCCGGCAATCACATAGGACAGCAGCGTGGTGGTCGCGTAGGCGCTGCCCTGGGCCAGGTTCAGCCTGGACAACACCAGCACCTCCAGCAGCCCCGGCAGGTTGCGCGCCAGGGCGAAGGTGATGCCGACGATGATCAGCGCGCCGAGCATGTCGCCGATGCTGATGGGCACCATGCTCATGTTGGCGCCGGTGCCGCTGGTGTATTCGTAGAGGGTGATGTTGTCCAGGTAGGAGAACACGCTGATCAGGTCCGACCAGACCCAGTACAGCCCGGCCATGAAACCACCGAGCAGGGCCAGGCGGATCAGGCGCAGGGACTGTTCGTTGACCTTCTCGATGTCCAGGGTCGGCTCTTCGACCACCGCTTCGCCGTCGCCGCTTTCCTTGGCGGCCTGGCGTTTGGCCAGGGCCCGCTGGTAGGCCAGGCGCCGGGCGGCGACGCCCAGTCCACGGACAAAAGTGGCTTCGATCACCAGCCAGAACATCAGCAGGTACAGGGTATTGATCAGGCGGTCGCTGAGCTTCAGCGCGGTGTAGTAGTAGCCGAAGCACACGGCGATGAACAAGGCGATCGGCAGCGCGGTGAACAGCACCGCCACCGCCTTGCGGAACAGCGAGGCGTTCTGGTGCGTCGGGCTGCTCAGCAGCAGGCGGCTGAGCAGCCAGGCCATCAGGGCGTAGCAGGTCAGGACCACGGCGATGCCGAGTACGTCATCGGCCAGTGCCGCTGGTTGATGTTCGGCCACAGCGACCACGGCCACCAGGGCCATGACCACCAGTCCGAGGCGGCGGATCCAGCCCTGGAGGAATTCGACCTGGGGCTTTTCCCAGCGAAAGTGCAGTTCCGCCACGCCGCCGGGGGCGAGGATCCGGTAGGCGGTATAGAACACCAGCCAGGCCTGGGCCATCTGCAACAGCGCCGCGCCGAGGTTGGCGTTCTGTCCGCGGGCGTCGATCTGCAAGGCCAGGCCGCACAGCGCCAGGCCGAGAGCGACCGGCATCGCCAGCAGGATGTTGACCAGGATCGCCTGCGGCGTGTGCCATTGGCTGTCGCGCTTGAAGTGACCGATGTCCTTGTGAACCTTGGTCAGGCGCTGGTACAGGTTCTTGCGCCGCCACAGCAGGGCCGCGATCAGGAGCAGCAATGGCAGGAACAGCAGCGGCCGTTGCGCCAGGCCGTCGGCCAGCTCGCTCAGGCTGGACGACCAGGGCAGGGTGGTGACCTGTTTTTCCAGGCGCAGCGGCACAGCTTGCAGCCATTCGCCGTCCAGCGGCTTGTTGCTGGGAATCCAGAACATCTGTTCGTCGAGGGTCGCGCGCAGGCTTTGCGAGGTGCTCAGCAGCTGCTTCTGATTGAGCTGCAGGGTGATGGATTCGTTGAGCAGGGCGCTCAGCTCGCGGCTCAGGCGTTCCAGCAGGTCGGCACGGGTGATGGCCAGGTCCAGCAGGGTTTTGCGCAGCTGCGGGGTGATTTGCTCGGACGGCTGGGTCGCCAGCAGGTTGTCGACATAGCTGCTGGGGCTGCTGATCAGCTCGCGTTGCTGGTTGACCTCGAACTGATACAGGCGGATGTCGGCGATCTGGTCCGCCAGGTCGCGGTCGAGCCGCAGGTGCGGCAGCGCCTGCTTCTGTTTATAGAGGATCTTCGACAGCAGCAGGCTGCCCTTGAGCACGCTGATCTGCTCGTCCAGCGCGGCATCGCTCTGGGTCACGCTGTCGAGTTGCTGCTTGGTCTGCAGGTTCTGCTGGGTCAGCTCATTGAGGCGGTCGGTGCTTTTGAGCAGATAGTCGGAGAGCTTCAGGTTGGCCGCGCTTTCGGTGGCCAGGAGGCTGCTGCTGCCGGCCTTTTGCGCTTCGATCGATTGCTGGGTGACGGTTTCCTGGGACTGGGCCAGGCGCTTCTGGTTGATCAGGGTCTGCAGGTCCTGGATTTCCTGCTCCAGGCGCGCGGTCTTTTCCATCAGCAGGTCATGCTGGCTGTTGCCCAGGTCCTGCAGCTGGCTGTTGCCGGCCAGCTCCTGGCGGCGCAACGGGATCAGCGCGTTGATCGCCGCCAGTTCGGCATTGAGCTGATTGCGCTGGTCGGCGTTGATCGGCTTGCCGGAGTCCTTGCCGTTCTTGAGGATCGTATTGATCTGCTGGGTGCGGGTCTGGCTGCTGCTGATCTCGGCCTGGGCGCGTTCGGGGCGGGTCTGCGCGGTAATGGCCAGGCTGTTGGCCTCGGCCAGGGCTTTCTGCATGTCGCCCTGCTGGGTGGTGCGTTCGGTCAGCAGTTGTTCGAGCTGCGACACCGGCAGGTTGGCGTAGCGCTGGGCCACGGGCACCACCTTGGTGGCTTTCAGGCGGGTCAGCTCGCGCTGGTTTTCGCTGGTCTGGCGCGGTGCATTGCTCAGCTGCTGCTTGAGGTCGTTCAGGCGCTGTTCGTAATCCTGCTTGTTCGACAGCTGGGTCAGCGTCTGTTGCAGCACCGCTTGCAGGGCCTTTTGATCGGCCTCCGGCAATTTGCGCTCGGCGATTTTATCCAGGCTCTGCTGGACGGACTCGGCACTGGGCGGCTCGGCCGCTTGCAGTGGACCGACAGAAAGGCTCAGGCCCAGCAGGGCAATGGCGAAAAGGGTACGCAGGGTTGGCATAGAGACCGGTCAAGCTGGATGAGAAGTTAGGCAGTTTAGAGGAAGAGTCCGGGGCCCGGGCGACTTCCTTCGGGGAATCTGACGCCCACTTTGCTGATCTTGTTCCCCTCCATCACGGCAACCGTCCAGATGGTGTTGTTCCATTCCACCTGGTCGCCGACCACTGGAGCGCCGCCCACTTTCTGGGTGATGAAGCGGCTCAGCGGCATGTCCGGATCGAGCCCTTCGAGCTTGAGCCCGTACAGCGCCGAAACCGCGCCCAGCTGGGCGTCGCCTTCGAGAACGAAGTCGCCGAAGAAGCGCAGATCGAGGCCCCGTTGCGGCGCCTGGCTGAAGAGTTTTCCAAGGGCCGGCAGGTTGTGCTCATGGCCGATGACGCAGAGCAAATCATCGGCTTCCAGCACCGTACTACCCGACGGATGGAGCAGTTGCTGGTGACGAAACAGGGCGGCGATACGGGTGCCTTCGGGCATTTTCAGCTCGCGCAACGCCGCGCCGATGCACCATTTTTCCGCGCCGAGGCGGTAGACAAACAGCTCCCATTCGCTGGTGACATGCACCTCCAGGGCGGCGCGGGAGATCGGCGCCGACTCCGGTGGCACCGTGACTTTCAGCAGCTTGGCGACCCACGGCAGGCTGGTGCCTTGAACCAACAGGGACACCAGCACGATAAAGAAGGCCAGGTTGAAGTACAGCTGGGCCTCGGGCAGCCCGGCCATCAACGGGAACACCGCGAGAATGATCGGTACCGCGCCGCGCAGGCCGACCCAGGAAATAAAGGCTTTCTCACGGCCGTGGAAGGCCTTGAACGGCAAAAGGCCGACCATCACCGACAGCGGACGGGCGAACAGGATCATCCACAGCGCCAGGCCCAGCGCCGGCAGGGCGATGGGCAGCAGGTCGTGGGGCGTGACCAGCAGGCCCAGCACCAGGAACATGCCGATCTGCGACAGCCAGGCCATGCCGTCGAGCATATGCAGGATGCCGTGGCGGCTGCGCACCGGGCGGTTGCCGATCACCAGGCCGCACAGGTACACCGCGAGGAAGCCGCTGCCGTGCAGGGCGTTGGTCAGGGCGAAGACCACCAGGCCGCCGGCGATTACCAGGATCGGGTACAGGCCGGTGGCCAGGTTGATGCGGTTCACCAGTTGCAGCATCAGCCAGCCGCCGCTCAGGCCGATCAGGCCGCCGATGCCGAACTCGCGCAGCAGATGCCCCAGCAGGCTCCAGTGCAGGCCGGTCTGGCCGCTGGCGAGCATGTCGATCAGGGTCACGGTGAGGAACACCGCCATCGGATCGTTACTGCCTGACTCGATCTCCAGGCTGGCGGTGACCCGTTCGTTCAGGCCCTTGCCGCCCAGCAGCGAGAACACCGCCGCGGCGTCGGTGGAGCCGACGATGGCGCCGATCAGCAGGCCCTGGATCAGGTTCAGGTCGAACAGCCAGGCGGCCGCCATGCCGGTCAGGCCGGTGGTGATCATCACGCCGACGGTGGCCAGCGACAAAGCGGGCCACAAGGCCACGCGAAAGCTCGAGACCCGGGTGCGCAGGCCGCCGTCGAGGAGGATCACCGCGAGTGCGAGGTTACCCACCAGGTAAGCTGTCGGATAGTTGTTGAAGATGATGCCGCCACCGTCGACGCCGGCGGCCATGCCCACGGCCAGGATGATCACCAGGATCGGGATACCGAGGCGGGACGAAAGGGAACTCACCAGAATGCTCGCACCTACCAGCAACGCGCCGATCAAGAACAGGCTGTTGATGGTCGTCGCATTCAAAGGCAGTACTCCAGAAGCAGAAAGGCGGGCACAAACTGACCATGCAGTCTGCGTGCCAGCGATTCTAACCTGTTGAAATACGATGCTGTCAAAAAGCTTTTGCGCCTGTTTACAGGCGGCGGAAAAGCGTCGCCTGGCGCCGGCCACCGACGGACTTCATGGCGTTCCGCAGTGGCTGGCGCAGGTGGCGATCAGCGCTATTGGCGGCTTATTACAGGGTGAATCGCGCCACCATGCCGTTCAGGTCCACGGCCAGGCGTGACAGCTCGTGGCTGGCATCGCTGGTCTGGTTGGCGCCGGTGGCCGATTGCACCGACAGGTCGCGGATGTTCACCAGGTTGCGGTCCACTTCGCGGGCCACCAGGGCCTGCTCCTCGGCGGCGCTGGCGATGACCAGGTTGCGCTCGTTGATTTCGTTGACCGCGGTGTTGATGGTGTCCAGGGCACCGCCGGCGCCACGGGCGATGCTCAGGGTCGAGTCGGCGCGCTCGGTGCTGGTGCGCATCGACTCGACGGCATGCTCGGTGCCGCTCTGGATGCTGCCGATCATGCGTTCGATTTCGCTGGTGGACTGCTGGGTACGGTGGGCCAGGGCACGCACTTCATCGGCGACCACGGCGAACCCGCGTCCGGCATCGCCGGCCCGGGCGGCTTCTATCGCGGCGTTCAAGGCCAGCAGGTTGGTCTGGTCGGCCAGGCCGCGGATCACGTCCAGCACCTTGCCGATGTCGCGCGATTCCTCGGCCAGTTCGCTGATCCTGTTGGCCGAACTCTGCACTTCGCTGCTCATCAGCTCTATGGCGCTGACGGTCTCGCGCACCAGGTTGCGGCCTTCGCTGGCCGACTGGGTGGCGTCGTTCGAAGCCTCGGCGGTGCTCACGGCGTTGCGCGCGACTTCTTCGACGGCGCAGGTCATCTCGTTCACGGCGGTGGCGGCCTGCTCGATTTCGTTGTTCTGCTGGGTCAGGCCGCGGGCACTTTCGTCGGTGACGCTGTTCAGTTCTTCCGCGGCGGAAGCCAACTGGCTGGCGGAGCCGGAAATATGCAACAGGGTCTGGCGCAGTTTTTCCTGCATGCTCGCCATGGCCTGCAGCAGGCGTCCGGGCTCGTCGCGCCCGTTGACCCGGATGCTTTGGGTGAGGTCGCCTTCGGCGATGTGTTCCGCGGCATGCAAGGCGCTGGCGATGGGTTGGGTAATGCTGCGGGTCAGCAACCAGGCAAACACCACGGTCAGGGTGGTGGACAGGATCAGCAGAGCGACTACCAGGTTGAATGCCGAAGCATATTCCTCGGCGGCCTGCTCGTTGGCGTCCCTGGAGCGTTGGCTGTTGATCTGTACCAGCAGGTTCAGAACCTTGTTGATCTGCTGCGAGTTCTTCATCAACTCGTTGTTCAGCATCTCTTGCAGCTCACCCAGCTGGTTGTTGCGCGACAGCTCTTTGATGCGCTCTTCGAGCTTGCGGTATTCGGCCAGCAGCTTGAGGTAGTGGTCGTAGGCTTCGCTCTCTTCCGGGCTGCTGACCAGCTTTTCATAGGTGGTGCGGATTTTTTCGATCTGCTGGTTGCCGAGTTCGAGCGACTCGCGGGTCTTGGCCTGCACCTCGGGACCGCGGTTGATCACCAGGCGATAGGACAGCACTTGCAGGCGCAGCATCTGCTGGGTGAACTCATCGATGCTCTGGATGCTGGGCATGTTGTCGGTGGAAATGGTGACGGTCGCCGCGCGAATCTTGCTCATCTGGTTCAGGGCGAAGATGCCCAGGAACAGCATCAGGCAGCCGATGAATGCAAAGCCGAGAAATGCCCTCGGTGCAATGTTCATGTTGCGAAGAGACATGGGGATCTACCTCAAGAATGCGCAATCCATGCCGCGGTGGTTGATAGGGCTCCCCAGACCTATCGCGCGGAAAAATGGATTCTTGAAGCAGGAGCGAGAGTTTCAGAAAGATCTGATGGGCGACGAAGTGTCAGGAACCAGATGGGGGAATGACAGTCTTTAAAGTTCGCAGGCAAGGTCACCCGCCAGGCAAATCAAGGCGTTGCGCCGGGAAAATCTGGCATCCGGGGTGACTTTTCTTTATCGTACGCGCCCTTTGAAAAATGCTCGGAAAATCAAAATGTTGGAAGCATCCCTAAGCCAATTGGAACAGCTTGTCAGTGACCTGGTGCAACAGAACCAGGAACTGTCGGGCACGAACGAAACCCTCAAGGCAGAACTGGCCCAGGCCAAGGATGAGAACGAAAGCCTGCAACTGAGCCTGATGGAACAGGAAGAGAAGCAAGGCGCCACCGCGGCCCGCATCCAGGCCCTGGTCGAGCGCGTCAGCGCCGGTCCTGTCAGCGCATGAGGCAGGGTGCCGACGGGGTAAAAGTCGTCTCGATTCTCGGCGAGGACTACTCGATCAAGGCGCCGGCCGGGGAAGAGCAGACCCTGCTGGACGCCGCGTTGATGTTGAAGGCCACCCTGGCCGAGACCAAGAAGAAATACCCGACGCTGATCGGTGACCGCTTGCTGGTGCTGGCGGCGATGAACCTGTGCTCCCAGCAGCTCGAGATGCAAAAGCGTCATCAGCAGGAGCTCGACCGTTACCAAGAGCAAGTCAGCGCCACGGTCGAAGTGATCTCCAAGACCATCAGCCAGAACTGATGGGCCTACCCACAACCTGCAACGCCGTTGCGGTTGTGTCGGACTGATTGTTTTCGCGAGCAGCCGGGCGGCGCTCGATTGCTCGCGATGCTTTTAGCGCTTCAGAACCACTCGTCCTGCATGCCCAGGCAGGTATCGTCCCGCGCCTCCAGCAAGGCCAGCTCGTGATGACAGGCCGGCACCTCCCAGGTCAGGAAGTAACGCGCCGCCTGCAGCTTGCCCTTGTAGAAACCCACATCCGCCGGGTTGTCCCTGGCCAGGCCTTCCTGCGCGCGAATCGCCTGTTCCAGCCAGCGCCAGCCGATCACCGCATGACCGAAGGCTTTCAGGTACAGCGCCGAGTTGGCCAGGCTGCTGTTGACCTTGCCCTGGGCCAGGTCGCTGAGCAGGCCCAGGGTCACGCTTTGCAGGCGCGCCACCAGCTTTTCCAGCGGTTGGCGCAGCGCCGTCAGGGCGTCGTGGGCCTGGGCCCGCTCGCTGGTGTCGGCGATCAGGCGGATCAGTTGTTTCAGGCCCGCGCCGCCGTTCTGCGCCAGCTTGCGCCCCAGGAGGTCCAGTGACTGGATGCCGTGGGTGCCTTCATGGATCGGGTTCAGGCGGTTGTCGCGGTAGTACTGTTCCACCGGGTATTCACGGGTGTAGCCGTGGCCACCGAGGATCTGGATCGCCAGTTCGTTGGCCTTCAGGCAGAACTCCGAGGGCCAGGATTTGACGATGGGCGTCAGCAGGTCCAGCAGTTCGTGGGCCTGCTTGCGCTGGTCTTCGCTGGGCAGGGTGGTGGTGTCGTCGAACAGTCGCGCGGCGTACAGGCCGAGGTCGAAAGCGCCTTCGACATAGGCCTTCTGGGTCAGCAGCATGCGCTTGACGTCGGCGTGCTGGACGATCGACACCGGCGCGGTAGTCGGGTCCTTGCTGTCCGGTAGGCGACCTTGCGGGCGTTCGCGGGCGTATTCCAGGGAGTACAGGTAGCCGGCGTAGCCGAGCATCACCGCGCCCATGCCGACGCCGATCCGCGCCTCGTTCATCATCTGGAACATGTAGCTCAGGCCGTGGTGCGGCTTGCCCACCAGATAGCCGACACACTCCCCGTTATCGCCGAAGTTCAGCGCCGTGGAGGTGGTGCCACGCCAGCCCATCTTGTGGAACAGCCCGGCCAGCAGCACGTCGTTGCGCGGGCCCAGGCTGCCGTCGTCATTGACCAGGAACTTGGGCACGATGAACAGCGAGATGCCTTTCACCCCGGCCGGCGCGTCCGGCAGCTTGGCCAGCACCATGTGCACGATGTTTTCCGACAGCGGGTGATCGCCGCCGGAGATGAAGATCTTGTTGCCCTTGAGCCGGTAGGTGCCGTCCGCCGCCGGTTCGGCGCGGGTGCGGATGTCCGCCAGCGACGAGCCGGCGTGGGGTTCGGTCAGGGCCATGGTGCCGAAGAAGCGCCCGTCGATCATCGGCTGCAGGAAGCGTTGCTTTTGCTCGTCGGTGCCGAAGCTTTCGATCAGGTTGGCCGCGCCCATGGTCAGGAAGGGGTAGGACGTGGAGGCTGCGTTGGCCGCCTGGAAGTGCGCGAAGCAGGCCTGGGACAACAGCGTCGGCAACTGCATGCCGCCGGCCTCGAAGCTGCGCGCGGCGTTGAGGAAGCCGGCTTCGAGAAAGGCATCGACCGCGGGTTTGACTTCCGGAATCAGGATCGCCTTGCCGTCTTCATAACGCGGCTCGTTTTCGTCGCCCTTGCGGTTGTGCGGGGCAAAGAATTTCTCGGCGATGCTGCGCGCGGTGCCGAGGGCGGCGTCGAAGGTTTCCCGGTTGTGCTCGGCGAATCGCTCGCGCTGGGTCAGACCCTCGGCATCGAGGACTTCATACAGCTCGAAAGCCAGATTGCGGGAACTGAGCAACGTCTCGGACATGGCGGCCTACCTGCTTTATAGGGAATGCGCCGAGTCTAGGCGGGTGAATAAACGCTGAATAGCAAGATTGATGCGGGTGATAAAGACGCCAAACAGGCACAGCCCCTGTAGCCGCTGCCGAAGGCTGCGATAAGTCCCGCAGGGACTTCGGCGGCAATGAAATCACTACGGCCGTTCCGGCCGATCGCAGCCTGCGGCAGCGGCTACAGGGATTGCATCGGGCAAAAAAAGGGCGCCGGTGAGGGCGCCCTTTTTCATGCCGCTGACTATCGGTTTCAGCCGATGGTCATCAGGCTGGCGTTACCGCCGGCCGCCGCGGTGTTGACGCTCAAGGCGCGTTCGATCACCAGGCGTTCCAGGGCAATCGAGGTTTCGCCTTGCGACAGGCCGTGAACCCCGACGATGGCGCCGGCGCGCTTGGCCACTTGCTGGCAGACCGCGCGCAGCTGGTCGGAGTCGCCGTGATGCAGGACCGCATCGAACACCACGTCGTCCTTGGTCCAGTCGGCCACGCGCTGGATGCGCGCTTGCACCTCCGCAGGCAGGCGGGCGTAGAGCGCCTTGCCCGGTTCACCTTCCGACCAGACCGCCGAACCACCCACGGCCAGGACCGCAGCCAGTTGAGTCAGCAGGTCGCCTTCGACTTCCGCCAGGCACAGCACGTGTTCGCGCGGCAGGATGGCGTAGCTGTTGCGTTCGCCGGTCGGGCCCGCCAGCACGCGGGTGACACCGCTCTGCGACTGCGCCGCGAACTGTACGCATAGGGCGCTGAGGTCCGCCAGCTTGTTGCTGTCGGCCCAGGCTTGCAGGACGTTCAGCGGCTTGCTCATGGCGTCACGCAGGCGCACATCCGGGGCATTCAGGGCGTCGCCACGGGCGAACGACTGCTCGATGGCGTCGGTCGGACGGGTCGACAGCAGGCGGTACAGGTACAGCGGACCGCCGGCTTTCGGGCCGGTGCCCGACAGGCCTTCGCCGCCGAATGGCTGCACGCCGACCACGGCACCGACGATGTTGCGGTTGACGTAGACGTTACCGGCGTTGACGTTGTCGATCACCTTGGCGATGGTTTCGTCGATGCGGGTATGCACGCCCAGGGTCAGGCCGTAGCCGGAAGCGTTGATCTGCGCGATCAGCTGGTCGATGTCCTTGCGCTTGTAGCGCACCACGTGCAGCACCGGGCCGAAGATCTCCCGTTGCAGCTCGTCGAAGCTTTCCAGCTCGATCAAAGTCGGCATCACGAAGGTGCCGCGCTTGATCTCTTCGCCATCGGCGATCGCCACCTGATACACGCTGCGGCCTTTGTCGCGCATGGCCTGGATGTGTTTCTCGATGCCGGCCTTGGCTTCGGCGTCGATCACCGGGCCGATGTCCACGGACAGGCGCTCCGGGTTGCCTAGGCGACTTTCCGCCATGGCGCCCTTGAGCATTTCGATCACGCGGTCGGCGGAGTCTTC
The DNA here is from genome assembly GCF_059421865.1 of Pseudomonas sp. GW821-FHT02B10. Classification (NCBI taxonomy): domain Bacteria; kingdom Pseudomonadati; phylum Pseudomonadota; class Gammaproteobacteria; order Pseudomonadales; family Pseudomonadaceae; genus Pseudomonas; species Pseudomonas sp. GW821-FHT02B10. The sequence goes on along the minus strand of NZ_JBWKVU010000003.1, from coordinate 271,731 downwards.
CTGCAGGCACAGCACGCGCAGGGCCGAGCAACGCTGGCCGGCGCTGTCGAAGGCCGAGGAGACGACATCGATCACCACTTGTTCGGTCAGGGCCGAGGAGTCGACGATCATCGCGTTCTGGCCACCGGTTTCGGCGATCAGCGGGATTGGCCGGCCCTGGGCGTCCAGGCGGCCGGCGACGTTGCGTTGCAGCAGGCGCGCGACTTCGGTGGAACCGGTGAACATCACGCCCTTGACCCGATCGTCGCCGACCAGGCGGGCACCGACGGTTTCGCCACGGCCCGGCAGCAGTTGCAGCACGCCTTCCGGAATGCCGGCTTCGAGCATCAGGCGCACCGCTTGTGCGGCGACCAGTGGCGTCTGTTCGGCCGGCTTGGCCAGTACCGGGTTACCGGCGGCCAGGGCGGCGGCGACCTGGCCGCTGAAGATCGCCAGCGGGAAGTTCCACGGGCTGATGCAGACCACCGGGCCCAGTGGGCGGTGCGCGTCGTTGCTGAAATCGTTGCGCGCCTGCACCGCGTAGTAGCGCAGGAAGTCCACGGCTTCGCGCACTTCGGCGATGGCGTTGGCGAAAGTCTTGCCGGCTTCGCGGGCCAGCAGGCCCATCAGCGGCTGGATCTCGCCTTCCATCAGGTCGGCGGCGCGTTCAAGGATCGCGGCGCGCTCGGCCGGCGGTGTGGCCTGCCAGATCGGCGCGGCGTTCAGCGCGCACTGGATGGCGTTGTCGACGTCCTCGACCGTGGCTTCCTGTACGTGGCCGACCACGTCGCGGTGATCGGACGGGTTCAAGACCGGCGCCGGGGTTTCGCTGCTGGAGGCGCAACCGAGCATCGGCGCGGCTTTCCAGTGGTTGTGGGCGGTGGCCAGCAGGGCGCAGGACAACGACGCCAGACGGTGTTCGTTGGCCATGTCGATGCCGGCGGAGTTGGCGCGCTCGCTGCCGTACAGGTCGCGCGGCAATGGAATGCGCGGATGTGGCAGGCCGAAGCCGCCTTCCAGGGTCGCCATCTGCTCGATCTGGCTGACCGGGTCGGCCACCAGTTCCTGGATGGAGATCGACTGGTCGGCGATGCGGTTGACGAACGAGGTGTTGGCGCCGTTTTCCAGCAGGCGGCGTACCAGGTAGGCCAGCAGGGTTTCGTGGGTGCCGACCGGGGCGTACACGCGGCACGGACGGTTCAGCTTGCCATCGGCAACCTTGCCTACTACCTGTTCGTACAGCGGTTCGCCCATGCCGTGCAGGCACTGGAACTCGTACTGGCCCGGGTAATAGTTCTGACCGGCGATGTGGTAGATGGCCGACAGGGTGTGGGCGTTGTGGGTGGCGAACTGCGGGTAGATGACTTCCGGTACCGACAGCAGCTTGCGGGCGCAAGCGATATAGGACACGTCGGTGTACACCTTGCGGGTGTAGACCGGATAGCCTTCCAGGCCTTCGACCTGGGCGCGCTTGATCTCGCTGTCCCAGTAGGCGCCTTTCACCAGGCGGATCATCAGGCGGTGACGGCTGCGGCGCGCCAGGTCGATCACATAGTCGATCACATACGGGCAGCGCTTCTGGTAGGCCTGGATCACGAAGCCGATGCCGTTCCAGCCGGTCAGCTGCGGTTCGAAGCACAGGCGCTCGAGCAGATCCAGCGACAGCTCCAGGCGGTCGGCTTCTTCGGCGTCGATGTTCAGGCCGATATCGTATTGCTTGGCCAGCAGGGTCAGCGACAGCAGGCGCGGGTACAGCTCGTCCATCACGCGCTCGTACTGGGCGCGGCTGTAGCGCGGGTGCAGGGCCGAGAGCTTGATCGAGATGCCCGGGCCTTCATAGATGCCACGACCGTGGGACGCCTTGCCGATCGAATGGATGGCCTGCTCGTAGGACGCCAGGTATTTCTGCGCGTCGTGCTCGGTCAGTGCCGCTTCGCCGAGCATGTCGTAGGAGTAACGGAAGCCCTTGGCTTCGAACTTGCTCGCATTGGCCAGGGCTTCGGCGATGGTTTCGCCGGTGACGAACTGCTCGCCCATCAGGCGCATGGCCATGTCGACGCCCTTGCGGATCATCGGCTCGCCGCTCTTGCCGATGATGCGGCTCAGGGACGAGGTCAGGCCGGCTTCGTTATGGGTGGCGACCAGCTTGCCGGTCAGCAAAAGGCCCCAGGTGGCGGCGTTGACGAACAGCGACGGGCTGTTGCCCAGGTGCGGCTGCCAGTTGCCGGTGCTGATCTTGTCGCGGATCAGCGCGTCACGGGTGCCTTTGTCCGGGATGCGCAGCAGGGCTTCGGCCAGGCACATCAGGGCCACGCCTTCCTGGGACGACAGGGAGAATTCCTGCAGCAGGCCCTGGACGATACCGGCACGGCCGCCGGCGCTCTTCTGGTTGCGCAGTTTTTCGGCGATGGTCGCGGCCAGCTTGTTGGTGGCTTCGGCCATGGTGGCCGGCAGGCGCGCCTGCTCCAGCAGCATCGGCACCACTTCCGGTTCCGGACGGCGATAAGCAGCGGTGATCGAAGCGCGCAGCACCGATTGCGGCAGGATGCTTTCGGCGAATTCGAGGAAGCACTGGTGGGCGTGGTCGGTCTGCACTTCGCCAGCGTCATCGCCGTCGGTGCGGGTCGAACCGCTCAGCTCGGTCAGGGTTGCACCACCCTCGAGTTTTTCCAGGTAATTGAAAATTGCCTGCTTGATCAGCCAGTGCGGCGTGCGATCGATCGAGGTCGCGGCAGCCTTCAGGCGTTCGCGGGTCGGGTCGTCGAGTTTGACCCCAAGGGTGGTGGTAGCCATATTTTTATCCTCATGTTTACCACGGTTGCGTGGCATCAGCTGGCGGCAAGATTAGCCGTGAGCCGAGAGAGGTGCAACCGGGTGCAACCTGTTTTTTATCGGAATAATTGGCAGCTCATCAGGAATTAATTTCCGGTCCCTGGGCGGCGCTTCTGCTTGGTGCTTTTAATTCTGTCGCGATGGGTTTTTGCTCCAAAAAGGAGCAAAAACGGGGCGTTCGCCGGAAAAATCGCTTGGGTGCAACTTATTCTCGCGAAACAGGTTGCACCTTCTTTGAGTTGTTGAATAGCATTCGCGCCCAAGGTGCAACCGGCCCTCGCGACCGGTTCATCGGCTGATGGCTTTCCTGGGGAAACATCAGTCATAAATGCGCGGAGTACCCAGTCGTCTCTCAAACGTAGCCGTTTGAGAGCGATGGTGCTGACCGCCGCTACATAAAAACAAAGCCAGGGCGTAACTCAATGAGTGCAAGCAATCCAACCTTGATCACGTTCGTGATCTACATCGCAGCTATGGTGCTGATCGGCTTCATGGCCTATCGCTCTACCAACAACCTTTCTGACTACATCCTCGGTGGCCGCAGCCTGGGTAGCGTGGTGACCGCGCTTTCCGCCGGTGCTTCCGACATGAGCGGCTGGTTGCTGATGGGCCTGCCGGGCGCCATCTACATGTCCGGCCTGTCCGAGAGCTGGATCGCCATCGGCCTGATCGTCGGTGCCTACCTGAACTGGCTGTTCGTCGCCGGTCGTCTGCGAGTACAAACCGAACACAACGGCGATGCATTGACGCTGCCGGACTATTTCTCCAGCCGCTTCGAGGACAAGAGCGGGCTGCTGCGGATCATCTCCGCGATCGTGATCCTGGTGTTCTTCACCATTTACTGCGCTTCCGGCATCGTCGCCGGTGCCCGTCTGTTCGAAAGCACCTTCGGCATGCCTTACGAGACCGCCCTGTGGGCCGGTGCCGCGGCGACCATCGCCTACACCTTCGTTGGTGGTTTCCTGGCAGTGAGCTGGACCGACACCGTACAAGCCACCCTGATGATCTTCGCCCTACTGCTGACGCCGATCATCGTGCTGCTGGCCACCGGTGGCGTCGACACCACCTTCCTGGCGATCGAAGCCCAGGACCCAAGCAACTTCGACATGCTGAAAAACACCACCTTCATCGGCATCATCTCGCTGATGGGCTGGGGGCTGGGCTACTTCGGCCAGCCGCACATCCTGGCACGCTTCATGGCCGCGGATTCGGTCAAGTCGATCGCCAATGCCCGTCGTATCTCCATGACCTGGATGATCCTGTGCCTGGGCGGCACCGTGGCCGTGGGCTTCTTCGGTATCGCCTACTTCTCGGCGCACCCGGAAGTGGCCGGTCCCGTGACCGAGAACCACGAGCGGGTGTTCATTGAGCTGGCCAAGATCCTGTTCAACCCATGGATCGCCGGTGTGCTGCTGTCGGCCATCCTGGCGGCGGTGATGAGCACCCTGAGCTGCCAGCTGCTGGTGTGCTCCAGTGCCCTGACCGAAGACTTCTACAAAGCCTTCCTGCGTAAACATGCTTCCCAGCTGGAGCTGGTGTGGGTCGGTCGTGCAATGGTGCTGCTGGTTGCCCTGGTCGCCATCGCCATGGCCGCCAACCCGGAAAACCGCGTACTGGGCCTGGTCAGCTACGCCTGGGCTGGTTTCGGCGCAGCCTTCGGTCCTGTGGTGCTGATCTCGGTACTGTGGAAAGGCATGACCCGCGACGGCGCGCTGGCCGGCATCATCGTCGGCGCCGTGACCGTGATCCTGTGGAAGCACTTCAATGTGCTGGGCCTGTACGAAATCATCCCGGGCTTCATCTTCGCCAGCCTGGCCATCCTGCTGGTGAGCAAGATGAGCGCACCGAGCGCCGGCATGGTCCAGCGTTTCGAGGCCGCCGAGAAAGACTACAAGCTCAACCACTGATCGGGAGCCGCTGAGGCGCTAACCCTGCAGTGATTCGAAAAGCCCGCATTCCCTGGGATGCGGGCTTTTTTATGGGCGTGCCTGCGCCGTGGAAGCTCCCGACACGACCTGACGCCGGCCGTGGCACAGGGTAAACTTCGCCCCCTGCGCAGGAGCAACCATGAACTATCGTCACGCCTTCCACGCCGGCAACCACGCCGACGTCTTCAAACACCTGACCCTGACCCGCCTCATCGCCCTGATGTCGCGCAAGGAGCAGCCGTTCGCCTACCTCGACAGTCATGCCGGCATCGGCCTGTACGACCTCCAGGGCGATCAGGCCAACCGCACCGGCGAGTACCTGGAAGGCATCGCGCGCCTGTGGGGCGAGCAGGACCTGCCAGCGCTGACCGCCGACTACATGGCGGTGCTGCACAAGATGAACCCCGATGGCGAACTGCGTTATTACCCGGGCTCGCCCGAGCTGGCGCGGCGCCTGACCCGTTCCCAGGACCGGGTGCTGCTCAACGAGAAGCATCCGGAAGACGGGTTGCTGCTCAAGGAAAACATGAAGGGCGATCGCCGGGTGGCGGTCCACCTGGGCGAGGGCTGGCATGTGGCGCGGGCGCTGCTGCCGGTGGCCGAGAAGCGCGCGGTGATGCTGATCGACCCGCCGTTCGAACAGCTCGACGAGATGCAGCGTTGCGCCGCGTCGTTGAAAGAAGCCATCGGCCGGATGCGCCAGACCGTGGCGGCCATCTGGTACCCGGTCAAGGATCAGCGGGCGCTGCGCCGCTTCTACCAGGACCTGGCCGGTACCGGCGCGCCGAAGCTGCTGCGTGTGGAACTGCTGGTGCATCCGCTGGATACGCCCAACAGCCTGAACGGCTCGGGCCTGGCGATTGCCAACCCGCCGTGGGGGCTGGAAGAGGAGTTGCGCGAGCTGCTGCCGTGGCTGGCGCAGAAACTGGGCCAGACCCAGGGCGGCTGGCAGATGGATTGGCTGATCGCCGAATAATGTGAGGTGTGGCCGCTGCCGAGGCCCGAGGCTGCGATGGGCCGCGAAGCGGCCCCCGAGGGCGCTCCTGCGGACCGCATCGCAGCCTCGTGCCTCGGCAGCGGCTACGGGTCAGATCGGGCAGGTCACGCCTGTGCCGCCGATCCCGCAGTAGCCTTCCGGGTTCTTCGCCAGGTATTGCTGGTGGTAGGCCTCGGCGTAGTAGAAGGTCGGGGCTTCTTCGATTTCCGTGGTGATGGCGCCCAGCCCGGCCTTGGTCAGCTCGGCCTGGAACACTTTTTCGCTGGCCTTGGCCTGCTCCAGCTGGGTCGGGTTGGTGGCATAGATCACCGAGCGGTACTGGGTGCCGATGTCGTTGCCCTGGCGCATGCCCTGGGTCGGGTTGTGCAGTTCCCAGAACATCGCCAGCAGTTCCTGATAGCTGACTTTCTCCGGCTCGTAGACCACCAGCACCACTTCGCTGTGGCCGGTCAAGCCCGAGCAGACTTCTTCGTAGGTCGGGTTCGGGGTAAAGCCGCCGGCGTAGCCCACCGACGTGCTGAACACGCCCTCGCGCTGCCAGAACTTGCGTTCCGCGCCCCAGAAGCAACCCAGGCCGAAGATGGCGAATTCCACGTTGCCCGGGAATGGGCCCAGCAGCGGGTTGCCGCTGACGAAGTGTTCGGCTGGCACGGTCATCGGGGTTTCGCGGCCAGGCAGGGCTTGTTCTTTGGTAGGTAGCACGTTTTTGTTCACCAGAATTTCCGAGCGCAGAACCATGATCAGTCCTCTCAGTCAGGGTGGGATTGAGTAATTAACCAGACACGCAGTTTGCCCGAGTGTTACAGCGCTGTCAGGCGATTGGGCCGCGCGGATAACGTTTGAGCTTGTCGATCAGCTCCGAGCCGGGGATCGGCCGGTCGAACAGGTAGCCCTGGCCGACATCGCAGCGGTGGCGACGCAGGAAGGACAGCTGCTCCGCGGTTTCGATGCCCTCGGCCACCACCTGGATTTTCAGGTTGTGGGCCATGGCGATCACCGCCGAGGTGATTTCCATGTCGTCCTGGTTGGCGGGGATTTCATGGATGAAGCTGCGATCGATCTTGATGATGTCGATCGGGAATTTCTTCAAGTAGCTCAGCGACGAATAGCCGGTGCCGAAGTCGTCCATGGCCAGGGTCAGGCCGAGCTTTTTCAGCTGGTCGAGTTGCTGGTGGGTGTCTTCGGTGGCTTCCAGCAGCAGGCCTTCGGTCAGTTCCAGCTCCAGCAGCGAGGCGGGCAGCTGTTCTTCCTTGAGGATGCTGGCGATGGAAGCCACCAGGTCCGGGTCGGAAAACTGCTTGGGCGACAGGTTGATCGCCACCTGCAGATTGCCCAGGCCGGCGGCGGTGAGCTGCTTGCTCATGCGGCAGGCCTGGCGCGCGATCCATTTGCCGATCGGGATGATCAGGCCGGTCTCTTCGGCGACGCTGATGAACTGGTCCGGGCGGATCATGCCCTTTTCCGGATGGTTCCAGCGCAGCAGCGCCTCCAGGCCCAGCAGGCGTCCGCTGCGCAGGCACAGCTTGGGCTGGTAGAACACGTCCAGCTCGTTCTGGGTCAGGGCGCGGCGCAGGTTGTTTTCCACGAACAGCTTGTAGCTGGCTTCGGCGTTCAGGGCTTCGGTAAACACCTGCACCTGATGTTTGCCGTTGGCCTTGGCCTTGTGCAGCGCCAGGCCGGCGTTGCGCATCAGGGTCTGCGGGTCGCGGCCGTGCAGCGGTGCGCAGGCCAGGCCCACGGAACCGGTGACGCTGATGAGTTGGTTGTCGACGAACATCGGCTTGTCGAGAGTCATCAGCAGCTGGCTGGCGATCTGTTGGCCGGCCTCCAGGTCGGTGTCGTCCAGCAGCACGGCGAACTCGTTACTGGCGAAGCGCGCCAGGCTGCCGCTCGGGCTCAGGCTGTTACGCAGGCGCCGGGCCAGGCTGATCAGCAGCTTGTCGCCGGTCTGGTGGCCGAGGCTGTCGTTGATCCGCTTGAAGTTGTCGATGTCCACCAGCAGCAGGCTGATGGGGCTGTCGCTGTCGCGGGCGAAGCGTTCGTCGAGGTTGCGGATGAAGGCGGGGCGGTTGCCCAGGTTGGTCAGGTTGTCGGTGTAGGCCAGGCGCTCGATGCGTTGCTGGGCCAGCTTGGTCTGGGTGATGTCTTCATAGATGCCGATGTAGTGGGTCAGTTCGCGGTTGTCGCCATAGACCTTGGAGATCGACAGCTGGCCCCAGTACGGCTCCAGGTTCTTGCGCCGGCTCTTGAACTCGCCCTGCCAGCTGTTGCTCTTGGCCAGGCTGGAGGGCGCGTCGAACAGCAGTTCGCTGAGGTTCTCCAGCGCCGGCAGTTCCGCCAGCCGATGGCCGTGGACTTCCTCGGTGCTGTACTGGGTGATCGCGGTGAAGCTCGGGTTGACGTACTCCACCACGCCGTCGCAATTGACCAGCAGAAAGGCATTGGCGCTTTGCTCGACCGCACGTTGGAACAGGTGCAGGGCGCTGGTGGCGGTACGGCGGTTGTGGTTGTTGATGACCTGGGCGAACTGGTCGGCCAGCTCGCCGGCAAAGGCGATTTCATCGGATTGCCAGGCGCGGGTGTTGCCCACTTGTTCCAGGCACAGCACGCCGACCACCTGGCCGTCGATGCGGATACTGGCGTCGAGCATGGCGTTGATATTGCGCGGGCGCAGGCTCTCGGCCATTTCCCGGGTGCGCGGGTCGCGCATGGCATTGTGCGCATCGATGGCCCGGCTGGTGTGCAGGGCTTCGAGATAGTCGGGGAAGTCGCTGGCGTCGATCGTCTCCGGCAGGATGTATTCCTGCAGGTCACGGTGATACACGCAGATGGGCACCAGCATCTGGCCTTCGAGGTTCCAGATGCTGGCGTAGTCGATCTCGTAGATGTCGCAGGCGCTGCGGGTGATCAGCTCGGCGGCTTCCAGCAGGGAGTTGTTGGCGCTATAGCGCTGGCGGGCCAGGAGCAGGATCAGGTCTTGCTGGGCGCGCACCCGTTCGAGGTGCTGGAGTTGTTCCTGCTGGGCGCGCTGATTGAGTTCCAGGGCGATTTGCAGGCGACTGTTCTGGGTTTCCAGGTCGGGCGCGGAGAGCGGCTGATCGTTGTCGAGCAGGCCATCGACCACCAGAAAATAGCCACGCAGCAGGTGTCGATTGTGTTGTTTGTAGGCTTCGCCGAGTTCCAGCAGGCTGAGTGAGCCCTTGGCGGTGTGCAGGGTGTAGCGAATCAGGTAATGCGGGCTGTGGGTCAGTTGCTGCTGGATCGCATCGTGCAACTGATAACGGGCTTCCGGCTCCATCAGGCTGGCATAGGGCGAGCCGACCAGGGCGCAGAGCTCGACGGCGGGCAGGCCGAATTGGCGTTCACAGTTCGGGTCGAGAAACAGCAGGGCCCAGCTCGCTTCATTCAGCCGTTCGAAACGCAGCATGCCGAGCCGCGAGGGCACGGGCAACTGCGTCACTACCTCGGCCACCATACGGCTGGCGGCATCGGGTTGGCTTTTCATGGGGAAACTCGCTTGGTAAATGCTGATCGCGCCGGGCTCGCGCCCTCTTTACTGTTGCCTGCGGCAAGGTTGCATCATGCGGCACTGACTGACAAGTGAGATGAAGGCTAAGTGCTATAAGAATCTATCGGCAGAACGGAAGATTTCTGAAAGCTAATCTTTCCTGGTGTTTTACCGGGCTTTGGCGGCTGGTTACAGCGATTTTTCGGCAAAAAAAAGCCCCGCCAAATCGACGGGGTTGAGGTACGAGCGTGGCGCTCGAAAAGGGTGCAACGGCCGGCTTCCCCATGACAGGGAAACCGGCCGAGTCTTACAGCAGGATAGTGCGGATATCCGCCAGCAGATCGCTCAGACGCTTGGTGAAGCGTGCGGCAGCGGCGCCGTTGATCACGCGGTGATCGTAGGACAGCGACAGCGGCAGCATCAGCTTCGGCTGGAAGGCTTTGCCGTCCCAGACTGGCTGGATGGTTGCCTTGGAAACGCCGAGGATCGCCACTTCCGGTGCGTTGACGATCGGCGTGAAGCCGGTGCCGCCAATGTGACCGAGGCTGGAGATGGTGAAGCAGGCGCCCTGCATGTCGTCCGCCGAGAGCTTCTTGGTCCGGGCTTTTTCAGCCAGGGAAGCGGCTTCGGCAGCCAGTTGCAGCAGGTTCTTCTGATCGACGTTCTTGATCACCGGTACCAGCAGGCCATCCGGAGTGTCGACCGCGAAGCCGATGTTCACGTACTTCTTGCGGATGATCGCTTTGCCGCTAGGCGCCAGCGAACTGTTGAAGTCCGGCAGTTCCTTGAGCAGGTGCGCGCAGGATTTCAGCAGCAGCGGCAGGATGGTCAACTTGACGCCGGCCTTCTCTGCAACGGCTTTCTGGGCGATCCGGAAGGCTTCCAGCTCGGTGATATCGGCCGAGTCGAACTGGGTGACGTGGGGCACGTTCAGCCAGCTGCGATGCAGGTTCGATGCGCCAGCCTGCATCAGGCGGGTCATCGGCACTTCTTCGATCTCGCCGAAGCGGCTGAAGTCCACCACCGGAATCGGCGGGATGCCCGCGCCACCGGTTGCGCCGCCAGCAGCTGGCGCTTCCTTGGCCTTTTGCATCATCGCTTTGACGTAAACCTGCACGTCTTCCTTGAGGATGCGACCGTGCGGACCGCTGGCGCCAACAGCGCTCAGCTCGACGCCGAACTCACGGGCCAGTTGACGCACTGCAGGGCCTGCGTGAACTTTGGCGCCAGGCTTGGCAGGTGCAGCGGCCGGGGCGGCAGCAGGTGCAGCGGCAGCCGGAGCAGCAGCGGCAGGTGCCGGAGCGCTTGGCGCAGCCGCGGCAGTTGGAGCCGGGGCGGCAGCAGGTGCCGCGCCCTTGACCTTCAGCTTGAGGATCAGGTCGCCGGTACCGACTTCGTCGTCCAGCTTGATCGCAACGCTTTCCACGATGCCGGCGGCAGGCGATGGAATTTCCATGCTGGCCTTGTCGGACTCGAGGGTGATCAGCGACTGGTCGGCTTCAACGCTGTCGCCAGCCTTGACCAGGACTTCGATGATCTTGGCCTTGCCGGCCGAACCGATGTCCGGGACGTGGATGTCCTGGACGCTGTCGGCCACTGGAGCAGCCGGAGCTGCCGCAGGAGCAGGCGCAGCGGCAGGTGCCGGAGCAGCCGCCTGGGCCGGAGCGGCCGCAACAGGGGCCGCAGCACCTGCCACTTCCAGATCCAGGATCAGGTCGCCGGTGCCGACTTCGTCGTTGAGCTTGACGCTGATGGCCTTGACCACGCCAGCGGCAGGCGAAGGGATTTCCATGCTGGCCTTGTCGGATTCCAGGGTGATCAACGATTGATCAGCCTCGACCTTGTCGCCGACCTTGACCTGGATCTCGATGATCTGGGCCTTGCCCGACGAACCGATGTCCGGCACGTGCACTTGCTGAACCGAAGCAGCGGCAGGAGCAGCTGGCGCGGCAGCAGGAGCGGCAACCGGTTTGGCCTCGGCTTTGGCAGCCGGTGCAGCGGCAGGCGCAGGAGCCGCTTGCGCGGCACCCTCGACTTCCAGTTCCAGCAGCTCGTCGCCTTCTTTCAGGCGATCGCCCAGCTTCACTTTCAGGCTCTTGATGACGCCGGCTTTGGGCGCCGGCACTTCCATGCTCGCCTTGTCCGATTCCAGCGTCAGGATGCTCTGGTCGGCTTCGATACGGTCGCCGACCTTCACAAACAGTTCGATTACTTCACCTTCACCGCTGCCGATGTCAGGTACGCGAATGAGTTCGCTCACAAAAAATCTCCTCAGCAGTCCAGTGGGTTGCGTTTTTCCGGGTTGATACCGAACTTGGTGATGGCCTCGGCCACGACCTTAGGTTCGATGTCACCACGGTCAGCCAAGGCTTCCAGGGCTGCCAACACCACGAAATGACGGTCGACTTCGAAGAAGTGACGCAGCTTCTTGCGGCTGTCACTGCGGCCGAAACCGTCGGTGCCCAGGACTTTGAATTCCTTGGACGGGACCCACTGACGAATCTGTTCGGCGAACAGCTTCATGTAGTCGGTAGAGGCGATGACCGGGCCCTTGCGGCCGCTCAGGCACTCTTCGACATAGCTCAGCTTAGGCTTCTGGCCCGGGTGCAGACGGTTGCTGCGCTCGACTGCCAGGCCATCGCGACGCAGTTCGTTGAAGCTGGTAACGCTCCAGACGTCCGCGCCCACGTTGAATTCTTCACGCAGGATCTTCGCCGCTTCACGGACTTCGCGCAGGATGGTGCCGGAGCCCATCAGCTGTACGTGGTGCGCCGCTTCGCGGGTGTCTTCCTCGAGCAGGTACATGCCCTTGATGATGCCTTCCTCTACACCGGCCGGCATGGCTGGCTGCTGGTAGGACTCGTTCATCACGGTGATGTAGTAGAAGACGTCCTGTTGCTCTTCGGTCATCTTCTTCATGCCGTCCTGGATGATCACCGCCAGCTCGTAGCCATAGGTCGGATCGAAGGTACGGCAGTTCGGGATGGTGCCCGCCAGCATGTGGCTGTGACCGTCTTCGTGCTGCAGGCCTTCACCGTTGAGGGTGGTACGGCCGGCGGTACCGCCGATCAGGAAGCCACGGGTACGGCTGTCGCCAGCGGCCCAGGCCAGGTCGCCGATACGCTGGAAGCCGAACATCGAATAGAAGATGTAGAACGGCAGCATCGGCTGGTTGTGGCTGGAGTACGAGGTACCGGCTGCAATGAAGGAGCTCATGGCGCCCGCTTCGTTGATGCCTTCCTCGAGGATCTGGCCCTTCTTGTCTTCGCGGTAGAACATCACCTGGTCTTTATCGACTGGCTCGTAGAGCTGGCCGACGGACGAGTAGATGCCCAACTGACGGAACATGCCTTCCATACCGAAGGTACGGGCTTCGTCCGGGATGATCGGCACGATGCGCTGGCCGATTTCCTTGTCCTTGACCAGTTGCGCGAGGATCCGCACGAAGGCCATGGTGGTGGAGATTTCACGGTCGCCCGAACCGTCGAGGATAGCCTTGAGGGTATCCAGTGGCGGGGTCGGGATGTTGAAGCTCTTGGCGCGACGCTGAGGCACGAAACCGCCCAGCGCGGCACGACGCTCGCTCAGGTAACGGGCTTCGGCACTGCCTTCTTCCGGCTTGAAGAACGGCAGGTTTTCGATTTCTTCGTCCTTGACCGGAATGTCGAAGCGGTCGCGGAACAACTTCAGGCTGTCGACATCGACTTTCTTGGTGTTGTGCGCGGTGTTCTTCGCTTCACCGGCGCCGGTGCCATAACCCTTGATGGTCTTGGCCAGGATGACGGTCGGTTGCTCTTTGTGGTTGACCGCCTCGTGGTAGGCCGCATAGACCTTGTACGGGTCGTGGCCGCCACGGTTGAGTTTCCAGATTTCGTCGTCGGACAGGTCTTCGACCATCGCCTTGAGTTCTGGCGTGTTGAAGAAGTGCTCACGCACGAAGGCGCCGTCTTTGGCCTTGTAGTTCTGGTACTCGCCGTCGATGACTTCGTCCATGCGGCGTTGCAGGATGCCGTCGGTGTCCTTGGCCAGCAGTGGGTCCCAGAAACGGCCCCAGATGACCTTGTTCACATTCCACTGGGCGCCACGGAACACGCCTTCGAGTTCCTGGATGATCTTGCCGTTGCCGCGAACCGGGCCGTCGAGGCGCTGCAGGTTGCAGTTGATGACGAAGATCAGGTTGTCCAGCTTCTCGCGGCCGGCCAGGGAGATCGCGCCCAGGGATTCCGGTTCGTCGCACTCGCCGTCGCCCATGAAGCACCAGACTTTCTGCTTGCCCGGCTGGATGAAACCGCGGGCTTCCAGGTACTTCATGAAGCGCGCCTGGTAGATCGCCTGGATCGGACCCAGACCCATGGAGACGGTCGGGAACTGCCAGAAATCAGGCATCAGCCATGGGTGCGGGTAGGAGGACAGGCCGTTGCCGTCCACTTCCTGACGGAAGTTGTTCATCTGGTCTTCGCTGATGCGGCCTTCCATGAAAGCGCGAGCGTAGACGCCAGGGGAGGCGTGGCCCTGGAAGTAGATCAGGTCGCCGCCATGTTCTTCGGTTGGCGCCTGGAAGAAGTAGTTGAAGCCGATGTCATACAGCGTCGCACTGGAAGCGAAGCTGGAGATGTGACCGCCCAGGTCAGAATCTTTCAGGTTCGTACGCATGACCATGGCCAACGCGTTCCAACGTACCAGCGAGCGAATGCGGCGTTCCATGAACAGGTCGCCAGGCATGCGTGCTTCGTGGGTGACGGGAATCGTGTTGCGGTACGGCGTGGTGATGGCGTAGGGCAGTTGCGAGCCGCTGCGGGTCGCGAGTTCGCCCATACGGGTCATCAGGTAGTGAGCACGGTCTTCGCCTTCTTTGTCGAGAACCGATTCCAGGGCGTCCAGCCATTCCTGGGTTTCGACGGGATCGAGGTCTTGCATGGCTTGCTCCAGGGCGGAAAGGCTTCCAGAATCGGTTGCCTGAGTTTGCGACTGGCCTTGTGGGCAGACGATAAAATTCTTGGATTGCCGGAGGTTGATACGGCGGCGTGTAGTTTTACTACAAATCGTCGGCCATTTCAGCCTTTCGAATGTATAGACGAGTAGTAAAACTACAGAAGATTGGCTTGTGGCCTCCTGCTGCGTTGTGAGAATAATCGTTACTGTTGGTCGATTTCCAACACCAATGGGTAAGAATTTGATGCTGGCTGCCAAAATAATAAAAAATTCAGCTATTTCTAACTTTTGTTCGACAGTCCTTCAAGGGCCGCGCCCGCAGAATTTGCCCCGACCGTCCCTTTCTACGCCGATCAAGGATAGCCCATGAGCCTGCCCGCGCTTGCCGAACTCCCAGCGACTCTCCTGCCTTTTGTCAGCCGTGCGGAGCAGTCGTTCCGTAGTGCCGTGTCGACCCTGGACGACGATCACGGGCTCGCCGCCTGGACCCCCGAGCGCTGGGCCGAGTTCGCCCGGGTGAGCGCCGCCAGCGACTTTTTCATTGAACAGAGCCTTCGTGACCCTTTGATGTTGCTGGAGCTGGTGCGCGGCGGCGAACTCGACCGCGGCTTCGGCCCAGGCGAGCTGTGCGCGCAGATCGCTGCGGCGGTGCAGCAGGCCACCAGCGAAGACGAGCTGGGGCGGGTGCTGCGGCGTCAGCGCAATCGTCATCAGGTGCGGATCATCTGGCGCGACCTGACGCGCCAGGCGGATCTGGTGCAGACCTGTCGCGACCTCTCGGACATGGCCGACGCCTGCATCGACCAGGCCTATCAATGGTTGTACCAGCGCCACTGCGAGCAGTTCGGTGTTCCTACCGGTCGACGCAGCGGCGAGCCGCAACAGATGGTCATCCTCGGCATGGGCAAGCTGGGCGCCGTCGAGCTGAACCTGTCGTCCGACATCGACCTGATCTTCGCCTACCCCGAAGGCGGGGAGACCGTGGGCGTGAAGCGTGCGCTGGATAACCAGGAGTTTTTCATCCGCCTGGGCCAGCGTCTGATCAAGGCGCTGGACCCGATGACCGTCGACGGCTTCGTGTTCCGCGTCGACATGCGCCTGCGGCCCTACGGTTCGGCGGGCGCCCTGGTGCTGAGCTTCAATGCACTGGAGCAGTACTACCAGGATCAGGGCCGCGACTGGGAGCGCTACGCGATGATCAAGGCGCGGGTGGTGGCGGGTGACCAGATCGCCGGCGCGCAGTTGCTCGACATGCTGCGGCCCTTTGTCTATCGGCGTTACCTGGACTTCTCGGCGATCGAAGCGCTGCGCACCATGAAGCAGCTGATCCAGCAGGAAGTGCGGCGCAAGGGCATGGCCGACAATATCAAGCTGGGCTCCGGCGGGATTCGTGAAGTCGAGTTCATCGCCCAGGCTTTCCAGCTGATCCACGGCGGGCGCGACCTGAGCCTGCAGCAGCGTCCTCTATTAAAGGTGCTGACCACCCTGGAGGGGCAGGGTTACCTGCCGCCCGCGGTGATCGCCGAGCTGCGTGAAGGTTACGAATTCCTGCGTTACACCGAACATGCGATCCAGGCGATCGCCGACCGGCAGACGCAGATGTTGCCGGACAATCCACAGGACCAGGCGCGTATTGCCTTCATGCTGGGTTTTGCCGACTGGGCGGCGTTCCATGAGCGGCTGATGTATTGGCGCGGTCGGGTGGAATGGCACTTCCGTCAGGTGATCGCCGACCCGGATGAAGACGAAGGCAGCGAATGCGAAGTGGTGGTCGGCGGTGAATGGCTGCCGTTGTGGGAAGAAGCCCAGGACGAAGAGGCTGCCTGCCGGCAGTTGCAGGAAGGCGGTTTCAATGACGCGCCCAAGGCACTCAGGGCGCTGGCCGGCCTGCGTGGCAGCCCGCAATTGCGAGCCATGCAGCGTTTGGGGCGCGAGCGTCTCGACGCTTTTATTCCCCGCCTGCTGGCCCAGGCGGTAGAGCATGCCGATCCGGACCTGGTGCTGGAGCGGGTGTTGCCGCTGGTCGAGGCGGTGGCGCGGCGTTCTGCCTACCTGGTGCTGCTCACCGAGAACCCTGGGGCCTTGCGCCGCTTGTTGACCCTGTGTGCTGCCAGCCCGTGGATCGCCGAACAGATCACCCGTTTCCCGCTGCTGCTCGATGAGTTGCTCAACGAAGGCCGGCTGTTCAAGCCGCCACTGGCGCCGGAGCTGGCCGCCGAGTTGCGCGAACGCCTGACGCGTATTCCCGAGGACGACCTGGAGCAGCAGATGGAGGCACTGCGCCACTTCAAGCTGGCTCACCGCCTGCGGGTGGCGGCCTCGGAAATCGCCGGCAGCCTGCCGTTGATGAAGGTCAGCGATTACCTGACCTGGCTGGCCGAGGCGATCCTCGAACAGGTGCTGGCCCTGGCCTGGCGCCAGACCGTGGCCAAATACGGCGCTCCGCAGCGCACCGATGGCAGCTTGTGCGATCCCGGCTTCATTATTGTCGGTTACGGGAAAGTCGGCGGCCTGGAACTCGGGCATGGTTCCGACCTGGATCTGGTGTTTATCCATGACGGCGATCCGCAGGCGGAAACCGATGGGCCGAAACCGATCGACGGCGCGCAGTTTTTCACCCGCCTGGGCCAGCGGATCATTCACCTGCTGACCACCCAGACCAACTCCGGCCAACTGTACGAAGTGGACATGCGTCTGCGGCCGTCCGGGGCGTCGGGCTTGCTGGTGAGTTCGCTGGGGGCTTTCGCCCGTTATCAGGAGAACGAGGCCTGGACCTGGGAGCATCAGGCGCTGGTGCGCGCCCGGGTGCTGGTGGGTAGCCAGGATGTCGGCCAGGCCTTCGAGAAAGTGCGGGCGGCGGTGCTGGGTCGTGCCCGTGACCTGCCCAAGTTGCAGCAGGAGGTCAGCGAGATGCGGGCCAAGATGCGCGACAACCTGGGGACCAGGGCGACGGCTGCCGGAACCGCGGCAAATGCCTTCGAGGCCACGGCGCCGTTCGACCTCAAGCAGGACGCCGGAGGTATCGTCGACATCGAATTTATGGTGCAATACGCGGCCCTGGCGTGGTCGCAAGAGCACCCGTCATTGCTGCGCTACACCGACAATATCCGCATTCTGGAAGGTCTGGAGGAAGTCGGGCTGATGCCCGCGACCGACGCCAGTCTGTTGCGCGAGGTCTATAAGGCCTACCGCTCTGCGGCTCACCGCCAGGCCTTGCAGAACGAGGCCGGGGTCATCGCCGGCGACCAGTTCGCCAGCGAGCGACGGGAGGTATTGCGGATTTGGCGCGAGCTGGGGCTAAGCTAGGCAGCGTGCGCTGCGTTGCCACAAATGTATCCGGCGAGCCCTGTTGCGGCTCGTCCACAATGAGCCGGCGGTGAATGCCGCAGGGCTGGATTCTCGAGGCGGGGAGGCGTAAGCCTCCCCGGTTCGTTTTTGGAAACCACATGAATATTCTGATCGTTGGGCCCAGTTGGGTCGGTGACATGGTGATGGCGCAGACACTCTTCCAGTGCCTGAAACAGCGCCATCCTCAATGCGAGATCGACGTGCTGGCCCCCGAGTGGAGCCGGCCGATCCTGGAGCGCATGCCGCAAGTGCGGCGGGCCTTGAGCTTCCCGCTCGGCCACGGCGTGCTGGAACTGGCGACTCGTCGGCGCATCGGCAAATCCCTGGTCGGCCAGTACGACCAGGCCATCCTGCTGCCCAACTCGCTGAAGTCGGCGCTGGTGCCGTTTTTTGCCGGCATCGCGCAACGCACCGGCTGGCGTGGCGAGTTCCGCTACGGCCTGCTCAACGACGTGCGCACGCTGGACAAAGAACGTTATCCGCTGATGATCGAGCGCTTCATGGCCCTGGCTTACGAGCCGGGCGCCGAGCTGCCCAAGCCGTATCCGCGTCCCGACCTGCAGATCGATCCGGCCAGCCGCGAAGCGGCGCTGGCCAAGTTCGGCCTGACCCTGGACCGCCCGGTGCTGGCGCTATGTCCGGGTGCCGAGTTCGGCGAAGCCAAGCGCTGGCCGTCCGAGCATTACGCCAAGGTTGCCGAGCTGAAGATCCGCGAGGGCTGGCAGGTCTGGCTGTTCGGCTCGAAGAACGATCACGTGGTCGGCGAAGACATTCGCGCCCGGCTGATTCCTGGGCTGCGCGAAGAGTCGGTCAACCTCTGCGGCGGCACCTCCCTGGCCGAGGCCATCGACCTGTTGTCCTGCGCCGATTCCGTGGTGTCCAACGACTCCGGGTTGATGCACGTGGCGGCGGCGCTGAATCGCCCGCTGGTGGCGGTGTACGGTTCGACGTCTCCGGGGTTCACCCCGCCGCTGGCCGACCAGGTCGAAGTCGTGCGCCTGGGCATCGAGTGCAGCCCGTGCTTCGATCGCACCTGCCGCTTTGGCCATTACAACTGCCTGCGCCAGCTGCTGCCCGACTCGGTGGACCAGGCCTTGCAGCGGTTGCAGGGCACCGCGGTCGAGGTTCGGTAAGTGCGGGTACTGTTGATCAAGACCTCTTCCCTGGGCGACGTGATTCATGCGCTGCCGGCGCTGACCGATGCGGCGCGGGCGATCCCGGGGATCAAGTTCGACTGGGTGGTGGAAGAGGGGTTCGCGGAAATCCCGACCTGGCACCCGGCTGTGGATAAAGTGATCCCGGTGGCGATTCGCCGCTGGCGCAAGAACATCTGGCAGACCATCAAGAGTGGCGAGTGGCGGCGCTTCAAGCAAAGCGTGCGTGCCACCAAGTACGATCTGGTGATCGACGCCCAGGGCTTGCTGAAAAGCGCCTGGCTGACGCGCTACGTCAAGGCGCCGGTGGCCGGCCTGGACAAGCAGTCGGCACGCGAACCCCTGGCGGCGCGTTTCTATTCGCGGCGACTGGCCGTCGCCCGCGGCCAGCATGCCGTGGAGCGAGTGCGCCAGCTGTTCGCCGTGGCGCTGGGGTATGACTTGCCCCAGGGCCTGGGCGATTACGGCCTGAACGTCGAGAAACTGGTGGAGTTGCCGCGGCCCAAGCCGTTCGTGGTGTTCCTGCACGGCACCACCTGGGACACCAAGCACTGGCCGGAAGCCTACTGGCGCGAGCTGGCCGAACGCATGGGCCAGCTGGGCGTCGAGGTCAGGCTGCCGTGGGGCAACCCGGCGGAGAAGGCCCGGGCCGAGCGTATTGCCCAGGGCCTGAGCAACGCCACGGTGCTGCCGAAGCTGAACCTGGCGGGCGTCGCCAGGGTGCTGGCGCAAGCCCAGGCCTGTGTCGCGGTGGATACCGGGCTTGGCCATCTCGCGGCGGCGCTGGATGTGCCGACCATTTCCCTGTTCGGTCCGACCAACCCGGGCCTGACCGGTGCCTATGGCAAGGCGCAGATCCATATGGCCAGCGACTTCCCCTGCGCGCCGTGCCTGCAGAAAAAATGCACCTATCAACCGACGGCTGAAGATCAGCGGCGGTTCGACCTGAAGCGCGAGTGGCCGCTGTGCTTCACGCGTCTGAATCCTGAGCGTGTCGCCAGCCGGCTGAGCAGGTTGTTACTGGCTGAGGAGCTGCGCTGATGCAATTGGCTTTTGTCCTTTATAAATACTTCCCGTTCGGCGGCCTGCAACGGGACTTCATGCGCATCGCCCTGGAGTGCCAGAAACGCGGGCACCAGATTCGCGTCTATACGCTGATCTGGGAAGGCGATGTGCCGCCGGGGTTCGAGGTGCTGGTGGCGCCGGTCAAGGCGTTCTTCAACCATCGTCGTAACGAGAAGCTCAGCGCCTGGATGGAGGCCGACCTGGCCAAGCGCCCGGTGGACCGCTTGATCGGCTTCAACAAGATGCCCGGCCTGGACGTGTACTACGCCGCCGACGGCTGCTTCGAAGACAAGGCGCAGAACCTGCGCCATTCGCTGTACCGCCGCTGGGGCCGCTACCGGCACTTCGCCGAATACGAACGCGCGGTGTTCGCCCGGGACGCCAAGACCGAAGTGCTGATGATTTCCGAGGTCCAGCAGCCGCTGTTCATCAAGCATTACGACACCCCGGTGGAGCGTTTCCACCTGCTGCCGCCAGGCATCGCCCAGGACCGTCGCGCGCCGGCCAACGCGGCCGAGATCCGCACCGAATTCCGTCGCGAGTTCGCCCTGAAAGACGATGACTTGCTGCTGGTGCAGATCGGCTCCGGGTTCAAGACCAAGGGCGTGGATCGTAGTCTCAAGGCCGTGGCCGCCTTGCCGCCGGAGCTGAAGAAACGCACCCGGCTATTTGTAATTGGCCAGGACGACCCCAAAGTATTCCAATTGCAGAGCGCGGCATTGGGCCTGGGCGAGCATGTGCAGTTCCTCAAGGGGCGCAGTGATATTCCGCGTTTCCTGTTGGGCGCCGATCTGTTGATCCACCCGGCGTACAACGAAAACACCGGCACCGTGTTGCTGGAGGCGCTGGTGGCCGGCTTGCCGGTGCTGGTCAGCGCGGTCTGCGGTTATGCCCATTACATCGCCGAGGCCGACAGCGGCCTGGTACTGGACGAGCCACTGGAGCAGGGACAGCTCAATCAATACCTGAACACCATGTTGACCGACGACGCTGCACGCGCGACCTGGAGCCGTAACGGCCTGGCGTTCGCCGAGACGGCCGACCTCTATAGCATGCCGCAGCACGCTGCGGATGTGATTCTGGCGGAGCAACACTGATGAAGTTGATTCTTGCCGAACCGTTCAAGACCCTTTGGGCCGGACGCGATGCGTTCGCCGAAGTCGAGCGTCTGGACGGCCAGGTCTACCGTGAACTGGAAGCCCGCCGTACCTTGCGTACCGAGGTGGCTGGCGAAGGGTTCTTCGTAAAGATTCACCGCGGTATCGGTTGGGGCGAGATCTTCAAGAACCTGCTCACCGTCAAGCTGCCGGTGCTCGGCGCGGGTCAGGAATGGCAGGCCATCCAACGCCTGCAGGAAGCCGGTGTGCCGACCATGACCGCCGTGGCCTATGGCGAGCGCGGCAGCAACCCGGCCAACCAGCATTCGTTCATCGTCACCGAGGAGCTGGCGCCGACCATCAGCCTCGAAGACTTCAGCATCGACTGGGTCAAGCAGCCGCCGCAGCCCAGGCTCAAGCGCGCGCTGATCGCTGAAGTGGCGCGCATGACCGGCATGATGCACCGCGCCGGGGTCAACCATCGCGACTGCTACATCTGTCACTTCCTGCTGCACACCGACAAGCCGGTGACGCCGGATGACTTCAAGCTCTCGGTGATCGACCTGCACCGCGCCCAGACCCGCCCGGCCATCACCCGGCGCTGGCGCGACAAGGACCTGGCGGCGCTGTATTTCTCGGCACTGGATATCGGCCTGACCCGGCGCGACAAGCTGCGCTTCCTCAAGGGGTATTTCCAACAGCCGTTGCGCCAGATCCTGAGCGACGAAGCGCCTCTGCTGGCCTGGCTGGAGGGCAAGGCCAGCAAGCTCTACGCACGCAAGCAGCGATACGGAGATGCGCTCTGATGGCGGGTTGGAACCTTGAACCTGGGTATCGGGAGCTGGCGCAGGACTTCGGCAGTCTGGATGCGGTCTTTGCCCTCGAGGGCGAACACCTGACCCGCGACCCGTTGTCGGAGGTCATCCGGGTCGAACGCAACGGCATCAACTATTACGTCAAGCGCTACACCGGTGCCGGCAAGAACCTGCGGCGCTATCTGGGCAAGCCGCGGGTCAAGTCCGAGTGGCAGAACCTCAAGCGTTTCGCCAAGTGGGGCATTCCCACTGCCGAGGTGGTGGCCTGGGGCCTGGAGCGCCGTGGCCTGGCGTACGACCGTGGGGCGATGATCACCCGCGAGCTGCCTCGCACCGAAGACCTGTCGGTCCTGGCCGAGCGCAACGACCCGCTGCTGGCCGATCGGGCCTGGGTGGACCGGGTCAGCCAGCAGCTGGCGCGCTACACGCGGATCATGCATGAGCATCGCTTCACCCATAACGACTTGAAGTGGCGCAACCTGCTGATCGACGATGAGGTCCGGCTGTACCTGATCGATTGCCCCAATGGCGATTTCTGGCGCGGTTTCTGGCTCAAGTACCGGATTACCAAGGACCTGGCGTGCCTGGACAAGGTGGCCAAGTATCATTTGTCCGCCACCCAGCGCCTGCGCTTCTATTTGCAGTACCGCCAGCGCACCCGGCTGAATGCCGCGGACAAGTGCCGCATCCGGCATGTGCTGAGATTTTTCGAGGGACGCGAATGACCGATTTCCTGGCGGCTCAGGACCGTGCGTTGCTGGAGCGCCACGGCCTCGACAGCTTCGACGCGTTGTGGGCCAAGCAACTTGAAGCGGTGGACGAGCCCAACACCGATGGTGGGGGCTGGAGCAGCGTGTATCGCCTTGACCTGGAAGGCCACGGCTACTACCTCAAGCGCCAGAGCAACTACCTGACGCGGACCCTGCACCGGCCGTTCGGCGAGCCGAGTTTCGCCCGTGAGTTTCGCAATATCAGCCGCTACCAGCAGCTGGGTATTCCGGCGCTGCAGGCGGCCTTCTTTGGCGAGCGCAAGGTGGCAGGCGAAACCCGGGCGATTCTGCTGACCCGGGCGCTGGATGGCTGGAACGACCTGGATTTGCTACTGCAACAATGGGCGCAGCTCAGCCCGGACCAGCA
Organism: Pseudomonas sp. GW821-FHT02B10; assembly: GCF_059421865.1. NCBI lineage: Bacteria > Pseudomonadati > Pseudomonadota > Gammaproteobacteria > Pseudomonadales > Pseudomonadaceae > Pseudomonas > Pseudomonas sp. GW821-FHT02B10. The sequence goes on along the minus strand of NZ_JBWKVU010000003.1, from coordinate 248,939 downwards.
CGCGGCGATCCTGCGGGCCTGTGGCCTGCTGGCGCGCCAGTTGCACGCGGTGCGCCAGGTGCACGGCTGCTTTTATCCCAAGCATATTTTCCTGCGGGCCACCGGCGACGGTTACCAGGCGCAATTGATCGACCTGGAAAAGACCCGTCCGCTGTTGTTCGGCCAGCGTGACCGGGTCAAGGACCTGGAGCCGCTGTTGCGTCGCGCCCCGGTCTGGAGTGAGAGCGATGTGCGCGCCTTGCTTGCGACCTATCTGGATCAGCCGCGGGACAGCTCGCTGGTCGATGCCTGGCTGAACCGCCTGAGTGCACGCCGCAGCCACAAGGAGACTCGTTGATGCGTCTGTCCGAACTTGAACGGGCCGGCCGCGGGCCAAGCCTGCCGTTGAGCCTGGAACTGGCCGACGCTGCCGGGCCGGCCACGCTGCAGTTGCTCAGCCTGTTGCGGGTGCTACCGGGGCAGCGCTACGTCGGCGCCGGTGTATGGCGCGGGCGTCCGGTGCTGGCCAAGTTACTGGTGGGCGCCAAGGCGGCGCGGCATTTCCAGCGTGAGCTGCAAGGCGTGCGCTTGCTTGAAGAGCAGGGCATGACCACACCGTTGCTGCTGGCAGACGGCCTGAAGGAAGGCGAGGGCGGCTGGCTGCTGTTCGAGTTCCTGGAAGGTTCCGAGAGCCTGGGCGATGCCTGGAAACAGGTGGAATCGTTGCCGGTGTTGGCCGATCAGCAGCAGGCGGTACTCGCCGAGGCTCTGGCCGCCATCGCCGAACTGCATGGCAAGGGCCTGTGGCAGGAAGACCTGCATCTGGACAACCTGCTGCGTCATCAGGGCAAGCTATACCTGATCGACGGCGCCGGGATCTGCGTGGAGCAGGCGGGCAAACCGCTGTCCCGACAGAAGGTCCTGGAAAACCTCGGGGTGTTTTTCGCCCAGTTGCCCAAGAGCCTGGAGCCCTTCACCGAAGAGCTGCTGGTGCATTACCTGCTGAACAATGCCGAGCATGCGTTGCCGCTGGAGGCCTTGCAGAAGCAGGTGGACAAGGTGCGCAGTTGGCGCTTGAAGGATTTCCTCAACAAGGTCGGTCGCGAGTGCACCCTGTTCAGCGTGCTGCGCGGGCCCTTCGCCTTGCGGGCGATTCGGCGCGAGGAAGAGGCGGCAATGCTACCGGTGCTGGAGCAGGCCGACGCGCTGCTGGACCGCGGGCACCTGTACAAGACCGGTGGCGCCGCCAGCGTCGGCCGGGTCGAAGTGGCGGGCCGCACCCTGGTGGTCAAGCGCTACAACATCAAGGGTTTTGCCCATTGGCTCAAGCGCTTCTGGCGTCCCAGCCGGGCCTGGCATTCATGGCAGGAGGGCAATCGCCTGGCATTCCTCGGCATCGCCACGCCCAAGCCGCTGGCCTTGCTGGAGAAGCGTTTTCTCTGGCTGCGCAGCCGGGCCTATCTGGTGACCGAATACCTGGCGGGGCCGGACATCATCGAACGCTTCGCGCCCTATATCGACAGCGGCGCGGCTCCGGAAGCGGAGTTGCAGGCGCTGGACCGGCTGTTTGCCGAGTTGATCCGCGAACGCATCAGCCATGGCGACTTCAAGGGGCACAACCTGTTCTGGCAAGAGGACCGCTGGGCGCTGATCGACCTGGACTCGATGTGCCAACACCACAGCCTCGGCAGCTTCGCCCCGGCCTACGCCCGCGACCGTGCGCGCTTCATGCGTAACTGGCCAGAAAGCAGCGCGCTGTATCAGGTCATCGACCAGCGCCTGCCTAAAACCGTCGAGTCGTCCCAGGGCTGAGGCCTGTAGCCGCTGCCGCGGCCTGCGGCATCGGCGACGAATCCCGAGGATCATCCCGCGGCAGGTTTACGCTATAATCCCGCCCTTTAGCTGTTTCTCGCCCGTGGCGGGGAGCACATTAATTCCAGGCGCACGTCGCCTGCATGCAGACTTAAGAGGCTAGACCCCTGTGGCATTGACGATTCTTGGCCTGTCCGGCGCCCTTAGCCATGATCCTTCCGCAGCGCTGTACATCGACGGCAAGCTGGTGGCGGCGGCTGAAGAAGAGCGCTTCGTACGCGATAAACATGCAAAGAACCGCATGCCCTACGAGTCGGCGAAGTTCTGTCTGGAACAGGCCGGCATCAAGCCTTCCGACGTTGACGTGGTGGCGATTCCGTTCGCCCCGATCAGCCTGTTCGGCAAGGCCCGCTGGCACTACGCCAAGCGTTACTGGTACGCCCCGGACCGCGCCCTCGACGCGATCCTGATGGGCAACCGCCGCTACAAGCGTTATCGCAACAAGATCGTCTGGTGCCTCGAGCAACTGGGCTTCGATCCGAAGAAGATCAAGATCGAGCCGGTCGAGCACCACCTGGCCCACGCTTCCAGCGCCTACCACTGCTCCGGCTTCAAGGAGAAAACCGCGATCCTCGGGATCGACGGCAAGGGCGAGTACGCCACGACTTTCTTCGGCTACGGCGAAAACGGCAAGATCCACAAGATCAAGGAATTCTTTGATCCGGACTCCCTCGGCGGCCTGTACGGCGCGATCACCGAGTTCCTCGGCTTCGAAATGCTCGATGGCGAGTTCAAGGTCATGGGCATGGCGCCGTACGGCGATGCCAGCAAGTACGATTTCTCCCGTCTGGCCAGCTTTGAAAACGGCGAACTGGTGATCAACACCGATTACGCCAACGTCATCGGCCTGCGCCGCTACAAAGAAAAGGGCAAGGGTTTCTACTTCTCGCCGAAACTGATCGAGTGGCTGGGTCCGAAGCGCGAAGGCGACATCGCCGACGAGCCGTACATCCACTACGCGGCCAGCATGCAGGCGCTGTTCGAGAAGCTGGCGCTGCAGATGATCGACCACTACCTGGGCGACATCCTCAAGGAAACCGGCAAGCTGGCCTTCGCCGGCGGCTGTGCGCTGAACGTCAAGCTGAACCAGAAGATCATCGCCCGTCCGGAAGTCAAAGAGCTGTTCGTGCAGCCGGCGTCCGGCGATGCCGGTACCGCGGTCGGTGCCGCGGCCTATGTTTCCCACGCTCGCGGCGTGCCGGTGGAGAAGATGGAACACGTCTATCTCGGCCCGTCCTACAGCAACGAAGACGTGATCGCCGCCTGTGCCCGCCACCCGAACAAGCCGGCCTGGCGCCAGATCGACAACACCCCCGAGCGTATCGCCAAGATCATGGTCGACGGCAACCCGGTGGCCTGGTTCCAGGGTCGCATGGAGTTCGGTCCGCGCGCCCTGGGCGGTCGTTCGATCATCGGTTGCCCGAGCGCTACCGGCGTGGCCGACCGCATCAACGAGCAGATCAAGTTTCGCGAGCGCTGGAGGCCTTTCTGCCCGTCGATGCTCGACACCGTCGGTCCGCAGATGATCAAGGTCGATCACCCGGCGCCATTCATGACCTTCACCTTCGAAGTGGCGGAAGAGTGGAAGACCCGTGTGCCGGAAGTGGTCCACGAAGACGGCACTTCCCGGGCCCAGGTGCTCAAGCGCGAATACAACCCGCGCTACTACGACATGATGAAGGCCCTGGAAGTCCTGACCGGCAACGGCGTGTCGCTGAACACCTCGCTCAACCGCCGTGGCGAGCCGATGATCTGCTCGCCGACCGACGCCCTGAACATGTTCTTCGGCTCCGATCTGCAGTACCTGATCATGGAAGACATCCTGGTAGTCAAAGACGGCGTGGATCCTTATGACACGCTCGGCTGAGCGCCACGTCCTGCAGTTCTGCCACGGCTATGACGGGCCGTTCCTGGACTGTGCCCGGCAATATGCCAGCCTGTTCGCGGGCAGCGGCTATCGCGTGACCACGGTGTTCCTCACCGGGGTTGCCGATGCCGAGGTGGCCGATGCCTGTGCCAGCGATGAAGTGCTGTTCATGGAATACAGCTCCAAGGCCATTCGTGGCCTGAAGCTGGGGGCGATACGCGACCTGCGCAAGATCGCCGCGTCGCGCAACTTCAGCTTCTGCATCGCCCACCGTTTCAAGCCGATCTACATTGCATTGCTGGGCACCGCGTTGCCGGTGATCGGCGTGCATCACGCGTTTGGCGATTACCAGCGCGGCAGTCGCCGCCTGTTCGCCAACCTGTTCCGCAAGCGCCTGAGCCTGCTCGGCGTGTCCGACGCGGTGCGCGATGACATGCGCAGTTGCCTGCCACAATGGCCGGCGGCGCGGATCCAGACGCTGTACAACCGGATCGACGTCGAAGCCTTGCAGGCTACCCAACTGTCCAAGGCCCAAGCGCGCCAGGAGCTGGGGCTGTCGCCTTCCGCCTGGATCGTCGGCAATGTCGGGCGTCTGCACCCGGACAAGGACCAGACCACCCTGCTGCGCGGGTTTGCCGCGGCATTGCCGGGGCTGCCTCGGGAAAGCCAGCTGGCGATTCTCGGTAGCGGGCGTCTGGAGCAGAACCTCAAGGACCTTTCCCGCGAGCTGGGCATTGCCGACCGCGTGCTGTTCCTCGGCCAGGTCACAGAAGCCCGGCGTTATTTCCGTGCTTTCGATGCCTTTGCCCTGAGCTCCGACCACGAGCCATTCGGCATGGTGCTGCTGGAGGCCATGGCCGCTGGCGTGCCTTTGCTGGCGACGGCCTGTGGCGGGGCCAAGGAAGTGGTCGAAGGCGTCGGCATCCTGTTCCCGCTGGGCGATGCCGAGCATATGGCCCAGGGCCTGCAACACCTGGCCGGGATGGATGAGAACCAGCGCTTGCTGTGCGCCGAGCTGATGTTCGAGCGCCTGCGCGAGCGCTTCTCCGACCGTGCTGTACGCGACGCCTTCTGGCGTCTGCCGCAAGTTACCGATCTGACCGCGAGGCCCTGATGCTCAATCGATTCCAAGGCTGGCGCGAGCGTGGCTGGTCGGTCGTCGACGCCTCGACTTATGCCGCCGCCTGGCAGCGTTTTGGCGGCAGCGTCGCCACCCACCCGCTGGTGGTGGAGCGCCTGGCGAACCTGGCGGGCATCCCGGTCCGCTACCTGGCCTGGGAACAGGCCGGTGAACTGCGGGCGGCGATCCCGACCTGGGGGCGCGACCTGGCGCTGTCCAAGGACGTGCTCAAGCGCCGTGGCAAGAAAGGCCTGTTCGACCTGGGCAACGCCGAGCTGATTCTGCCGGCGGCGCCTGAGACCCAAGCCCCGCTGCGTCATCGCGGTCGTTATCTGTCGGCCTTGAACCAGGGCCGGTTCAGCACCCTCAAGCTCCAGGCCGAGCAATTGGCCATGGCCCGCACACCTGAAGAGCTGTCGAAGAAGTTCCGCTACAACCAGCGCCGCGAACTGCGCCTGCTGGAAGAGGCGGGCGGCGTGGTGCGCCCGGTCAGCGAGTTCTCCAGCCAGGAGCTGGCGGCCATCTACTGCGATCTGTTCCAGCGGCGCTGGGGGTTCCCGGCCACCGGTGCCGAGCGCATGGCCGAAGTCATCGAGTTGCTGCGCGAGCTGCTGATCGGCTCGGTGATTTTCCTCAACGATGCGCCGATCGCCATTCAGCTGGTGTACCGGGTCGAAGCGCCGGAGTGGATCAGCGTCGAATACATCAACGGTGGCGTCGATCCTGAAACCCGCGAGTTCAGCCCCGGCAGCGTGTTGAGTTTCCTCAATACGCAAAGCGCCTGGGAGCAGGCGCGGGCCATCGACAAGCCGCTGCGTTTCTCCTTCGGTCGCGCCGATCGCGAATACAAGGATCGCTGGTGCAACCCCGTTCCGGTGTTCACGGTATGAATCAGCCGCAGAGTCGCAAGCAACAGTTGCTCAAACGCCATCGCCGGCAGAAGCGCCTGGGCCTGCTGATCGGCCTGCTGGTGCTGGTGGCCGTGGGTGTGCTGGTGGCCTGGTGGCTGCCGCTGCTGCTCGCGGTGCTGGCCTGGGTGGCCCATGAGGCCTGGTTTGCCGACCACCTGTTTTATTCGCCCCGGGACGATTATCAGTACAGCTTTCCGTTCGGCACCGAGCAGCCCAAGGTCCACCTGGACCAGCAGCGCTTGGTGCTGGACCAGGCGATCGACCTGGCGGGGGACGAAACCCTGATCCTCGCGGTAAAGGTCAGCAGCAGCTGGCTGGGGCGCTTTTTCGATCCTTGCGTCTCCTTGGCGGGGCAGGATCGACAGACGTTCGAGCGTGGCGTGAACGGCCTGCGTTATCTCAATCTCAGTGGGCTGGCGCGACCTCTGGCCAGCGGCGAGCTGCAATTGCGCGGGCGTTTCTGCCGGGTGCACGGCGAGCCGCTGTTGTCGGTGTTCCGCGAGCCGGACTATCGCCACCAGCGGGTGATGGTCATCGCCCCCCACGCCGACGATGCCGAACTGGCTGCTTTCGGTCTGTACAGCCAGGCTGACGAAGCCTGGCTCGTCACGTTGACCGCGGGCGAGATCGAGGCCGAGCATTACCGGCAGATGGGCATGAACGCTGCGGATGCGGCGCGGATCAAGGGTCGGCTGCGGGCCTGGGACAGCATTGCGGTGCCGCGTTGGGCCGGGGTCGCCGAGGAACGTTGTGTGCAGCTGGGGTATTTCTGCCTGCAACTGCCGGCCATGCAGGCGGCGCCGAACCGGCCTGTGGCGTCCCGCGAGGCCGAACTGTCGGATATCCGCCTGTTCCGCCAGTTCAACCCGTTCCCGTTGCCGGCGGATGCCGATGGCGCGCCGACCTGGAACAATCTCTTGGCCGACCTGCGGGCGCTGCTGCTCAAGGCTCGCCCCGAGGTGATAGTGCTGCCGCATCCGACCCTCGATCCGCACCCGGACCACATCTGCGCCCAGCAGGCGGTATTGGAAGCGTTGCAGGGGCTGGAGTGGCAGCCGACCACCTTGCTCGGTTATGCCAACCATTTGCATGACAACGACCGCTGGCCGATGGGCGATTCAGGGGCGGGCATTGCCCTGCCGCCGGTGTTCGATCCGGCCCAGGTGCTCAGGCCTTGCAGCTTGCAGCTATCGATCGAGCAGCAACGGGACAAGGCGATGGCCCTGGGCATGATGCACGACCTGCAGCCGCGAGCGCCGTTCAAGCGCAGGCTGCGTCGGGTCTTGCAGCGTGTATTGGCCGGTCGCGCCGGTTCGCTTTATGGCGAGAACGAGTTTTTCCGCAAGGCGGTACGCCGGCATGAGCTGTTCTGGCGTTTGTAAATTGATATTGCATGACACCCTTTTGCCTGTCGGCCAGGGTAGTTTCGCTCTTTTGTCGGGTTGCTCACGGCTGCAAGGAAGATGATGAAGGTTCTATTTCTGGTGCAGAAAGAACAGCGGGCCATTCTGGACCGCCTGTACGAAGGCGTTGCCGCCCATTGCGAATGCGACCTGCGGTGGTTGAGCAGCGACGAGCAGCGCAACCTGCGTGGCTATTTCCGCCGTGAGGTGGATGTATCGCGCTACGATCGCATCGTGTTCTTCCTGCGTTTCAAGCAGGAAATTCGCCAAGTGAGCTTCATCCGCAGCATTCCCAACCTGGTGATCCTCGAGCACGACGCCTACCAGAACTACATCCCCTGCAAGTACACCGGCAAGTTCAGCGCGCACTACCGCCGCCTGCCGTGGGCACGGGTGATCAGCTCGGGGTTCATGGTCAGCGAGCGCTTGCGCGAGGAAGGTTTCGACGCGGTATTCGTGCCCAAGGGCTACGACCAGACCCTGCTGCAGGATCAGGGGCGCGAGCGGGATATCGAGCTGGCATTCGTCGGCAGCACCAACAGCGTGGCCTACAGCGGGCGCAAGGCGCTGCTCGATGAGCTCGGCCAGGTCGAACCCTTGGTGGTGACGCGGACCAAGTCGGGCGAAGAGTATTGCGACACGCTCAACCGTATCCGCTTTTTCGTCAGTGCCGACGTCGGCATGGGCGAATACATGATCAAGAATTTCGAGGCCATGGCCTGTGGCTGTGTGTTGCTGGCATTCGACCAGGGCGAGGCGGAAAACCGCGCGCTGGGTTTGCAGGACCTGCACAACGTGGTCTTTTATCAGAACATCCCGCAATTGCAGGAGAAGCTCGCCATGTTGCGCGCCGATCCGGTCCTGGCGCAGAGCATCGCGCGAAACGGACGCGATCTGGCGGTCTCTCGGTTCAGCTTCGCCCGTATCGGTCAGCGTATCGTCGAGGAACTCCAGCCCGCATTGCGGCCTCGTGCACCCTTGAGCTTTATCGAGCGCGTACGCTCGAAACTGGGTGTTTGACAGCGGTCACCGAGCCCTTAATAGTGATCGCACTTTGTCGTAGGTGAGAATCAAGTGCAGTTTAGTCAAGAGAGTGACATCACGTTGGTGGTCACCAGTTGCGGTCGCTTGGACCTGCTCAAGCTCACGCTGGAGAGTTTCGATCGCTTCAACAGTGCGCCGATCCGCGAAGTCTTCATCACCGAAGATGCTGGCGACGAGCGGGTGCGCACGGCTGTGCCCGCCCACTGGAAAGATCACTGTACCTTCTTCGTCAACCGGCCGAAGCTCGGGCAGTTGGCGTCGATCGACCTGGCCTACGAGCAGGTCAAAACCCCCTACATCTTCCATTGCGAAGACGATTGGGAGTTCTACCGCCCGGGTTTTGTCGAGGATTCGAAAGCGATTCTCGAGCAACGCCAGGACATTCTGCAGGTCTGGTTGCGCAGTTATGCCCACGACCTGCGAGTCCATAGTCCCTACATCCACTTGGGTGCCCGCGAGTTGATCGGTGGTGTGCCCTGTTATCCGCTGATCTCCGACAAACCTGAGTGGCAGAGCTTTTCCCTGAACCCGGGCTTGCGCCGGATGGCAGAGTATCGACTGTGCGCGCCTTTCGCCGGGCACGGAGGCGAGAAAGCGCTGTCCAAGCGCTATGCTGAGCTGAACCTGACAGCTGTCAGCCTGGAAGGCGACGCGGTGCTGCATACAGGCTTCGGTCTGCATGTGGAGACTGCCGCCGAGCGGCAGCGTAAGGCTCGGCGCAGTCGTCGCGAGCAAATCAAGCTTGTTTTAGTCCTGTTGGTTGGAGTCGGTATTGGCTGGTTTATCAATTAGTTCTACCGGTTTCACTTTCCCGAATACCGCGAAAGGGCTATGTGCCCAATGAGCATTCTCAACATCATGTGGGCAGGCGGCAGTGCATTTGCCTCCGTTCACAAGGTTCACCAGCAGATCCTCTCTCAGGCCGAGCCAGGCACTGTGGTCAAGACCTGGCTGCTGCAAGGCTCGTCCACCGGATGCGTTGCCGAAGTGGGGGAATGCCGGGAGTGGAACCTGTCGTCGGCGCGGGTGAAGGGCAAGCATTTCTGGCGCTTGCTCAAACCCTGGCTGCGGGCGAGTTTTCGCAAGGCGTTGCAGGAGAGCGATGCCCAGGTGCTGCTGCTCGATGGCCTGGGGGTGGCGCGTACCTTGTTGCCGGTCCTCAAGTCATTGCCGCACATGCGTGCGGTGGTGGTGATCCACGGCTCCACGCGCTTGCACCGCAAGGATCAACAGCTGTTCCGGCAGTTCCCCGCTTCGCAGCTGACTCTCGCGGCTGTTTCGCAGACCCTGGCTTCATCCCTCGAAGACGATTTGCAGATGCCGGTGACGGCCTTGCGCAGCGCGTTCAATCCGCACGAGTTCAACGCAAGGCTGCTACCGCGTGCCGAGGCCCGGGCAACCCTCGGCCTGCCCGCAGGCGATGCTCCGGTATTCGGCGCGGTCGGGCGTCTGGTGGACGATAAGGGTTTTGCGTGCCTGTTGGAGGCCTTTGCCAAGGCCCTGGCGAGCCGGCCGGAGATGCGTCTGGTGATTATTGGCGAGGGTTCGAATCGCGCAGCGCTTGAGGCCCGCATCAACCGGCTGGGCCTGCAAGACAAGGTTTCGCTGCCTGGGCATCTGAAGCATGCGGCGATGCTTTACAAGGCATTCGACTGGGTGGCCATCCCGTCGTTGGACGAGGGCCTGGGGCTGATCCTGCAGGAAGCGGTGATGTCCGGTGTACCGGTGCTGACCAGCGATTTGCCCGTCTTTCGTGAGCAGTTGGCTGCAACCGGGCGTTATGCGCCGGTGAATGACATCGACGCCTGGCAGGAGGCGATTCTTCAGGCCCTCGGCCTGCCCGCCCAGAGCATCGCGGCGGATCAGTACGCTGCTCTGGCCCCCGATATGGCCTGGCAGCGCTTCAGCCAGGCAGCCACTACCCTGCTGTCATGCCGAAAGTAGGGCCTGTTCCAGCGCTTGTATCGGAAAGCTCCCGTTCAGCTTCTCCCGGGCAATATAGCGGGCGAAGTGTTGCAGGTTGCGTTTGACCAGATGGCGCGGCAATGGCCCGCGGAAGAAGCGCATGTCGGCCACGTCGATCAGGCCGAAGCGGTTATCCGGGGTGATGACGATATTGCCCAGGTGCAGCGAGCGAAAGTAGATCCCCGAGGTGTGCAGGCTACGAATCAGCTCGACCAGGGACGGCAAGGTCTGTTGCCAGTCGAAGCCTTCCTTGCTGGCGACCTGGCGCAGGGTTTCGCCTGGCAGCGGTCGGTAAAGCACCGCGGTCATGCCGGGTTGTTCCAGGCGGTAGAAGGCCAGAACCTGCAGCGTGGGAACGCCGAGTTGTTCCAGGCGGGCGGCGTTGTCGATGAAACGCTTCGAATAGGGCCGAAACAGGGCGGATGAAAAAAGACGCTTGCGCCGGAACAGTTTCAGAATATTCCCATCCTGCAACAGGTAGACTTTCGGGCCGTAACTGTCGGCCTCCAGAATTCTGGCGCCTTCAATCATCTGATTCAAAGTGGCTTGGGGAAGCCGGGAGCATTGCATCGTAGGAAGCCTTGTCGAAGTGGCGGGCACAGTGACGGGCAATGATGCCGAAAAGTTGTTGTTTTAACCATGCCGGGTTGGCTGGGTGATCCATTTAGGAGCGAATAGATGCAGGCCACACGCTGGGCGCAAGTATGGATGACAGTTGGGTTGCTATGGTTTTTGCTGGCCATCGCACTGGCGCCCACCAACAAGCTCTACCAACAGGGGCTGGTGGCCTTCCTGTGGTTGCCGGCAATGATTCTGGCCTGGTCCGCGCGTGAGCGCCTGATCGAGTGGTGGCGTGCCCAGCGCTGGCTTGGCCTGGCATTGCTGGGGCTGGCGATATGGGGGCTGATCAGCCTGACATGGACGCACGCGGCGGACCCGTCGCGCGAGGCCAAGCGCTTGCTGTACATCGTAGTGTTCCTGCTGTTCTTCCCGGTTTTCGCCAATGCCCGGACTGAGCGGGTGATCCGCACCATGCAGTGGGGCGGGTTGGGGTTGGCGGTGACAGCACTGATGGCCATCATCCAGTTCTACTGGATCAACGGAAATGTCTGGTGGGCACGCCTTGTAGGGTTGGGGGAGCTGGCTCATCCGATCCTGGGTGGTTATGTCATCGGCCTGGCCGCGATCTGGCTGCTGCACTGGGTGCCGCGTACTCGCGGTCTTCAAGCCGTATGGCTGGTGGCTTTGGCGCTGCTTGGTGGGTTTGTCGTGCTGTGCCAGAGTCGCGGTGCTGCCCTGGCGCTATTCCTGACCGTGCTGGCGATGCCGATCTGGTGCCGTGACCGACTTAGCCGTATGTTCGCGGCGGCGGCATTGTTGCTGGCAATGTCGGCATTCTGGTTTCTCGAACCTTTGGTCCTGGCGCGTGGTGTTTCCTTTCGTCCGCAGATCCTGATGGCCAGTCTGCAGATGATCGCCGAACATCCATGGACAGGTCTCGGCCTGGGATCAGGTTATAGCGTGCATGCCGAAGGGCAGGTCTTCGATCACGCCCACAACCTGTTCAGCCACATTGCCATTGAATTGGGCATCCCCGGGCTGCTGCTCTGGGTCGTGGCCTGGTTTGCAGTGCTGCGCGAGGCCTGGCGCGCCCGGGAAACACTGTATGGCCGGGGCGTCATCGGGATCTGGCTGTTCTCCTTCCTGGCCATGCAGTTCGATGCCGCCAGCCTGACCGGAACCCCTCGCGCCGAATGGTTCATCAGTTGGCTGCCGATCGGTCTGGCCACTGTTTTGGTCTGGGCACGGGGCGGTCACACAGGCTGTGATAAAATCCCGCGTTCCTCCTAAACAGTGAGCTCGACGATGAGTGATGCACCGCTCAAAGCGGAACAGGATTCCAGCCTGAAAATCTATTTTCGGCTGTTGGGGTATGTAAAACCCTACATAGGCATTTTCCTGCTGAGTATCGTGGGCTTCGTGATATTTGCATCCACCCAGCCGATGCTGGCGGGCATTCTCAAATATTTCGTCGACGGCTTGAGCAATCCCGAAGCGGTGCTCTTCCCCAACGTTCCCTATCTGCGCGACTTGCAGCTATTGATGGCGGTGCCGCTGCTGATCATCCTGATCGCGGCGTGGCAGGGGCTCGGCTCTTTCCTCGGCAACTACTACCTGGCGAAGGTTTCCCTGGGGCTGGTGCATGACCTGCGGGTCGAGCTGTTCAACAAGCTGCTGGTCCTGCCGAACCGCTATTTCGATACCCATAACTCCGGGCATCTGATTTCCCGCATCACCTTCAACGTCACCATGGTCACCGGTGCCGCCACCGACGCCATCAAGGTGGTGATTCGCGAAGGCCTGACGGTAGTGTTCCTGTTCGTCTACCTGTTGTGGATGAACTGGAAGCTGACCCTGGTGATGCTGGCGATCCTGCCGTTGATTGCGATCATGGTTGGCAGCACCAGCAAGAAATTCCGCAAGCAGAGCAAGAAGATCCAGGTGGCGATGGGCGATGTGACCCATGTGGCCTCCGAGACCATTCAAGGCTATCGCGTGGTTCGCAGCTTCGGTGGCGAAAGCTACGAGCAGCAGCGTTTCGTCGACGCCAGCCAGAGCAACACCGACAAGCAGCTGCGCATGACCAAGACCGGTGCGGTCTACACGCCGATGTTGCAGTTGGTGATCTACTCCGCCATGGCGGTGTTGATGTTCCTGGTGCTGTTCCTGCGTGGCGATGCCACCGCGGGCGACCTGGTGGCCTACATCACCGCGGCGGGCCTGCTGCCCAAGCCGATTCGCCAGCTCTCGGAAGTCAGTTCGACCATCCAGAAAGGCGTGGCGGGCGCGGAAAGCATCTTTGAACAGCTGGACGTCGAGCCTGAAGTCGATCGGGGACAGATCGAGCGTGAGCGCATCGAGGGTCGCCTGGACGTGCGCAACCTGAGCTTCACCTATCCGGGCACTGACCGGGAAGTGCTGAAGGACATCAGCTTCTGCGCGGCTCCCGGGCAGATGATCGCGCTGGTCGGCCGCTCCGGCAGCGGCAAGTCGACCCTGGCCAGCCTGATTCCGCGCTTCTATCACCACGAAACGGGGCAGATTCTCCTCGATGACGTGGAGATCGAGGATTACCGCCTGCGCAACCTGCGCCGGCATGTGGCCCAGGTGACCCAGCATGTGACCCTGTTCAACGACAGCGTGGCCGCCAACATTGCCTATGGCGACCTGGCCGGGGCGCCGCGGGAAGACATCGAGAAGGCGGCAACGGATGCCTATGCCATGGACTTCATTTCGCAGTTGCCCGAAGGCCTGGACACCCAGGTCGGCGAGAACGGCGTGCTGCTCTCCGGCGGTCAGCGCCAGCGTCTGGCGATTGCCCGGGCCCTGTTGAAGAATGCGCCGTTGCTGATTCTCGACGAAGCCACCTCGGCCCTGGATACCGAGTCCGAGCGGCATATCCAGGCGGCCCTGGACAAGGTGATGAAGGGGCGTACTACCCTGGTGATCGCGCACCGCCTGTCGACCATCGAGAAGGCCGACCTGATTCTGGTCATGGATCAGGGGCGGATCGTCGAGCGCGGTACCCATGTCGACCTGCTGGCGCAGAACGGCTACTACTCGCGCCTGCATGCCATGGGCCTGGACGAGCCAGCTTCCGAAGGCATTGCCTGAGCCAACGCCCGGGTGGGCACTGCCCACCCTGGAACGGCCCCGGCGTGCAATGTGCCGGCGGTCTTTGTATCCCGCCCCTTACAGTCTTGACCAAGCCTAAGTAATCCAGCATTTCGTGCTTGTTATGGTTCCAGCCTCAATCGTCGACTGAATCGAGGTCTCTATCAGGCGGCGAGCGAAGGGCGTATCCGGGACTTCACCGGGCTCGACAGCCCCTATGAAGCGCCACTGGATCCTGACTGCGAGATCGATACCGAAACGGTTGGATTGGCCTGCGCGGCAGACCGGCTCATGGCGCTTTTGCTCAATAAATGAACAGTTTGGGGCGATCGCGAATACTCGTGCAGTGGTAGAACTAGGCAGCGTTCGCCCTGTGTTAATATCGCGCCCCTGTTCATTTTGTATGTGGGTTGCTCCATGAAGTTGTCCATGCCGCGATTCGATCAAGCCCCTGTCTTGGTGGTCGGCGATGTCATGCTCGACCGTTACTGGCATGGTGGTACCTCACGGATTTCCCCTGAGGCGCCGGTACCGGTAGTCAAGGTCGAGCAAATCGAGGACCGCCCGGGCGGTGCCGCGAACGTTGCCTTGAACATTGCCGCACTCGGCGCACCGGCCTCGCTGGTTGGCGTCACCGGCGACGACGAGGCTGCCGACAGTCTCTCCAACAGTCTTGAGGGGGCGGGCGTCCGCGCCTTGTTCCAACGTATTGCCCACCAGCCGACCATCGTCAAGCTGCGGGTCATGAGCCGGCACCAGCAACTGCTGCGTATCGATTTCGAAGAACCTTTCGCCACCGACGCCCTGGCGTTGGGCGCTGAAGTCGACCGGTTGCTGGACGGCATCAAGGTGCTGGTGTTGTCCGATTACGGCAAGGGAGCCCTGAGGAATCATCAGGCGCTGATCCAGGCCGCGCGCGCCCGTGGCATCCCGGTGCTGGCGGACCCGAAAGGCAAGGACTTTTCAATTTACCGCGGCGCCAGCCTGATCACCCCGAACCTCAGCGAGTTCGAAACCATAGTCGGCGGTTGCATCGACGAGCACGACCTGGTCAGCAAAGGCGCCGAGCTGATGCACGACCTGGAGCTGGGCGCCTTGCTGGTGACCCGTGGCGAACACGGCATGACCCTGCTGCGTCCCGATCACCCGGCGCTGCACTTGCCGGCCCGGGCCCGTGAAGTGTTCGATGTCACCGGTGCCGGCGATACGGTGATTTCCACCCTGGCGGCGGCAATCGCGGCGGGTGAAGAGCTGCCGCACGCGGTGGCCCTGGCTAACCTGGCCGCCGGCATCGTGGTCGGCAAGCTGGGTACCGCGGCCATCAGCGCACCGGAGCTGCGTCGCGCGATCCAGCGTGAAGAAGGTTCCGAGCGCGGTGTGCTGAGCCTCGACCAGCTGCTGCTGGCGATCGACGATGCGCGTGCGCACAAAGAGAAGATCGTCTTCACCAACGGCTGTTTTGACATCCTCCACGCCGGCCATGTGACCTACCTCGAGCAGGCGCGGGCCCAAGGCGATCGCCTGATCGTGGCGATCAACGACGATGCCTCGGTCAGCCGCCTGAAAGGGCCGGGCCGTCCGATCAACAGCGTCGACCGGCGTATGGCGGTACTGGCCGGCCTGGGCGCGGTGGATTGGGTCATCAGTTTCCCCGAGGGTACGCCGGAAAACCTGCTGGCCCAGGTCAAGCCGGACGTGCTGGTCAAAGGCGGGGATTACTCGGTCGACCAGGTGGTCGGCGCCGATATCGTCAAGGCTTATGGCGGTGTGGTGAAGGTGCTGGGCCTGGTGGAGAACAGTTCCACCACGGCCATAGTCGAGAAGATCCGCAAGACCGAATAAGGCTTGCCGCCTCACCGCCCACTCTCGCGAAAGCTGGAGTGGGCGGTGAAGCGCTCAACGTTGCCGGCTGGTCTTGGTCGGTACCATCTTGCGCAATATCTGCCGTGCCTTGCCGGTAAGACGCTGGAGTTTGGAGTCCTTCTCCGGCGCGCTCAATCCCTGCTGCTTCAGCCAGTCCTTCCAGCGAATCCGCTCGTCACGCACCAGCCAGCCTTGCTGCCGGGCGAAGCTTTCGGCCAGATACAGGCCGCGGGTGCTCGCCGGGTGCAACTGATCCTTCTTCAACGTATAGAGCTCGGCGCACGGCTGACCGTCCTTGAGTGGCATCAGGTACAGGTCCGGGCGCTTGCGATCCAGGCGAGCCACCAGCTGGTCGCCCTCCAGGCGTTCGTCGACATGGAACAGGCTCAGGGACTTGGCCTCTTTCGGCACGTCCAGGCGCAGGTCATAGATCAGCTGCAGTGAAGCGGTGGGCAGGTGCACATAGGCCCGCGGCCGTTCCAGCAACTGCAGGTTGGCGCAACGTACCGGGCGTGCCGCGCCTGATAGCGGCGTCAGGCGAAAGGGCAGGGCCTCGCGATAATGCAGGGCCGCCGAGTAGGGGGCGGGCAGCCAGGTGTCGTTGAAGCGCCCGCCGAGCCAGCCTTCCGGGGTTTCCAGCAGGCATTCTTCGGCGATTTCCTGGATGGCGGTATGCAGCGGCAGGTTCAGCTCATGGGCCGGGACGTAGCCGGAAATCAGCTTTAGCACCACGTCGCCGCGATCCTGCCGGCGCTGGCGCACCAACACCCAATAGTCGCGGTTCTGCCAATGCAGGGTCAGGCGTACCGAGACGCCGAGGTTGGCCAGCTCCAGGGCGAAGCGCTCGGCGTCGGCCACCGCAACCGGGCGCCGGCGCTGCAGGGTCTGCGCAAAGTTCAGCGGCATGCCGACGCTCTGGTAGCTGAGGCCTTCGGGCGTCGCTTCGACGAACAGCGGCAGGGTCTTGAAGTTGCTGGGGTTCTTTCTTATGAGCGTACGCGGCATGTCGGCTCCTTCTTGCGTCGGGGTCGGCCGCGTGGGCGGCATCAGTTCTTGCGCAACACCTGCGCGACAGTGGCGACATTATGGGCCAGGTGCAACGGATTGATGGTCCCGACAATAGCACTGGCGACGCCCGGTTGATCGAACAGCAGTTCGAAGCTGGCGCGTACCGGGTCGACACCGGGGCTCAGGCACACATGGCCGCTGGCCAGGGCTTTTTTCACCAGAATGCCCTTACCGTGGGCTGCGGCGTAATCGATGACGGCTCGCTCGTTCTGTTCGTTCAGATTGTAGGTGACCATGGCGCAGTCCCCTTGCTCCAGGGCCTTGAGGCCGCCCTCGACGGTTTTCCCGGAGAGGCCGAAGCCACGGATCTTGCCTTCCTGCTTGAGCTCGGCCAGCGTCTGGTACACCTCGCACTGCTCAAGGATGTGCAGGTCATCGCCGTCGGAATGCACCAGCACCAGGTCGATGAAGTCGGTTTCCAGGCGCTGCAGGCTGCGTTCCACCGACAAGCGGGTATGCGCGGCGCTGAAATCATGGCGCGACAGGCCGTTTTCGAACTCTTCGCCGACCTTGCTGACAATCACCCAGTCCTGGCGTTGCCCGCGCAGCAGCGGGCCCAGGCGCTCCTCGCTGCGGCCATAGGCTGGCGCGGTGTCGATCAGGTTGATGCCCAGGTCGCGGGTCAGCTTGAGCAGCATGCGGGCTTCGGCGTCATCCGGAATCTGGAAGCCGTTGGGGTACTTCACCCCTTGGTCGCGCCCGAGCTTCACGGTGCCCAGGCCCAGTGGGGAGACCAGCAGCCCGGTGCTGCCGAAGGGGCGATGCAGGTCGTGCAGGGTCGCTTGGCTCATGGCAGCAGTTGCTCCCACGCCGGTTGGGCGATGGCGGGTTTCGGCAGCGTCGGCAACGCAGTCGCGGGGCCCGGCTTGATACCGTCGCGCTCGAGGGCGGCGAACACCCGGTCGGCGAAGTCCGGGGCCAGGGCCAGCTTGGTCGGCCAGCCGACCAGCAGGCGGTCCTGTTCGGCGAGAAAGGCATTGTCCGGACGGGTCAGGCCCGACTGCGCGGGCTCGGCGCGGTCCACCCGCAGGGTGGCCCATTGCGCCTGGCTGAGATCGACCCATGGCAACAGGTTGCCGAGTTCTTTCTGGGCGGCGGCGATCTGCGCCGCCGGCTCGCGCGCCACGCCTTCGGCTTCGGCGATGTCGCCGCCGAGGTACCAGACCCACTGGCCGTCGGCCGCCGGGTGGGTGGTCACGGTGATCCGCGGCTTCGGCCCGCCGCCCAGGCAGTGGGCGTACAGCGGTTTCAGGCTCGGGCCCTTGACGATCACCATGTGCAACGGCCGGCGTTGCATGGCCGGCTGGCTCAGGCCGAGGCTGCTCAGCAACTCGGCATTGCCGGCGCCAGCGCTGAGCACGATGCGTTGCGCGCGGATTTCCCGCTCATCGACCCGCAGGCCCAGCAATTGTCCGTTTTCCAGCAGGGGTTCGATCTTCTGCCCGGCCAGCAGGCTATCGCCGCCCAGTTCGGCCAGGCGCCCGATCAGGCTCGGCACGTCCACCACCAGCTCGGCCAGGCGATACACCTTGCCCTTGAAGCGGCGGTCCTGCAGGGCCGGCGGCAACTGGTCGCCCTTGACCTGATCGACACGGCCACGCACAGCCTTGCTGGCGAAAAAGCTGGTGAGGTTGCCGGCCAGGGTGCCGGGGGACCACAGGTAATGGGCCTCGGACAGCAGGCGCACACCGGACAGGTCCAGCTCGCCGTTGCCGGCCAGGGCCTCGCGCCAGCGGCGCGGCATGTCGGCGATGGCTTCCGAGGCGCCGGTCAGGGCGCCGTGCAGGGCGTACTTGGTGCCGCCGTGAATGATTCCCTGAGACTTGACGCTTTGTCCGCCGCCGAGGCTGGCGCTCTCCACCAGCACGGTGGAAAAGCCCTGGCGACGCAGGCGGGCGTTCAGCCAGAGGCCGGCGACTCCGGCGCCGACAATCAGCACGTCGGTGGAAATAACGGATGGCATGCAGCGACCTCAGTGTTCAAGACTAGGGGCGCAGTATACAGGCTCGAGCCGCACAGGCTTTGTTGGCGATCAAACTGGCAGGGGCGCGCTTGGCGGAGCGCTTTGTGTAGCCGCTGCCGAAGGCTGCGATCGAGCGCGAAGCGGTCGCGCTCTTGAAGGGCCTGCGGCAGTGGTCATGGATCAGTGCCCGGCGGTCTTGGAAAACAGCTGGATCACCACCACGCCCAGGACGATCAGGGCCATGCCGAGCATTGCCGGGATATCCAGCTTCTGCCCGTAGAGGAACAGCGCGGCCACGCTGACCATGACAATGCCCATGCCGGCCCAGACCGCGTAAGCCACGCCCACCGGCACGGTGCGCACCACCAGGGTCAGCATCCAGAAGGCCACGCCGTAACCGACGATGATCAGCAGCAGCGGCAGTGGAGTGCTCAGGCCTTTGACCGCTTTCATCGAAACAGTGGCGATCACTTCGGCGCAGATGGCGATGGCCAGGTAGGTGTAAGCGTTCATGGGAGAGTCCTCGTGTTTGGGCTTGCTTGATGAGGTCGGCATTCTAGAGATTGTGCAGATGGGGTAAAGTCATTACCTATCTGTTTTGAAGATGGGTTGCCTTATGAATGTGCAGTGGAATCTGGAGCAGATGCGGCTGTTCGTCAGCGTCGCCGAGCAACGTTCGTTTTCCGCGGTGGCCCGTGACCAGCACAAGGCGCAATCGGCGGTCAGCAGCGCGATTGCGCTGCTCGAGGCCGATCTCGGCGTGCTCTTGTTCGAGCGCAGCAGCGGTCGTCAACCGAAACTCACCGAGGCGGGTCGTGCCTTGCTTGCAGAGGCGCGGGAAGTGCTGCGCCAATGCGAGCGCTTGAACGGGCGGGCGCTGGCGTTGATGCGGGGTGAGGAGGCGCGCTTGCGGCTGGCCCTGGACGAGGCGATGCCTTTCCAGCCGGTGCTCGATAGCCTTGAGGCGTTGTCCGAGCGTTTCCCCAGTCTTGAGGTTCAACTGGCCAGCAGCGCCCAGGGTGATGTGGCGCGCAAGCTGCTGGACCGTCGGGCCGACCTCGGTTTGCTGTTTCACCATGAACAGATGTCCGAGGCCCTTGAGCGACGGGCCCTGGGCAGCGTCGAGATGGTCACGGTGTGCGCGGTCGGGCACCCGTTGGCCGGCGAGAAACAGGTGGATCGCCAGCAACTGGGGCGGCATCGACAGTTGTTGATTTCCCCGCAGTTGAGCACTTACCCCAGTGGCGAGCAGGTCAGCCCGCAAGTCTGGCGCGCCGACAGCTTCTACGCGATGGCCGAGCTGCTGATGCGTGGCCTGGGCTGGGCCTGGCTGCCGCGGCACGTGGTGCAGTACCCGGCCTATCAGAACCAGATGGTCGAGTTGGCCAGCGAATGGACCCCGCCGGCACTGGTGGTGGAACTGGTCTGGCGCCGCGATGAACCCCTGGGGCCGGCGGCGCATTGGCTGGCGGAGCGTTTTGCCGTGCACTTGCGGGCGATTGGCTGAAAAAGCCGATAAACTCCGCCGCCATGAATAGAACTCTCTACACCGCGCTGTTTTACCTGGGGCTGCCATTGGTGGCGATTCGTCTGTGGCTGCGGGCGCGCAAGGCGCCGGCTTATGCCAGGCGGATTGGCGAACGTTTTTCCTGGGGGCTGCCGGCAATGCAGCCGGGCGGGATCTGGGTGCACGCGGTGTCGGTAGGCGAGAGCATTGCCGCCGCGCCGATGATCCGTGCCTTGCTGGCGCGTTATCCACAGATGCCGATCACGGTCACCTGCATGACCCCCACGGGCTCCGAACGTATCCAGGCGCTGTTCGCCAACGAGCCGCGCATTCAGCACTGCTACCTGCCTTACGACCTGCCTTGCGCCGCCGCGCGTTTTCTCGATCGGGTCCGGCCGAAGCTGGCGGTGATCATGGAAACCGAGCTGTGGCCCAATCACATTCACCAGTGCGCCAAGCGCGGGATTCCGGTAGCGCTGGCCAATGGGCGGCTGTCGGAGCGGTCGGCCCGGGGTTATGGGCGCTTTGCCAGGCTGACCGCACCGATGCTCGCTGAAATGAGCCTGTTCGCGGTGCAGACCGAGGCCGAGGCCGAGCGTTTTCGTCAACTGGGCGCGCGCCCGGAAACAGTCGAGGTGACGGGCTCGATCAAGTTCGACCTGAGCATCGACCCGCAACTGCTGGTGCGCGCCAGCGAGCTGCGCGAGCAATGGCAAGCCGGCGAACGCCCGGTGTGGATCGCCGCCAGTACCCATGAAGGCGAAGACGCCGTGGTGCTGGCTGCTCATCGCCAACTGCTGGCCAGCCACCCGGATGCCTTGCTGATCCTGGTGCCGCGTCATCCGGAGCGTTTCAATCCGGTGTTCGAGCTGTGCCGGCAGCAGGGCTTTGAGACTATTCGCCGCTCGAGCGCCGAGCCGGTCAGCGCCAGCACCTCGGTGCTGCTGGGCGACACCATGGGCGAGTTGCTGTTTCTCTATGCCCTGGCGGACAGCGCCTTTGTCGGCGGTAGCCTGGTACCCAATGGCGGGCACAATCTGCTGGAGCCGGCGGCCCTTTCCAAGCCGGTGCTGAGCGGGCCGCACCTGTTCAACTTCCTGGAGATCGCGACAATGCTGCGCGAGGCAGGCGCCCTGCAGGAAGTGGATGATGCTCATGGCCTGGCGGTGGCGGTGCAGCGCCTGTTCGAGTTGCCCCGGGATGCGCAGAAGATGGCCGATGCCGGACTGCGGGTGATGCGCAGCAACCAGGGCGCCCTGCAGCGCCTGCTCGACGGGTTGGATCGCTTGCTGTAGCCGCTGCCGCAGGCTGCGATCGATCGGAACAGTCGTAAAAAAGGCCACCGCCATTCAATTGAATCGCGGTGGCCTTTTTGCGTGTCCTGCGGACAGGATCACAGCCTGCGGCAGCGGCTACAGGTTACTGCCCCGGCCGGGCCTTGAGCTGTTCCGCCGCGGCCTTGGCCAGGTCCGGCGGCAGGAAGTCGCGGTCCGGGTTGTAGTCGGCTTTCAGGTAGCGCGACAGGTCCTGCAAGTCACCCGGATTGAGGGTGCCGGCGGCTTGCTTGAGGCGCAGGTTGTCGAGGATGTAGTCGTAGCGGCTGTTGTTGTAGTTGCGCACCGAGGTGTACAGCTGGCGCTGGGCGTCGAGTACGTCGACGATATTGCGCGTACCGACCTGGTAGCCGATTTCCGTGGCTTCCACAGCGCTCTGGTTGGAGATGATCGACTGGCGCCGGGCCTGGACCTGCTCGACATCGGTGTTCACCGCGCGGTGCAGGTTGCGGGTGTTTTCCACCACCTGGCGCCGCAGGGCTTCACGGCGCTGCTCGCTCTGGGTCAGGCGCGAGTAGGACTCGCGGACCTGGGAGCTGGTCAGGCCGCCGCTGTAGATCGGAATGCTCAGTTGCAGGCCGATGCTGCGTTGTTCGACGTCACTGCCGTAACGCTGGCCCAGTGGTGCCGGGTTGCTGAAGCCGAGGGCGTCGTTGTCGCCTTTTTTGTATTGCGCCACGGCGTCGAGGGTCGGGGCGTGGCCGGCCTTGCGCTGCTTGAGGGTTTCCTCGGCGGCGCTGACTGCGTAGTTGCTGGCCAGCAGGTTGAGGTTCTGCTTGGCCGCGGTATCGACCCAGGCCTTGGCATCATTCGGGGCCGGCGCCAGCACCGGCAGGCTGTGGACGATGCCCTGGATCGCGTTGTACTGACGGTTGGTCAGGGTGATCAGGGCTTCGAAGGCGTCATCGACCTGGCGCTGGGCGAGGATCCGGTTGGCCCGCGCGGTGTCGTAGCTGGCCTGGGATTGCAGGACGTCGGTCTTGTCCGACAGGCCGACGTCGAAGCGTTCGTTGGACTGGTCGAGCTGACGCTTGAAGGCGGCCTCTTCGGCCTTGGTCGAGGCCAGGTTGTCCTGGGCGCGCAGCACTGAGAAATAGCTCTCGGCGCTTTGCAGGATCAGGTTCTGCTCGGTAGCCGAGAGTTCCAGCGCGGCTTGTTCGTTGACGTCCTTGGCCGCCTGCAGCTGGAACCAGCGGTCGGCACGGAAAATCGGCTGGGCCAGGGTCGCCTGGTACACGGTGCCGCTGCGGGTGGCGGTCATCGACGGTTCGTCGAACTTGGTCCGGGTGTTGTTCAGGTCGGCACCGGCCGAGAGGTTGGGCAGCAAACCGGCGCGCGCCTGTGGCACCACTTCTTTGCGTGCGTCGTAATCGGCGCGGGCGGCGGCGAGGTCGGCGTTGTTGTCCACCGCCTCCTGGTAGACGCTGACCAGGTCGGTTTTGGTGGTCAGGGGCGCTTCTGCTGCCCAGGCCATTCCATTGGACGCACAAGACACGGCGATGGCCAGTGAGAGTTTGCGCAGCATTCGGCGATCCCTAGAGTTGATATTACGAGGATAATTCTGGCGCCAAGGCTAAGTCTCGGCCTGTGCAGCGTCAAGGTTCGACGCAACCCATCGAGTGTAGATGCGCCTGCGAAGGGCAACAATCCTGCATTTACGCCATTCATCATGCTGTTTGCCGTGGGGTTGGCGTTCTGCACTGGCTTTGTCTAGACTGGCCGGGTTCTTGTCGGGGTGCCTTGCTATGAGGCTGAGATCGGATAATCCGGATCCCGTTGAACCTGATCAGGTTAGCGCCTGCGTAGGGAACAAGATTTCTCGTCACCCGGCGAGTCCTCTTGTGCTTCGTCCGGGATGTTGTTCGACAATCGAACACCCCTCGAGCACCAAGCACTGCACCAGCTGGTTTTCGCCTCTGGCTCCAGCCATGGTTGCGTCCGTTCGTTACAGGTTCGCTCCGACAAAAATCCACTGCCTGGATGCTGTCTGGAGAGCCCGTGATGACTACAAAATTAAAAAACGCTACCCACCTTAGCGAATCGGCCAAGGTCGATGAGCAGTCGGTTCAGCCCTTTACCCGCTCGCAAAAGATCTATGTCCAGGGTTCGCGCCCGGACATTCGCGTGCCGATGCGCGAAATTAGCCTCGACGTGACCCCCACCGACTTCGGCGGCGAGATCAACGCGCCGGTCACCGTCTATGACACCTCCGGCCCTTACACCGACCCCAATGTGGTGATCGACGTGCGCAAAGGTCTGGGCGATGTGCGCTCGGCCTGGATCGACGACCGTGGCGACACCGAGCGCCTGCCGGGCCTGAGTTCCAACTTCGGCCAGGAACGCCTCGCCGATCCCGAGCTGACCAAGCTGCGCTTCGCCCACGTCAACAACCCGCGCCGGGCCAAGGCCGGGGCCAACGTCAGCCAGATGCACTACGCGCGCAAGGGCATCATCACCGCCGAGATGGAATACGTCGCCATCCGCGAAAACATGAAGCTGCAAGAGGCTCGCGCTGCGGGTCTGCTCGATCAACAGCACGCCGGCCACAGCTTCGGCGCCAGCATCCCGAAAGAAATCACCCCCGAGTTCGTCCGTGAGGAAATCGCCCGCGGTCGCGCGATCATTCCGGCCAACATCAACCACGTCGAACTGGAACCGATGATCATCGGCCGCAACTTCCTGGTGAAGATCAACGGCAACATCGGCAACAGCGCCCTGGGTTCGTCCATCGAAGAAGAAGTGGCGAAGCTCACCTGGGGCATCCGCTGGGGTTCGGACACCGTCATGGACCTGTCCACCGGCAAGCACATCCACGAAACCCGCGAGTGGATCATCCGCAACTCGCCGGTGCCGATCGGTACCGTGCCGATCTACCAGGCGCTGGAGAAGGTCAACGGCGTGGCCGAAGACCTGACCTGGGAGCTGTTTCGCGACACCTTGATCGAGCAGGCGGAGCAGGGCGTCGACTACTTCACCATCCACGCCGGCGTGCTGCTGCGCTATGTGCCGCTGACCGCCAAGCGCGTGACCGGCATCGTCTCCCGCGGCGGTTCGATCATGGCCAAGTGGTGCCTGGCGCATCACAAGGAAAACTTCCTCTACACCCACTTCGACGAAATCTGCGAAATCATGAAGGCCTACGACGTCAGCTTCTCGCTGGGCGACGGCCTGCGTCCTGGCTCGATCGCCGACGCCAACGACGAAGCGCAGTTCGGCGAGCTGGAAACCCTCGGCGAGCTGACCAAGATCGCCTGGAAGCATGACGTGCAGTGCATGATCGAAGGCCCCGGCCACGTGCCGATGCAACTGATCAAAGAGAACATGGACAAGCAGCTGGAGTGCTGCGACGAGGCACCGTTCTACACCCTCGGCCCGCTGACCACCGACATCGCCCCGGGCTACGACCACATCACCTCCGGTATCGGCGCGGCGATGATCGGCTGGTTCGGCTGCGCCATGCTCTGTTACGTGACGCCGAAGGAACACCTGGGCCTGCCGAACAAGGATGACGTGAAGACCGGGATCATCACCTACAAGATCGCCGCGCATGCTGCGGATCTCGCGAAAGGCCACCCGGGCGCGCAGATCCGTGACAACGCGCTGTCCAAGGCGCGTTTCGAATTCCGTTGGGAAGACCAGTTCAACCTCGGCCTCGACCCGGACACCGCGCGCGCCTACCACGACGAGACCCTGCCCAAGGATTCGGCCAAGGTCGCGCACTTCTGCTCCATGTGCGGGCCGAAGTTCTGCTCGATGAAAATCACCCAGGAGGTCCGTGAGTACGCGGCCAACCAGCGCATCGAAGCGGTGGACGTGGATGTCGCCAAGGGACTGGCGGAGCAGGCCGAGCGCTTCAAGCAGGAAGGTAGCCAGCTGTACAAGAAGGTTTGATCCTGCGTTGGTGATCGCTTCGCCAGAAGCGATCACTCATCACCCGTAGGAGCGAGCGGGCGGTGATCCGACTTGCCCGCGATTGCATTGTGACTGACACGACGCTATCGCGGGCAAGCCTCGCTCCTACAGGGTGTGGATAGTTTCCCAACCCTGTCCCTTCGAGATGCACCCTTGAATACATCCAGAAGCACCTACTCTCCCGATCTCGCGGTCCCCGCCGACAGGCGCGTATTCGGCGCGCGCGATCTGTTTTCCCTGTGGTTTTCCCTCGGCATCGGCCTGATGGTGTTGCAGACCGGCGCGCTGCTGGCGCCAGGCCTGGGCCTGTCCGGTGCCTTGCTGGCGATCTTTCTCGGTACGGCGGTCGGCGTCTTGCTGCTCGCGGCAGTCGGGGTGATCGGCAGCGATACTGGCCTGTCGTCCATGGCGGCGCTCAAGCTCAGCCTCGGTACGTACGGCGCGAGCCTGCCGGCGTTGCTCAACCTGTTGCAACTGGTGGGCTGGGGCTCGTTCGAGATCATCGTCATGCGCGATGCCGCCAGCCTGTTGGGTACTCGTGCGTTCAGCGAGGGCAGCCTGCTGGCCAGTCCTTTGCTCTGGACCCTGTTTTTCGGCGCGCTGGCGACTTTGCTCGCGGTCAGCGGGCCGCTGGCCTTCGTGCGCCAGATCCTACGCAAGTGGGGCATCTGGCTGCTGTTGGCGGCCTGCCTGTGGCTGACCTGGAACCTGTTCGCCAAGGCCGATCTTGCCGCGCTCTGGGCCCGGGCCGGCGACGGCTCCATGCCGCTCGGCGTGGGCTTCGATATCGCGATCGCCATGCCGCTGTCGTGGCTGCCGCTGATCGCCGACTACTCAAGGTTCGGCAAGCGTGCGCGCAATGTCTTTGGCGGTACGGCGCTGGGCTTCTTTATTGGCAATCTGTGGCTGATGAGCCTGGGCGTGGCCTACACCCTGGCCTTTGCGCCGAGTGGCGAAGTCAATGCTCTATTGTTGGCCCTGGCTGGCGCGGGCCTGGGGATTCCGCTGTTGCTGATCCTGCTGGACGAGTCGGAAAATGCCTTTGCCGATATCCATTCGGCCGCGGTCTCCAGCGGCATTCTGTTGCGTCTGAAAGTCGAGCACCTGGCTTTGGCCATTGGCGTGCTCTGCACTCTGATCGCCTGCCTGGCGCCGTTGGCTCAGTATCAGAACTTCCTGCTGCTGATCGGCTCGGTGTTCGCACCGCTGTTCGGCGTGGTGCTGGTGGATCACTTCATCCTGCGCAAGCGCAGTGCACAGGAACTGTCCGAGGGGTGGCGCTGGCCGGCGTTGCTGGCCTGGCTGGGCGGGGTCAGCACCTATCACCTGCTGGCCAACTTCTATCCGGATGTTGGCGCAACCCTGCCGTCACTGGTGCTGGCAGGGCTGCTGCAGGGGCTGCTGGGATGGGCCTTCAGCCACGGCCAGGAAACAGCTCGGGCTTGAGAATGCCGTTCAGGCGGTTGTAAGGGATCTTCAGTTCGATGTGGCCCAGCGCGTAAGGCGCGATCACCGACACGTTGTACTTGAGGATCACGCCGCCGTAGGTCAACGCCACGTTCGGGGTTTTCTGGAACGGCCAGCTCTTGATGAACTCCGGCTCCTGGTCCAGCTTGGTGCTGATCAGCCAGCTGTTGTGAGCCACCTGGGCGGCTTTCCAGAACGCGGCTTCCTGGCCCGGGCGCAGCATGTCGGACAGGGTCAGTTCCTTGTGCAGCTCGCGCGAGTAGTTGATGAAACCACGACCGGGCGTGCCGTGGGCGCCGCCGGTATCCAGGTAGCTGGCCAGTTCGATGATCACCAGGCCGTCATGCTGTTCGCGTACCTTGGCTTGCAGGTACATGCTGTTGCGGCTGTCGGCCTCGCGCAGGAACTTCTCCCGATAGGCGCTCAGCGTCGCTGGCACGGCCTGGTCCGCGGTGGTGCGGGTCATCTGCAGCAGGCGCTTTTCAATCAGCGCATCCAGCTGCGGCTCGTCGGCGAAGTGCACGGTGTCGATGTTCACCAGCGGGCAATCCTGATTGCTGCAGCCGGGCTTGATCTGTTCCGACTTGTCGCTGGTGCTTTGCAGGGGCTTTTGATTGCTGGGTTGGAACAGGCTTTGGCAGGCGCCCAGGGTCAGGGCTAGGCAAGCCACGGAGGCGATTTTAAGAAGCGACATGTGCGTCCTTGATAAACCAGAGGTAGGCAAAAGTTACCGGCTTCGACTGCCTGCGGGGCAATCAGTTCGCCACTAAGCTCAATAGAGGCAATTAGATTAGGTTTGCCCCCTTGCCGTCTATCCCGCTGATGGCAAAGGGGCTGCATCATCGGTCAGCAGCGCGTTAGGATGGCGCGATGTCGAGGGGGAGCCTCGGATCGAATTGCAGGAAACGAGGATTGCTATGACGGACTTTGCCAACACCACGCCGACCACTGTCGAAATCGTTCGGCGCGAGAAATGCTTCCAGGGTTTTTATCAGCTCGACCGTGTGCACCTGCGCCACGAGCTGTTCGCCGGTGGCATGGGGCGCGAGATCAGTCGTGAAATCTTTGTCCGGCATGATGCTGTCTGCGTGCTGCCATACGATCCGCAACGTGATGAAGTGGTGTTGATCGAGCAGTTTCGCGCCGGCGCCATGGGGAAAACCGCGAACCCCTGGTTGATCGAGCTGGTCGCCGGTCTGATCGACAAGGACGAGCAGCCGGAAGAAGTTGCTCACCGCGAGGCGCAGGAGGAAGCTGGACTGACATTCTCCGCGCTGTGGCCGATGATCCAGTATTTCCCGTCGCCGGGGGGCAGTACCGAGTTCGTGCATCTGTACCTGGGGCGCTGCGACAGCAGCGGTGCCGGTGGCCTGCACGGATTGGAGGAAGAGGCGGAGGATATCCGTGTGTCGGTCTGGGCTTTCGAAGACGCACTGCAGGCGGTAAGGGATGGGCGGATTTCCAACGCGGCGAGCATTATTGCCTTGCAATGGCTGGCTTTGAACCGCGTTGAAGTGAGGGGGTTATGGTCGTAAACAAAGTGCGCGATCGCTATCGGGTCGATCTCGTGGGGCTGCAAGCGTCCTGCGAGGCGAACTATGCCCGGCTGATGCGCCTGTTGCCCGACATGCGCAACCAGCCGGTGGCGCGGCGGATCGCGGTGACCCAGGGCGACCAGATGCTGGGCGTGCTGGCGCTGGAGGTGCTGCTGGCCTGCCCCTATACCACCACCCTGCAGGTGCGTCAGGAGCACAGCCTGCCCTGGCTGCCGGTGCCGCAGCTGGAGGTCCAGGTCTACCACGACGCGCGCATGGCCGAGGTCATCAGTGCCGAGCACGCTCGGCGCTTTCGTGGCATCTATCCGTATCCGAATGCCTTCATGCACCAGCCGGACGAGAAGGCCCAGCTCAATGTGTTTCTCGGTGAATGGCTGAGCCACTGCCTGGCTTGCGGTCATGAGTTCGAGGCCGTGCGGTAGATGTGAACTGCGTCCGGTTCGCCGGTTTCCTCTTTTGAATTTCCCCCAGCATAATTGCCCCCATTCCTCACTTCCCGTGACACGCCCTGGGAGGCTGCCTTGCCGAGCGTATCCACTCTGACCACCGACGATCCCGTGTTGCTGGTGCAGTTGTCCGACAGCCATCTGTTCGCCGAAGCGGACGGCACGCTGTTGGGCATGAATACCCGCGACAGCCTGCAGCGGGTGATCGACCTGGTGCTGGAACAGCAACCGCGGATCGACCTGATGCTGGCCACGGGCGATTTGTCCCAGGACGGTACGCTGCAGTCCTATCAGCTGTTTCGTGACATGACCCGGCAGATTCCGGCGCCGGCGCGCTGGATTCCCGGTAACCACGACGAGCCGCAAATCATGGCGCAGGCGGCGACCCAGAGTTCGTTGCTGGCGCCGGTGGTGGACATCGGCAACTGGCGGATCACCCTGCTCGATTCGGCCGTACCCGGTTCGGTGCCGGGCTATCTGCAGGACGATCAATTGCAGCTGCTCGCCAGTGCCCTGAGCGAAGCCCCCGAACGCTATCACCTGGTATGCCTGCACCATCATCCAGTCTCCATCGGGTGCGCCTGGATGGAGCCCATCGGGCTGCGCAATCCGCATGCGCTGTTCGCCGTGCTGGAGCGTTTTCCGCAGGCGCGCGCGCTGCTCTGGGGTCATGTGCATCAGGAAATCGACCGTCAGCAGGGGCCTTTGCGCCTGCTGGCGTCGCCCTCGACCTGCATCCAGTTCGAACCGGGCAGCGAGGATTTCAAGGTCGGCGAGACCGCGCCGGGGTATCGCTGGCTGCGCCTGTTGCCCGACGGGCGCCTGGAAACCGGTGTCGAGCGGGTCACCGGCTTCGATTTTGAGGTCGATTACGGCAGCGACGGCTACTGATTCCGGCCCGGAGCCGCAGTTGGTGGCGGCAGGACAAAGGGATACACCTGAACACAAGTCAAGCGGCGATACACCCTGTAAACTGCGCCTTTTTGCACGATGCAAAGGGAGTGCGCATGTCCGGTTCGATCCTGTATATCCACGGCTTCAACAGCGCACCGGCGTCGAAGAAAGCCAGCCAGCTAATCGCTGTCATGGAGGCGATCGGCCGCGGTGAACAGCTGCGGGTGCCGGCCTTGCATCATCATCCACGCGAGGCCATTGGCCAGTTGGAACAGGCGATTGCCGAACTCGGACGGCCGCTGCTGGTCGGCAGCTCTCTCGGCGGCTACTATGCGACTCACCTTGCCGAACGTCACGGCCTGAAAGCCCTGCTGATCAACCCCGCGGTCAGTCCGCACCGGATGTTCGACGGCTTTCTGGGCACGCAGACCAACCTCTATACCGGGGAAACCTGGGAATTGACCCACGACCACGTGACGGCCCTGGCCGAGCTGGAAGTGCCGGCGCCCCAGGACCCGCAGCGGTTCCAGGTCTGGCTGCAGACAGGTGACGAGACGCTGGACTATCGCAGCGCCCAGCTGTATTACCGAGCCTGTGCCTTGCGCATCCAGGCCGGCGGCGACCATAGTTTCCAGGGTTTTGCCGGACAATTGCCGGCGTTGTTGAATTTTGCCGGCATCGGCCCGGATCAGTACCAGGCGATCGATTTCACCTCGCTGTGAACCCTCGCTTCTATTTCATTGAACGACTAACGACGAGACCCCATGGCCACTCCCAGCGCTAGCTCTTATAACGCAGACGCCATCGAAGTCCTCTCGGGCCTCGACCCGGTGCGCAAACGCCCGGGCATGTACACCGATACCACCCGGCCGAACCACCTCGCCCAGGAAGTCATCGACAACAGTGTCGACGAAGCCCTGGCGGGGCACGCGAAGTCGATCCAGGTCATCCTGCATGCCGACCATTCCCTGGAAGTGTCCGATGACGGTCGCGGCATGCCGGTGGACATTCACCCGGAAGAGGGCGTGTCCGGTGTCGAGCTGATCCTCACCAAGCTCCATGCGGGCGGCAAGTTCTCCAACAAGAACTACCAGTTCTCCGGCGGTCTGCACGGGGTGGGTATTTCCGTGGTCAACGCCTTGTCGAACCAGGTACGGGTGCGGGTCAAGCGTGATGGCAACGAATACCAGATGACCTTCGCCGACGGCTTCAAGGCCACCGAACTGGAAGTGGTCGGCAGCGTCGGCAAGCGCAATACCGGGACCAGCGTGTACTTCGCCCCGGATCCGAAATACTTCGATTCGCCGAAATTCTCCGTCAGCCGCCTCAAGCATGTGCTCAAGGCCAAGGCCGTGTTGTGCCCGGGGCTGCTGGTCAGCTTCGAAGACAAAGGCACCGGCGAGAAGGTCGAGTGGCATTACGAAGACGGCCTGCGCTCCTATCTGGTGGACGCGGTCAGCGAATTCGAACGCCTGCCGGCCGAGCCTTTCTGCGGCAGCCTGGCCGGTAACAAGGAAGCGGTGGACTGGGCCCTGCTGTGGTTGCCGGAAGGCGGCGACAGCGTGCAGGAAAGCTACGTCAACCTGATCCCGACCGCCCAGGGCGGTACCCACGTCAACGGTTTGCGCCAGGGCCTGCTGGACGCCATGCGCGAGTTCTGCGAATTCCGCAACCTGCTGCCGCGTGGCCTGAAGCTGGCACCGGAAGACGTCTGGGAGCGCATCGCCTTCGTTCTGTCGATGAAGATGCAGGACGCGCAGTTCTCCGGCCAGACCAAGGAACGCCTGTCGTCCCGTGAGGCGGCCGCCTTCGTTTCGGGCGTGGTCAAGGACGCGTTCAGCCTGTGGCTCAACGCCAACCCGGAACTGGGCATGCAACTGGCGGAGCTGGCCATCAGCAACGCCGGCCGTCGCCTCAAGGCCAGCAAGAAGGTCGAGCGCAAGCGCATCACCCAGGGCCCGGCATTGCCCGGCAAACTGGCGGATTGCGCCGGCCAGGACCCGATGCGTTCCGAGCTGTTCCTGGTGGAGGGTGATTCCGCCGGCGGTTCGGCCAAGCAGGCGCGGGACAAGGAATTCCAGGCGATCCTGCCGCTGCGCGGCAAGATCCTCAACACCTGGGAAGTCGACGGCAGCGAAGTCCTGGCCAGCCAGGAAGTGCACAACATTGCCGTGGCCATCGGGGTCGACCCGGGCGCCGAGGACATGAGCCAGCTGCGCTACGGCAAGATCTGCATCCTCGCCGACGCCGACTCCGACGGCTTGCACATCGCGACGCTGCTCTGCGCGCTGTTCGTCCAGCATTTCCGTCCGCTGGTGGACGCCGGTCACGTCTATGTGGCGATGCCGCCGCTGTACCGCATCGACCTGGGCAAGGAGATCTACTACGCCCTCGACGAAGCCGAGCGCGATGGCATTCTCGATCGCCTGGTGGCCGAGAAGAAGCGGGGCAAGCCGCAGGTCACCCGATTCAAAGGCCTGGGTGAAATGAACCCGCCGCAACTGCGCGAAACCACCATGGACCCGAACACCCGGCGCCTGGTGCAGTTGACCCTCGGTGAAGACTTCGCCGCGACCTCGGAAATGATGGACATGCTGCTGGCGAAGAAACGCGCCGGCGATCGCAAGAGCTGGCTGGAGTCCAAGGGCAACCTGGCCGAGGTTCTGGCCTGATGCGCAGAGGCTTTGCCCTGGCGTTACTGCTATTGGCAACCTCGGCGATGGCCGACCCCTTGCCCGAGTTGAGGCTGCTGGCCGAGCATCCGGTGGACGGCATGCGTGGCGGCAACCTGTCGGGGCTGGCGTTGTGCGGCAAGGAGCTGTGGACGGTCTCTGACCGCGACGACGATCAGATCTATCGGCTCGATACCAGCGACCGCGTCTGGCAGGCCGAAACCGTGCGTATCGACGTGCCGCCGGTGCCGGACAGCGGTTTGCCCTGGGGCTTGAACTCTTGCACCTGGGTCGCGTCGTTCGTGCGCGGCGGCGACCTGGATTTCGAGGGCATTACCTGCGACAGCGCCGGCAACAAGTATGTGGTCAGCGAGTCCCATGCGGCAGTGTTGCAGCTGCCGCCGACGGGTTCGGCCGCCTGGCTGAAGATTTCGCCGATCATGGTGCGCGAAGCGCGGGCCAGCGGTATGTTGCTGCACTTCAATGCCTTGTTCGAAGGCCTGGCGGTCAACCCGGCCGGTGACCGGATCTGGCTGGCCGCCGAGCGCGAGCGCCGCGGGCTGCTGTTGATCAAGCGCCAGCAGAGCGTCTGGGATTGCGACGGCGGCTGTGTGCTGCTCAGCGAGGCCGGGTTGGAAATGCAGCCACCACAGATGCCCAAGGCCAAGGCGGTGTCCCGGGATTTCGCCGACCTTTCGCTGTTCGAGGGCAAGTTGTTCACCCTCGAGCGCAATGCGTTCCAGGTCTGTCGTCGTGATGCGTCGACGGCCAAGGTCGAGCGTTGCTGGTCGTTTGCCGCCGAGGCGTTGCAGGAAAACCGGCGTTATCCACAGGCCTATGGCCTGACCGAGGCCCTGGTGGTGGATGCCGACGGCGCCTGGATCGGTGTGGATAACAACACCGGAGCCCGTGCCGACGGTGAAAAACGCCCAATCGTCTGGCGCTTCGCCGCGCCCGAGGGCGGTTGGAGTGCCAAGCCGTGAGCCAGCAGCCACCGGGCAAACGTGCCGGGCGCGTGCTGCTGGTGCTGGCCTGGGGCGCCGGCCTGTTCTTGGCGACACGGTTTTTTGGCGAGTGGGAACAGCGTCAGGAGAACCCCAATGCTGTCGTCACTTCGCAACAACATGAGGGTTACATCGAAGTGAAACTGGTTGGCAACGGCCAGGGGCATTTCGTCGCCAGCGGCCAGATCAACGGCCAGCCGGTGAGTTTCATGCTCGATACCGGAGCGACCGATGTGTCGATCCCGTCCGGGCTGGCCGAGCGTCTTGGCCTGGAGAAGGGCGCACCGGTGACCCTGAGTACCGCCAATGGTCGTAGCGAGGGTTATCGAACCCGCCTCGACCACCTGCAACTGGGCGATATCGTCCTGCGCGATGTCCGTGCGCTGGTCGCGCCGGGCCTGGGTGGCGAGCAGGTGTTGCTGGGCATGAGCGCTTTGAAAAAACTTGAATTTACCCAGCGCGGCGGCACTTTGCTGCTGCGCCAGACAACGAACTGATGAGGCCCGCATGAGCGACTCCCTGGATCTCAGCCTGGATGGCGTAGAACGCCGATCGCTGGCTGACTTCACCGAAAATGCCTACCTCAACTACTCCATGTACGTGATCATGGACCGTGCTTTGCCGCATATCGGCGACGGCCTGAAACCGGTACAGCGGCGTATCGTCTACGCCATGAGTGAGCTGGGGCTGGATGCCGACTCCAAGCACAAGAAGTCCGCCCGTACGGTGGGTGACGTGCTGGGTAAATTCCACCCCCACGGCGACTCGGCCTGCTACGAAGCCATGGTGCTGATGGCGCAGCCTTTCAGCTATCGCTACACGCTGGTGGACGGCCAGGGTAACTGGGGTGCGCCGGACGATCCCAAGTCCTTCGCCGCCATGCGTTACACCGAAGCGCGCCTGTCGCGTTACTCCGAAGTGCTGCTCAGCGAGCTGGGCCAGGGCACTGCGGACTGGGGGCCGAACTTCGACGGTACCCTGCAGGAACCCCTGGTATTGCCGGCACGTTTGCCGAATATCCTGCTCAACGGCACCACTGGCATCGCCGTGGGCATGGCCACTGACGTGCCGCCTCACAACTTGCGTGAAGTCGCCACCGCTTGCGTGCGCCTGCTGGATGAGCCCAAGGCCACGGTCGAACAGCTCTGCGAGCACATTCAGGGCCCGGACTATCCGACCGAGGCGGAAATCATCACGCCGCGCGCCGACCTGCTGAAAATCTATGAAACCGGTCGCGGTTCGGTGCGCATGCGTGCCGTCTATCGCATCGAGGATGGCGACATCATCGTCACCGCGCTGCCGCACCAGGTGTCCGGCGCCAAGGTGCTGGAACAGATCGCCGCGCAGATGCAGGCCAAGAAGCTGCCGATGGTCGCCGACCTGCGCGACGAGTCGGACCACGAGCACCCATGCCGGATCGTGATCATTCCGCGCTCCAACCGGGTCGATCCCGACGAGCTGATGCAGCATCTGTTCGCCACCACCGAGCTGGAATCCAGCTACCGGGTCAACGTCAACATCATCGGCCTGGACGGCAAGCCGCAACTGAAGAACCTGCGCGCCCTGCTGGTGGAGTGGCTGGAGTTCCGCGTACTGACGGTGCGCCGCCGCCTGCAGTTCCGCCTGGACAAGGTCGAGCGCCGCCTGCACCTGTTGGACGGCTTGCTGATCGCCTACCTCAACCTGGATGAAGTGATCCACATCATTCGTACCGAGGACCAGCCGCGAGCCAAGCTGATCGAACGTTTCGCCCTGAGCGAAGTGCAGGCCGACTACATCCTCGATACCCGCCTGCGTCAGTTGGCGCGGCTGGAAGAGATGAAGCTGCGCGCCGAGCAGGACGAACTGCTCAAGGAGCAAGCCAAGCTGCAAGCCCTGCTCAACAGCGAAGCCAAGCTGAAGAAGCTGGTGCGCACCGAATTGCTGCAGGACGCCGAAACCTACGGCGACGACCGTCGTTCGCCGATCGTCGAGCGCGCCGAGGCCAAGGCCCTGTCGGAGAATGAGCTGATGCCGACCGAGCCGGTCACCATCGTTCTGTCGGAAAAAGGTTGGGTACGCTGCGCCAAAGGGCATGATATCGACGCCACGGGGCTGTCCTACAAGGCCGGCGACGGCTTCAAGACCTCGGCCATCGGGCGCTCCAATCAGTTCGCGGTGTTTATCGACTCCACCGGGCGCAGTTATTCGGTGGCGGCGCATACGCTGCCATCGGCCCGTGGCCAGGGCGAGCCGCTGACCGGACGCCTGACGCCACCGCCTGGGGCCAGTTTCGAATGCGTACTGCTGCCGGACGATGAGGCGCTGTACGTGATCGCCTCCGACGCGGGTTACGGCTTCGTGGTCAAGGGCGAGGATCTGCAAGCCAAGAACAAGGCCGGCAAGGCGTTGTTGAGCCTGCCGAACAACGCCAAGGTGCTGTTGCCGCGGCCGGTGAGCGATCGTGAACAGAACTGGCTGGCTTCGGTGACCACCGAAGGGCGCTTGCTGGTGTTCAAGATCAGCGACCTGCCGCAGCTGGGCAAAGGCAAGGGCAACAAGATCATC
This sequence comes from Pseudomonas sp. GW821-FHT02B10, assembly GCF_059421865.1. Lineage (NCBI taxonomy): Bacteria > Pseudomonadati > Pseudomonadota > Gammaproteobacteria > Pseudomonadales > Pseudomonadaceae > Pseudomonas > Pseudomonas sp. GW821-FHT02B10. The sequence continues at coordinate 212,870 of NZ_JBWKVU010000003.1, read as the reverse complement.
GGGATTCCGGGTGAGCGAGTGGCCAGTCGCGAGGAGTACGTGACCGATATCGCGGTACTGCCGGAAGGCGCGACACTGGTGCTGCAGGCCGGAAAACGTACCCTGTCGCTCAAGGCCGATGACCTCGAACATTACAAGGGCGAGCGCGGTCGCCGGGGTAACAAGTTGCCACGAGGCTTCCAGCGAGTGGATGCGTTGTTGGTAGAAACTCTCAATTGATGCGGGTTAGAGCGTCCGATCTGCGATTTAACCGGTAGATCGGCGCTACAACACTGGAGTCATGGCGCATATTCACGGATGATATGCGCTTTCAAGCGCCGGCGTGGCTGAGCGTTATTCAGGGTTATTTTGAGTATTTACACTGTGGCTAGCCTTGTGGCCGCCACCTGGATGGGATGATGACTGCTCTGCGCCTTCCTCTTGTTTTCTTGCTCGCTGGCGTTCTTGGCCTGGCGGGTTGCAGCGTACACCAGCCGGTGTCGCTGTATCAGCTGGACAGCGGAAGTCCAGCTCAACCGGCACAAAGCGCCGGTATGGCCGTGTTGCTGGGGCCGGTACTGGTTGCCGACTACCTGCAACGTGAAACCTTGCTGCAACGTCAGAACGACGGCAGCCTGCAGGCTTCGACCGACGGTCGCTGGGCCGGTAGCCTGTCTTCCGATATCGATCAGTTGCTGTTGCGTCAGGTCGCCGGCCAGCTGGATAGCCAGCGTGTAGTGCTGGCGCCGGCGAGCACCGGTTTCACTCCGGATGTGCAGGTGCTGCTGTCGATCACTCGCCTGGATTCGGGCGCCTCGCAACCGGCGGTTCTCGATGCGCAATGGCGCCTGATCGATCGCCGTGGGCAGGTTCGCGACAACCGTATCGTTCATCTGCAGGAGCAGCATGCGGGTACCACCGCGTCCCAGGTCCAGGCCCAGGGCGTATTGCTGCAACGCTTGGCCGAGCAGCTCTCGGGTGCCCTCAAGCCGCTGGCCAACCAGCCTACGGTAGCCGAGGTACCCCGCAAGGCGGCGCCTGCGCCGGCGGCAAAGCCGGCCGAGCAGGAGAAGCAGCCGAAGATTCCAATGGCCACGCCTATCCGCACGGATATGGAAGTGTTCCGCTTCTGAGTGTTGCGGTTCCAGGACAAAGCCCGCTGATCAGCGGGCTTTGTCGTTTCTGGGGAGTTGTTCGGTGGCTCGGGCGCTCTGCGGTGTTCTGCAGATTGCTATCGCGGGCAATCGAGCGTCGACCGGCCGCTCCTACAGAAGCAGATAGGTGCGAGTCTTGCCCGCGATGGCGTCAGCCCGATCAACGCCCAACAAAAAGCCCGCATCGTTGCGGGCTTTTTGTTGGGCGGCTGGCTTAGAGCTTGGCCCGGGTCTCGTGCATCCGCGCCAGTTGCCGTTCCAGCATCGATGGGTAGGGCTCCATCAGGCGTTCGACGCAGCAGGCGCCTTCCGGGCTAGCGATCGGACGGATGCGCGCGCGCTGACGAATCAGAGCGTCATCGTTGATCTTGCGCTCGACCAGCAGCAGGTTGCGGCTGTGCTGGGACAGCGCCAGGGCGTCCTGGGCGGTCTCGGTCAGCAGCAGGTCGATCTGGCTCAGGCCGAACAGCTCTTCGCCAAGGGTCAGGCCCAGTTGCAGCTGCAGGGTGATGCCGCTGTCGGCCACTTCGATTTGCAGGGCGTGGCCCAGGGCGCGCAGCAACTCGCCACAGCAGATGGCGTTGGTCAGGTAGTCGTCGCCGCTGTCTTCGCTGTGGAACAGCATCAGCGTGCTGCCGTCGTTCAGGGTGTGCAGTTCGCTCTGGTACAGCGAGGCGGCCTGGTCGAGGCAGTCGCGATAACGTTCCAGCAATTCCGTCAGGCGGGCGCGTGGCAGGCGGCGCAGTTGCTCCTGGGCGCCCAGTTGCACGGCCAGTACCGCACTGTGCTGCGGCTGTGCCGGTACCGTGGGTTTCACGATCGGCTTGGCAGCGGTCGCGGTGGACGAGCTGTCGCGAAGGTCGGCGAACGGGTCTTCATCGTCGGCCAGGTCCTCTTCGGCGTTGATCACGTGCCGTGGCGCGGGCTTGAGCCCGGCAACCGGAGCGCTTTCATCGAAGCTCGGGTCACGCAGGTTGCGCACCTCAAAAGTCGGTTCCGCGTCTTCGCTGTCGTCGTAGTCGGTGTCGTCGATCTCGGCTTGCGGTTCGGGTTCCGGCTCGACCTTCTCGGGGGCGAAGCTGGCGTGCAGCTGGCGCGCCAGATCGCCAATCTCGTCCTGGCGCTGGGTAGCCGGGGTGTTTTCGTCGATATCCCGCAGCCAGACCCGCAGTTGCATCAACGGTGTGGAGATGTGCCGTCCCAGGCGCAGGCTCAAGGCCAGGGCCAAAGCCAGCAGGATCGCGCTGAGAATGCCCATGCTCTGCAGGCTGATGGTCATCGGCTGCTGGAATTGTTCCATGTCCAGGCTGATGCGCAGGTTGCCCGCGGTTACGTCCTGGAAGGTGATCTTGGTCTGGTAGACGCCTTCGGTTTCACCCAGCAGGCTGCTTTTCGGGCGCTGACCGGCTTCGGCGAGGATGCGGTTGTCCACGCTGTAGATCGCCGCGTGGGCAACCAGCGGGTTTTTGGTCAGGTTATTCAGCAGCACGTTGAGGCTGAGGATGTCGTTGGACACCAACAGCTCGGTGGCCGAGGTCGCGGTCTGGGTAGTCAGGCTCTGACCCAGGGCGTCGGCTTGTTCGTGCATGGCCTGCTTGAATTGCAGGCCCATCACGCAGGCATAGATCACCAGGGCCAGGGCGACCAGGATCACGTTATGGCTGGCAATGCGCAATGCAATCGGTACACGGCGGTGACGCAGTGCACGGAAGATCAGCAGGAAGAAGTTATCGGTTTTAACTGGCGTGGGCCGGTTCACTGAGCTCGGCTCTTTTGTCCGTGAAGTTGAGGCGCAGTATAGCGACAGGCCCTAGACCGGCAAAGCGCTGGCTGTGCCCGATGGTCACTGAAAGTGGGTAGAATGCGGTTTTTTTCCACCTGCGGGGGTGCGCCTTGCGCGAAATCGTCCTGATAAACATCACTGGTGAAGACCGTCCGGGTCTCACTGCGGCCATTACCGGCGTTCTGGCCCAGGGTGGTGTGAACATTCTCGACATCGGTCAGGCGGTGATTCACGACACTCTGTCGTTCGGCATCCTGGTTGAAATCCCGGACAACGAGCAGAGCTCGTCGGTGCTCAAGGACATTCTGTTCACCGCCTATGAGCTGGACCAGCAGGTCCGTTTCACGCCGGTTTCCGAAGAGGATTACCAGCAGTGGGTCGGCGGTCAGGGCAAGAAGCGCCATATCGTCACCTTGCTGACCCGCAAGGTCACGGCCGAGCAGTTGCAGCGCGTCAGTTCGATCACCGCCAAGTATGGCTTGAACATCGACCACATCGATCGCCTCTCCGGGCGCATGCCGCTGGACACCCCGGCCGACAAGGGCAAGGGTTGTATCGAGTTCTCCGTACGGGGCGAAGCAGCCGATCCGCAGGCATTGCGTGCCGAGTTCCTCAGCGTCGCCCAGGAGTTGAACGTCGATATCGCCTTCCAGGAAGACTCGCTGTTCCGTCGCAACCGCCGCCTGGCGGTGTTCGACATGGACTCGACGCTGATCGAGGCGGAAGTCATCGATGAACTGGCCAAGGCGGCCGGCGTGGGTGACCGGGTGGCGGAAATCACCGAGCGGGCCATGGCCGGCGAGCTGGACTTCCGTGCCAGCTTCAAGGAGCGCCTGGCCTTGCTCCAGGGCCTGGACATCAAGGTGCTGGACTCCATCGGCGCATCGCTGCGCCTGACCGAAGGTGCCGAGACCCTGTTCGCCGAACTCAAGCGCCTGGGCTACAAGACCGCGATCCTCTCGGGTGGCTTCACCTACTTCGCCAAGCAGCTGCAGGCCAAGCTGGGGATCGACTACGTATTCGCCAACGAGCTGGAAGTGGTCGACGGCAAGGTGACCGGTGTCGCGGTCGAGCCGATTGTCGACGCCCAGCGCAAGGCCGATCTGCTGCGCGAGCTGGCCGCCAAGGAAGGTTTGCGCCTGGAGCAGACCATCGCGGTCGGCGACGGCGCCAACGACCTGCCGATGCTGGCGATTGCCGGCCTGGGCGTGGCCTTCCGCGCCAAGCCGCTGGTCAAGCAGTCGGCCAAGCAGGCGATTTCCACCCTGGGCCTGGATGGCGTGCTTTATCTGCTGGGCTTCCGCGATCGCGACGGCCAGCTCTGAGCTGAATCCAAGGCAAAAAAAACGCCGCGATCTGCGGCGTTTTTTTATGTCCGGCTTGTTATGCCCAAGGCTCAGGCCTTGGCCAGGCCGATGCCCTGGCCCATCTGCACTGGCGAGCCGGCCGCCAGTTCTTCGGCCCACTGCACTTGCTCCGGCCCGAACAGCACGATCGCGGTGGAACCCAGCTTGAAGCGGCCTAATTCGGCGCCCTTTTCCAGGTGGATCGGCGCACGGGCGGCTTCGTCGTAGCGCACGGTCTTCAGTTCGCGCTTGGGCGGAGTCACCAGGCCGGCCCAGACGGTTTCGATCGATGCCACGATCATCGCGCCGACCAGGACCACGGCCATCGGGCCGCGCTCGGTATCGAAAACGCATACCACGCGCTCGTTGCGGGCGAACAGCTCCGGCACGTTTTCCGCGGTGGTCTGGTTGACCGAGAAGATCCGTCCCGGCACGTAGACCATTTCCCGCAGGGTGCCGGCCAGCGGCATGTGCACGCGGTGGTAGTCCTTCGGCGACAGGTAGATGGTGGCGAAATCGCCGCCCATGAACGGGGCTGCCAGGGCCGAGTCGCCACCCAGCAGTTCCAGCACGCTGAAGCTGTGGCCCTTGGCCTGGAATACTCGACCGTGCTCGATCGGGCCAAGCTGGCTGACCGCGCCGTCGGCTGGGCTGAGGATCGCGCCCGGGGTCTGGTCCAGCGGGCGGGCACCGTCTTTCAACGCGCGGGTGAAGAAGGCGTTGAAGTGCTCATAGGCGGTCAGGTCTTCCACCAGCGCTTGAGACATGTCCACCTGATAACGCTTGGCGAACCAGGCGGTGAAGGCATTCTTGAACCAGCGCACGCGGCACTCGGCAATGCAGCCGGCCAGGCGCGACAGCAGGTGGTGAGGCAGCAGGTACTGGCTGAGGATAAACAAACGCTTTTTCATTAACTGTCCTTAAAACCTTAAATCTCTACGGGCGTGTCAGGGTGATTGCCCCATTCGCCCCAGGAACCGGCATAGCCTTTGACTCGCGGATAACCGAGCGCCTTGGCCACCAGATAGGTGAAGCCAGAGCGATGGTGAGTCTGGCAGTGGGTGATCACTTCTTTGTCTTTGCTGATGCCGAGCTGTTCGAGGATCTGCGGCATGTCGCTGCGGATTCGCAGGTTGCGCGTCGGGTCCATGCCCGCCGTCCACTCGAAGTTGATCGCACCGGGGATGTGCCCACCCTTGGCGGCGAGGACTTTCTCCCCCGAGTACTCCAGGGGGCCGCGGGCATCCCAGATCGCCAGGTCGGCCGCGCCAAGACGGCTTTGCAAGTATTCGCGGGTGGCGGTCGGTTCGTCGTGCAGGGTCAGGGCGACAGGGCCGCCGACGGCCGCCGGGACTTCATTCGAGACCGGCAGGCCGTCTGCCAGCCAGGCCAGCAGCCCGCCGTCCAGATAGTGGTAACGGGAGTGGCCGATGACATCCAGCAGCCAGATGAAGCGCCCGGCCCAGCCGCCGCCTTCATCGTCATAGACCACGTAGACCGCGTCCGGGTTATGCCCCAGTTCGCCGAACAGGGCTTCAAGGGCCGCCTGTGGCGGCATCAGCCCTGGCGCCGGTGCCTGACCGAGCTGGGTACGCTTGGGATCGACGAAGTGCGCGCCGGGGATATGGCCCGCGGCATAGCGGGCGGCGCTGGTCAGGTCCACCAGAATCAGTTCGCGGGCGTCCAGGCGAGGGAGCAGATCGCTCGGCTCGATCACCAGCGGCAAGCCAGTGAAGTCAGGCATGTGAGGTCTCCAGGGCACAAAGGGAGGGATTGTAGCGCAAGCGTCAGCGGCTGCGGTTGGTAAAGCTGTGCAGGGCCTTTTCGATGCACTGCGCGGTCTTGCCAAACGCCTGTACGGAGATTTCCGAGAAGGGTTGGCCGCCCTGGTCGGCGATGATCAGCATGATTACCCGGCCATTGCTGGGCACCGAGCGCATCAGCAGGTGCTCGCCACGAAACAGCGTGCGCAGGCTGGCGGGCAGACGGGCGGAGAACTGGGCGTTGTTGGTCGGCGTCAGGCGCACTTGCGCCGGAGCGTCCAGCAGCCTTTGCAATACGCTGCTCTGGTTGATCGTCAATGCCAGGTTCATGGCGGGCGCAGGCAGCCCGGCGATCTGATGCACGCGCAACTGGGTCCGCGTGCGGTCGACCATCAGCAGCATCACCCGGCGCATGCCGCACGCCACCAGGGCGTCGCGGGCAAAGGTGGTCAGGTGCATGGCATTGCTGAAGCGGCTGGGTTCCACCAGCAATTCGCTGCATTGCTTGCGCCACTTGGCCAGATCTTCTGCGGTCGGTGCGGGAACTGGGAGCTCGCCGCGATGCACGCGCCGGGCCTCCCAGGGCCAGAGCAGCGCCTCGGCCGGATGCCACAGATCGGGCATGCGGTGATGCCGGGCACTCTGCGCGGCTTGCTGGTGCAACTGTTGTTGCAGTTCGTCCATCGGCATTTGCAGGTACAGGCTGGCCAGGTATTGCCAGCGCATGCAGTGCGGGCCGGTCCAGGACTCTTGCGCCGACAGGGCCAGGGCGTTGGCCAGCAGCACGCTGTTGGCCGGCTGGTTCAGCCAGCGCTGCAGGGCCGGATCGGCATCCAGGCATTGTCGCTGGTGCAACGGGTGGGCATTGTCCCGGGCGATGTGCAGGGCCTTGACCAATTGGTCCTGCTCGTCGATCAGCAGGCGGTAGCCTTGCTGTACCCAGATCGGCAAGTGCCAGACCTCCACCAGGGCCTGGCCCAACTGAAGCAGGCCGACGCCGAACAGTTCCAGCTCGACCTCCTGGGCCGGTTCGGCTTTATGGACGACACGCAGTTCCCACTCTTCGAGCAGTTTTGGATAGGCCAGCGCCAAGGGCCACAGCGGCGAGAGAAACAGCAGGCTGCCCCAGTGAATGTCCTGCCAGAGCCTGGCCAGGCGCCCGGCGAAAAAGCCGTTGGCCTGTTGGGTCGCGTGCTGGCTGATCAGTTGCAACTGGCGCAGCCCGACCGGGATCTCCTGCTCGGGCTGGGCGGGCAGGCGGGCGAGCAACTCTTCGGTACGCGCCAGGCCCAGGCGGTTGAGGGCGACCTCGAGGTTCTCGGCCGGCTCGCTCATGCTGCCGTGGGTGTGGCGATTGGCTTCGCGAATCACGCTCAAGGCCAGCGCGGGGCTGTCCTGCATCAGGTCGGCAATGTCGCGCAATGAGCTGCGATTGTCCCTGATGGCTTTGCAGACCCGGTCATGGCTGGCCTGCGGCACCGGCAGGCGGACCGCGTCAAGCAGCTTTATCCAGGATTCGAGGGAGTGGGGGGCGGTAGTTGGGACTGTCGTTTCATTAGACATGGCTGGGCGCAATCATCGTCTGCTGTAAACACGCCCAGAGCGGGCCAAACTGGCTTTTCGCCTTAACGGCCTATAGTCTGGCGCAGTTTTGCCGATAAGTAGAAGAAGAGTTTTAAGAACTTCCGAATATGACCTTGAACCCGACTCAGTAAGTACCTTCCTACCTATGGCTAAAATTATCGGCATCATCGTCGTGTTCGCGAGCGTGCTCGGCGGATACGTGCTTTCTCACGGCAAGATTGCCGCCCTGATCCAGCCTTTCGAGGTCTTGATTATCGGCGGCGCCGCGCTGGGGGCGTTCCTGCAGGCGAACCCCGGCTACATGACCATGCACGTGCTCAAGAAGTCCTTGGGGATGTTCGGTTCGCGTTTTTCCCAGACCTTCTACCTGGAAGTGCTGGGCCTGATCTACGAGATCCTCAACAAGAGCCGCCGCGAAGGCATGATGGCGATCGAGGGCGATATCGAAGACGCCGCCGCCAGCCCGATTTTCGCCAAGTATCCATCCGTGCTCAAAGACGAGCGCATGACCGCGTTCATCTGTGACTACCTGCGCATCATGTCCTCCGGCAACATGGCTCCCCACGAGCTGGAAGGCCTGTTCGACATGGAGCTGTTCAGCCTCAAGGAAGACCTCGAGCATCCATCCCATGCGGTCAACGGCATCGCCGACGGCATGCCGGGTTTCGGTATCGTCGCGGCGGTACTGGGTATCGTGGTGACCATGGCGTCCCTGGGCGATGGCGACCAGAAGTCCATCGGCCTGCACGTAGGTGCGGCGCTGGTCGGTACCTTCTTCGGTATTCTCGCGGCCTATGGTTTCTTCGGCCCGCTGGCCCATTCCCTGGCGCACGACGCCAAGGAAGAGCTGAACGTCTATGAAGCCATCAAGGCCTCCCTGGTGGCCTCGGCTTCCGGCATGCCGCCCTCGCTGGCCGTGGAGTTCGGGCGCAAGGTCCTGTACCCGGCGCACCGTCCGAGCTTCGCCGAGCTGGAACAAGCGGTTCGCGGTCGCTAAGCCATGGAAAACAATCAGCCGATTATCATCAAGCGCGTCAAGCGCTTTGCCGGCGGGCATCATGGCGGGGCATGGAAGATCGCCTTCGCCGACTTCGCCACTGCGATGATGGCGTTCTTCCTGGTGCTGTGGCTGCTGTCCACTGCCACCCCGGAACAGAAGATCGCCATTGCCGGTTACTTCAAGGACCCGATCGGCTTCTCGGAAAGCGGTACGCCCTACATCATCGACCTGGGCGGTTCTCCCGAGCTGGCGCCGGAAAACACCCTCAACCCCGAGATCAAGTCGCAGCCGCAACCGGACAAGGTCACGGTCGACACCGATCAGGTCGAGAGCATGGCCGAGCAGGTGGAAAGAGAGCGTCTGGAACTGTTGCTTCAAGAGCTGCAGAACAAGGTCGAAGAAAACCCGCAATTGCAGAAGTTCAAGGACCAGATCCTGTTCGAGATCACTCCGGACGGCCTGCGTATCCAGATCATCGATTCGGAAAACCGGCCGATGTTCGACTCCGGCAGTGCGCGCCTGAAGCCGTACTTCGAGGACATCCTGCTGGCCATGGCCGACACCATCAAGGCGGTGCCGAACAAGATCAGCATCAGCGGTCACACCGATGCCAAGCCTTACGCGGGCACTGGCGATTTCGGCAACTGGGAGCTTTCGGCCAACCGTGCCAACGCCGCGCGTCGGGCGCTGGTGGCGGGCAGCTATCCGGACGGCCAGGTGGCTCGTGTGGTGGGGTATGCCTCGTCGTCGCTGTTCGATCGCAAGGACCCGTTCAACCCGATCAACCGGCGTATCGACATCGTGGTGCTGACCAAAAAGGCCCAGCGCGCGATCGAAGGCGAAGTCGCTCCCGAGGCCCCGGCACCGACCCAGGGCCAGGGCGCCCCGGGCGAAGTGCCGGTCGACCCGAACGTCTTGCCGCCGGAGCAGGAGCCTTTGCCGGCCCATGAGTTGCGCGAGCGATTGAATATCTTCGAAGACGCAGCACCGAAGGCCGAAGGCGCGGCTGCACCCGCCGCTACGCCTCCAGCCGCGCAGTAACCGCTGGCAACAGGCCCTATAAAAGAGGGCCTATGAAAAAGGCCGCGATCATCGCGGCCTTTTTTGTTTCAGCGTGGTGCTACCTATTAATAGCTGCTGTCCGGCAGGCTGGCGATGATCGAGCGATAGCTGTTCATCCGTTGCTGCTGGATCCGCCCGTCTTCCAGGGCCTTGAGCAGGGCGCAGCCCGGTTCGCGGTCATGCTTGCAGTCGCGGAAACGGCAGGTGCCCAGCAGGTCGTTGAACTCGATGAAACCTGCTTCGACATCGGCGCGACTGACGTGGCCCAGGCCGAATTCGCGAATCCCCGGGGAGTCGATCAGTTCGCCACCGCCCGGGAAGTGGAACAGGCGCGCGGTGGTGGTGGTGTGGGTGCCCTGGCCGGACAGCTCCGACAAAGGTCCGACGCGGGTTTCGACTTCCGGCAGCAGGCTGTTCACCAGCGACGACTTGCCCACGCCCGACTGGCCGACGAACACGCTGATCCGTCCGTCCAGCTGCGCTTGCAGCTGTTCCATGCCGTCGCCGTGGTGCGCCGAGACTTCCAGCACTGGGTAGCCCAGTTGCCGATAGACCGCCAGCAAGGCGTTCAGGGCGGGGGCATTCTGCTCGTCGATCAGGTCGAACTTGTTGAGCAGCAGCAGCGGACGGATACCGGCATGTTCGGCGGCGACCAGGTAGCGGTCGATCAGGTTGGCATGGGGCTCGGGCAGTGGGGCGAAGACGATCACGATCATGTCGACGTTGGCGGCCACCGGCTTGAGCTGGCCGCGGCTGTCGGGACGGCACAGCTCGGTGTGGCGCGGCAGTTGCGCGACGATCACACCGATGCCCTGGTTGCCCGGACGCCAGACCACCTGATCGCCGGTCACCAGCGCCGGCAGGTTGGCCCGCAAGTGGCAGCGGAACACCTGGCCGGCCAGTTCGCCCTCGCGCGCCTCGACCTCGACCTGCACACCGAAGTGGGCGATCACCAGGCCGGTCTGTTCGGGGCCGAGATCGCCGCCTTCCAGTGCTTCCACGGCAGAGGATTCACGTTTGGCGGCGCGGGCGGCGCGTTCGCCTTGAATCTTTTCGATGCGCCAGTTTTGGCGACGATTGAGCTGGCGTTTGGCCATTGGTGTTCCGTGTCGATAATGCGGCGGTTAGGTAAAACGGCCGCGAGTTTAGCACGCCGGCAGGTCCCTCTAGGCTAAACTGCGCAACTACGCCGAGGAGCCCACACATGCAAAACCCGCAGAATCTGATCTGGATCGATCTGGAAATGACCGGTCTGAACCCTGATACCGACGTCATCATCGAGATGGCGACCATCGTCACCGATAGCAATCTCAATACCTTGGCTGAAGGTCCGGTCATCGCCATCCACCAGAGCGATGAAATTCTCGCCGGCATGGATGAGTGGAACACCCGCCAGCATGGCGGTTCGGGGCTGACCCAGCGCGTGCGTGAAAGCCGCATCAGCATGGCTGAAGCGGAAGCGCAGACCATCACCTTCCTGGAGCAGTGGGTGCCCAAGGGCAAGTCGCCGATCTGTGGCAACAGCATCTGCCAGGACCGGCGTTTCCTGTACCGCCATATGAAGGCGCTGGAAAGCTACTTCCACTACCGCAACCTTGATGTTTCCACACTCAAGGAACTGGCCGCCCGCTGGGCACCGGACGTGCGCGACAGCTTCAAGAAAGGCAGCACCCACCTGGCCCTGGACGACATCCGCGAGTCGATCGCCGAGCTGCAGCATTACCGCAAGCACTTCATCAAGCTTTGATGATCCAGGGGCGTCGGTTCTGACGTCATCGCGGGCAAGCCTCGCTCCTACAAGTCCGCGTGATCCGTAGGCGCGAGGCTTGCCCGCGATAGGCGCGTTGCGCTCTCCAGCAATTCCAGCCGGCGCCCCCTTTTGGTGCCGGCAGCAACTGAGTAGACTGCGCGCCTTCCTGTAAGGACCGCCATCATGCTGCTGATGCTTTACCTGATTGCCATTACCGCCGAAGCCATGACTGGCGCCTTGTCTGCCGGTCGTCGCGGCATGGACTGGTTCGGGGTGGTGTTGATCGCCTGCGTCACGGCCCTGGGTGGCGGTTCGGTGCGTGACGTGCTGCTGGGGCATTACCCGCTGACCTGGGTCAAGCACCCGGAGTACCTGGTGTTGACCTCGGTTGCGGCCCTGGTGACGATCTTCATCGCGCCCTTGATGCGCCACTTGCGTTCGCTGTTCCTGGTGCTCGACGCCGTGGGGCTGGTGGCGTTCACCCTGATCGGTTGCATGACCGCCCTGGAAATGGGCCACGGCATGGTGGTGGCTTCGGTCAGCGGGGTGATTACCGGGGTGTTCGGCGGCATCCTGCGGGACATTTTCTGCAACGATATTCCGCTGATCTTCCGGCGTGAGTTGTATGCCAGCGTCTCGTTCGCCGCGGCCTGGTGCTACATGCTCTGCATCTATCTGCAATTGCCCGGCGAGCAGTCGATCCTCATCACCCTGTTCGGCGGTTTCCTACTGCGCCTGCTGGCGATCCGTTTCCACTGGGAAATGCCCAAGTTCGTCTACAACGACGAGCAATGACGGCTGGCGTGCTGCTTCAGCGCCCATTCCACGTGTTCGCGCACCAGTTCTGACGGGTAATCCCGCCGGGCTTTCAGGGCTTCCAGCACCGGAATGCTCGACGGTGCGTTACCCAGCCCCACCGCCAGGTTGCGCAGCCAGCGCTCATAGCCGGCGCGGCGCAGCGGCGAGCCTTCGGTGCTGCTGAGAAACTTGTCCTCGTCCCACATGAACAGTTCGGCCAGCTCGGCATTGTCGAGGTTGTGGCGTGGCTTGAAGTCGCCTTCGCCGGAAGGGCGGGCGAAGCGGTTCCACGGGCAGACGATCTGGCAATCGTCGCAGCCGAACACTCGGTTGCCGATCAGCGGGCGCAGATCCTCGGGAATGGCGTTTTTCAGTTCGATGGTCAGGTACGAAATGCAGCGCCGGGCGTCCAGTACATAAGGGCCGACGAAGGCCTTGGTCGGGCAGATGTCCAGGCATGCCGTGCAGCGGCCGCAATGCTCGGTGGCGTGTGGCTCGTCCACCGGCAAGGGCAGGTCGACGAACAGTTCGCTGAGGAAGAAATAGCTGCCGGCCTTGCGGTTGAGTACCAGGGTGTTCTTGCCGATCCAGCCGAGCCCGGCTTGTTCGGCGATGGCTTTTTCCAGCACCGGGGCGCTGTCGACGAAGGCGCGATAGCCGAACGGGCCGATTTCCTTCTGGATGCGCTCGGCCAGTTGCTGTACGCGCTTGCGGATCAGCTTGTGATAGTCGCGGCCCAGGGCGTAGCGCGAGACATAGGCCTTTTCCGGCTGGGCCAGGTGCTGCGCCATCTGGGTGTCGCCGGGCAAGTAATCCATGCGCAGGGACACCACGCGCAGGGTGCCGGGCACCAGTTCATCCGGATGGGAGCGTTTGCTGCCGTGGGCGCCCATGTAGTCCATTTCGCCGTGGTAGCCGGCCTCGAGCCAGCGTTCCAGGTGCTGCTCATGCTCGGCCAGGTCCAGGCCGCTGATGCCGACTTGCTGAAAGCCCAGCTCGCGGCCCCAATCCTTGATCGATTGGGCGAGGGCGGGCAGATCGGTGGTAATGGCAGGCATGAGGCGAGAGAAACCGGGGCTGAGGTGCGTATAATTCTGCCAGACATCGGAGCCCGAAGACGCATGCCGCAGACAAAACACCCTTTACCCGACATTCAGCCGTTGACGGCCGACACGCTGCCGCGGCTGGCTGCCCGTTCGCCAAGCGCCCATAAAGGCCAGTTCGGGCACCTGTTGCTGATCGGCGGCGATCGCGGTTTTGGCGGCGCGGCGCTGCTCTGCGCCGAGAGCGCCCTGCGCAGCGGTGCCGGGATGGTTTCTCTGGCGACCCGCAGCGAGCACGTTGCGGCCGCTCTGGCGCGGGTCCCGGAGGTCATGGCCCTGGGCACCGACTCGGCCAACCAGCTGATGGGCATGCTGGAGCAGGCGTCGGTCATCGTGGCGGGACCCGGGCTGGGGCAGGCGGCCTGGGGGCGCAGCCTTTTATCTGCCGCCGCCAATGCGCCGCGGCCCCAGGTCTGGGATGCCGATGCGCTCAATCTGCTGGCCAAAGGCGGTTTGACCTTGCCGTCGGGCAGCGTGATCACCCCGCACCCGGGGGAGGCTGCACGGCTGCTGGGGGTTTCCACCGCGCAGGTGCAGGCGGACCGCCCGGCCGCCGCGCGGGCGCTGAGCAAAAAATACACAGCTGTCGCCATCCTGAAGGGCGCCGGAAGTCTGGTGGCCAGCCCTGATGGCCGCCTGGCCCGTTGCGACCGGGGGCATCCGGCCATGGCTACGGCGGGGCTGGGGGATGTACTGGCCGGTCTGGTCGGGGCGCTGCTGGCCCAGGGTATGCCGGCGTTCGATAGCGCTTGCCTGGCGGTCTGGCTGCATGCCGTCGCGGGCGAGCATCAAGGTAAATTGGGCCGGGGGCTGGCGGCCAGCGATCTGATCCCGGTCATTCGTCAGTTGCTGGAGGAGCAATCACCGTGTCTGAAATAACCCTGTATCTGGCAGACGAAGACGCCATGATCGCCTTTGGCGCGCGCCTGGCGCAGGTCACTCAAGGGGTGGGTGTGATCTTTCTGGAAGGCGATCTCGGGGCGGGGAAAACCACATTGTCCCGGGGGCTCATCCGTGGCCTGGGACATGCCGGCGCGGTGAAAAGCCCGACCTTTACCCTGGTCGAGCCCTACGAGATCGGCGATGTGCGGGCCTTCCACTTCGATCTTTATCGCCTGGTCGATCCGGAAGAGCTGGAGTTTCTCGGCATCCGCGATTATCTCGAGGGCGATGCACTGTGTCTGATCGAGTGGCCCCAGCGTGGTGCGGGCTTTTTGCCAAAGCCGGACCTGACCATTACCATTAGTCCGCATAACAGCGGGCGTTCCCTGCATTTGTTGTCGCAAGGCTCGCGTGGCGAGGCCTGGTGTGCCGCTTTGGCGTTGGAATTCAAATAATTGATGGGGTTAGGTATGCGCATTCGCGCGTTGGTTGCTGTCGTAGGACTGTTGCTTACGGCATTGGCCGTCGACGCTCTGGCCGCTACACAGGTCCGCAGCGTTCGCCTGTGGCGGGCACCGGATAACACTCGACTGGTATTTGACCTGTCCGGGCCGGTCCAGCACAGCGTCTTCACCCTGACGGCCCCTGATCGTCTGGTGATCGATATCAACGGTGCGACCCTCGGTGGGCCGCTGAATGTCTCCACGGCGAATACGCCGATTACCGCCATGCGTTCGGCCCAGCGCACGCCTACCGACCTGCGGGTGGTCATCGACCTGAAAAAGGCCGTCACCCCCAAGAGTTTTACCCTGACGCCCAATGCCCAGTACGGCAATCGCCTGGTGGTCGACCTGTTCGACAACCCGGCCGATGCTGCGCCGACACCACCGCCCGCGCCGAATGTCGCGACTGTGCCGGCGGTCCCGGTAACGCCGACCAAGCCTGAGATCAAGCTGCCACCGGCCCCGGCCGGCAAGCGCGATATCGTCGTGGTCATCGATGCCGGTCACGGTGGCGAGGACCCGGGTGCCTCCGGCTCGCGCGGCCAGCATGAGAAAGACGTGGTGCTGGCCATCGCCCGCGAACTGCAGCGCCAGATCAACGGCCTCAAGGGCTTCCGCGCCGAGCTGACCCGTACCGGCGACTACTTCATCCCGCTGCGCGGCCGCACCGAGATCGCCCGCAAGAAAGGCGCCGACCTGTTCGTCTCGATCCACGCCGACGCGGCACCGTCCCGCGCGGCCTTCGGGGCCTCGGTGTTCGCGCTCTCCGACCGTGGCGCCACGTCCGAGACGGCCCGCTGGCTGGCGGACAGCGAAAACCGTTCAGACCTGATCGGCGGGGCCGGCAACGTCAGCCTCGATGACAAGGACCGGATGCTCGCCGGAGTACTGCTGGACTTGTCCATGACGGCCTCGCTGACTTCCAGCCTCAACGTCGGCCAGAAAGTGCTCAGCAACATCGGCCGGGTCACCCCGCTGCACAAGCAGCGCGTCGAACAGGCCGGGTTCATGGTGCTCAAGTCTCCGGACATTCCGTCGATCCTGGTGGAAACCGGCTTTATCTCCAATGCCAACGAAGCCTCCAAGCTGGCCACTGTCAGCCACCAGCAGGCATTGGCGCGCTCCATCAGCAGCGGTGTGCGGCAGTTCTTCCAGCAGAATCCACCGCCGGGCACCTACATCGCCTGGCTGCGTGATTCCGGGAAGATTGCCCAGGGACCTCGCGACCACCGCGTGAGCCCGGGGGAAACCCTGGCAATGATCGCCGTGCGTTATCAGGTTTCCGCCGCCACCCTGCGCAGTGCCAACAACCTGAGCAGCGATGAGCTGAAAATCGGTCAGACCCTCACCATCCCGGGTACAGAACTGGCGGCCAAGGAATGAATGACGCAGTCATCAGCAGCGCGCGCATCGAGCTGCTCAGCCCGCGACTGGCGAACCAGATTGCCGCCGGTGAGGTGGTCGAACGTCCGGCCTCGGTGATCAAGGAATTGCTGGAGAACAGCCTGGATTCCGGGGCCAAGCGTATCGATGTGGATGTCGAGCAGGCGGGTGTCAAGCTGCTGCGGGTACGCGACGACGGTAGCGGCATTTCCGCGGACGATCTGCCGCTGGCCCTGGCGCGCCACGCCACCAGCAAGATTCGCAACCTTGAGGACCTGGAGCAGGTCATGAGCCTGGGCTTCCGTGGAGAGGCACTGGCTTCCATCAGCTCGGTCGCGCGCTTGACCCTGACTTCCCGTACCCGCGACGCCGACCAGGCCTGGCAGGTGGAAACGGAAGGCCGCGACATGGCCCCGCGCGTGCAGCCGGCGGCCCATCCGGTCGGTACCTCGGTGGAAGTCCGCGACCTGTTCTTCAACACCCCGGCCCGGCGCAAGTTTCTCAAGGCCGAGAAAACCGAGTTCGATCACCTGCAGGAAGTGATCAAGCGCCTGGCCCTGGCGCGTTTCGACGTGGCCTTTCACCTGCGCCACAACGGCAAAAGCGTCCTCAGCCTGCATGAAGCCAACGACGATGTGGCGCGTGCACGGCGGGTAGCGGCGGTGTGCGGTTCGGGCTTTCTCGAGCAGGCGCTGCCGATCGAGGTCGAACGTAATGGCCTGCATCTGTGGGGCTGGGTAGGCCTGCCGACCTTTTCCCGCAGCCAGGCGGATCTGCAGTATTTCTACGTCAACGGTCGCGCGGTGCGCGACAAGCTGGTGGCCCACGCGGTGCGCCAGGCTTACCGTGACGTGCTGTTCAATGGTCGGCATCCGACCTTTGTGCTGTTCTTCGAAGTCGACCCGGCGGTGGTCGACGTCAACGTGCACCCGACCAAGCACGAAGTGCGCTTTCGCGACGGACGCATGGTCCACGACTTCCTGTATGGCACCCTGCACCGCGCCCTGGGCGATGTCCGGCCGGAAGACCATCTGGCGGCGCCGGCCGCGGTCGCCGGCATTGTGCGGCCGAGCGGGATCGAGGCCGGCGAGTTCGGTCCCCAGGGCGAAATGCGCCTGGCGGCAAACATGACGCTGGAGCAGCCGCAGGCCCAGCCGGCGTTCAATCCGCCGGGGACTGGCTCGGGCGCGGGTTATCAGTATCAGTACACGCCGCGCCCGCAGCCAGTGCTGCCGGCGGCCGAGGCGCAAAGCGCCTATCGTGAGTTCTTCGCGCCACTGCCGGAATCCGGTGCAGCGTCCTTGCCGGATGCCCAGGGCGATATCCCGCCGCTGGGCTATGCGCTGGCGCAGCTCAAAGGCATCTATATCCTCGCGGAAAACGCCCAGGGCCTGGTGCTGGTGGACATGCACGCGGCCCACGAGCGGATCATGTACGAGCGCCTGAAGGTGGCGATGGCCAGCGAAGGCCTGAGCGGCCAGCCGCTGCTGGTGCCGGAATCGATCGCTGTCAGCCAGCGCGAAGCCGACTGTGCCGAGGAGCATGTCAGCTGGTTCCAGCGCCTGGGCTTCGAGTTGCAGCGCCTGGGCCCGGAATCGCTGGCGATCCGGCAGATTCCGGCCTTGCTCAAGCAGGCGGAAGCCAACCGCCTGGTGCATGACGTCCTGGCCGACCTGATGGAGTACGGCACCAGCGACCGTATCCAGGCGCACCTCAACGAGTTGCTGGGTACCATGGCCTGCCACGGTGCGATCCGTGCCAATCGCCGCCTGGCCCTGCCGGAAATGAACGGCTTGTTGCGCGACATGGAAAACACCGAGCGCAGCGGTCAATGCAACCATGGCCGACCGACCTGGACCCAGTTGGGCCTGGATGATCTGGACAAACTCTTCTTGCGCGGTCGTTGATGAGCCAGCTTCCTCCAGCGATCTTCCTGATGGGCCCGACTGCCGCTGGCAAGACCGACCTGGCCATCGAGCTCACCAAGGTTCTGCCTTGCGAACTGATCAGCGTCGATTCGGCGCTGGTCTACCGTGGCATGGACATAGGCTCCGCCAAGCCGTCCAAGGAAATCCTGGCCGAGTTTCCACACCGTCTGATCGATATCCTCGACCCGGCCGAGAGCTATTCGGCGGCGGATTTCCGCACCGATGCGCTGGCCGCCATGGCCGATATCACCGCGCGCGGCAAGATTCCGCTGCTGGTGGGCGGCACGATGCTTTATTACAAGGCTTTGCTCGAAGGCCTGGCAGACATGCCGCCGGCCGACCCGCAGGTTCGTGCGGAGCTGGAAGAAGAGGCCGCACGCCTTGGCTGGCAAGCTTTGCATGATCAATTGGCGATAATCGACCCTGAATCGGCGGCGCGGATTCATCCCAATGATCCGCAGCGCCTGACCCGGGCCCTGGAAGTCTATCGGGTCAGCGGCCTGAGCATGACTGCCCACAGACTGCGACAATCTGCGCAAAGTACTGAAGCAGCCGCTTCGGGACGGGGACAATTGCCCTATACTGTCGCGAACTTGGCCATTGCCCCGGCAAACCGTCAGGTACTGCATGAGCGTATTGCACAAAGATTCACAATTATGTTGGAACAGGGATTCGTCGACGAGGTCGTAGCTCTGCGTTCTAGAAGTGACCTGCATGCCGGGTTGCCGTCTATACGTGCTGTAGGCTACCGACAGGTCTGGGATCATCTGGATGGCAAGCTGACATTCGCCGAGATGCAGGAGCGCGGCATCATTGCCACGCGCCAATTGGCGAAGCGCCAGTTCACCTGGTTACGCAGCTGGGCTGATTTACACTGGCTGGACAGCCTGGATTGCGACAATCTGCCACGCGCCTTGAAATACCTGGGAACGGTCTCCATATTGAGCTGAGTCCTTGCAATTGCCGTCTATCCTTGGGGGTGGGGCGGTTTTAGCCATCTGTTTTCCGATTTTTTATTATTGATCCTTAAAGGAGTGCGGCACATGTCAAAAGGGCATTCGCTACAAGACCCTTACTTGAATACTTTACGTAAAGAGAAAGTTGGGGTTTCCATCTATCTGGTCAACGGGATCAAGCTGCAAGGTACGATCGAGTCTTTCGACCAGTTCGTCATCCTGCTGAAGAACACCGTCAGCCAAATGGTTTACAAGCACGCTATCTCGACAGTGGTGCCGGTTCGTCCAATTCGCCTGCCTAGCGCATCCGAATCCGAACAGGGTGACGCTGAGCCAGGTAACGCCTGATAGGAGTCTCCTTTGTTCTTTGAGCGCCACGGTGGTGGTGAACGTGCAATTCTCGTTCACTTGGATGGTCAGGACCCTGAGGCGCGCGAAGATCCGCAGGAGTTTCAGGAGTTGGCAATATCGGCCGGCGCCGAGACCGTCGCGTTTGTTAACGTGCCGCGTCATCGGCCAACCGCCAAGTACCTGGTTGGCAGCGGCAAGGTCGAAGAATTACGCGACCTGGTCAAAGCCGAACAGGTCGACCTGGTGATTTTCAATCACATCCTCACACCCAGTCAGGAACGTAACCTCGAACGTGCTTTCGAGTGTCGCGTGATTGACCGCACGGGTCTGATTCTCGATATTTTCGCCCAGCGCGCCCGCACTCACGAAGGCAAGCTCCAGGTAGAGCTGGCCCAGCTTGAATATATGAGTACCCGTCTGGTTCGTGGCTGGACTCACCTTGAGCGGCAGAAGGGCGGTATCGGCCTGCGTGGTCCGGGTGAAACCCAGCTCGAGACCGACCGGCGTCTTCTGCGGGTTCGCCTGCGGCAGATCAAGGCCCGGCTGGAGAAGGTTCGCAGCCAGCGTGAGCAGGCTCGTCGCGGGCGCAAGCGTGCCGACATTCCTTCGGTATCGTTGGTGGGCTACACCAACGCCGGCAAGTCCACCTTGTTCAACTCCGTGACCGAGTCCGATGTGTTTGCGGCCAACCAACTGTTCGCTACCCTCGATCCGACCTTGCGCCGGCTCGAACTGGACGATCTTGGTCCGGTCGTGTTGGCCGATACCGTGGGGTTCATTCGTCATCTGCCGCACAAACTGGTCGAGGCGTTTCGGGCTACGCTCGAAGAGTCGAGCAACTCCGACCTGCTGCTGCATGTGATCGATGCCCATGAGCCGGAGCGCATGGCCCAGATCGAACAGGTCATGGTGGTGCTCGGCGAGATCGGGGCCCAGGACTTGCCGATACTGGAGGTCTATAACAAACTCGATTTGCTCGAGGGGGTAGACCCGCAGATCCAGCGCGATGCCGATGGCAAGCCGCAGCGGGTCTGGTTGTCGGCTCGTGAAGGGCAAGGGCTGGACCTGCTCAAGCAGGCCATTGCCGAGTTGCTCGGCGAGGATTTGTTTGTAGGCACCTTGCGCTTGCCGCAGCGTTTTGCTCGACTGCGAGCGCAGTTCTTCGAGTTGGGCGCAGTGCAGAAAGAAGATCACGACGAGGAAGGTGTCAGCCTGCTGGCTGTCCGCTTGCCGCGAGTCGAGCTGAATCGACTGGTAAGCCGCGAAGGCATGCAGCCGCTGGAGTTCATCGAGCAACACACTTTGCAATAAAAGCCTGAGAAAGCGGTTGTGCCGCTGTAGCAGGCATTCTGTAGCATTGGTCGGCGCGCCGTGGGTGCGTCTTTGCTTTATCAGATGGAGAGCGCTATGGCTTGGAATGAGCCGGGTGGCAACTCGAATAATCAGGATCCTTGGGGTGGTAAGCGCCGCAACAATGGCGACCGCAAGGGGCCACCGGATCTCGACGAGGCCTTCCGCAAGCTGCAGGAAAGCCTGAATGGGTTGTTCGGTGGTGGCAAGAAACGTGGTGACGATGGTGGCAGTTCCGGTAAGGGCGGCGGTCTCGGCCTGCTCGGTATCGGTCTGGCCGTGCTGGCGGCCGTGTGGCTGTACAGCGCGGTGTATGTCGTGGACGAGCAGGAGCAGGCCGTGGTGCTGCGCTTCGGTAAGTACTACGAAACCGTCGGCCCGGGCCTGAACATCTACTTCCCGCCGATCGATCGCAAGTACATGGAAAACGTCACGCGTGAGCGTGCCTATACCAAGCAGGGTCAAATGCTGACTGAAGACGAGAATATCGTCGAAGTGCCGCTGACCGTGCAGTACAAGATCAGCAACCTGCAGGACTTCGTGCTGAACGTCGATCAGCCGGAAATCAGCCTGCAGCACGCCACCGACAGTGCGCTGCGCCACGTAGTGGGCTCCACCGCGATGGACCAGGTGCTGACCGAAGGTCGTGAATTGATGGCCAGCGAAATCAAGGAGCGTCTGCAACGCTTCCTCGATACCTATCGCACCGGTATCACCGTTACCCAGGTGAACGTACAGAGCGCAGCGGCACCGCGTGAAGTGCAGGAAGCCTTCGATGACGTGATCCGTGCCCGTGAAGACGAGCAGCGTTCGCGCAACCAGGCTGAAACCTACGCCAACGGTGTCGTGCCGGAAGCCCGTGGTCAGGCCCAGCGCATCATCGAGGATGCCAACGGTTACCGTGGCGAAGTGGTTTCCCGCGCCAAGGGTGAGGCCGATCGCTTCACCAAGCTGGTGGCCGAATACCGCAAGGCACCTGAAGTGACCCGTGAGCGTCTGTACCTGGACACCATGCAGGAAGTCTTCAGCAATACCAGCAAGGTTCTCGTGACCGGCAACAAGAACGGCCAGAGCAATCTGCTGTACCTGCCGCTGGACAAAATGGTCGAAAGTGGCCGCAGCACCAGTGCTCCGGTGACCGGCGCAGCAGCCAGCAGCAACGAAGCGAATGCGCGTGCGGCAGCTGATCTGCAGCAACAGCAAGCGCGTACCAGGGAGAGTCGCTGATGAGCAATAAATCGCTGATCGCCCTTATCGTTGGCGTCGTCGTGGCGATCGCTGCCTGGAACTGCTTCTACATCGTCGCTCAGACCGAGCGCGCGGTGTTGCTGCAGTTCGGTCGTGTGGTCCAGGCTGACGTTCAGCCGGGCCTGCATGTGAAAGTGCCCTATGTGAACCAGGTGCGTAAGTTCGACGCTCGCCTGATGACCCTGGATGCACCGACCCAGCGTTTCCTGACGCTGGAAAAGAAAGCCGTGATGGTCGATGCCTATGCCAAATGGCGCGTGAAGGATGCGGAGCGTTTCTATACCGCGACTTCCGGCCTCAAGCAGATCGCCGACGAGCGTCTTTCCCGTCGTCTGGAGTCGGGCCTGCGTGACCAGTTCGGCAAGCGCACCCTGCACGAAGTGGTTTCCGGTGAGCGTGATGCGCTGATGGCGGACATCACGGCTTCGCTCAACAAGATGGCCGAGAAAGAGCTGGGCATCGAAGTGGTCGATGTCCGGGTCAAGACCATTGACTTGCCGAAGGAGGTGAACCGCAGCGTCTTCGAGCGTATGAGCACCGAACGTGAGCGTGAAGCGCGTGAGCATCGCGCCAAGGGTAACGAACTGGCGGAAGGTATTCGTGCCGACGCCGATCGTCAGCGCCGCGTACTGTTGGCCGAAGCCTATCGTGAGTCGGAAGAGATTCGCGGTGATGGCGACGCCCAGGCCGCAGCCATCTACTCCAAGGCCTACGGTCAGGATCAGGAGTTCTACGGTTTCTACCGTAGCCTGCGTGCCTATCGTGAAAGCTTCGCGAACAAATCCGACGTCATGGTCCTGGACCCAAGCAGCGACTTTTTCCGTTACCTGGAAAAGGCCAAGCCTTGATGCGACGTTGACCTGAATCGCCCCGCCCGGCGGCTAAAGTGTCTGGCGGGGTGATCCTTTGGGAAAACGAGTGTATGATGCGGCAGCCGGGAAATTCCCGGCTTTTTTGCGTCTGCACGTTTGATTGTGGTTGTTGGTGCAAGACGGCGAGTTGAACGACTCGACAGTTTTTTTCGAGGAAAGTGAGTGGCGAAGCCGGTTTCAGGCTTTTCGCCCCGTCGCCCATGCGCGTGGTTTGCACATGGGCCGATCATTTTCTGCTTCACTCAAGGCCCGCCCATAGGCTGGCCGCCTGGATCACAGGGGAATGGCGTAATGGCAACGGTAGACCGCTGGCTGCTGCCAGATGGCATCGAAGAAGTACTGCCACCTGAGGCGGCGCGCATTGAAGTTGCGCGTCGCCAGGTGTTGGATCTGTTCCAGAGCTGGGGTTACGAGTTCGTCGTGACCCCTCATATCGAGTACCTGGAATCCTTGCTGACTGGCGCGGGCCAGGACCTCGATCTGCGTACCTTCAAGGTCATCGACCCGCAATCGGGTCGGCAGATGGGTTTCCGCGCCGACATTACGCCGCAGGTGGCTCGTATCGATGCGCATACCCTGCGTCGCGAAGGTCCGAGCCGCCTGTGTTACGCCGGTAGTGTGCTGCATGCGCAGCCGCGTGCCTTGTCGTCCTCGCGCAGCCCGATCCAGCTGGGTGCCGAGTTGTATGGCGATGCAAGCCCGAGCAGCGACGTGGAAGTCATCAGCCTGATGCTGGCGATGCTGCAACTGGCCGATGTGCCGGATGTGCACATGGATCTGGGGCATGTCGGTATCTACCGTGGCCTGGCCCGCGCGGCCGGTCTCTCCGGCGAAGTGGAACAGCAGCTGTTCGATGCCCTGCAACGCAAGGCCATCGACGAAGTCATTACCTTGACCGAAGGCCTGCCGGCTGACCTGTCCGGCATGCTGCGGGCGCTGGTCGACCTGTGCGGCGGCCGTGAAGTGCTGGCTGCAGCCCGCGAGCGCTTGGCCAATGCGCCGGCGCCGGTACTGGCGGCCCTGGATGACCTGTTGGCGATTGCCGAGCGTCTTTCCGTGCGTTTCCCTGAATTGCCGCTGTACTTCGACCTGGGCGAGTTGCGTGGCTACCACTACCACACCGGTGTGGTATTCGCGGTGTTCGTGCCGGGCGTTGGCCAGTCCATTGCCCAGGGCGGTCGTTACGACGACATCGGCGCCGACTTCGGTCGCGCCCGTCCGGCAACCGGCTTCTCTACCGATTTGAAAACCCTGGTGACCCTGGGGCGTGCTGAGATCGAGCTACCGTCTGGCGGTATCTGGATGCCGGACAGTACGGATGCAGCCCTCTGGCAGCAGGTTTGCCAGTTGCGCAGTGAGGGTCAGCGCGTGGTTCAGGCCTTGCCTGGACAACCATTGGCCGCCGCCCGTGAAGCGGACTGCGACCGGCAATTGATTCAGCAGAACGGGCTTTGGCAAGTATTGCCGCTGGCTTCTTGAGTTTTCCCGCCGGCCGTTGCCGGCACCAAGTTTGCGCGAATGAGGACAAGTGTTATGGGTAAGAATGTCGTAGTCCTGGGCACCCAGTGGGGTGATGAGGGCAAAGGCAAGATCGTTGATCTGCTGACCGAACATGCTGCCGCCGTAGTGCGCTACCAAGGTGGCCACAACGCTGGCCACACCCTGGTGATCGACGGCGAGAAAACCGTCTTGCACCTGATCCCTTCGGGTGTGCTGCGCGAAGGCGTCCAGTGCCTGATCGGCAACGGCGTGGTGGTTGCGCCGGACGCCTTGCTGCGTGAAATCGTCAAGCTGGAAGAGAAAGGCGTACCGGTGCGTGAGCGCCTGCGTATCAGCCCATCCTGCCCGCTGATCCTGTCCTACCACGTAGCGCTGGATCAGGCGCGTGAAAAGGCCCGCGGCGAGCAGAAGATCGGTACCACCGGTCGCGGCATCGGCCCGGCTTACGAAGACAAGGTCGCTCGTCGCGGCCTGCGTATCGGCGACCTGTTCCACCGCGAGCGTTTCGCCGCGAAGCTGGGCGAGTTGCTGGACTACCACAACTTCGTACTGGTCAATTACTACAAAGAGCCGGCCATCGACTTCCAGAAGACGCTCGACGAGTGCATGGAATACGCCGAGCTGCTCAAGCCGATGATGCTGGACGTGACCGCCGAGCTGCACCAGCTGCGTCGCGCGGGCAAGGACATCATGTTCGAAGGCGCCCAGGGCTCGCTGCTGGACATCGACCACGGTACCTATCCGTACGTCACCAGCTCCAACACCACTGCCGGCGGCATCGCCACCGGTTCGGGTGTTGGCCCGATGTACCTGGACTACATCCTCGGTATCACCAAGGCTTACACCACTCGTGTAGGTTCGGGTCCGTTCCCGACCGAACTGTTCGATGACGTGGGCGCTTTCCTGGCCAAGCGTGGCCATGAGTTCGGTGCAACCACCGGTCGTGCCCGCCGTTGCGGCTGGTTCGATGCCGTCATCCTGCGCCGCGCCATCGACGTCAACAGCATCTCGGGCCTGTGCCTGACCAAGCTGGACGTACTGGACGGCCTGGAAACCATCAACATCTGCGTGGGCTACAAAAACCAGGATGGCGCAGTCATCGACGCGCCAACCGACGCTGACAGCTACATCGGCCTGGAGCCGGTATACGAGCAGATGCCAGGCTGGAGCGAGTCGACCCTGGGGGCCAAGACCCTGGAAGAGCTGCCGGCCGCTGCCCGTGCCTACATCAAACGTATCGAAGAGCTGGTCGGTGCGCCGATCGACATTATTTCGACAGGCCCGGACCGCAACGAGACCATCGTTCTGCGTCACCCGTTTGCTTGATAAGCTGTTGATGTAAAAAACAAAGGCCCCTCCTCAGGGGCCTTTGTCGTTTCTGCCTGCCAGGCGGCACGACCCTTGCTGTGATTTGCTCTTTCAGAGTGCCATCAGTTTGATGGCGTTGAAGCAGAGGGATTTCCTGTGTCGGCCGTTCTCTCACTGTTACAAAGCCGTTTGTTGCGGCCTGTGTTCGTTACTCTTGGTATCGCCCTTTTGGTGCAGGTGCTGGTTGCCGTTGCCCTGACCCGGAGCACGGTAACGGCGCTGGAGGCGGATCTGGCCGTTCGTCTGGGCGTCGATAGCCAGAAGCTGTCCGGCGAACTGGAGCAGGCGGCTCGCGAGGTCACCTCGAGCCTGGAAAGCCTTTCCAGCAGCACCCGGCAACGCTTGACCGCCGGGCTCTCCTCGCGCCTGGAAGAGGAGCAGGCGCAATTGCGCACGACGCTGGAGAAGGATCTCAAGGATTCAGCCAACGATATGGCCCAGTTGCTCGCTTCGGTGGCCCCGCGCGCCATGTGGGACAGCGACGTTCCGACCCTCTCCGAGTTCGCCCGGCGCGCCCAGCGCAATCCCAACGTGCTGTTCGTGGTGTACGACGATGCCAATGGCGAGCACCTGACCCGCTATCTGAACCGGGAAAACCCGATCAACAAGGCGCTGCTGGAAAAGGGCAAGGGCGAGCGTGCCCTGGACAAAGTGCTGGACGCGGCCAAGAACGATCCATCGGTCTACTACCTGGAAGCCTCCATCAGTCCTAACGGCGTGGAGATCGGCAAGGTGCTGATGGGGGTTTCCACGGCGTCGGTCGAGGCGGATGTGGCGGCGCTGGACAAGCGTTTCGAGGCCTTGATCGCCAGCAGCGACCAACTGGTTGGCGATAGCCTCAAGGGCGCTTCGGCGGACAGTTCGGCGGCCATGCGTGCGCGCCTGCAGTCGGCGCAGACCACCGCTTCGGATATGCAGGCCAACACCGCGGGTACCGTGCAGGACGCGGCGGCCACCTTGCGCTGGCGCATCGGCATGGGCCTGGCGCTGGTCGGCTGCGGGGTCTTGCTGTTGCTGGCGGTGGTGCTGGGGCGGCGAGTGGTCAGCAAGCTGCATCTGCTGATCGCCGCGTTAAACGATCTGGCCGCCGGTGAGGGCGATCTGACCAAGCGGGTCCAGCTCAACAGCAATGACGAGATCGGCGACATGGCCTCGGCGGTCAATCGTTTTGTCGACAAGTTGCAGCCGATCGTGCGTGAGGCCGGCGATGTGGCGCAGCGTACTGGCGTCGAAATCGGCGCGATGAGCCTGCGTAATGCTGGGGCGGACGCCGCGGCCGAGGCCCAGCGTGACGAGGTGGCGGAGAGTTTGCGGGCGCTGTCGCAGATGGCTGACGAAGCCCAGGCGGAAAGCCAGGCGATGCAGGCGGCCTTGCAGCAGGTGGTGGAGATCCGTCAGGCGACCGACGAAAACACTCGGACCTCGGCCCAGGTGGGCGGTCTTATCGAGGCACTGGCGGGGCAGGTCGACACGGGGGCCAAGGTCATCGAACGCCTGGCGCAGCAGAGCGAACAGATCGAGGTGGTGTTGACGGTGATTCATGGGATTGCCGAGCAGACCAACCTGCTGGCCTTGAATGCGGCCATTGAAGCGGCGCGGGCCGGGGAAACCGGGCGCGGCTTTGCGGTGGTAGCCGATGAGGTCAGGGCGCTGGCGAGCAAGACGCAAAGCTCTACCGGCGATATCCAGGCGCATATCGGTGCGCTGCAGCAGGGCGCGCGCGAGGCGGTGGCGGCGATCGGCCAGGCTGGAAGGCAGGCCAACGAAGGGTTGCTGGTGTTGCGCGACAGTGCGCGGCTGCAACAATCGGTGCAGTCGTCGGTGGAGCAGGTGCACGCAGCGATTGGCCTGGCGACCCAGGCGGCTGCCCATCAGGCTCAGGGCGCGCAAGCGGTGCGCGGCCGGGTCGAGACCATTCATGCCCAGGCTGAGCGTGCAGCTCAGGCTGTGGTGGAGACCTCGGCCAGCGGCAAGGTACTGGATAGCCTGGCAGCCCAATTGAAGGCCAGCCTGGGGCAGTTCCGGGCTTGAGTGTTCACGAGGCTTGAATGCTCGGGGCGGGGCTCCTACAGAAGGCTTTCTGTAGGAGTGGGCTCAGCGGCTCAGATACATCCGTGTCGTCAGCAGATAGACCGGTAGCCCCGATACCAGGATCAACAGCGCCGCATAAGGCGCTGCGGCGGCAAACTCCACATTCGCGGTGTGCGCCCAGACTTCCGTTGCCAGTGTATTCAGTCCGGTCGGGCTGAGTAGCAGGGTGGCCGTCAGCTCCTTCATGGCATCGAGGAATACCAGGGCAAAGGCGGCGCCCAATGCCGGGGAAATGATCGGCAGGGTCACGCGGCAGAAGGCCGTGAATGAGGAGGCGCCCAGGGTGCGGGCGGCTTCCTCGAGTTGCGGCGCCGCCTTGTTCAGGGCGGTGCGGATCGGTGCCTGCGCCAGGGGCAGGAACAGCAGGGCGTAGGCGATCAGCAACAGGGCTGAGGTCTGATACAGCGCCGGTACGTAGTGCAGGGCAAAGAACACCAGCGTCAGGGCGATCACCAGGCCTGGCAGGGCGTGCAGCAGGTAAGGCAGGCGTTCGGCCCAGAGTGCCAGGCGACCCTTGTGGCGCACCACCAGCAGTCCGACCGGTACCGCCAGCACCAGGCACAGCGCCGCGCCACCCAACGATAGCGCCAGGGAGGAGAGCAGGGCTTCGCTGATGGCGGCCGCCGGGAAAGCGGCCGATGAGCCGACGGCCAGCCAGTACGCCAGCATGCCCAGCGGAATGCCGCTGCCGATCAGGGTCAGCAGCGCGCAGTACAGTTGTCCTCCAATCGCCCATTTGCCGAGGCGCACTTGCTCGGCATGTCGCGCCGCGCCCTGGCCGGTTCGTACATGGCGGCCTTTGCCGCGAACCCGCAATTCCAGCCACAGCAGGGCCAGGCACAGCGCTAGCAGCACGGCGGAAAGCATCGCCGCGTTGGCATTGCTGAACTCCAGTTCGAACTGCTGATAGATCGCGGTGGTGAAGGTTTGCAGGCCAATGATCGACAGTGCACCGAACTCCACCAGCATGTGCAGGGCAATCAGTAGCGAGCCGGCCAGCAGCGACGGCCAGAGCAGGGGTAGGGTGATCCGGAAGAACACGCCCCAGCGATTCTGCCCGAGGGTGCGGGCCGATTCCTCCAGGGAGGGATCGAGATTGCGCAAGGTGGCCGCGACAGGCAGGAATACCAGCGGGTACTTGGACAGGCTCATGACCAGGATGGCCCCGCCCAGGCCTTCGAAGCTGGCGCTGAGGGAGACCCAGGTGAAGCTGCTGACGAAAGCCGGTACGGCAAAGGGCAGGCACAGGATCACGCCCCAGAGGCGTCGCCCCGGCAAGTCGCTGCGTTCCAGCAGCCAGGCCAGGGACAGGCCGACGATAGCGCAGGTAACGGTCACGCCAATGAGCAGTAGCAGGGTGTTGCGCAGCAGGCCGAATACATAGGGTCGCCACAGCAGGTGCAGGGCTTCGGCCCAGCCGGCCTGCCAGGCCTTGAGCCCGACATAGAGCAATGGCAGCAGGCTGAGCCCGACCAGCAACAGGACCGGTAGCAGCAGCCAGATCGATGGCCCCTTGCGCCTCGGTATGTAGTTCGTGCGCGAGGCGGGGGCGGGCAGCGATGGGCTCATCAGTTCAGGCCGACTTCGCGTTCCAGTTCCAGGGCTTCTTCGGCGTTGCCGAGGTCGGCCGGGGTGACTTTCGGCGCTTGCAGTTCACTGAACGGCTTTAGGCCTCGATCCGACTCCAGGCCTTTGCGCAGCGGATATTCTGCGGTGGTCTGGGTGATTACGCGCTGGCCTTCTTCGCTGGCCATATAAGCGAGGAATTGCTGGGCTTCTTTGGGGTGTTTGCTGGACTTGAGTACCGCGGCGCTGGATACGGTGATCAATCCGCCGGCATCGCCGCCGGTGAAATAGTGCAGCTTCGAGTCAAGCTGGCCTTTCTCCCGTTGCAGGGCGAACCAGTAGTAGTTGTTCACCAGCACGGTGGCGACTTCGCCGTTTTCCACGGCCTTCAAGGCCACCATATTATTGCTGTAGGTCTTGCCGAAAGCGCGCAGGCCGGTCAGCCATTCTTCGGCGGCGTCCATCCCGTGCAGCTTGATGATTGCCACGGCCTGTTCCTGGAATGCGCCGCTGGTGGGGACGAAGCCTACCTTGCCTTGCCATTGTGGCTGGGAGAACTCCATCACCGATGCAGGCAGGTCTTTTTCGTCGATCAGCTTCGGGTTGAACGCTACCACGCGAACTCGGGCGGTAATGCCGATCCAGGTGCCGTTACCGGCGACGTAGTCCTTGGGCAGGGCTTCAAGGGTCGCAGCATCGGTCTTGGCCAGCAGGCCTTGCTCGCCGAGTTTGTTCAGGGGCGGCGATTCTTCGGTGTAGATCACGTCGGCGGGGGAGCGCTCGCCTTCTTCCACGATCTGGCTGGCGAGCTGGTTGCTGCTGCCCTTGCGCACATTGACGTGAATGCCGGTCTTGGTCTCGAAAGCCTTGGCGATGGCGTCGCCGACTTCCTTGTGCTGGCCGTTGTACAGCCTCAGGGAAACCGGATCGGCTGCTTGAGTGAATGGAGATGCCAGGGCAAGGCCCAGCAAAGTGATGGTCAAGCCACGCAGAAGGGATGTTGGAAGGGAGGTGTTTCTAAACATCATTCGCAGGGTTCCTCACTGTGGTGCCGCAAAAACTTGTAACAATCATAAACGATATTGTTTCTCATGTGCGGCTTGACGGGCTGGAGAGTCCTGGAGGAGGGGCGCTTGGGCGGGAGAAATGATTGTTGTGGGCCAGAAACGCAAAAACCCGCTTTCGCGGGTTTTTGTGAGGCTTCACAGCTATGCTGTGAAACTTGAATGTGGTGCCCAGAAGAAGACTCGAACTTCCACGGCCTTGCGGCCACCAGCACCTGAAGCTGGCGTGTCTACCAATTTCACCATCTGGGCAGTATCAGCAGCGTTGCCGCTGTTGATGGGGCGAACTATACGGAGCGCCTTTGAATCTGTAAAGCCCTGTTTTGACTTAGATTCAATAAATCAAACACTTAGAATGCAAAAACCCGCTTTCGCGGGTTTTTGGAGGAGTCTGAAGATTCAAACGATCTACAGCTCTGAATTGGTGCCCAGAAGAAGACTCGAACTTCCACGGCCTTGCGGCCACCAGCACCTGAAGCTGGCGTGTCTACCAATTTCACACCATCTGGGCAGTATCGGCAACGTCTCCGTCGTCGATGGCGCGCACTATACGGACCACCTTTTGAGCTGTAAACCCCTGATCTTGAAAATGTTGAAAAAAATTCCCCGACGGCTTTTGCAGGATGGTTCTGAAGCCTCTAAAGGACTTTTCGGAGCCTGTCTTAGCCTGAAATTTCCCGTTTCAATACGCGTATGCCAAACTAACCCGCATATAGACAAGGTGAAATTTATCTAATGGCCGATTGGCAGTCCCTCGATCCCGAGGCCGCTCGTGAAGCGGAAAAATATGAAAACCCTATCCCTAGCCGCGAACTGATCCTTCAGCACCTTGCTGATCGGGGTTCGCCTGCTAACCGCGAACAGTTGGTCGAAGAGTTTGGTCTGACCACAGAAGACCAGATCGAAGCCCTGCGCCGCCGCCTGCGCGCCATGGAACGCGATGCCCAACTGATCTACACCCGCCGCGGCACATATGCGCCGGTGGACAAGCTCGACCTGATCCTCGGCCGCATCAGCGGTCACCGTGACGGCTTCGGCTTCCTGGTTCCCGATGACGGCAGCGACGACCTGTTCATGAGCCCGGCACAGATGCGCCTGGTGTTCGATGGCGACCGTGCACTGGCCCGGGTTTCCGGTCTGGATCGCCGCGGTCGCCGCGAAGGCATGATCGTCGAAGTAGTGTCCCGTGCCCACGAGAGCATCGTCGGCCGTTATTTCGAAGAAGGCGGAATCGGTTTTGTGGTGGCGGACAACCCGAAGATCCAGCAGGAAGTGCTGGTGACCCCGGGTCGCAATGCCGGCGCCAAGATCGGCCAGTTCGTCGAGGTGAAGATCACCCACTGGCCGACTCCGCGCTTCCAGCCGCAAGGCGACGTGGTTGAGGTCGTGGGCAACTACATGGCCCCCGGCATGGAAATCGATGTTGCCTTGCGCACCTACGATATTCCTCACGTCTGGCCCGAGGCGGTGCTGAAGGAAGCCGGCAAGCTCAAGCCGGAAGTCGAGGATAAGGACAAAGAGAAGCGCATCGACCTGCGCGATCTGCCGTTCGTCACCATCGACGGCGAAGACGCTCGCGACTTCGACGACGCGGTTTACTGCGAAGCCAAGCCCGGCAAGCTGCGCCTGTTCGGCGGTGGCTGGAAGCTGTACGTGGCGATCGCCGACGTTTCCAGTTACGTGAAGATCGGTTCGGCGCTGGATAACGAGGCGCAGGTGCGTGGCAACTCGGTGTACTTCCCCGAGCGCGTGGTACCGATGCTGCCGGAACAGCTGTCCAACGGTCTGTGCTCGCTGAACCCGAAAGTCGATCGTCTGGCCATGGTGTGCGAGATGACCATCTCCAAATCCGGCGAGATGACCGATTACCAGTTCTACGAAGCGGTGATCCACTCCAAGGCGCGCCTGACCTACAACAAGGTCAGCACTATCCTCGAACAGCCGAAAACCAGCGAGGCCAAGCAACTGCGTGGCGAATACGCCGATGTCGTGCCGCACCTCAAGCAGCTTTATGCGCTGTACAAGGTTCTGCTCGGTGCCCGTCATACCCGTGGCGCCATCGACTTCGAGACCCAGGAAACCCGGATCATCTTCGGTTCCGAGCGCAAGATCGCCGAAATTCGTCCGACTACCCGTAACGATGCGCACAAGCTGATCGAGGAATGCATGCTGGCGGCCAACGTGGCCACCGCCGAATTCCTCAAGAAGCACGAAATCCCTGCGCTCTATCGCGTTCACGACGGCCCGCCGCCAGAGCGCCTGGAAAAACTGCGCGCCTTCCTCGGCGAGCTCGGCCTGTCCCTGCATAAAGGCAAGGACGGCCCGACGCCGAAGGACTACCAGGCCTTGCTGGAAAGCATCAAGGATCGTCCGGACTTCCATCTGATCCAGACCGTGATGCTGCGCTCCTTGAGCCAGGCGGTGTACAGCGCTGACAATCAGGGCCACTTCGGCCTGAACTACGAAGCCTATACCCACTTCACCTCGCCGATTCGCCGTTACCCGGACCTGCTGACGCACCGGGCGATTCGCAGTGTCATCCACTCCAAGCAGAACACGCCTCACGTGCGTCGTGCCGGTGCGATGAGCATTCCGAAGGCGCGCATCTATCCCTACGACGAGGTGACTCTCGAGCAGCTTGGCGAGCAGTGCTCGATGAGCGAGCGGCGTGCCGACGAAGCGACCCGCGACGTGGTGAACTGGCTCAAGTGCGAATACATGAAAGACCGCGTGGGCGAGGCGTTCCCGGGCGTGATCACTGCAGTGACCGGTTTTGGCCTGTTCGTCGAGCTGACCGATATCTATGTCGAAGGTCTGGTGCATGTTACGGCGCTGCCGGGCGACTACTACCACTTCGATCCTGTGCATCACCGCCTCGCCGGTGAGCGCACCGGCCGCAGCTTCCGCCTGGGTGACAGCGTGGAAGTGCGGGTCATGCGCGTCGATCTGGACGAGCGCAAGATCGACTTCGAGATGGCGGAAAAAACCATCAGCGCGCCGATCGGTCGCAAAAAACGTGGCGCTGTCGATGTGCCTCCAGCCAAGACGGCTGCCGAGCCCGCTCCAGCCAAGGCCGGCCGTCGTGGCCCGGCCAAGGAGAAGCCGGTCGAGGCCTACCGCTCCAGCGATGCGGCGGCGAAAAACGCCGAAGTGCGCAAGAGTCGTGAGATGAAGCAGGCGCTGCTGGCCGAGGCCAAGAGCGGCGGTAAAGCGGCGTCTGGGGGAAAGTCCGGCAAGCCGGCTTCCAGCAAGCCGAGCAAACATCGTAAAGGTCCGCCGAAAGCGGGCGCAGGTCCTGCGGCGAAAAGCGGCGGGGCGCGTAAACCCAAGGCCAAGTCATGAGTCAGTTGGAAAAGATCTACGGCGTGCACGCTGTAGAAGCATTGCTGCGTCACCACCCCAAGCGCGTCAAGCAGATCTGGCTGGCCGAAGGCCGTAGCGATCCGCGCGTGCAGGTGCTGGTGGACCTGGCCGGGCAGAATCGCGTGGCGGTCGGTCAGGCCGAGCGTCGCGAAATGGACGCCTGGGTCGAAGGCGTTCACCAGGGCGTCGTGGCTGAAGTGAGTCCAAGCCAGGTCTGGGGCGAAGCGATGCTCGATGAGTTGCTCGACCGTACCGAGGGCGCGCCGCTGCTTCTCGTGCTGGACGGCGTGACCGACCCGCATAACCTTGGCGCTTGCCTGCGCACTGCCGATGCGGCCGGTGCGCTGGCGGTGCTGGTGCCGAAAGACAAATCGGCGACCCTGACCCCGACCGTGCGTAAAGTGGCGTGCGGCGCCGCGGAAGTGATTCCGCTGGTGGCAGTGACCAACCTCGCGCGCACCCTGGAAAAGCTCCAGCAGCGCGGCCTGTGGGTCGTCGGCACGGCTGGCGAAGCCGAGCAGGAACTGTATGACCAGGACCTGACCGGGCCGACTATCTTGATCATGGGTGCCGAAGGCAAGGGTATGCGTCGCCTCACCCGCGAGCATTGCGATTTCCTGGTGCGCCTGCCGATGGCCGGTAGCGTCAGCAGTCTCAACGTTTCGGTAGCTACCGGTGTGTGCCTGTTCGAAGCCACGCGCCAGCGTGCGGCCAAAGCCAAGAGCGCAGCCAAGAAGGCCTGAGTTTCCTCCCTCCTATGCAGGCGCGAGCTTGCTCGCGATAGCGGCCCGACCGAGGTGCTGCAGTCGTGAGCAGGCCTGCTTGGCAGGTTTGGCGCGCCCTGGCGACCAGTTGTTCAAATAATCACCAATTGCCTTGCGCCGCTGTTCCCCCTTCTCTACAATTGCGCCCCTTGCCGTTGCGGCAGGCGCATATGTGCCTATCTCTGAGGCAAGACACACAAGTGTCATTCACTCCTTGTCTGACCGCTTTTGAGCGGCAGGCTACAACCCGTAAGGAGCATTCATGCGTCATTACGAAATCATCTTTCTGGTCCACCCTGACCAGAGCGAGCAAGTCGGCGGCATGGTTGAGCGTTACACCAAGCTGATCGAAGAAGACGGCGGCAAAATCCACCGTCTGGAAGACTGGGGCCGTCGTCAACTGGCCTACGCAATCAACAATGTTCACAAGGCTCACTACGTGATGCTGAACGTTGAGTGCACCGGTAAAGCCCTGGCTGAGCTGGAAGACAACTTCCGTTACAACGATGCTGTGATCCGTAACCTGGTCATCCGTCGCGAAGAAGCCATCACTGGCCAATCCGAGATGCTCAAGGCTGAAGAGAACCGCAGTGAGCGCCGTGAGCGTCGTGACCGTCCTGAGCATTCTGACAGCGCCGATGGCGATGACAGCGATAACAGCGACGCCAGCGATAACGCTGACGAGTAATCCACGGACCTTTTGAGGAGCCAATTACATGGCACGTTTCTTCCGTCGTCGTAAATTCTGCCGCTTCACCGCTGAAGACGTGAAAGAGATCGATTACAAAGATCTCAACACTCTGAAAGCCTACGTATCCGAGACCGGCAAAATCGTTCCAAGCCGTATCACCGGTACCAAAGCTCGTTATCAGCGTCAGCTGGCCACCGCTATCAAGCGCGCCCGCTTCCTGGCCCTGCTGGCCTACACCGACAGCCACGGCCGCTGAGACCGGGCAGTCGACAAGTAGTAAGGGATTGAATGCATGCGCGCCTTAGCTGAGTTCATCATGCGCGGCCGTATGCAGGCCACTCTGGTAGTGGCCGGATGTGCGGCATTGCCGTTGTTGTATTGGTTGGGTGCTGCTGCGGGAAGCCTGGTGCTCCTGCGGCGCGGTTTGAGCGACGCCCTTGGTGTCCTCGCCCTGGGATTGCTGCCGGCATTGTTCTGGTGGCTGTATTCCGACGATCCACGCGCACTCATGGTGTTGCTCGGGTCTTCGGGCCTTGCGTTGGTTTTGCGCGCAAGCGAATCCTGGAACCGTGTGCTGCTGGTCAGCATAGCGCTGGGCCTGGTGTTTGCTGGAGTGCTGGGTGTGGCTTACCGCCCCCAGATCGAGATGCTCTCGCAGGAGTTGGTAAAAATCCTGCCGTTGGCCCTCGGTGATCTCTACCAGCAGCTGTCGGTTGAAGAGCGGGCTCGTCTCGCCTCACTGATTGCACCGGTCCTGACCGGCCTGATTGCGGCTTTGTTGCAGGTCGTCAGTGTGCTGAGCCTGATTGTCGGGCGCTACTGGCAGGCGTTGTTGTACAACCCGGGTGGTTTTGGGCGCGAGTTTCGCGCTATCAAGCTCCCGCTGGGACTGGCGATGTTGCTGCTGGCCTGCATGCTGCTGGGACCGAACCTCGGTCCACAGATGGCGATGCTGACGCCGTTGTGCAGCGTACCGCTGGTGTTCGCCGGGCTGGCCCTGATTCACGGGCTGGTGGCGCAAGGGCGACTGGCCAGGTTCTGGCTGGTGGGGTTGTACGTAACGCTGTTGCTGTTTATGCAGCTGATCTATCCGTTGCTTGTGGTGTTGGCCATAGTCGACAGCCTGATTGATTTTCGCGGTCGTTCGGCGCCGAAAGACGCCGATAACGGTCCTGCGAACGGTGAAGGTTAAAAGTTAAGAGGTTATTACCAAATGGAACTGATCCTGCTGGAAAAAATCGCCAACCTGGGCAACCTGGGCGATAAGGTAAACGTTAAGGCTGGTTACGGCCGTAACTACCTGCTGCCTTTCGGCAAAGCCACCGCTGCTACCGCTGCCAACCTGGCTGCGTTCGAAGCGCGTCGTGCCGAGCTGGAAAAACTGGCTGCAGAGAAAAAGGCTTCTGCCGAAACTCGCGCTGCCCAACTGGCTGAGCTGGAAGTGACTATCACTGCCACCGCTGGTGACGAAGGCAAGCTGTTCGGTTCGATCGGCACCCACGACATCGCTGATGCACTGACCGCCTCCGGCGTTGAAGTTGCAAAAAGCGAAGTTCGTCTGCCGAACGGCACCATCCGCAACGTAGGTGAATTCGACGTAGCCGTGCACCTGCACGCTGAAGTTGAAGCCACCGTACGCGTTGTCGTGGTAGCAGCTTAAGCAGTACTTGTCGGCTGGCACCCTCGGGAGCTAGCCGGTAACATCGGGCACGATCCTGTTTACAGGTCGTGCCCTTTGTCTTTCTGTACCCTCAGTTTTTCAAACCCCTGCTTTTCCTAA
Source organism: Pseudomonas sp. GW821-FHT02B10 (assembly GCF_059421865.1). Lineage (NCBI taxonomy): Bacteria > Pseudomonadati > Pseudomonadota > Gammaproteobacteria > Pseudomonadales > Pseudomonadaceae > Pseudomonas > Pseudomonas sp. GW821-FHT02B10. The sequence continues at coordinate 175,888 of NZ_JBWKVU010000003.1, read as the reverse complement.
AAAACCAAGTGGCCATGAACGATATCTCCGCTCCCGAGCAATACGATCTGCAAACCGCTGCCCTGAAGGTGCCGCCACATTCCATCGAGGCCGAACAGGCCGTGCTCGGTGGTCTGATGCTGGACAACAACGCCTGGGAGCGGGTGCTCGATCAAGTCTCCGACGGCGATTTCTATCGACATGACCACCGCCTGATCTTCCGTGCGATCGCCAAGCTGGCCGATCAGAACATGCCGATCGACGTCGTGACCCTGTCCGAGCAGTTGGACAAGGAAGGCCAGACGTCCCAGGTCGGTGGCCTGGGTTACCTGGGCGAACTGGCGAAGAACACGCCGTCGGTGGCCAACATCAAGGCCTATGCGCAAATCGTTCGCCAGCGCGCCACCCTGCGCCAGTTGATCGGCATCAGTACCGAGATTGCCGACAGCGCCTTCAACCCCGAAGGCCGCACCGCCGAAGAGATTCTCGACGAAGCCGAACGGCAGATCTTCCAGATCGCCGAAGCGCGTCCGAAGACCGGCGGTCCGGTGGGCGTCAACGAGTTGCTGACCAAGGCCATCGACCGCATCGACACCCTGTTCAACACCGACAACGCCATCACCGGCCTGTCCACCGGCTACACCGACCTCGACGAGAAGACCAGCGGCCTGCAGCCCGCCGACCTGATCATCGTCGCCGGTCGTCCGTCCATGGGTAAGACCACCTTTGCCATGAACCTGGTGGAAAACGCCGTACTGCGCAGCGACAAGGCGGTGCTGGTGTACTCCCTCGAGATGCCAGGCGAATCGCTGATCATGCGTATGCTGTCGTCCCTCGGCCGTATCGACCAGACCAAGGTGCGTTCCGGCCAGCTGGAAGACGACGACTGGCCGCGCCTGACCTCGGCGGTCAACCTGCTCAACGACCGCAAGCTGTTCATCGACGACACCGCCGGTATCAGCCCTTCGGAAATGCGCGCGCGGACCCGCCGCCTGGTGCGTGAGCACGGCGACATCGCCCTGATCATGATCGACTACCTGCAGCTGATGCAGATCCCGGGTTCCAGCGGCGACAACCGGACCAACGAGATTTCCGAGATCTCCCGTTCCCTCAAGGCCCTGGCCAAGGAATTCAACTGCCCGGTAGTGGCCCTGTCCCAGCTCAACCGCTCCCTCGAACAGCGCCCGAACAAGCGCCCGGTGAACTCCGACTTGCGGGAATCCGGAGCGATCGAGCAGGACGCCGACGTCATCATGTTCGTGTACCGGGACGAGGTGTATCACCCCGAGACCGAGCACAAGGGCATTGCCGAGATCATCATCGGCAAGCAGCGGAACGGCCCCATCGGCTTTATCCGCTTGGCGTTCATCGGCAAGTACACCCGCTTCGAGAACCTCGCGCCGGGCAGCTACAACTTCGACGACGACGAATAAACAGCCGTAGCCGCTGCCACAGGCTGCGACAAGGGCCGCAGGCCTTCGTTCGATGGGTGAGCGTTGCGTCTGCCGCGCAGCCGATCACAGTCTGCGACAGCGGCCACAGGCCACCGATTTCCGACCATAGTCGTCGGAATTGGTTATTTTTTGTGCTATATTCCGCGCCCGCGAATTTCTCTGTAAATAAACGCGCCCTCATCTACACCTATACCGGTCATCGACATGCAAGCAGCCAAGCCGTTATTTGACTATCCCAAGTACTGGGCCGAATGTTTCGGACCGGCGCCGTTCCTGCCGATGAGCAGGGCGGAAATGGATCAGCTCGGCTGGGATTCCTGCGACATCATCATCGTCACCGGTGATGCCTACGTCGATCACCCGTCGTTCGGCATGGCGATCATCGGCCGGCTGCTGGAGTCTCAGGGCTTCCGCGTCGGGATCATCGCCCAGCCGAACTGGCAGTCCAAAGACGACTTCATGAAGCTCGGCGAGCCGAACCTGTTCTTCGGCGTCGCAGCCGGCAACATGGACTCGATGATCAACCGCTACACCGCGGACAAGAAAATCCGTTCCGACGACGCCTACACCCCGGGTGGCCTGGCGGGCAAGCGTCCGGACCGCGCCAGCCTGGTCTACAGCCAGCGCTGCAAGGAAGCCTACAAGCACGTGCCGATCGTCCTGGGCGGCATCGAAGCCTCCCTGCGCCGTATCGCCCACTACGATTACTGGCAGGACCGGGTGCGCAACTCGATCCTGATCGACGCCAGCGCCGACATCCTGCTCTACGGCAACGCCGAGCGGGCGATTGTCGAAGTCGCCCAGCGCCTGTCCTACGGGCACAAGATCGAGGACATCACCGACGTGCGCGGCACCGCTTTCATTCGTCGTGACACGCCGCAGGGCTGGTACGAAGTCGACTCCACGCGTATCGACCGGCCGGGCAAGATCGACAAGATCATCAACCCGTACGTCAACACCCAAGACACCCAGGCCTGTGCCATCGAGCAGGAAAAAGGCCCGGTCGAAGATCCCCAGGAAGCCAAGGTCGTGCAGATTCTGGCCAGCCCGAAGATGACCCGGGACAAGACCGTGATCCGCCTGCCGTCCATGGAAAAGGTGCGTAACGATCCGGTGCTCTACGCCCACGCCAACCGCGTACTGCACCTGGAAACCAACCCGGGCAACGCCCGTGCGCTGGTGCAGAAACATGGCGAGATCGATGTCTGGTTCAACCCGCCGCCCATCCCGATGACCACCGAAGAGATGGACTACGTGTTCGGTATGCCGTATCAGCGCATCCCGCACCCGGCGTACGGCAAGGAGAAGATCCCGGCCTACGACATGATCCGTTTCTCGGTGAACATCATGCGTGGCTGCTTCGGTGGCTGCACCTTCTGCTCGATCACCGAGCACGAAGGGCGGATCATCCAGAACCGTTCCGAAGAGTCGATCATTCGCGAGATCGAAGAGATTCGCGACAAGGTTCCAGGTTTTACCGGGGTCATCTCCGACCTCGGCGGCCCGACCGCGAACATGTACCGCATCGCCTGCAAGAGCCCGGAAATCGAATCCGCGTGCCGCAAGCCGTCCTGCGTGTTCCCTGGCATCTGCCCGAACCTGAACACCGACCACTCGTCGCTGATCCAGCTGTATCGTAGCGCCCGCGCCTTGCCGGGGGTGAAGAAGATCCTGATCGCTTCCGGCCTGCGCTACGACCTCGCGGTCGAGTCGCCGGAGTACGTCAAGGAACTGGTGACCCACCACGTCGGTGGCTACCTGAAGATCGCCCCGGAACACACCGAGGAAGGTCCGCTCAACCAGATGATGAAGCCGGGCATCGGTAGCTACGACCGGTTCAAGCGGATGTTCGAGAAGTACTCCAAGGAAGCGGGCAAGGAGCAGTACCTGATTCCGTACTTCATCGCCGCGCACCCGGGCACCACCGACGAAGACATGATGAACCTGGCCCTGTGGCTCAAGGGCAACGGTTTCCGCGCCGACCAGGTGCAGGCGTTCTACCCGTCGCCGATGGCCACCGCCACCGCGATGTACCACTCGGGCAAGAACCCGCTGCGCAAGGTCACCTACAAGAGTGACGGGGTGACCATCGTCAAGAGCGAGGAGCAGCGTCGCCTGCACAAGGCGTTCCTGCGTTACCACGACCCGAAAGGCTGGCCGATGCTGCGTGAAGCACTGACCCGCATGGGCCGTGCCGACCTGATCGGGCCGGGCAAGAACCAGTTGATTCCTTTGCATCAGCCGTCGACCGACAGCTACCAGAGCGCCCGTCGCAAGAACTCGACGCCGGCTGGCAGCCACAAAGTGGCCAAGGAAACCACCAAGATCCTCACCCAGCACACCGGCCTGCCTCCACGCGGCAGCGACGGTAGCAACCCGTGGGACAAGCGCGAACAGGCCAAGGCCGCCGCGATGGCCCGCAACAAGCAGGCCGCCAAGGAACGCACGGATGCGGCCAAGGGCAAAGGCAAGAAGCCGGCCCGCAAACCGGTCGTGCCCCGCTAAGGCCACTGCTGTACGGACCCAACGCCACAGACATAACGCCAACCCCAGGGTTGGCGTTGTGCATTTCGGCGTTCGGGTTTGTTAAGGTGCGCCCCCAGGATTGGCATCAACTCAAGGAAGCGCCGCGTGTTACGTCGCCGGAAAACCCCGCAACAACGGCAGGTCGAAGACCGGCTGCTACGCCTCAAGACCGCCGAATGGCTCGCCTGGCAGCCCTATGTGCGGCGTTTCGGGGTGATTCACATCGCGGTGATGATGACGACGGTCTTCAGCATCTCGCTGACCGCCGCGCAGGTGCCCCATCTGTATTTCCCCCGTGACTTCCAGGTCGCCAACTACGCCGCGATGGCCATGCTGGGAGCAGGCCTGCTGATGAGCCTGTGTTTTATGCTGGTGATCCGCGGCTACCCGCGTGGTGCCTGGGCCTTGTTCGGCGCGCTGGTGTTCTGCCTCGCATGCGCGCTGCTGGTCCTGCTGGACTTCCGTCTGCGACTGTTCCCGGCCTTTGTCCTGTGCATTCCCCTGGCCGGGCTGTACCTGATGAGCACCCGGCGCTACCAGCGCGGGCTCAAGGTGCTGCAAGTGGCGGCGCGCAAACGTCGGCGCCTGCAACGACTGGAAGCCGGCCTGAAGCGGGTGCGCTGACCACCGGTTACATCCTGTCGCCACATTTATGTGCAACCCTGCGCACGCCGAAGCACGCACCGCTCGCTTTTGGTGCTGTACTGCCCACAGCCGTTGGGGAAAGCCCCGGGACTGGTGCTCTGGCATAAGTCTTGCGCGCTTTCGTGTACGTTCAGGCCCGCAGGAGGCACGCCGTGTCGATCCATGTCGCATTGCACCATGTCACGCATTACCGCTACGACCGCGCGGTCGAACTCGGCCCACAGATCGTTCGCCTGCGTCCGGCGGCCCATAGCCGCACGCGGATTCTCTCCTATGCGCTGAAGGTTCAGCCCGAGCAGCACTTCATCAACTGGCAGCAGGACCCCCAGGGCAACTACCTGGCGCGCCTGGTCTTCCCGGAGAAAACCGACGAGCTGCGGATCGAAGTCGATTTGCTGGCGGAGATGGCGGTGTTCAATCCGTTCGATTTCTTCCTCGAGCCCTACGCCGAGAAAATCCCCTTCGCCTATGCCGCCGACGAGCAGCGCGAGCTGGCGCCTTACCTGGAAACCCTGCCACTGACGCCGAAGTTCAAGGCGTACCTTGAGGGCATCGACCGCACGCCGATACCGGCGGTGGATTTCCTGGTGGCCCTGAACCAGCGCCTGAGCGAAGACATCGGCTACCTGATCCGCATGGAGCCCGGCGTGCAGACGCCGGAGCAGACCCTGGACAAGGCTTCTGGCTCCTGCCGCGACTCCGCCTGGCTGCTGGTGCAACTGCTGCGCAACCTGGGGCTGGCCGCGCGCTTTGTTTCCGGCTACCTGATCCAGCTGACCGCCGACGTCAAATCCCTCGACGGCCCGTCCGGCACCGAGGTCGACTTCACCGACCTGCACGCCTGGTGCGAGGTGTACTTGCCCGGCGCCGGCTGGATCGGCCTGGACGCCACTTCCGGGCTGTTTGCCGGGGAAGGGCATATCCCGTTGGCTTGCAGCCCCGATCCGTCCTCGGCGGCGCCGATCAGCGGCCTGGTAGAGCCTTGTGAATGCGAGTTCGGCCATGAGATGTCGGTGGAGCGGGTCTGGGAAGCGCCGCGGGTCACCAAGCCCTACACCGAGGAGCAATGGCTGGCGATCCAGGCCCTGGGCCGGCAGATCGATGCCGACCTGCTGGCAGGCGACGTGCGCCTGACCATGGGCGGCGAGCCGACCTTCGTCTCGATCGACGACCCGGATGGCGCCGAATGGAACACCGCGGCTCTCGGGCCGAACAAGCGCCGGTTGTCCGCCGAGCTGTTCCAGCGCCTGCGCCAACACTACGCGCCCAAGGGCCTGGTGCACTTTGGCCAGGGCAAGTGGTACCCGGGCGAGCAATTGCCGCGCTGGTCGCTGAACTGCTACTGGCGCCGCGACGGCGTGCCGATCTGGCACAACGCCGCGCTGATTGCCGACGAATATGAAGACTATGGCGCCGACAGCGAGCTGGCCGGGCGTTTCCTCGCCAGCGTCGCCGAACGCTTGAAGCTGCCTGCGCGCTTTGTATTCCCGGCTTATGAAGACAACTTCTACTACCTGTGGCGCGAAGGCACCTTGCCGCAGAACGTCAGCGCCGAGGATTCGCGGCTGGCGGACGAGCTGGAGCGGGCGCGCCTGCGCAAGGTGTTCAGCCAGGGCCTGGACAAGGTCATCGGCCAGGTCCTGCCGCTGGCCCGTACCGCCAGGGGCGACCAGTGGCAGAGCGGCCGCTGGTACCTGCGCGATACCCACTGCCGGTTGATCCCGGGGGATTCGCCCCTGGGTTATCGCCTGCCGCTGGCGTCCCAGCCCTGGGTGACGGCGGCGGAGTACCCCTATGTGCACCCCACCGATCCGAACCAGGAGCTGCCCGAGCTGCCGGACAGCGCGCAACTGCGCGAACACGGCGAAGCGGCCGAGGCCGATGAGCGGGTGCCGCAGATCGACCAGTCCGCCGACTGGCTGACCCGCACCGCGTTCTGCGCCGAGGCGCGGGGCGGGCGCTTGTACCTGTTCATGCCGCCCCTGGAGCGCCTGGAGGATTACCTGGAGCTGGTCAGCGCCATCGAGGCCACCGCCGAGGAGTTGCATTGCCCGGTGCTGCTGGAGGGCTACGAGCCGCCGAGCGATCCGCGCCTGAGCAACTTCCGCGTCACCCCCGATCCGGGCGTGATCGAGGTCAACGTGCAGCCGTCCGCCAGTTGGGACGAGCTGGTGGAGCGCACCGAATTCCTCTACGAGGAAGCCCGGCAGACCCGCCTGACCACCGAGAAATTCATGATCGACGGGCGCCACACCGGCACCGGCGGCGGCAACCATTTAGTGCTGGGTGGCGCGACGCCGGCGGATTCGCCGTTCCTGCGCCGGCCGGACCTGTTGCGCAGCCTGATCAGCTACTGGCACAACCACCCGTCGTTGTCCTATCTGTTCTCCGGGTTGTTCATCGGCCCCACCTCCCAGGCACCGCGGGTCGACGAGGCGCGCAACGATGCGTTGTACGAGCTGGAAATCGCCTTCGCGCAGATGCCCGAACCGGGCGAAGAGTGCCCGCCATGGTTGGTCGACCGGCTGCTGCGCAACTTGCTGATCGACGTCACCGGCAACACTCACCGCGCCGAGTTCTGCATCGACAAGCTGTACTCGCCGGATGGCGCTACAGGCCGCCTGGGCCTGCTGGAACTACGCGCCTTTGAAATGCCGCCCCATGCGCGCATGAGCCTGGCCCAGCAACTGTTGCTGCGGGCCTTGGTCGCGCGCTTCTGGCGCGAGCCCTACGCCCCGGCCAAGCTGGCGCGCTGGGGCACCGAGCTGCACGACCGCTTCCTGTTGCCGCACTTCATCGAGCAGGACTTCGCCGATGTCATTGTCGAGCTCAATGCCGCCGGCTACCCGGTGCGGGCCGAGTGGTTCGCCGCGCACCTGGAGTTCCGTTTCCCCAAGGTCGGCGATTACGCGGTCGGCGGTGTCGAGCTGGAGCTGCGCCAGGCCCTGGAGCCTTGGCATGTGTTGGGGGAGGAGGGCTCCGCTGGCGGCACGGTGCGTTATGTCGACTCATCGCTGGAGCGCCTGCAGGTCAAGCTCACCGGGTTGGCGCCGCAGCGCTACCTGTTGACCTGCAATGGTGTCGCGGTGCCGCTGCAGCCCACCGGGCGAGTCGGGGAGTTCGTCGCCGGTGTGCGCTACCGGGCCTGGCAACCGTTCAACTGCCTGCAACCGACCATCCCGGTGCACGCGCCGCTGGTGTTCGACCTGCTCGATACCTGGATGCAGCGTTCCCTGGGCGGTTGCCAATACCATGTGGCCCATCCGGGCGGGCGCAACTACGACAGCCTGCCGGTGAATGCCAACGAAGCCGAGAGCCGGCGCATGGCGCGCTTCTTCCGCCTAGGGCACAGCCCCGGCACCTTGTCGGTGCCGAGCCTGACGATCAACGACGAGTTGCCGATGACACTCGATTTGCGACGTTTCTAAAGCAGACGCGACGCCCGGATGTTTCGCATATCCGGGCGTCATGTGTCTGCGTTAATCTGACTTACCTTGCCGTCTGCCGAGCTTTCCATGCCTGACCTGCTTGACCACTACCCGCTGACGGCGGGTACCTACCACGAACTGCTCGATGCCAGCGGCGCGGTGCGCCCGCACTGGCGCCGGCTGTTCGACCAGTTGCAGCGCAGCACGCCGGCGCAGTTGATGCAGCGCCAGGCGCTGCTGACCCGGCAGATCCAGGAAAACGGCGTCACCTACAACGTCTATGCCGACCCCAAGGGCGCCGACCGGCCGTGGGAACTGGACCTGTTGCCCCATGTGATCGCCGCCGATGAATGGCAGCAGCTGTCCGCCGGGATTGCGCAGCGGGCGCGTTTGCTCAATGCGGTGCTGGCCGACCTGTATGGGCCCCAGCGGCTGATCAGCGAGGGCCTGCTGCCGGCCGAGCTGGTCTTTGGCCATAACAACTTTCTCTGGCCGTGCCAGGGCATCCAGCCGCCGGACGGCGCCTTCCTGCACCTGTACGCGGTCGACCTGGCGCGCACCCCGGACGGGCGCTGGTGGGTCACCGCCGACCGTACCCAGGCGCCGTCCGGTGCCGGCTACGCCCTGGAAAACCGCATGATTGTGTCCCGGGCCTTTCCGGACCTGTACCGCGATCTGCAGGTGCAGCACCTGGCCGGGTTCTTCCGCACCCTGCAGGAAACCCTGGCCCGCCAGGCGCCCCGGGACGACGAAGCGCCACTGATCGTGCTGCTGACCCCGGGACGTTTCAACGAGAGCTATTTCGAACACCTGTACCTGGCGCGCCAGCTCGGTTATCCGCTGGTGGAAGGCGGCGACCTGACGGTGCGCGACGCCACGGTCTACCTCAAGACCCTGAGCGGCCTGCGGCGGGTGCACGCGATCATGCGCCGGCTCGACGACGACTTCTGCGACCCGCTGGAACTGCGCACCGACTCGGCCCTCGGCGTTCCGGGGTTGCTGGAGGCGGTGCGGCGGGGGCGGGTGCTGGTGGCCAATGCCCTGGGCAGCGGCGTGCTGGAGTCGCCAGGCTTGCTGGGTTTCTTGCCGAAGATCAGCGAGCACCTGTTCGGCGAAGAACTGATTCTGCCGTCCGTCGCCACCTGGTGGTGCGGCGAGGCGCCGGTGCTGGCCCAGGCCCTGGAGAAACTCCCGGAGTTGCTGATCAAGCCGGCGTTCCCGTCCCAGAGCTTTGCCCCGTTGTTTGGCCGCGACCTCTGCGAGAAAGAACGCCAGGCCCTGGCCGAACGCATGCGGGCGCGACCTTATGCCTATGTCGCCCAGGAGCTGGCGCAACTGTCCCAGGCGCCGGTCTGGCAGGCCGAGGACGGCCAGCTGCAACCGCGGGCCATCGGCATGCGGGTGTATGCCGTGGCCAGCCGCGACGGTTACCGGGTACTGCCGGGCGGCTTGACCCGGGTGGCCGCCGAGGCCGATGCCGAGGTGGTATCGATGCAGCGCGGCGGCGCCAGCAAGGACACCTGGGTGCTGGGCGAACGTGCGCCCAGCGGCGAACAGTGGAAAGGCCAGCGGACCATCGGCGTGCATGAACTGGTGCGGCGCGATCCGTACCTGCCGTCGCGGGTGGTGGAAAACCTGTTCTGGTTCGGCCGTTACTGCGAGCGTTGCGATGGCAGCGCGCGGCTGTTGCGGATCATGCTGGCGCGCTATGTCGACGGCGATGACCCGCAGGCCTTGCAGGCGGCGGTCGAGCTGGGCGAAAGCCTGATGCTGCTGCCGGACGAAGGCGAACTGCCCGAGCGTTTGTTGGCGGCCCTGCAGGGGGATGACTGGTCCTTCAGCCTGCGTTCCAACCTGCAGCGCCTGCAGTGGGCGGCGTCCCAGGTGCGCGGCAAGCTTTCGCGGGAGAACTGGCAGGCGCTGGTGGAATTGCAGCGCGAAGCCTTGGCGCTGGAGGCCCGCGAGCCGGACTTCGGCGAGTTGCTGGACTTCCTCAACCGTCTGGTGATGTCCCTGGCGGCGCTGTCGGGCTTCGCCCTGGACGACATGACCCGTGACGAAGGCTGGCGCTTCTTGATGATTGGCCGACGCATCGAGCGCCTGCAGTTTCTCAGCAGCAGCCTGGCGGCCTTCCTGCGCAGCGCCACCGCGTTCGACCAGGCCGGGCTGGAGTGGCTGCTGGAACTGGGCAACAGCAGTATCACCTACCGTTCCCGCTACCTGGCGGTGGCGCAGTTGATTCCGGTGCTCGACCTGTTGCTGCTCGACGAACAGAACCCTCATGCGGTGCTGTTCCAGCTGAAGCTGGTGACCCGGACCCTCAATCGCTTGAACGACGAGTTCGGCGTACCGCGCGAGGTCGGTTTGCCCAAGCTGGTGGGGCGTCTGGGGCGCTTCGACCTGGGCTGCCTGGAAAACCCGCTGTTCGGCGAGGCCAGCGTGCGGGCGGCGCTCGAAGGCCTGGCCGACCTGTTGCAGGAAATCGCCGATGCCAGCGGGCAGGTTTCCGACCGCCTGGCGCTGCGGCATTTCGCCCATGTCGACGATGTCAGCCAACGAACGGTATCCGTCTGATGAGCGCTCATTACCAGATCTTCCACGATACCCATTACCACTACGACAGTCCGGTTTCCCTGGCCCAGCAGCTGGCGCACCTGTGGCCGCGCGCCTGCGCCTGGCAGCATTGCAGCCAGCAGGAACTGCTGATCAGCCCCGACCCCACCAGCCGTCGCGACGAGCTGGACGTGTTCGGCAACCCGCTGACCCGGCTGGCGTTCGAGCGGCCCCATGACGAGCTGCTGGTCAATGCGCAGCTGACGGTGGAGGTGCTGGCCAGACCCGCGCTGGATTTCACCCGTTCATTGCCCTGGGACGCCACCCGCAGTGCGCTGACCTACAGCAGCCGGCCGTTATCCGCGGCCTTGATGGAGGCGTGCCGTTACCGCTTCGAGTCGCCTTATGTGCACTTGAAGAAAAGCTTCGTCGAGTTCTCCGAAAGCTGTTTCCCCGCCGGGCGTCCGTTGTTGCTGGGGGTGCAAGCGTTGATGGAAAAGATCTTCAGCGAGTTCACCTTCGATGCCGAAGCCACCCAGGTGGCGACGCCGCTGGTGGAAGTGCTGGAGCGGCGGCGCGGGGTCTGCCAGGACTTCGCCCATCTGATGCTGGCGTGTTTGCGTTCCCGCGGCCTGGCGGCGCGTTATGTCAGCGGCTACCTGCTGACCCAGCCGCCACCGGGGCAGCCACGCCTGATCGGCGCAGATGCCTCCCATGCCTGGGTTTCGGTGTTCTGCCCGGTGCTCGGCTGGGTGGATTTCGACCCGACCAACAACGTACAGCCGGCGCTGGAGCACATCACCCTGGCCTGGGGCCGGGATTTTTCCGATGTGTCGCCGTTGCGCGGGGTGATTCTCGGCGGCGGCAGCCACGACCCGGAAGTGCGGGTGACGGTGATGCCGCTGAATGAACGGATCTCTCTGTAGCCGCTGCCGCAGGCTGCGATAAGGTTCGCAGAACCTTCCAGCGGTCTAAAAAAACACAGCCGCTATGCGCCCGAGCGCAGCCTTCGGCAGCGGCTACAGGCTTTACAGGAGTTACTTATGTTCCCGGTATCGATCAAGGGCGTGCTGCAATCCCCCGAGGGGCTGGTGGTGCTGATGCTCAACGAGCGTGACGAGTGGGAGCTGCCCGGCGGGCGGATCGAGCTGGGGGAGACGGCGCCCCAATGCCTGGCGCGGGAGATCGAGGAGGAGCTGGACGTGCGGGTGGCGGTGGGCGAGCCGCTGGATTCGTACCTGTTCGAAGTCATCCCTGGCAAGCAGGTCTTTATCTCGACCTATCGCTGCCGGCTCCTGGGCGGTTTTGTGCCAACCGTCAGCCACGAGCACAAGGAAATCGGCCTGTTCGCGGCGGACCGGCTACCGGCCAACTTGCCACAGGGTTATCGCGATTCGATTGTCAAAGCGTTGGGTATCCGAGGGTCGGCAACGGATGGCCGACCCCAGATCCCGAGGGCCTGATAGAGGTATCGGGCCTGGCGGGTCTCAGGCCTTGGGAGCCTGATCGTCTACTGCATCGGCGTCGTCGACGGCCACGTCGTCTTCTGTATCCGGGCTTGGTGCGCCGGCTTCTTCAGCGGCCGCTTTCTTGCGTTGCAGCTTTTCCTCTTTCTTCTGCTCCTTTGCCAGGTCTCGCTGACGTTTGGCGAAGGAGTAATTGGGTTTAGCCATGGGCGATCCTCTGGGGTCGAAGGTGAGGTTTGAGCGGCGCGTATTCTGCCCTGTATCGGGGCTCGGCGGTTAATCGGGTTTCTGCTCGGCCCATTTGGGGGCTACCGTCGGTTGCCAGGCCTCCAGCGCCTCCAGCAGTTTGCGCGGCGATTCGCTCACTTGCAGCATGTCACGGTGCGGGGTGCGAACGAAGCCTTCGCCGACGATATGATCGAGAAAACCCGTGAGCTTCTCGTAGAAACCATTTACTTCCAGCAGCCCCAGGGGCTTGGCGTGATAGCCCAATTGCCCCCAGGTCCAGACTTCGAACAACTCCTCCAGGGTACCCAGGCCGCCAGGCAGCGCGATAAAGGCGTCGCTCAGCTCGGCCATGCGTGCCTTGCGGGCGTGCATGCCGTCGACCACTTCCAGGCGCGTCAGGCCCGGATGGCCGATTTCCTTGTCCTTGAGGCTCTGGGGAATGATGCCGATGACTTCGCCGCCAGCCGCCAGGGCCGCGTCGGCGACTATGCCCATCAGGCCGACGGCGCCACCGCCATAGACCAGGGTCAGCTTGCGTTCGGCCAGTTGGCGCCCGAGGGCTTCGGCGGCCTCGCGGTAGGCCGGGTTGGTGCCGGTGCTGGCACCGCAGAACACGCATACAGACGCTAAAGACATGCCTTACTCCATGGTCGGTGAGGGCCACAGAGTAATGGCTGGCCGGCCGCGCTCCAAGGGTCAATCCTCGCCGCGGGGGCTTTCATAGGTGCCGCTGGCGCCACAGGCATAGGCGGCGAGCAGGTTGCGGAACAGGCTGTTGAGGTGCATGGCAGACACTCCGATAGTGATGTGCGCCGAGCATAGGCCCGCGGCCGATGGCTGGCTGTTTGATTCTCTCGATCAGGCCGATAGCGCAAAGTTGTATACAATTTCTTGATGTAAATCATAGGAACTTGTGAAAAATTCAGGCAGTCTTCACCTTCATGGATTCAGATGGATTTTGTTAACCCTGCCTTGGAGATTCACCATGTTTGCCAAACTCGTTGCGGTATCCCTGCTGACACTGGCCAGCAGCCAGCTGATGGCCGCCGAATGCAAGGTCGATGTCGACTCCACCGACCAGATGTCCTTCAACACGAAGGAAATCACCATCGACAAGAGCTGCAAGACCTTCACCGTGAACCTGACTCACTCCGGCAGCCTGCCGAAGAACGTCATGGGCCATAACTGGGTATTGAGCAAAAGCGCGGACATGGCCGGTATCGCTACCGACGGTATGGCCGCCGGCATCGACAAGAACTACCTGAAAGAAGGCGACAGCCGCGTCATCGCCCACACCAAGATCATCGGCTCCGGCGAAAAAGACTCGGTGACCTTCGACGTGTCGAAGCTGACCGCTGGCGAAAGCTACGAGTTCTTCTGCTCGTTCCCGGGCCACAACTCGATGATGAAAGGCGCCGTGGTGCTGAAGTGATCGGTTGATTCCGTGTGATGAAAAAGCGCCCTGCGGGGCGCTTTTTTTGTGCCTGGAACTGCGTATACAGACTTGTAGCCGCTGCCGAGCCTGCGAGGCTGCGTACGAGGACGCAGTCCTCGCAAAACCTGCCCACGCGGTCCATCGAACATAACGCGGCGCCTGGTTTGGCGACCGCTCTGCGGCCGTGCGCAGCCTCGCAGGCTCGGCAGCGGCTACGGGCTGTTTATGGCGCGAACGGCATCACGCGTTTGTGATGGGTCTTGTTGTAGGTGTTGCAGATGATCTTGAACGCCTCCTCGCGCACCGGCTGGCCGTGGAGGAAGGCGTCGATCTCGGCGTAGGTCACGCCGTGGGACGCTTCGTCCGGCTTGCCGGGAGACAGGTCTTCCAGGTCGGCGGTAGGGATCTTCTCCACCAGCGACTCCGGCGCGCCGAAATGCCGGGCAATGGCCCGCACCTGGTTCTTCACCAGCCCGCTCAGCGGGGCCAGGTCGCAGGCGCCGTCACCGAACTTGGTGAAGAAACCCATCACCGCTTCGGCGGCGTGGTCGGTGCCGATCACCAGGCCATGGGCGGCGCCGGCGATGGTGTACTGCGCGACCATGCGCATGCGTGCCTTGGTGTTGCCAAGGACGAAGTCCCGGGTTACCGCCTGATGGCCTTCGAAGGCCGCCACTTCATTGGCCAGGGACTTGACCGCCGGCCCGATGTTCACGGTGTGGCGCTCGTCGGGTTCGATGAAGTCCACCGAGGCCTGGGCATCGTGTTCGTCGAACTGCACGTCGTACGGCAGGCGCACGGCGATGAAACGATAGCCCTGGTCGCCACTGCTGGCGCGCAGTTCGCGCATCGCCCGCTGGGCCAGCAGGCCCGCGGTCAGGGAGTCGACGCCACCGCTGATGCCCAGCACCAAGGCCTTGAGCCCGGAATTGAGCAGGCATTGCTGGATGAACGCGACCCGCCGGGCGACTTCTGCCTCGAGATCGGCCTGGTCCTTGAAAGGGGGTTGGACCTTGAGCTGTTCAGCAATCTCACGCTGTACGGCTTGCATGATTCACTCCTTGCTTGATGTGCCAGAAAGGGCGGCAGGTACTTGGAAAACGTGGCGCAAATAAGCGACGAAGTTGGGATCCTTGCAATGGGTCTTGCCCGCTTCGTCGGAGATCTTGGCGACGGGCTGGCCATTGCAGGCGGCCATTTTAAGCACGATGCTCATCGGCTCGACACCGGGAATATCGCACGTCAGGTTGGTGCCGATACCGAAGCTGACATTGATCCGACCGCGCAACGCGCGAAAAATCTCCAGGGACTTGGGCAGTGTCAGGCTGTCGGAGAACACCAGGGTCTTGCTCATGGGCTCGATGCCCAGTTTCAGGTAATGGGCGATGGCCTTTTCCGCCCAGATGATCGGGTCGCCCGAGTCATGGCGCAAACCGTCGAACAGCTTGGCGAAGTACAGATCGAAGTCGTTGAGGAAGGCGTCGGTGGTGATGCAGTCGGTCAGGGCGATCCCCAGCAGGCCGCGGTACTCGCGGACCCAGCAGTCGAGGGCGGCGATCTGGCTGTCGATCAGCCGCGGCCCCAGTTGCTGGTGGGCCATGATCCATTCGTGGGCCATGGTGCCCAGGGGTTTCATGTTCAGCTCGCGGGACAGGTGCACGTTGCTGGTGCCGACGAAACGCCCGGGGAAGTCGTGCTTGAGCACGTTCACCACTTCTTCCTGGACCCGGTACGAGAAGCGCCGGCGGGTGCCGAAGTCGGCCACCTGCAGGTGCGACAGTTCATCGGCGCTGGCGTTGGCGCTCAGCCAGTCGAACTTGCGATACAGCTGTTCGCGCGCCTGTTCCAGGACGACTTCGCGGTAGCGATAGCGGTTACGCACCTCGCTGACGATCGCCAGCATCGGCACTTCGAACAGGATCACGTGCAGCCAGGGCCCGCGCAGGCGGATGAACAGCTCGCCGTTCTCGATACCGGTATGCACATACCGCAGGTTGAAGCGGAACAGCCCGAGAAAACGCAGGAAGTCCGGTTTCAGGAAGCTGATGCGCTCGAGAAAACTCAACTGGTCGGCGCTCAGGCTCAGGTCGGCCAGGCGCTCGAACTGATAACGGATCTCCGCCAGATAGGGGCGCAGGTCCTCGCTGTTGCGGCAGCGGAATTCCCATTCGACTTCCACATTGGGGTAGTTGTGCAGCACCGCCTGCATCATGGTCAGTTTGTAGAAGTCGGTGTCGAGCAGGTTCTGCACGATGCGATCGGCAAACACACTCTCGCTCATAACGGGAATCTCCATGCTGGCCGCGATCAAGGGCGCGGCTTTCCAGCTTGTTCAATGAAGGCAGTAGTGGCGCATATCCGCCGTGGGTTTTGCCAGTGTTTTTTGCTTGAGGACGATGTCGAGGCTGATGGCCTCATCGCGGGCAAGCCTCGCTCCTACAAGAGCGGTGCCGTACCAGTAGGAGCGAGGCTTGCCCGCGATAGCGCCCGTGCGGCCCGCACTCATCCCGGATCAGGCCGGCGTCGGGCTGTCGATCTGTTCCAGCATCCAGCGTACGAAGTCCCGCACCTTGGGCACTTCGGCCGCATGTTCGGGGTAGGCCAGGTAATAGGCATCGTGGCTGGGCATGGCGTAGTCCCAGGCCAGCACCAGCTTGCCCTCGGCCAGTTCTTCTTCCACCAGGAACCGCGGCAGCAGGGCCACGCCGCAGCCGACCTGGGCGGCCCGGATGCACATGTAGAAGGTTTCGAAGCGCGGGCCGTGATAGCTGTGCTCGGTGTGGTAACCCTGGCTGTCGAACCAGTCATGCCAGGCCTGCGGCCGTGAGGCCAGTTGCAGCAGCACCAGTTCAGCCAGCTGCGTCGGGTCGGTGAACGGCTTGTCCGGCAGGCTGCCGGGGGCGCAGACCGCCACCAGCTCTTCGCCGAACAGCTTCAGGCACTCGGTGCCGGGGCGCGAGCCCTGGCCGAAGTAGAACGCCATGTCGCTGCGGCCCTGCAGCAGGTCGTCGGCTTCCTGCTCGTTGCACAGGTCCAGGTGGATCTGCGGGTGGCGCAGGCGCCAGCCCTTGAGGCGCGGCACCAGCCAGCGCGCGCCGAAAGTCGATGGGGTGGACACCCGCAGGACTTCGGTTTCGCCGCCGTAGGAGCGCAGGTAATGGGTCGACATCTCGATCTGCGAGAGGATCTTGCGCACTTCCACCAGGTACAGGTCGCCGGCCGGGGTCAGTTGCAGGCGCCGGCGTACCCGGCGAAACAGCAGGTGTTGCAGGAGCTCTTCCAACTGCGCGACCTGCTTGCTGACCGCGCTCTGGGTCAGGTTCAGCTCCTCGGCGGCGCGAGTGAAGCTCAGGTGCCGGGTGACGGCCTCGAAACACTGCAGGGCGGTGATCGAGGGCAGGTAGCGTTTGTTCAGCATCGAGGGTTCCTTGTTCTTGTCCCGGCTGCGCAGCATGAATAAACGGAATGATATCTCGCCTAATCGTCGTTTGTTGGCAAGTCTCGGGCCGGCTACAACTACAGTCCTGAATGGCTGTGTCAACGGCTACGACTTTTTGCTTTCCATTTGTAAGGAGTGACCCATGGTTGTCGCATTGCTTGATCGTCTTGGTGTGAACCCGGCCCTGTATCAATCGGGCAAGCAGCCCGTGCATTCGCCGATCGACGGCAGCCGCATCGCCTCGGTGAACTGGCAGGGCGCGGCCGAGGTGGAGCAGCAGGTCAGTCGCGCGGAGCATGCGTTCGAGTTGTGGCGCAAGGTGCCTGCACCGCGTCGCGGCGAGCTGGTGCGCCAGTTCGGCGAAGTGCTGCGCGAATACAAGGCCGACCTCGGTGAGCTGGTGTCCTGGGAAGCCGGCAAGATCACCCAGGAAGGCCTGGGCGAAGTGCAGGAAATGATCGACATCTGCGACTTCGCGGTCGGCCTGTCACGCCAGCTGTACGGCCTGACGATCGCCTCCGAGCGCCCGGGCCACCACATGCGCGAAACCTGGCACCCGCTGGGCATCGTCGGGGTGATCAGCGCGTTCAACTTCCCGGTCGCGGTCTGGGCCTGGAACACCACCCTGGCGCTGGTCTGCGGCAACCCGGTGATCTGGAAACCCTCGGAAAAGACCCCGTTGACCGCCCTGGCCTGCCAGGCGCTGTTCGAGCGCGTGCTGAAGAACTTCAGCGATGCCCCCGAGTACCTGAGCCAGGTGATCATCGGCGGGCGCGACGCCGGCGAAGCGCTGGTGGACGACCCGCGCGTGGCCCTGATCAGCGCCACCGGCAGCACCCGCATGGGCCGCGAAGTGGCGCCGAAAGTCGCCGCGCGTTTCGCCCGCAGCATCCTCGAGCTGGGCGGCAACAACGCGATGATCCTGGGGCCGAGCGCCGATCTGGACATGGCCGTGCGCGCCATCCTGTTCAGCGCCGTCGGTACTGCTGGCCAGCGCTGCACGACGTTGCGCCGGCTGATTGCCCATGAATCGGTGAAGGACGAAATCGTCACCCGCCTCAAGGCCGCCTATTCCAAGGTGCGCATCGGCCATCCGCTGCAAGGCAACCTGGTCGGCCCGCTGATCGACAAGCACAGCTTCGACAACATGCAGGATGCGCTGGAGCAGGCCCTGAGCGAGGGAGGCCGGGTGTTCGGCGGCAAGCGCCAGCTGGAAGACCAGTTCCCCAACGCCTATTACGTGTCGCCGGCGATTGTCGAAATGCCGGAGCAGAGCGACGTGGTGTGCAGCGAGACCTTCGCACCGATTCTCTACGTGGTGGGCTACAGCGATTTCGCCGAAGCGCTGCGCCTGAACAACGCCGTGCCGCAAGGCCTGTCGTCCTGCATCTTCACCACCGATGTGCGTGAGGCCGAGCAGTTCATGTCGGCGGTGGGCAGCGACTGCGGCATCGCCAACGTCAACATCGGCCCGAGCGGCGCGGAAATCGGCGGCGCCTTCGGTGGCGAGAAAGAAACCGGCGGCGGCCGCGAGTCCGGCTCCGATGCTTGGCGCGCCTATATGCGCCGGCAGACCAACACCGTGAACTACTCGCTGGAGTTGCCATTGGCGCAGGGTATTACCTTCGATTGATCGACCCCGATCGCGCCCGCCTGCCGGGCGCTGTAGCCGCTGCCGAAGGCTGCGATAAGCTCCGAAGGAGCTTGGTTCCCGATCTCCTGTCGGGCCTATGGCGGTCTTCAGGTCGCCGCGACCGTAGCGGTCGATCGCAGCCTGCGGCAGCGACTACAGGGGAGGTGCTGGTTCATGGTCTGTGGTTCGTTGATTTCGGAGTCTGGCAATGCCGTTACGCGAAGAATGCCTGTGGGAAAAACTGACGCCGCAAAGGCCTGACAATGCCTCGCTCAAGGGCGAGGTCAGGGTGGATGTCTGCGTGATCGGCGCGGGCTTTACCGGCCTGTCGGCCGCCGTGCACCTGCTGGAGCAGGGCAAAAGGGTCTGTGTACTGGAAGCCCACCGCACCGGACACGGTGGTTCGGGACGCAACGTGGGCCTGGTGAATGCCGGGATGTGGATCCCGCCGGACGAGATCGAGGCCGGTTTCGGCGAGGCGGTCGGCAGCCAGCTCAACCGCATGCTGGGGGCGGCGCCGGCCCTGGTGTTCAGCCTGATCGACAAATACCGTATCGATTGCCAGCTGCGCCGCGAAGGCACCCTGCACATGGCGCACAACGCCCGGGGCGAGGCCGACCTGCGCAGCCGGGAAGCCCAGTGGAAACGCCGGGGCGCGCCGGTCGAGCTGTTGACCGGCACGGCCTGTGAAACCGCCACCGGCACCCAAAAGATCGCCGCCGCCTTGCTCGATCGCCGAGCCGGCACGGTCAATCCGATGGCCTATGTCAGTGGCCTGGCCAAGGCCGCGGTCGACCTGGGTGGCCAACTGTTCGACCATTCACCGGTGACCCGTCT
Source organism: Pseudomonas sp. GW821-FHT02B10 (assembly GCF_059421865.1). Classification (NCBI taxonomy): domain Bacteria; kingdom Pseudomonadati; phylum Pseudomonadota; class Gammaproteobacteria; order Pseudomonadales; family Pseudomonadaceae; genus Pseudomonas; species Pseudomonas sp. GW821-FHT02B10. The sequence goes on along the minus strand of NZ_JBWKVU010000003.1, from coordinate 156,265 downwards.
CGAACGCCAGGGCCAGCGCTGGTCGGTGCAGACCGCCCAGGGCTCGGTACTGGCCGAGCAGGTGGTGATTGCCTCCAATGCTTACACCGAGGGCGACTGGACCGAATTGCGGCGCAATTTTTTCCCCGGTTACTACTATCAGGTCGCCTCCAGGCCGCTGGCCGAGGAAGCCGCGCAACGGATCCTGCCGGGTGGCCAGGGCTCCTGGGACACCCGCCAGGTGCTCAGCAGCATTCGCCGGGACGCCGACGGCCGCCTGCTGCTGGGCAGCCTGGGCAATGGCAACCAGAAGCCGGCCTGGTTCCTCAAGGCCTGGGCCGACCGGGTACAGCAGCACTATTTCCCCTACCTGAAAGCGGTGGAGTGGGAGTGCACCTGGACCGGTTGCATCGCCTTTACCCCCGATCACCTGATGCGTCTGTTCGAGCCGGCGCCCGGTCTGGTGGCGGTCACCGGCTACAACGGCCGGGGCGTGACCACCGGCACCGTGGTCGGCAAGGCGTTCGCCGATTACCTGTGTAACGGAAATCCTCAGGCGTTGCCGATTCCCTTCGCTCCCATGCAGCCCCTGGCGGGCGTGGGTTTGCGCAGTTGCCTGTACGAGGCCGGGTTCTCCCTGTATCACGCGGGCCAGTGCCTGCGCATCGTTATCTGACAGAGGAAATATGTTGCCGGGTGCGGCGCTTTTCGGCGCAGCGACTAGCCTGTAGTGGTGCGGGGCGTAGCAGTCCCGCACCAGTAGTGTGCAGTTCGGTTACGCAGGCTGTTACAGGCTGGTTGCACGTTGATTTGCGCCGCGGTTGCAATGATGGCGCAGGCGGGTTGCGCCTGATGTTTTGTAGGGTTTTACCTTCCGCGGTTTAGACGGTTGCACGCCCAATAAAAAAGGGCTCGAAACAGTCGAAATAACAATAAAAGAGCGACTTTTTTCAGAATAAAAAACCAATGGCACGGCCCTTGCTCTGAGCATTCGGTGAAGTCGCAGTGCCAACTAAAAAAACCTTGGAGCACCACCTCATGTCCCAGACGTTTTACAAGAAAGGCTTTCTGGCCCTCGCAGTGGCAGCTGCGTTGGGTGTTTCTGCGTTTGCTCAGGCCGACCTCAAGATCGGCGTAGCGGGTCCCATGACAGGCGCCAACGCGGCATTTGGCGAGCAGTACATGAAGGGTGCACAGGCAGCGGCTGACGAAATCAACGCCAAGGGCGGCGTCAACGGCGAGAAGATCGTCCTGGTCAAGGGCGACGACGCCTGCGAACCGAAACAGGCTGTGGCCGTAGCCAACCGCCTGGTCGACCAGGACAAGGTGATCGGCGTGGTCGGGCACTTCTGCTCCTCCAACACCATCCCCGCTTCCGAGGTGTACGACGAAGCTGGCGTGATCGCCATCACCCCGGGCTCCACCAACCCGCAGGTCACCGAACGTGGCCTCTCCGCCATGTTCCGCATGTGCGGGCGTGACGACCAGCAGGGTATCGTCGCCGGCGACTACATCGTCGATGTGCTCAAGGGCAAGAAAGTCGTGGTCCTGCACGACAAGGACACCTATGGCCAGGGCCTGGCGGACGCCACCAAGGCACAGCTGAGCAAGCGCGGCGTGACGCCGGTGCTGTACGAAGGCCTGACCCGTGGCGAAAAAGACTTCAGCGCCGTGGTCACCAAGATCCGCGCCGCCGGTGCCGATGTCGTCTACTTCGGCGGCCTGCACCCGGAAGCCGGCCCGCTGGTCCGCCAGCTGCGCGAACAGGGCCTGAAAGACGTCAAGTTCATGTCCGACGACGGTATCGTCACCGACGAACTGGTGACCACCGCTGGCGGCCCGCAGTACGTCGACGGTGTGTACATGACCTTCGGCGCCGACCCACGCCTGCTGCCGGACAGCAAGACCGTGGTTGACGCTTTCCGCAAGGCCGGCACCGAGCCTGAAGGCTACACACTGTATGCCTACGCGTCGGTCCAGGCCCTGGCTGCCGGCTTCAACGGCGCCAAATCCAACAAGGGCGAAGACGCCGCCAAGTGGCTCAAGGCCAACCCGGTGAAAACCGTGATGGGCGAGAAGACCTGGGACGCCAAGGGCGACCTGAAAGTCTCCGACTACGTGGTTTACCAGTGGGACAAGGACGGCAAATACCACCAGCTGGAAAAACAGAAGTGACATGAGCGTCTGGGCAGGCCGGCCCATCCTCCAGGGGAGGGCGCAGGCCTGCCGCATGCGTGTCCGTGCAGTACCTGTCTTTTCTCGTAGAGCTGCACAACTGTCGTGTTGCGCGGGTGGTTGAACCCCAGGCCGTCGTATCCGCTGTGTGCAGTCTCTCAAATGCGTGAGATTGCGTTATGGATGGTATTTTCCTGCAGCAACTGATCAATGGACTGACCCTCGGGTCTGTCTATGGTCTGATCGCCATCGGCTACACAATGGTCTATGGCATCATTGGCATGATCAACTTCGCCCACGGCGAGGTTTACATGATTTCCGCTTACCTCGCGGCAATCAGTCTGGCTCTGCTGGCCTACTTCGGCATCGAATCCTTCCCGCTGCTCATTCTCGGTACCCTGGTCTTCACCGTCGTCGTGACGGGGATCTACGGCTGGGTCATCGAGCGCGTCGCCTACAAACCCCTGCGTAACTCCACCCGCCTGGCGCCGCTGATCAGTGCCATCGGGATCTCGCTGATCCTGCAGAACTACGCGCAGATCAGCCAGGGCGCCAAGCAACAAGGTGTACCGACGCTGCTGGCCGGCGCCTGGAAGGTCGATATCGGTACCGGTTTCGTCCAGCTCACCTACACCAAGATCTTCATCCTGGTGGCGGCATTCGCCGGCATGGCGTTGCTCACCTACATCATCAAGTACACCAAGCTCGGCCGCATGTGCCGTGCCACCCAGCAAGACCGCAAGATGGCCTCGATCCTCGGGATCAACACCGATCGAGTGATTTCCTACGTGTTCATCATCGGCGCCGCCATGGCGGCGCTGGCGGGCGTACTGATCACCATGAACTACGGCACGTTCGACTTCTACGCAGGCTTCGTCATCGGCATCAAGGCGTTCACCGCGGCGGTACTCGGCGGTATCGGTTCGCTGCCGGGCGCGATGCTCGGCGGGATCATCCTCGGGATCTCCGAGTCACTGTTCTCCGGTCTGATCAACTCCGACTACAAAGACGTGTTCAGTTTCTCGCTGCTGGTGCTGATTCTGATCTTCCGTCCCCAAGGCCTGCTGGGTCGCCCACTCGTGGCGAAGGTATAAGTATGTCTGCTGCCAATAAACCGATTGATATCAAAAAGAGCGTCATCGACGCCGTACTGGCCGGGCTGATCTCGCTGATCGTGTTCGGTCCTATCGTGGGTGTGGTACTCGAGGGCTACAGCTTCAACCTGCAACCGGCCCGCGTCGGCTGGCTGGTGGCGATCGTGATGATCGGCCGCTTCGCCTTGAGCCTGTTCCTGCAGACGCCCAAGGGGCTGAAGATCCTCCAGGGTTTCGAGAGCACCGGCTCCGGCGTGCATGTGCGGGCGCCGGACTACAAGTCGCGGCTGCGCTGGATCATCCCGGCGCTGATCGTGATCGCCATCGTCTTCCCGTTCTTTGCCAACAAGTACCTGCTGACCGTGGTCATCCTCGGCCTGATCTACGTGCTGCTCGGTCTTGGGCTGAACATCGTGGTCGGCCTGGCCGGGCTGCTCGACCTGGGGTACGTGGCGTTCTACGCCATCGGTGCCTACGGCCTGGCGCTGGGTTACCAGTACCTGGGCCTGGGCTTCTGGACCGTGCTGCCCCTGGCGGCCCTCGCCGCGGCGCTGGCGGGGTGCATACTCGGTTTCCCGGTGTTGCGCATGCACGGTGACTACCTGGCCATCGTGACCCTGGGCTTCGGCGAGATCATCCGCCTGATCCTCAACAACTGGCTGTCCTTCACCGGCGGCCCGAACGGCATGCCAGTGCCGTCGCCGACCATCTTCGGCCTGGAGTTCGGACGGCGGGCGAAGGATGGCGGGGTGCCGTTCCATGAGTTCTTCGGCCTGGAATACAACCCCAACCTGAAGTTCCTGTTCATCTACATCGTGCTGTTCATCGTTGTGCTGCTGGTGCTCTACATCAAGCACCGGCTGACCCGCATGCCGGTCGGCCGGGCCTGGGAAGCACTGCGCGAAGACGAGATCGCCTGCCGTGCCATGGGCCTGAACCATGTGCTGGTGAAACTCTCGGCCTTCACCATCGGCGCTTCCACCGCCGGCCTGGCCGGGGTGTTCTTCGCCAGCTACCAGGGCTTCGTGAACCCCTCGTCCTTCACCTTCTTCGAGTCGGCGCTGATCCTGGCCATCGTGGTCCTGGGCGGCATGGGGTCGACCGTGGGCGTGGTGATCGCGGCGTTCGTCCTCACCGTGGCGCCGGAACTGCTGCGCAGTTTCTCCGAGTACCGGGTGCTGCTGTTCGGCATTCTCATGGTGTTAATGATGATCTGGCGGCCACGAGGCCTGATTCGTATCAGCCGCACCGGCGTGACCCCGCGCAAGGGTGTCCTGACCGAGAGGAGCGCATCATGAGCGATGAAGTGATCCTGAAGGTCGAGAACCTGATGATGCACTTCGGTGGCATCAAGGCCCTGAGCGACGTCAGCCTGGAGGTCAAGCGCAACTCCATCTTCGCCCTGATCGGCCCCAACGGCGCCGGCAAGACCACGGTGTTCAACTGCCTGACCGGTTTCTACAAGGCCACGGGCGGGCATATCGCCCTCAATACCCGGGGTACGCCGACCAATGTCATCAAGCTGCTGGGCGAGCCGTTTCGTGCGACCGACTTCGTGTCGCCCAAGCGCTTTGCCAGCCGGCTGTTCTACAAGATGTTCGGCGGTACCCACCTGGTGAACCGGGCGGGGCTGGCGCGGACCTTCCAGAACATTCGCCTGTTCAGGGAAATGTCGGTGCTGGAGAACCTGCTGGTGGCCCAGCACATGTGGGTCAACCGCAACCTGCTGTCCGGCATCCTCAATACCAAGGGTTACCAGAAGGCTGAAAGCGACGCCCTGGACCACGCCTTCTACTGGCTGGAGGTGGTGGACCTGGTGGACTGCGCCAACCGCCTGGCCGGCGAGTTGTCCTACGGCCAGCAACGCCGCCTGGAAATCGCCCGTGCCATGTGCACCCGGCCGCAGATCATCTGCCTCGACGAACCGGCCGCCGGCCTCAACCCCCAGGAAACCGAAGCGCTCAGCGCGATGATCCGGCTGCTGCGCGACGAGCACGACCTGACCGTGGTGCTGATTGAACATGACATGGGCATGGTGATGAGTATTTCCGACCATATCGTGGTGCTCGACCACGGCAACGTGATCGCCGAGGGCGGGCCCGAAGCGATCCGCAACGACCCGAAAGTGATTGCCGCCTACCTGGGTGCGGACGAAGAGGAACTGGTATGACGACTGCGCCTATCCTCGAACTCAAGGACCTGGACGTGTACTACGGGCCGATCCAGGCCCTGAAGAAAGTCTCGCTGCACATCAACGAAGGTGAAACCGTGAGCCTGATCGGCTCCAACGGTGCCGGCAAGTCCACGCTGCTGATGTCGATTTTCGGCCAGCCGCGGGCCGAGTCCGGGCAGATCATCTACCGCGGTGTGGACATCACCCACAAGTCCTCGCACTACATCGCCTCCAACGGCATCGCCCAGTCGCCGGAAGGGCGCCGGGTGTTTCCGGACATGACGGTGGAAGAGAACCTGCTGATGGGCACCATCCCCATCGGCGACAAGTACGCCAGCGAAGACATGCAGCGCATGTTCGAGCTGTTCCCGCGGCTCAAGGAACGTCGGACCCAGCGGGCCATGACCATGTCCGGCGGCGAGCAGCAGATGCTCGCCATCGCCCGCGCGCTGATGAGCCGTCCCAAGCTGCTGTTGCTGGACGAACCGAGCCTGGGGCTGGCGCCGATCGTGGTGAAGCAGATCTTCGCCACCCTGCGCGAGCTGGCATCCACCGGCATGACCATCTTCCTGGTCGAGCAGAACGCCAACCACGCGTTGAAGCTGTCGGACCGCGCCTATGTGATGGTCAACGGCGAGATCCGCCTGAGCGGCACCGGCCAGGAACTGCTGGTCAACGAGGAGGTGCGTAACGCGTATCTGGGCGGGCACTGAGCCTGCGTACTGTGGATAAGACTTGCCCCGCCGGTTCGCGCCGGCGGGGCTTTTTTTATCCACATCCCGATGGTGCCTCGCTCCCGTAGGAGCAGCCGGTCGATGCTCGATTGCTTGCGATCAGCTCATCGCGGGCAAGCCTCGCTCCTACAGGAGCAAGCGGCGGTGGATGACCTTGTCCACAGCAGAAAACGCAAATTGTGGAAAACATTCTGCGCAAGCTGGCAAAGCGCGGCATAAAGACGCTGCAAATAGTTGTTTTGCCAAGGTTTTGACTTGTCCCCGTTTGCTGTGGAACTGGCTGTGGGTAACGTGGGAGTAGCTGGCTGGAGGCCTTGAATGGCGTGGCCTGCAGGCTTGTGATCATTTTTTGATCAGGCGTTTTTGCCTGACCATGAGCGGCCGTTGTCAACCTTTTTATTGTCGCAGGCAAAGGGCGGACCCCCCCCTGGATAAACCTGTGGATAAGTCTGTGATTAAACTCTGGAAAGACTCGCCGAGGCAGCGTCGTTACTGGCTTGAAGCCATCCCTTGCCTGACCGTTCGGTCGCCTGTATCGGCCGGGGCGGCATGGACGCCATGCCCAGGTCAAGCAAAAAACTTTCTAAAACCGCCTGCAGCCCCTGTGGATAGCGGCTTGCGGACTTTTGCACTTGCCCCCAAAGACTGTGGAGCGTCCTGTGGATAAGGTGCGTGCATGTGGCTGCGGGCCACGGCCTGCCTGGCTTGGCGGTGGTTGGTTGTTTTTTGTACAGTTGCGTCTCTGTAGCCGCTGCCGAAGGCTGCGATAAGGCCCGGAGGGCCTTTCAACGATCTTGAAGAGCACGCCCTCTTCGAACGGAATGCCGCCCAGACCGATCGCAGCCTTCGGCAGCGGCTACAGGGGAGGCTGATAGCCGGGCTCGCACAACCTCCGGTTGCCGCTGCGATTCAGGCCGGGCATGCTGCGAAACGATTTTTCATTTCCACGGCGGTTCGACGCCCAGCAAGGAGAACACCATGACTTCCACCCTGTTTATTACCGGCGCGACCTCCGGTTTTGGCGAAGCCTGTGCCCGTCGTTTTGCCGAGGCCGGCTGGTCGCTGGTGCTGACCGGGCGCCGCGAAGAGCGTCTCGACGCCCTGTGCGCCGAGCTGTCGAAGCAGACCGAGGTGCACGGCCTGGTGCTCGATGTGCGGGACCGCAAGGCCATGGAAGAAGCGATCGCCAACCTGCCGCCGTCCTTCGCCAAGCTGCGCGGGCTGATCAACAACGCCGGCCTGGCCCTGGGGGTCGATCCGGCGCCCAAGTGCGACCTGGACGACTGGGACACCATGGTCGACACCAACATCAAGGGCCTGATGTACAGCACCCGCCTGCTGCTGCCACGGCTGATCGCCCATGGCCGCGGCGCCGGCATCGTCAACCTCGGCTCCATCGCCGGTAACTACCCGTATCCGGGCAGTCACGTGTATGGCGCGAGCAAGGCGTTTGTCAAACAGTTCTCCCTGAACCTGCGTTGCGACCTGCAAGGCACCGGTGTGCGGGTGACCAACATCGAGCCGGGCCTGTGCGAAAGCGAGTTCTCCCTGGTGCGCTTCAAAGGCGACCAGGAGCGCTACAACGCCACCTACGCCGGTGCCGAGCCGATCCAGCCGCAGGACATCGCCGACACCATCTTCTGGGTGCTCAACACCCCGGCCCACGTCAATATCAACAGCCTGGAGCTGATGCCGGTGAGCCAGACCTGGGCCGGCTTCGCCATCGAGCGCAATGCCAAGGGCTGAATGCTCCGCCTGTAGCCGCTGCCGAAGGCTGCGATCGACCTCGAAGAGGGCGTGCTCTTCAAGATCGCCGAAGGCCCTCCGGGCCTTATCGCAGCCTGCGGCAGCGGCTACACACCTCATGTGCCGATGCGTTTGGCAACACAGCCGTTCAGGCCTGAATCAGCCCGCACAAGGTAGACTCCCGCTCCGCAACCCACCGCAGCCTTGCATCAAGGCCGCGAATTCAAAGGTTCTCGAGGAGGAAATGTGAGTAACCGAGGTGAGCAGGTACTGCTCAAACAATCGACCGTCCTGATGTTCGCCGTGGCGATCGCCGCTATCGTCACGGGTTTTTTTTCCGGTTCCCAATCGATTCTGTTCGATGGTTTTTTTTCGCTGATCGCGACCGTCATCAAGGTCCTGATGCTGATCACCGCCAAGCTGATCGCCAAGGAAAGCAACCAGCGCTTTCAGTTCGGCTTCTGGCACCTGGAACCGATGGTGCTGCTGATCGAAGGCAGCTTTTTGTTGCTGATTGCGATCTACGCCTTTCTCAGCGGTATGTTCGGCATCATCAACGGTGGCCGCGAGATCGAACTGGGCCTGGTGATCCCTTTTGCGATGGTGCTTAGCGTCGTCTGTTTCGCCTATTTCTTCTACGTCCGTTATCGCAATCGCACGTTGAAATCCTCGTTGATCCAGTTCGACAACGTCAGCTGGCTGGTGGACGCGATGCTCTCGGTCGGCTTGCTGGTGAGCTTTCTCATCGCGTTGCTGCTCAAGACCCAGGGTTATGGCCAGTGGGCCGCTTACGTCGACCCGTCAATCCTGATCCTGCTGGCCCTGAGCATGCTCGCGCCGGCCTTCAATATTCTCAAGCCAGCGTTACGCGATGTACTGGGAATTGTCCCGGACCAACTGGATGACAAGGTTCGCCAAGTGATGGACGAGGCGAAAGTCGAGCACGGCTTTGCCGACTACGTCTCGTATGTGCAGAAGCACGGACGGGCGCGGTTCATCGAGATTCACATCGTGCTGCCGCAGGACTATCCATTGCAGGGCGTGGCGACGCTGGACAAGCTGCGCGAGGAGATATCCACACAGCTCGGCAAGGCGGATGCGGCGCGCTGGCTGACCATCAGCTTTACCGGCGATCGCAAGTGGATTGCCTGAGGCCTTGCTGAGCGCAGGCGCGCAATCGCGAGCAAGCTTCGCTCCTACACAGGCATGCCCGTTTTTCTGTAGGAGCGAAGCTTGCTCGCGATAGCGATGTAAAGATCAGCCGAAGTATTCAGCCAGGCCGAGATAACAGGTCGCCAGGTGATAAGGCGTGGTCGACGGCATGTCCCGGCGGCTGAGTACGCCATGGGCGTCCAGGCATTCGTTCCAGCCCTTGGCATGCAGGAAGTGTTGTTGCAGCGCCAGCAATTGGTGTTGCAGGCGTTCGGCGCTGTCCTGGCGCAAGGTCAGAGCGCGCAGGTATTCAGCCTGGGCCCAGATGCGTTGGGTGGGGTCGAGCACATCGCCATCGATGCTCAGCATCCCGCTCACCGCGCCGCTGGAGTTATCCACACCAACCTGCTCGGCATAGGCGAAGGCCCGCTCCAGCGAGGCGTGCAGCGGGCAGCCGCGCAGCAAGGCCGAGGATTGCAGCAGGAAGAACCATTCGAACTGGTGCCCCGGCTCGAACCAGTTATCCACAGCCCCCAGTGGTTTCTCCATCATCAGCCCATGCCGTGGCTCGATGAAGCGCTGCTGCATGGCTGTGCACAGGGCTTGCAGCGCGCTTTGCACGGCGGCGTCGTCACGCACGGCCAGGGTGGCGAGGAAGGCCTCGGCCAGGTGCATCAGCGGGTTCTGCAAGGGACCGGAGGCCAGGGACGACCAGTCCTCCGCGAGGACCGCTTCGTACAAGCCATCGCCGCTGGCAAAACGTTCGGCCACCACTTTCAGCGCGGCATTGAGCACCGATTCCACCAGCGGCTCGCGGACCTTGGCCCAGTAATGGGCGCAGGCAAAGACGATGAAGGCGTGGGTGTAGAGGTCCTTGCGCCTGTCCAGCGGCGCGCCCTGGGCATCGATGCTGTAGAACCAGCCACCGTGTTCGGCGTCGTGGAAGTGCCGTTGCAGGGAACGGAACAGCGCCGCGGCGCGCTCTTCGGCAAGCGGCGTACGACCATCGCCGATCAGGCTGGAAAACAGGTACAGCTGCCGAGCGCAGGCCATGGCCCGATAACGCTGAGGCGGCAGCGGGGCATGCTCGGCGTCCAGCGCCTCGAAGGGCAGTGCCAGTTCCGGATTCCAGCCCGGCCCCTGCCAGAGCGGCACGATCACGCTGTGGAAATGCTGTTGCACGGCCGTAAACAGGGCGGTCGATTCAGACGGGGAAGTGGGGCTGGAAACATCGGGCATTGGCTGGCGTCGTCACGGCAGGGTGGAATGCGCGACATGGTAGCAGAGAAGGCCCTGGGGATCGTGGTTGGGCCGGAGCCCTTAATCGCGAGCAAGCTCGTTCCTACAGTGGCGGCGTTGTTCCTGTAGGAGCGAGCTTGCTCGCGAAAAAAAGCCTCAAACGACGCGCATCAGCCGGCCAGCAACCACACGCCAGTCGCAGCGGACGCCGCGCCCGCCAGGCGCACCAGCGGCGCAGCGGCCTGTGGCAGGAGCCGGACCACGGCATAACCGGCCGCGTGCAGTGCCGCGGTGGCGGCGACGAAGCCTGCGGCATAGGTCCAGGGGCTGGACATGTCCGGCAGTTCCAGGCCGTGGGCCACGCCGTGGAACAGGGCGAACAGCGCGGTGGCGGCCACCGCCAGGCTCAACGGCGGACGCACCGCCAGGGCCACGGCCAGGCCGAGGGCCAGGACCGAGGCGGCGATCCCGCTTTCCAGGGCCGGCAGGTTCAGTCCTGCAAAACCCAGCACACCGCCGATCAGCATGGTGCCGACGAAGGTGCAGGGCAGTGCCCAGCGCGCCGCGCCTTGCTGCTGCGCGGCCCACAGGCCGACCGCAACCATCGCCAGCAAGTGGTCGAGGCCACCGATCGGGTGGCTGATGCCGGCCATCAGGCCGTTGTCGCCATGGCCCGGGTGGGCGAAGGCCAAAGCTGGAGTCAGCAGCAGGGCGAGGGTGCCGAGAATGCGTTTGAGTGTCATGACAGGCTTCCTTGTTGAGCTTTTTTGAAAAGAGCGATCAGGCCGCGATCAGTAGTCCCTGGCGTTCGATAAAGGCGATGATTTCCTCCAGGCCCTGGCCGGTCTTCTGATTGCTGAAGACGAACGGTTTGCCGCCGCGCATGCGCTGGGTATCGCCGTCCATCATCTCCAGCGAAGCGCCGACCAGGGGCGCCAGGTCGATCTTGTTGATCACCAGCAGGTCGGACTTGCAGATGCCCGGGCCACCCTTGCGCGGCAGCTTGTCGCCCGCCGACACGTCGATCACGTAGATGGTCAGGTCGGACAGCTCGGGGCTGAAGGTCGCCGACAGGTTGTCGCCGCCGGACTCCACCAGAATCAGGTCGAGGCCGGGAAAACGCCGGTTCAGCTGATCCACCGCCTCGAGGTTGATCGAGGCGTCTTCGCGAATCGCCGTGTGCGGGCAGCCGCCGGTTTCCACGCCGATGATGCGCTCGGGCGCCAGGGCCTGGTTGCGTACCAGGAAATCGGCGTCTTCGCGGGTGTAGATATCGTTGGTCACCACCGCCAGGTTGTAGCGTTCGCGCAGGGCCAGGCACAGGGCCAGGGTCAGGGCGGTCTTGCCGGAGCCCACGGGGCCGCCGATGCCGACGCGCAGAGGTTGTGCGTTCATGTGACTCTCCACAATAAAAGGCACCCAGTAAAAGGCGCCAAACTAAAAGGACCTAGGAGCGGAACAGGCGGCTGTACTGGCGCTCATGGGCCATGCACGCCAGGGACAGGCCGAAGGCGGCGCTGCCGTAATGTTCGGGGTCGAGGTTCGAGGCATTGCGCTGGGCCTCTTGCAACAGCGGCAACAGTTCGCTGGTCAGGCGCTGAGCAGCCTGCTGGCCCAGGGGCAGGGTTTTCATCAGCACCGCCAGCTGGTTTTCCAGCCAGCTCCACAGCCAGGCGGCCAGGGCGTCCTGCGGGCTGATCCGCCAGGCCCGCGCGGCCAGGGCCCAGCCCAGGGCCAGATGCGGCTCGGCGATCTGCGCGAGAAAGTTACGGGCCGGCGGATCCAGCTCCGGCAGGCCGTTCAACAGCTGTTGCAGGGAATAGCCCATTTGCCGGCTTTCCTGGTGCAGCTCGCGGGTTTCGCGGCTGGCGCGATGTTCCTGGCACAGCTGCAGCAAGCGCGCCCAGTCCTCGTCCGCGGCCGCCTGACAATGGGCCAGCAACAGCGGTGCTTCGAAGCGCGCGAGGTTGAGCAGCAACTGGTCGCCGATCCAGCGTCGGGCGCTGTGCGGGTCGTTGACCGTGGCCTGTTCCACGGCCATTTCCAGGCCCTGGGAATAGCTGTAGCCGCCAATCGGCAGCTGTGGGCTGGCCAGGCGCAGCAGGGCCCAGGCCGGGTTCATGGGCGCACGCCGAACTGGTGCAGCCGCGGCGCGTAGTTGAAGTCCTCGTCGCCGTGGCGGGAATGATGATGGCCACCGCCGTAGGCGCCGTGTTCCGGCTGGAACGGCGCCTCGATGGTTTCGGTATTGGCGCCGAGCTGTTCGAGCATGGCCTTGAGCACATAGTCGTCGAGCAGGCGCAGCCAGCCATCGCCGACTTGCAGGGCGACGTGGCGGTTGCCCAGGTGGTAGGCGGCGCGGGTCAGTTCGAAGGCATTGCGGCAGGTGACATGCAACAGGGTTTCCGGACGCGCGCAGACCCGCACGATCCGGCCGTCTTCGGCTTGCAGGCATTCGCCGTCGTGCAGCGGCGGCTGGCCACGCTCCAGAAACAGCCCGGCGTCTTCGCCGTCGGCACTAAAACAGCGCAAGCGGCTTTTGCTGCGGGCTTCGAAGGTCAGGTGCAACTCGGCGGACCAGTCGGGTTGCGGCGCGATTCTGCGATGAATCACCAGCATTGGAAGGCTTCCAGCTATGAGCGATGCAGGGTGTAGAGCAAGTGCCTTGCCAATCGCCCGGTCTGATTGGAAACGGGTGGAAAGCGCCTGAAAATGGGGCAGGCTTCTGTTTTATTTTGTTACAAATTCAGGGTGTGCGCTGATTTATAGCACTGACTTGGTGCGTTGTGCTGTTTTTTGATGCGCGGCGAAGCGCCGCTCTGGCGCGAGCCATGGCGGGCAGATGAGGCGGTGGAGGAGGTTGTGCGGTTGAGCGCAGCGGCGGGGGTTATTCGGTGCTGCCCAGCCCTTGCCAATGCTTGAGGCCGATAAAGATGAAACGCAGCTGCTGGGTGATTTTCGCCTGGGGCGTGAGGTGCTCGGGCAGGGCTTGCGCAGGCGGATCGATGATGTCCGGCAAGGTGGCGAACACGCTTTTGACGATCAGGTCGGCCATCACCGTCAGGTCGGCGATGTTCAGGTGTTGCAGCTTGGGCATCAGGGTCAGGTCGGCCGCCAGGTCGGCGCTGATGTTTTCCCGCAGGTTGGCGATCGCCTGGCGCACCGGCAGCGAACCGCCGTACTGCTCGCGGGCGAGGAACAGGAACTGCGAGCGGTTGGCTGCCACTACATCGAGGAAGATCCGCACCGAGGCATCGATGATGCCGCCCATGACAAATTCGTTATGGCGCACCAGGCGGATGGTTTCGCGGAAGGTCTGGCCGACTTCGCTGACCAGTACCAGGCCGAGTTGGTCCATATCGTCGAAATGCCGGTAGAAACCGGTCGGCACTATGCCGGCGGTTTTCGCCACTTCGCGCAGGCTCAGGCTGCCGAATCCGCGGCCGCATTCCATCAGGTGGCGGGCAGCGTCCATCAGAGCGTTGCGAGTCTGTTGTTTCTGTTCGGCGCGGGGCAGCATCGGCGGGCTGGTTTTCTGATCAAGAGAGCGGCGCACTCTAGCAAATCAACTTTGCCGGCGTCGAACCTGGTGGGGGCGGTAGGCTGAAGGCGAGACCTGGATCGGAGCGGTGGACGCAGAAAAAAACGGCGCGGCTCAGGAAAAAACAAAGCCCGATCCTGGGACCGGGCTTTTCTGTAGAGGCATCATAGGCTTGACTCACAGCTGGGTTGCGTTAGGCCAAACGGTCGTTGCCGTCTTAAACCAGACCTTTCTCTTCCAGGCGATCACGGCCGCCTTCGGCTACAGCCTGGCCCAGGGGAGTGCGATCGAAGCCGTCTTCAGCCAGGGTCTGGCCTTGTGGGGTACGGTCGCTGCCATCGGAAGCCAGGGTCTGGCCTTGTGGGGTACGGTCGCTACCGTCGGAAGCCAGGGTCTGACCTTGTGGGGTACGGTCGCTACCATCGGAAGCCAGGGTCTGGCCTTGTGGGGTGCGGTCGCTGCCGTCGGAAGCCAGGGTCTGGGTGAATACCGAGGTGCTTGCCTTGACTTGTGGGGTAGCCTGTTCAGCGGCTGGCAGGGCGAAAGCATTGGCTGCCAGGATCGAGAGGGTCAGGCTAAGCAGTAATTGGCGTTTCATGATGGGTTGCTCCTTGGGAGGGCGATAAAGTGGGTACGGAGCCAATGTTACGCGCGCAAAATCGATATAAAAGTTCATAAAGACAATGGTAATAATCAACAGAATTGATTGTTCTGCCCGAGGGCTCTAGAACGGGCGTTTCCGAAGAAGGGTTTTGCACCGGGGTGGGTATTTTCGACCCATCTGCGCCTCGCAAAAGTGCGGCGGCGGTAACGCCAAGCTGGCGCTTCGGTCAGGAAAATCCGTGCATTTGTGTCTGATTCGCGGCTTTGGGTTAAACCTGCGGGCCGTTTGTCAGTCCTAGTTTCCATGACCGGTGGATTTCAACCCCGGCAGTTCATAAGGGCGTCGCCATCCAGGCGCCCGTCAGGTAGTCAGGAGCCCCGTGCAATGACGCGCACTCGTAAAATTCTCGCCTGGACAGTCGGTAGCCTTTTCCTGCTGCTGGCCGTGCTGGTACTGATCATCGCGTTCTTCGATTGGAACCGGATCAAGCCGCCACTCAATGCCAAAGTCTCCGAAGAACTGCATCGCCCCTTCGCCATCAACGGCAACCTGGCGGTGATCTGGCAGCGTGAACTCGACGAAGGCGGCTGGCGGGCCTGGGTGCCGTGGCCGCACGTGGTGGCCGAGGACCTGACCCTGGGCAACCCCGACTGGTCCAAGGCGCCGCAGATGGTCAGTCTCAAGCGCGTTGAGTTGCGTATTTCACCCATGGCATTGCTGGCGCAGCGCGTGCGCATTCCGCGCATCGACCTCACCGAGCCGAACGCCGCCCTCGAACGCCTGGCCGACGGCCGCGCCAACTGGACCTTCCAGTTCGACCCGAAAGACCCGAATGCCGAGCCCTCCAACTGGGTGGTGGACATCGGCGCCATCGGCTTCGACAAAGGCCATGTCACCCTCAATGACCAAAGCCTGAAAACCCGCCTCGACCTGCTGATCGACCCGTTGGGCAAGCCGATTCCGTTCAGCGACATCGTCGGCGACAAGGCAGCGAAGAAAGCCGAGGAGAAAGGCGCGGCTCCCCAGTCCTATGCCTTTGCCTTCAAGGCCAAGGGGCAATATCACGGCCAGGCGCTCGCCGGTTCCGGCAAGATCGGCGGCTTGCTGGCGCTGCAGGACGCGAGCAAGCCGTTTCCGCTGCAAGTCCAGGCAACGATCGGCGATACCCGCGTCGAACTGGCCGGCACCCTGACCGACCCGCTCAACCTCGGCGCGCTGGATCTGCGCATGAAGCTCGCCGGCACCAGCCTGGGCAACCTGTACCCGCTGACTGGCGTGACCCTGCCGGACTCGCCGGCCTATGCCACCGATGGCCACCTGAGCGCGCAGTTGCGCGACCCGACCGGGGCGAAGTTCCAGTACCAGGATTTCAACGGCAAGATCGGCGACAGCGACATCCACGGCAACCTGACCTACGTCGCCAGCCAGCCGCGGCCCAAACTGACCGGCGCGCTGGTGTCCAATCAGTTGCTGTTCAGCGACCTGGCGCCGCTGATCGGCGCCGACTCCAACGCCGAGCAGAAGGCCCGGGGCGGCGACAGCAAGCAGCCGGCGGACAAGGTGTTGCCGGTGGAAGAGTTCCGCACTGAGCGCTGGCGCGACATGGACGCCGATGTCGAGTTCACCGGCAAGCGCATCGTCCATAGCGCCGACTTGCCCTTCACCGACCTGTACACACATCTGGTGCTCGACGACGGGCGCCTGAGCCTGGAGCCGCTGCGTTTCGGCGTGGCCGGCGGCAAGCTGGATGCGCAGATTCGCCTCAACGGCCAGGCCACGCCGCTGGAAGGCCGGGCCAAGCTGACCGCGCGCAACTTCAAGCTCAAGCAGCTGTTCCCGACCTTCGAGCCGATGAAAACCAGCTTCGGCGAACTCAATGGCGATGCCGATATCGCCGGGCGCGGCAATTCGGTGGCGGCCCTGCTCGGCAGCGCCAATGGCGAGCTGAAGATGCTGATCAACGACGGCGCCATCAGCCGCAGCCTGATGGAGATCGCCGGGCTCAACGTCGGCAACTATGTGATCGGTAAGATGTTTGGCGACAAGGAAGTGAAGATCAATTGCGCCGCCGCCGACTTCGGCATCAAGACCGGCCTGGCCACCAGCCGCCTGTTCGTGTTCGATACCGAGAACGCGATCGTCTACATCGACGGCACCGCGAACATGGCCAGCGAGCAACTGGACCTGACCATCACCCCGGAATCCAAGGGCTTGCGCCTGTTCTCCCTGCGCTCGCCGCTCTATGTGCAAGGCAAGTTCATCAAGCCGGAGGCCGGGGTCAAGGCCGTGCCGCTGATGTTGCGCGGCGCCGGCATGGTGGCGCTGGGGGTGATCGCCGGGCCGGCAGCCGGGTTGCTGGCGCTGGTGGCGCCGAGCGGTGGCGAGCCGAACCAGTGCGCGCCGCTACTCGAGCAGATGCGTTCGGGCAAGGCGCCGGTGGCGGTCAAGCCGACGCGTTAAGCTCACGCGCCTTTCGCGTCTGTAGGAGCGAAGCTTGCTCGCGAAGAATCCGACGCGGTGCATCTGCATAACCGCGGCGCGTCTTTCGCGGGCAAGCCTCGCTCCTACCCGTTCAAGGGCATTAGCCGGCGGCGAGCAGCGGGTGCCCGGCTGCCTGGGCCTCTTCGCGCAACCACTGGAAAAACGCCCGCACCGGCGGATGCCGTTCGCGCCCGGGTACGCACAAGGCGCTGTAGCCCGCGCCGTCGACATGGATCTCCGGGCGATACGGCAGCAACAGGCCGCTGGCCACGCTTTCCGACACCAGGATATTGCTGGCCAGCACCAGGCCCTGGCCGGCAATGGCCGCCTGCAGGGCGTAGTGTTCCTCGTCGTATTCGCGAATCACCGGGCGGCCCTGCATCCAGCTTTCCTGCGCCTTGTCGCACCAGGCCTCCCAGCCATGGGCGTAGAGCTTGGAGTTGTGCCAGCGCACGCTGATCAGCGTCGGCGTTTGCTCGCGGGCCAGGGCCACCTGCTCCGGCGAGCCGTAGACCGCGAAGCATTCGTCGAACAGGCACAGCCCATAGAGATTGGGGTAGTCGTCCAGGCTGTAGCGGATCACCAGGTCGACGCTCGCATCCTGCTGCAGGTCGATGACCTCACAGTTGGTGTCCAGGCGCAGGTTGATGTTCGGGTGCCGGGCATAAAAACGCCCCAGGCGCGGCACCAGCCACAGCGCGGCGAAGGCCGGCGTGGTGGAGATCATCAGGTTCGCGCCGCTGCGTTGCGGGCGCAGGCTGTCGACGCTCTGCGCCACTTCCAGCAAGGCGCCGTGCAGGCTGTGGAACAGCCGTTCGCCGCATTCGGTCAGGCGCACCTGGCGCGGCAGGCGCTGGAACAGCGGCACGCCCAGCCAGCTTTCCAGGGAGCGGATCTGGTGGGAAATCGCCGTGGGCGTAACCGACAGTTCCTCGGCGGCGGCCTTGAAACTCAGGAGTCGGGACGCCGATTCGAAGGCGCGCAGGGCGGTCAGCGGCAGGTTGGCAAACATACTGGGTCACCTTATGGGTGAAATGGATTCATCCAGATCAACTATTGCTCATTTGTTCCTGGGGGCCTGCATCAATAGCTTTATTCCTCGCCCAGGAAGGCTTTTACGGTCTTCCAGAATGATCCAGGATGAGGAATGACAGATGAGCAGAATTCTAGCAGTACATGGCAGCCCCCGTGGTGAACGCTCCCATTCACGGCGGCTGACGGAGCGCTTTCTCCAGGCCTGGCTCGAGGCCCATCCCCAGGGCCGGTTGACCCGCCGGGAAGTCGGTCGCGCTTCGCTGCCCCATGTCAGCGAGGCCTTCGTCGCCGCGGCGTTTTATCCCGAACCCCAGGCGCGGCCCCTGTCGATGCAGGCCGACCTGGCCCTGAGTGACGAGTTGGTGACGGAGTTGCTGGAGCATGAGCTGCTGGTGATCTCGGCGCCGATGTACAACTTCAGCGTGCCCAGCGGCCTCAAGGCCTGGGTCGACCAGATCGTGCGCCTGGGCCTGACCTTCAATACCGTCCAGGACAATGGTGTCGCCCAGTACGAGCCGCTGGTGCGGGGCAAGAAAGCGCTGATCGTCACCAGTCGTGGCGGCTTCGGCTTCGGCCCGGGCGGCGAACTGGAGGCCATGAACCATGCCGATCCATGGTTGCGCACGGCGCTGGGCTTTATCGGTATCGACGACGTCACGGTGGTCGCGGCCGAAGGCGAGGAATCGGCCGAGCGCACGTTCCAGGTGTCCTGCGCCGAAGCCGAGCAGCGCCTGCTGGCACTGGCGCGAACCTTCTGAGGAGGCGACATGGCCTGGCTGTTCTTGCTGATCGCCGCCGCCTTCGAAGTCACCTTCGCCATGGGCATGAAGTACGCCGAGGGGTTCACCCGGTTGTGGCCGTCGCTGCTGACGGTGGTGGCCGCGCTGGGCGGCATCTACTTCCTGACCCTGGCGATGCGTGAACTGCCGGTGAGCATCGCCTACCCGATCTGGACCGCCATCGGCTCCCTGGGCACGGTGTTCCTCGGTTTCGCCTTGCTGGGGGAGAGCCTGACGCTGGTCAAGCTGCTGTCGGTGGGGCTGATCGTGGCCGGGGTGGTGGGGCTGAAATAGCGTATCTCTTGTAGGAGCGAAGCTTGCTCGCGATGGGCTACGGTAGCAGCCCCAAACCTGCTCAGGTTCTACTGGAAGAAATCCATTGCCTGAACCGGGGCTATCGCGGGCAAGCTTCGCTCCTGCAGACCCGGGGCGATCCATTTATAGCCAATCCCCTGTAGCGAGCTTGCTCGCGTTAGCCTTGGGGGAATGTCATACAGTGGTCGTGAAGCTGTCATCTTGGCTGTCGATGCTCTTGGCTGCTGTCCTGCATCCAGCCTTGGGCGCCGCGGTCCCTGATACAAGTCCGATCACAAGGATGTTCCCATGTCCCAAGAGCTTGCCACGCGTTACCCGCTGGTCCTGGTCCCCGGCATGCTGGGGTTTATCCGGCTGGTGCTGTACTCCTACTGGTTCGGCATCGAGTCGGCGTTGCGCCGCGGCGGGGCCACGGTGATTGCCGTGCAGGTCTCGCCGCTGCACTCCACGGAGGTGCGCGGCGAGCAATTGCTGGCGCGGATCGAGGAGATCCTCCGCGAAACCGGCGCGGACAAGGTCAACCTGATCGGCCACAGCCAGGGCTCGCTCACCGCCCGCTATGCTGCGGCCAAACGGCCGGACTGGGTGGCCTCGGTGACCTCGGTGGCCGGGCCCAATCATGGCTCGGAGCTGGCCGACTACATCGAGCGCCACCACTCCATCGACACCCTGCGCGGGCGCGTGCTGAGTTTTATCCTGCAGGTGATTGCCGTGCTGATGAGCTGGCTCGACACCGGCTATCGCGGGCCGAAGCTGCCGGCGGATATCCATGCCTCACACCGCTCGCTGACCAGCGAGGGCGTGGCGCTGTTCAACCGCCAGTATCCCCAGGGCCTGCCGGACACCTGGGGCGGGCAGGGGCCGGAAGAAGTCAACGGGGTGCGCTACTACTCCTGGTCCGGCACCTTGCAGCCGGGCAAGACCAATCGTGGGCGCAACCTGTTCGACGGCACCAACCGCACCTGCCGGCTGTTCGCCAGGACCTTTGTCCGCGAGGCCGGGCAATGCGATGGTATGGTCGGCCGCTACAGCTCGCACCTGGGCACGGTGATTGGCGACGATTACCCCCTGGACCACTTCGATATCGTCAACCAGTCGCTGGGGCTGGTGGGCAAGGGCGCCGAGCCGATCCGGCTGTTTGTCGAGCATGCGCAGCGGTTGAAGGCGGCGGGGGTATAGCCAGAGAGGGATGTGGCGGTCTTGAGATTTATCGCGAGCAAGCTCGCTCCTACAGGATCGAGCGGTCCCTGGTAGGAGCGAGCTTGCTCGCGATGACGATCTGTCAGGCGACGCTGGCCTTGCGCCCCAGCGCGGTGGTCCAGCGTTCCGACAGGATCACCCCGCCCAGGGTCAGCACCCCACCCACCAGGTGATACAACGCCAGCTGTTCATGCAGCACCACGGCGGCAATCAGCGCGGTGATCAGCGGCAGCAGGTTGAAGAACAGCGTGGTGCGGCTCGGTCCCAGGCGTACCACCGCCTGCATCCAGGCCAGCGGCACGAGCATCGAGGCCAGCAGGCAGGCATAGAGCACCAGGGGAATGTTGTGCAGGGTCAGGCCGGTTTTCGGCGAGGCCAAAAACAGCGGAAACAGCACCACCACGGCCACCAGCACCTGCAGGTACAACAGCACCAGCGGCGGCAGGCGCAGCTGCCATTTTTTCAGCAGGGTGCTGTAGATCGCGTAGGCCAGGGTGGCGATCAGCATCATCGCGTCGCCCAGGTTCACCCCCTGTTCCAGCAGCACGTCGAGGCTGCCGGACGACACCACCACCAGCACCCCGGCAAACGACAACACGGCACCGGCCAGGGCGCCGGCCGTCAGGCGCTGGCCGAGGCTGGCGATGGCCATGGCCAGCGACATCAGCGGCATCAGCGAGAGGATGATGCCCATGTTGGTGGCCGAGGTCAGGGTCGCGGCGAAGTAGGCCAGGCTCTGATACACCGCCATGCCCAGCACGCCGAGGATGAAGATCTTGCCCAGGTTCGGGCGGATCACCGCCCAATGGGCGACCACTGCCTTGAGCATGAAGGGTGTGAACAACAGGCCGGCCAGCAGCCAGCGATAGAAACCGATCTCCGCGGGGAAGATCGCCCCGACCGCCAGTTTGTTGATGACGGTATTGCCGGCCCAGATAAAGACGGCCAGTAACGGATAAGCGTATTGCATGAGGAAAACCAGAACGTTGATGAAGGGTAATTATCCCTCTGTCTGGATCAAGGCCTATACTTCGATCCAGACAACCCGCCCCTGAATCCGGACAGCATGAGCAAAAAACACATCGACCTGCTGCCCTTCAGCGGTCTGCCGGCGCCGGTGTACTTCCGCTATGCCGATTTCGACGCCCACAGCCATGCGCTGGAACATCGCCACCCCTGGGGTTGCCTGGAGTATTCGGCCCATGGCGTGATGCACATGGAAATCGCCGGCCAGCGCTTTATGTCGCCGCCACAGTACGCCATCTGGATTCCGCCGGGCACCGAGCATAGTTTCTACAGCCCGCAGCCGATCGTGTACCGCGCCGTGTGCCTGGCCCCGCAGTTGTGCCAGGCGCTGCCGCAGCAGGCCTGTACCCTGGCCATCAGCGATATTCTCAAGGCGATCCTCAAGGACTTCGCCGCGCGCGACGTGCAGATCCCCGAGCAGGAAGCGGACAGCCGCCTGGCCCAGGTGATGCTCGATCAGTTACAGCAGGCGCCGGTGCATGACGGTTACCTGCCGTATGCCAGCAGCCCGGCCTTGCTCGGTGTGCTGGAAGCGTTGCAGGCCGCCCCGGGGGATAACCGTGCGCTGGCCGATTGGGCGCGGCGGATCCATGTCAGCGAACGCACCCTGGCCCGGCAATTCGTGCGCGAGCTGGGCATGAGTTTCGGCGAGTGGCGCCAGCGCCTGCGCTTCCTGGCGTCCATCGAGGCGCTGGACAGCGCGCGCAGTGTCCAGGAGGTGGCGTTCGACATGGGCTACAGCAGCGCCTCGGCATTTATCGCGATGTTCCAGCGCCAGGCCGGTTGCACCCCCGAGCAGTACCGGCGCACCAGCCTACAGAACAGGTGAACCTGTAACAGGGTTTGTCTACACTGCGCTGGAGGCCGCGCCCGTCGGTGCGGTAACAAGGAGAAAACTCCATGAAGATGCTGCGTATCCCTTTGTTGATGGTCGGTCTGCTGCTCTGTTCCCAAGGCTTTGCCGCCACCGCCCAGCAGAACAAGATGACCACTTGCAACGCCGACGCCACCGCGAAAGCCCTCAAGGGCGATGAACGCAAAGCCTTTATGAGCACCTGCCTGAAAGCCACCCCGGCTGCCGCGGCAACCCCGCAGGAACGGATGAAGACCTGCAATGCCGACGCCACTGCCAAAGCCCTCAAGGGCGATGAGCGCAAGACCTTCATGAGCACGTGCCTGAAGAAGCAATAACCTTCTCCCTCGCAGGCGCGAGCTTGTTCACGATCCGGTCGCGGCGGTTTGCCTGACACACCCTGTATCGTTGATCGCCAGCAAACCCGCGCCTGTCGGCCTCGCATCGCCAGTGCAACGCTGGCAGACTGCCAATCCTTTCACGCTGTTTGTTTGAGGCTGTATGCCAACGTTTTCTCAGCGTCATCTGTTGTTGTTTAGTTGGGTGATCATCTTCGGCGGCCTGTTGCTGGTAATCCCGTTGCGGCTATTACCGAGCCTGCTGGCGGGCCTGCTGGTGTTCGAACTGGTCAATATGCTCACCCCGCAACTGCAACGGCTGATCGAAGGTCGGCGGGCGCGCTGGTTGGCGGTGGCCCTGCTCGGCACCCTGGTGGTCAGCGTGCTGACGCTGCTGTTCGCCGGCGCCATCAGCTTCCTGCTGCACGAAGCGGAGAACCCGGGGGCTTCCCTGGACAAATTCATGACGGTGGTGGACAAGGCGCGCGGCCAGCTGCCGCCGTTCCTCGACTCCTATCTGCCGGCCAGCGCGGCGGAGTTCCAGGTGGCCATCGGCGCCTGGGCCAGCAAGCACCTGAGCGAGCTGCAACTGGTGGGCAAGGACGCGGCGCACATGTTCGTGACCTTGCTGATCGGCATGGTGCTGGGGGCAATCATCGCCTTGCAGCGCGTGCCCGACCTGACCAAGCGCAAGCCACTGGCGGCCGCGCTGTTCGACCGCCTGCACCTGCTGGTCCAGGCCTTTCGCAACATCGTCTTCGCGCAGATCAAGATTTCCCTGCTCAACACCTTCTTCACCGGGATCTTCCTCGCGCTGATCCTGCCGATGTTCGGGGTCAAGCTGCCGCTGACCAAGACCCTGATCGTGCTGACCTTCCTGCTGGGGCTGTTGCCGGTGATCGGCAACCTGATCTCCAACACCCTGATCACCATCGTCGGCATGTCGCTGTCGATCTGGGTGGCTGCGGCGGCGCTGGGCTACCTGATCTTTATCCACAAGCTGGAATACTTCCTCAACGCGCGGATCGTCGGCGGGCAGATCAGTGCCAAGTCCTGGGAATTGCTGTTGGCGATGCTGGTGTTCGAGGCGGCGTTCGGCCTGCCGGGGGTGGTGGCCGGGCCGATCTACTACGCCTACCTGAAGAGTGAATTGAAGCAGGCGGGATTGGTTTGACCTGACGCTATCCCTGTAGCCGCTGCCGCAGGCTGCGATCGGCCGAAGGCCGTAGCGATCTCAAAATCGCTGAAGGTCCTGCGAACCTTATCGCAGCCTGCGGCGGCGGCTACAGGCGATGCTTTTTTAGCCGTAGCGTTTCTTCGCTTCGATCGCCAGGCCGCTGCCGATGCTGCCGAAGATGTTGCCTTCGACGTGGCGCGCGTTGGGCAGCATGTCCGCGACGCTCTGGCGCAGGGCCGGGATGCCGCTGGAACCGCCGGTGAAGAACACCGTATCGACCTGGCCGACGCCGACATTGGCATCGCCCAGCAGTTGCGTGACGCTGCCGCGGATGCGCTCCAGCAGGCTGTCGATCGACGACTCGAACAGCGCCCGGCTCAGGTCCACGCTCAGGCCGGCCTCGATACGGTCCAGGGGTACCACGCGGTTGTCGGCGTGGGTCAGCTGGATCTTGGTCTCTTCCACCTCCATGGCCAGCCAGTGCCCGGCGCGCTGTTCGATCAGCTTGAACAGGCGGTCGATGCCGCCGGTGTCTTCGATGTCGTAGCGCATGCTGCCCAGGGCCAACTGGGACTTCTGCGAGTACACCGAGTTGATGGTGTGCCAGGTCGCCAGGTTCATGTGGGTGCTGGTGGGCATGTAGGCGCCGCTCTTCATCCGGCTGCCGTAGCCGAACAGCGGCATCAGGCCCTGCAAGCTCAACTGCTTGTCGAAGTCGGTCCCGCCGATGTGCACGCCGCCGGTGGCGAGGATGTCCTCGTGGCGGTTGTCCAGGCCACGGCGCTCGGGCGACAGGCGCACCAGGGAGAAGTCGGAGGTACCACCGCCGATGTCGACGATCAGCACCAGCTCTTCGCGCTCGATGGTCGACTCGTAGTCGAAGGCCGCGGCAATCGGCTCGTACTGGAACGAGACTTCCTTGAAGCCCAGCTTGCGCGCCACTTCCACCAGGGTGTCCTGGGCCTCCTGGTCGGCGGCGGCGTCGTCATCGACGAAAAACACCGGGCGACCCAGCACCACTTCCTCGAACTCCCGGCCGGCGGCGGCTTCGGCGCGGCTCTTGAGCTGGCCGATGAACAGGCCCAGCAGGTCCTTGAACGGCATCGCCGTGCCCAGCACGCTGGTGTCGTGCTTGATCAGCTTGGAACCCAGCAGGCTCTTCAGCGAGCGCATCAGCCGGCCTTCGTAGCCTTCCAGGTATTCATGCAGCGCCAGGCGGCCATACACCGGACGGCGTTCTTCGATGTTGAAGAAGACCACCGACGGCAGGGTGATCTTGTCGTCTTCCAGCGCAATCAGCGTTTCCATGCCGGGGCGCAGCCAGCCGACCGTGGAGTTGGACGTGCCGAAGTCGATACCGCAGGCACGGGCCGCAGATGCGTTTTTCATGTCTTTCGAGTTCCGGTTGGAAAAAACGGCCGCGCAGTGTATGCCAGTCGTTCGCAGAATCGAAGGCCGACTATCCGCTAAATCGAAACCCGCAAGCCTTGAAAGACTATTCTTCACCCCAAACTTGCAGGCATGGGCCGGGCAGCCATCGGGCGGTCGCAAGAACCGCCGCCAGCTGCCGATAAACTTCTGCTGCGCCGCGTGAGTCACAGTATTGAGATCGATCAGCCTTGACGCTGTTCAAGAGTGCATGCTGTACATCCCGCCGCGCCACATTGATAACGGATGGTGATCCTTAGATGGACTTCAAAGACTATTACAAGATTCTCGGGGTGGAGCCGACGGCGGACGACAAGGCGATCAAGGCCGCCTATCGCAAGCTGGCGCGCAAATATCACCCGGATGTCAGCAAGGAAAAAGACGCCGAAGCCAAGTTCAAGGACGCGTCGGAAGCCTACGAAGCGCTGAAAAGCGCGGACAAGCGGGCCGAATACGACGACCTGCGGCGTTATGGCCAGCACGGCCAGCCGTTCCAGGGCCCACCGGGCTGGAAGGGCCGCGCGGATGCCGGCGGTTTCGGCGATGGCGGGGATTTTTCGGACTTCTTCAGTTCGATCTTCGGCAACCGCGGGCCGGGTTTCGGCGGTGGACAATCGCGCAGCGCCGGGCGCAGGGGGCAAGACGTGGAAATGGAATTACCGATCTTCCTGGAAGAGACCCTGTCGGCCGAGTCGAAGAAGGTCAGCTTCAAGGTGCCGCAGTACAACGCTGCCGGCCAGCATGTCAGCAACACCAGCAAGAGCCTGAATGTGAAGATCCCGGCCGGCGTCACCGACGGCGAGCGTATCCGCCTCAAGGGCCAGGGCGCGCCGGGTGTCGGTGGCGGGGCCAATGGCGACCTGTACCTGACCATTCGTTTCGCGCCCCATCCGAAGTTCGATATCGAGGGCGAGAACCTGATCATCACCTTGCCGCTGGCCCCTTGGGAGCTGGCGCTGGGGACCGAGGTCGCGGTGCCGACCCTGACCGGCAAGATCAACCTCAAGGTGCCGGCCGGCAGCCAGAACGGCCAACGCATGCGCGCCAAGGGCCATGGCCTGCTGAACAAGGCCGGGCATCGCGGTTATCTGTTCGTGCAGCTCAAGGCCGTGATGCCCAAGGCCTCCGGCGACGACATCAAGGCGCTGTGGCAGGAGCTGGCGAAAAAGGCCGCCTTCAATCCGCGGGAGCATTTCTGATCTGCAACCCATTCTGATCTGAAACAAGGAGTCGCTAACCATGAGCACCCTGATCGTTCAGCTGGATATGGAAGAGTTCTGCGAGGTGGCCGATCTGCCGGCCGCCTATGTGATGGAAATCGTCGAGCACGGGATCCTCGATCCCCATGGCTCGGCGCCACGGGATTGGCGTTTCACCGATTACGAACTGGCGGTCGCCAAGCGCGCCGCCAAGTTGCGGCGTGATCTGGAACTGGAGTGGGAAGGCGTCGCCCTGGCGCTGGAACTGCTCGACGAAGTCCGCGAATTGCGCACGGAAAACCAGATGCTCAAGCAGCGCCTGGGGCGTCTGCTCAGCGAGTGACGAGCGTCTGTAGGCGCTGCCGAGCCCGCGAGGCTGCGTTCGAGGACGGAGTCCTCGCAAAACCTGTATTAGCGGTTTACCTGAAGGAAGGCAGTGCCCGGTTTACGACCGCTCCGCGGTCGAGCGCAGCCTCGCAGGCTCGGCAGCGGCTACAGGGATGTCGGCAGTTTGCTCTCTACGACTATTCGGCGTGGGACACCCGCGGCAGGGTCACGGTGAAGGTGGTGCCATCGGCCTCGCTGGAGCTGACTTCGATGCTGCCCTGGTGGGCGGTGACCACTTCCTTGACGATGAACAGGCCCAGGCCGAGGCTGGTGGAGGAGCTGCCGAGTTCTTCGTTGGCGCTGCGCACCAGCGGATCGAAGAGGGTACTCAAGGCTTCCTTGGGGATCGGCGGACCGTAGTTGTGGATGGTCAGCAGCACCTGCTCGGCGGCGCCGGTGAGGGTGACGGTCACGGTGTGGTTATTGCTGCCATGCTGCAGGGCGTTGCCGATCAGGTTCTGCAGCATCTGCTCGATGCGCCCGCGATCCCAGATGCCATGGCTGTCGCCATGGAAGTTCAGCGCCGGCGTGCAGTCCGGCCAGCCGGCGCAGGCTTCGTCCATGGCCGCCTTGGCGGCACTGGCCATGTCCATGGGTGCCGGCTCGATGGGCAGGCTGCTGCCCAGGCGGCTGCGCACGAACTCCAGCAGATCGCCGACCATCGTCGCCATGTGCCGGGAGCTGCTCTTGATCCGCGACACGTAGGCCAGCGCATCGGCGTCCAGCGCGACTTTGCGCGCCAGCATCTCGGTAGACATGCTCACCGCCTGCAAGGGGGTTCGCAGGTCGTGGCCGAGAATCGCCAGGAAGATATCCCGCGAACGGTTGACCTGTTCGGCATAGGCCGTGGTGGACTCGGCCAATGCTTCGTCTATGGCTTCGTTGAAACGGATCATGTCCTGGAAATAGGCCAGTTCCGGCGACTCCAGGCTGGCGACCCAGAGGCGGATCACGCAGGCGCGCAGGTGGCGGAATTCCGAGGTCATCTGCACCAGGTCGAAGCCCACGTTGTGCCGCAATTCGCCATGGCTGGCGGCGGCTTCGTCGAGGCTCGGGGTCTTTTCCGGGCCTTCGCCCCGCGCCTTGGCGGCCTGTTCGCTGGCGGTCTGGGCAGTGCGCATGTCGCGAGCGGCGGCCAGCAGGATGGACTTGGCGTGGTCGCGCAATTGCAGGCGGGTCAGGGAGTCGGTATCGGGGGCAATGGATCGGGCGAACCGCTCCCACTCATCAACGATGCGATCAACCTGTTGCACGATGAAATCGGGTAGACGCATGGCCGGGAACCTTGTCAGGCAGCAAGAGTGAGGACGGCGTGTCGAATTCTAGCCGCGATTGAGCCGTTCAACACGGTAAGACGTCCGGCTTTGCTGACCGTTGGGCGGCCCGGATGGGCGCCCGTTGGACCCAGGTTTCTAGAACAGCCAGCTTTCTAGAACAGGAAGTAGCGCTGCGCCATCGGCAACACGTCCGCCGGTTCGCACCAGAGCAGCACGCCGTCGGCCTTGACCTGATAGGTCTGCGGGTCGACCTCGATATCCGGCAGGTAGTCGTTGTGGATCAGGTCGCTCTTTTGCACGTCGCGGCAGCCCTTGACCACCGCGATCTGTTTTTTCAGCCCCAATTGTTGCGGCACCCCGGCCGCCAGCGCGGCCTGGCTGATAAAGGTCAGGCTGGTGGCGTGCCGGCTGCCGCCGTAGCTTGCGAACATCGGCCGGTAATGCACCGGCTGCGGGGTCGGGATCGAGGCGTTGGCATCGCCCATCAGGCTGGCGGCGATGGCCCCGCCCTTGAGGATCAATGTCGGCTTGACCCCGAAGAACGCCGGGCGCCAGAGCACCAGGTCGGCCCATTTGCCGATTTCGATGGAGCCCACTTCGTGGCTGATGCCGTGGGTGATCGCCGGATTGATCGTGTATTTGGCGATGTAGCGCTTGACCCGGAAGTTGCTGTTGCCGGCACCGTCGCCCGGCAGCGGGCCGCGCTGGCGGTGCATCTTGTCGGCGGTCTGCCAGGTGCGGGTGATGACCTCGCCGACCCGGCCCATGGCCTGGCTGTCGGAGCTGATCATCGAGAAGGCGCCCAGGTCGTGGAGGATGTCTTCGGCGGCGATGGTCTCGCGGCGGATGCGGCTTTCGGCGAAGGCCACGTCCTCGGCGATGCTCGGGTCGAGGTGGTGGCAGACCATCAACATGTCCAGGTGTTCGTCGATGGTGTTGCGGGTGAACGGCCGGGTCGGGTTGGTCGAGCTCGGCAGCACGTTGGGCAAACCGCAGGCCTTGATGATGTCCGGGGCATGGCCGCCGCCGGCGCCTTCGGTGTGATAGGTGTGGATGGTGCGGCCCTTGAACGCGCCGAGGGTGGTTTCGACGAAGCCCGATTCGTTGAGGGTGTCGGTGTGGATCGCCACCTGCACGTCGTACTGGTCGGCGACGCTCAGGCAGTTGTCGATGCTGGCCGGGGTGGTGCCCCAGTCCTCGTGGAGCTTGAGGCCGATGGCCCCGGCCTTGACCTGTTCGATCAAGGGTTCCGGCAGGCTGGCGTTGCCCTTGCCGGTGAAGCCGATGTTCATCGGGAACGCGTCCGCCGCCTGGAGCATGCGCGCCATGTGCCACGGCCCCGAGGTGCAGGTGGTGGCGTTGGTGCCGGTGGCTGGCCCGGTGCCGCCGCCGATCATGGTGGTGACGCCGCTCATCAGCGCCTCTTCGATCTGCTGCGGGCAGATGAAGTGGATATGGGTGTCGATGCCGCCGGCGGTGAGGATCATGCCCTCGCCGGCGATCACTTCGGTGCTGGCGCCGACAGCGATGGTCACGTCGGGCTGGATGTCCGGGTTGCCGGCCTTGCCGATGGCGGCGATGCGCCCGTCCTTGAGGCCGACGTCGGCCTTGACGATGCCCCAGTGATCGATGATCAGCGCGTTGGTGATCAGGGTGTCGACCACCTCGGCCGCCAGCAGTTGGCCCTGGCCCATGCCGTCACGGATCACCTTGCCGCCGCCGAACTTCACTTCTTCGCCGTAGGTGGTGAAGTCCTTCTCGACTTCGATCCACAACTCGGTGTCGGCCAGGCGCACCTTGTCACCGACGGTGGGGCCGAACATGTCGGCGTAGGCTTGGCGGGAAATCTTCATTGCACCTTCCTAAGAATTGAGTCGGGCACCTGTAGCCGCTGCCGAAGGCTGCGCTAAGGGCCGAAGGACCTTCGTTCGCTTTGAAATGCAGGGGCCGCTGCGCAGCCATCGCAGCCTGCGGCAGCGGCTACCGGGATTGCATCAGTCCAGGTCACCCATGATCCGTCCGGCAAACCCGAACACCCGGCGATGCCCGGCCAGGTCCACCAGTTCCACCTCGCGGGTCTGCCCCGGCTCGAAGCGCACGGCGGTGCCGGCCGGGATGTTCAGGCGCATGCCACGACTGGCGGCGCGGTCGAAGGTCAGGGCGTCGTTGGTTTCGAAAAAGTGATAGTGCGAGCCCACCTGGATCGGCCGGTCGCCGCTGTTGGCGACGCTCAGGCTGAGGGTGCGGCGGCCGGCGTTGAGTTCGATGTCGCCGGGCTGGATCTGGTATTGGCCTGGAATCATACGGGTTGCCCCAGAGTCTTGAAGTAAATGGCGGTCGGGCTGTAGGTGCCGTCCGGGCTTTGGCAGTAGTTCGGCAGTTCGCCGACGCGGGTGTAGCCCTGGGCGCTGTAGAAGGCTTCGGCGTCCGAGCCGGCTTCGGTGTCCAGGTACAGCAGGCCGCGCTTGTGCTGGCGCGCCGCCTGTTCCACGGCGTGCATCAACTGCTGGCCCAGGCCACGGCGGCGGGCGTCGTGGCGCACCTGGAGCTTTTGTACCTCGGCGCGATTGAGGCCGTTGGGCTTCTGGCACAGCGCCAGTTGCACGCTGGCCAGGACCCGCTCGTCCTGCACCACCACCCACAGCAGCAGGCTGCCGTCGGTCACGCTGGCCTGGACGCTGTTGACGTAGGCGCGGGCCTGTTCCTCGTCGAGGTCGGCCATGAAACCGACCGAGGCGCCGTGGCCCACGGCGTCGAACAACAGATCAATCAACCCCTGGCGATAGTGGGCAAAGCTCTCCGCATGGACTCGACGCAGTTGGGCGGCGTTCATCGGGTATCACTCCTTGTGGACGGTGGGCGGTGGCGCCCCCGGATCGAGGGTCAGTTGCATGAACGTCAGGTCCAGCCAGCGCCCGAACTTGGTGCCCACTTGCGGCAT
This sequence comes from Pseudomonas sp. GW821-FHT02B10, assembly GCF_059421865.1. Classification (NCBI taxonomy): domain Bacteria; kingdom Pseudomonadati; phylum Pseudomonadota; class Gammaproteobacteria; order Pseudomonadales; family Pseudomonadaceae; genus Pseudomonas; species Pseudomonas sp. GW821-FHT02B10. The sequence continues at coordinate 125,392 of NZ_JBWKVU010000003.1, read as the reverse complement.
CTGTCCGGTGGTGACGAAGCCCAGGCGTTCGTGCAGGCGGATCGAGGCGGCATTGCCGCTTTCGATGGCCGCGACCATCACGTGCTTGTCGCAGCTTTTGGCGCGTTCGATCAGCGCTTGCATCAGGCGCGGGCCGAGGCCGTTGCCGCGCTGGTCGTTGCGCACATAGACCGAGTGCTCGACGGTATGGCGGAAGCCGTCGAAGGGCCGCCAGTCGCCGAACGAGGCATAACCGAGCACGCTTTCGTCGGCGTCGACCGCCACCAGGATCGGATAACCCTGGGCCTGGCGGGCGCTGAACCAGGCCTGGCGATTGCCCAGGTCCACGGCCTGTTCGTTCCAGATCGCCGTGGTGTTGAGCACGGCGTCGTTATAGATATCGCGGATCGCCGGCAGGTCGGCATGCACCGCATCGCGGATGGAATACGTCATGGGCGGCCTCAGGCGATCGGTTGGTGGACGGTGACCAGCTTGGTGCCGTCGGGGAAAGTCGCTTCCACCTGGATTTCCGGAATCATCTCGGGGATGCCTTCCATTACTTGTTCGCGGGTCAGCAGGGTGGTGCCGTAGTGCATCAGCTCGGCCACGGTCTGGCCGTCGCGGGCGCCTTCGAGCAGCGCCGCGGAGATGTAGGCCATGGCTTCCGGGTAATTGAGCTTCACGCCACGGGCCAGGCGCCGTTCGGCCACCAGGCCGGCGGTGAAGATCAGCAGTTTGTCTTTTTCGCGTGGGGTCAGGTCCATCGTTCAAAATCCGTTGTTGAGCAGTTGAAAGAGGGCATGGCGCGATGCATCCGTAGCCGCTGCCGCAGGCTGCGATCGGCTCCGCAGGAGACGCACCCTGGTTGACGCGATCTGCCTGATACGCCGCGGCGTCTGGTTTGGCGCCCGCTACGCGGACGATCGCAGCCTGCGGCAGCGGCTACAGGAAAGTCGTGTCGCTGTGTCATGTGTTCCAGATCCTCGGCGGCAGCGCCTCGCGCCCCAGCAGGGCCGGGCGCAACAGGCGCCACAGGTCGATCAGCCAGGCGCGGGCCAGCAGCGCTTCGCTGGCCAGGCAGCGGGCCACCAGCAGGCCGGGCAGTTGCGTCAGGTCGCCGCGCACGGCATGAGGCAGCGAACGGCAACGCTCCAGCAGCTGGCTGTCGATTTCGCCGGTGGCCAGCAGGGTGGCGAAGACCGGCTGGCCGTCCAGGCCGATCGGTGAGTCGAGCAAACCGTCGCCGCCGCCGATGCGCTGGCGTTCGTGCCACAGCAACTGGCCGTCGCGGCGGATGTCCAGGTGCGACTGGAAATGCCCGAGGTCGAAGCGCTCGTCGCTGGCCGGGCGGCCCAGCGCCACCACATCCCAATAGAACAGCCGGGCGTCGCCGTGCAGCTCGATACGGGTGCTCAGTTCGGCCTGGGCGGCGCTGAACACGATGGTTTCCTGGGGCAGCCATTCCAGGGTGGCGCCGGCGGCGACGTTCAATTCCAGGGTCTGATAGGCGGGCCCGTTGGCGCGATACCACTTGGCGGCGCCGGGGCTGGTCAGTTGCGCCCAGGCATCGCGGTCGACGCTGGCGCGGATCTGCAGGCGGTCGCCGCCGGCAATCCCGCCGGGCGGATGCACGATGATGTGCTGGCAGACTTCGGGGCCCTCGGCGTACAGGTGCTTCTGCACCCGCAGCGGGCCCTTGTGCCGGCGCTGCACCGGGCGTGTGCTGTCGCCAAAGCGGGCGTAGCCGAGTTCCAGCTCGGCATGCCAGCTGGGGGTGAACAGGGCGGTGTGGGCTGGCAGGTTCATGGTTTGTGCTTAGTGTCTGGACGTTACAGGCTAGATCGTAACTTAGATGGTAACCAGGCCGCGTACACCCTCGGCTTGCATATTTTCGCCGCGGCCCTGCTGGACGATTTCGCCCCGGGACATCACCAGGTACTGGTCGGCCAGTTCGGCGGCGAAGTCGTAGAACTGCTCCACTAACAGGATCGCCATATCGCCGCGGGCCGCGAGTTTCTTGATCACCGCGCCGATTTCCTTGATCACCGACGGCTGGATGCCCTCGGTGGGCTCGTCGAGGATCAACAGCCGTGGCCGGCTGGCCAGGGCCCGGCCGATGGCCAGCTGCTGTTGCTGGCCGCCGGACAGGTCGCCGCCGCGCCGCTGTTTCATTTGCAGCAGCACCGGGAACAGCTCGTAGATGAAGGCCGGCACTTCCTTGGCTTCTTTCGCGCCAAAACGGGAAAGCCCCATCAACAGGTTTTCTTCCACGGTCAGGCGGCCGAAGATCTCCCGGCCCTGGGGCACGTAGGCGATGCCGGCATGCACCCGTTGATGGGGCTTGTAGGCGGTGATGGCCTGGCCTTCCCAGTTCACCGTGCCTTCCTTGGCCGGCAGCAGGCCCATCAGGCATTTGAGCAGGGTGGTCTTGCCCACCCCGTTGCGCCCGAGCAGGCAGGTGACTTCACCGACCTTCGCCTCGAAGCTCAGGCCGCGCAGGATGTGGCTACCGCCGTAGTACTGGTGCAGCTTGTCGACTTGCAGCATGTCTGGTTCCTTGTGGCTTGCGCCGATCGCTGTAGCCGCTGCCGAAGGCTGCGATCGGCCTCGAAGAGGACGTGCTCTTGGGGCCTCGGAAGGCCCTGCGGGTCGAGCGCGACCCCGGCCTATCGCAGCCTGCGGCAGCGGCTACAGGATCATGTGGCGTTCGAGGGATCAGCGGCCGAGGTAGACCTCGATCACCCGTTCGTTTTCCTGCACCTGTTCCAGCGACCCTTCGGCCAGCACGCTGCCCTGGTGCAGCACGGTGACGTGGTCGGCGATCGAGCCGACGAAGCCCATGTCGTGCTCCACCACCATCAGCGAATGCTTGCCCGCCAGGCGCTTGAACAGCTCGGCGGTGAACTCGGTCTCGGCATCGGTCATGCCCGCCACCGGCTCGTCGAGCAGCAGCAACTGCGGGTCCTGCATCAGCAGCATGCCGATTTCCAGGAACTGCTTCTGGCCGTGGGACAGCAGGCCGGCCTGGCGTTCCACCGAGGCGGTCAGGCGAATGGTTTCCAGCACTTTGTCGATGCGGTCTTTCTGCTCGCCGGAGAGTTTCGCCCGCAGGCTGGCCCACACCGACTTGTCGGTGTTCTGCGCCAGCTCCAGGTTTTCGAACACGCTCAGGGCTTCGAACACCGTGGGTTTTTGGAACTTGCGGCCGATGCCGGCCTGGGCGATCTGCACCTCGCTCATCTGCGTCAGGTCCAGGGTTTCGCCGAACCAGGCCTTGCCGTGGGTGGGCCGGGTCTTGCCGGTGATCACGTCCATCAGGGTGGTCTTGCCCGCGCCGTTGGGGCCGATGATGCAACGCAGCTCGCCGACGCCGATGTACAGGTTCAGGTCGTTGAGCGCCTTGAAACCATCGAAGCTGACGCTGATGTCTTCCAGGGTCAGGATGGTGCCGTGGCGGGTGTTCAGGCCCTTGCCGGCGGCCTGGCCGAGGCCGATGGCGTCGCGGCTGGCGCCTGCATCCTTGTTGGCATCGAGGATAGGTTCGAGCATGAATTCGGCCGTCGGTGTGATTCTCATGATTCGCCCCTTTTCTTCAGCAAGCCGATGATGCCTTTGGGCAAATACAGGGTGACGATGATGAAGAGCGCCCCAAGGAAGAACAGCCAGTATTCCGGGAAGGCCACGGTGAACCAGCTCTTCATGCCGTTGACCACGCCGGCGCCGAGCAGCGGCCCGATCAGCGTGCCGCGACCGCCCAGGGCGACCCACACGGCGGCCTCGATGGAGTTGGTCGGCGACATTTCGCTGGGGTTGATGATGCCCACTTGCGGTACATACAAGGCCCCCGCCAGGCCGCACAGCACCGCGCTCAGCACCCAGACGAACAGCTTGAAGCCGCGTGGGTCGTAGCCGCAGAACATCAGGCGGTTTTCCGCGTCCCGCAGCGCGGTCAGCACCCGGCCGAACTTGCTCCGGGCCAGGCGCCAGCCGATATACAGGCTGGCCACCAGCAACAGCACGGTGGCCAGGAACAGCACCGCGCGGGTCCCAGGCTCGGTGATGCCGAAGCCGAGGATGGTGCGGAAGTTGGTGAAGCCGTTGTTGCCGCCAAACCCGGTCTCGTTGCGAAAGAACAGGAGCATGCCGGCGAAGGTCAGGGCCTGGGTCATGATCGAGAAATACACGCCCTTGATCCGCGAGCGAAAAGCGAAGAAACCGAACACCAGCGCCAGCAAGCCCGGCGCCAGCACCACCAGGCACAGGGCCCAGAGGAAGCTGCCGGTGCCGCTCCAGTACCACGGCAGCTCGGTCCACGAGAGGAAGGTCATGAACGCCGGCAGGCTGTCCCCCGCGGCCTGGCGCATCAGGTACATGCCCATGGCGTAGCCGCCGAGGGCGAAGAACAGGCCATGACCCAGGGACAGCAACCCGGTATAACCCCAGACCAGGTCCAGGGCCAGGGCGACGATGGCGTAGCAGAGGATCTTGCCCACCAGGGTCAGGGTGTAGGCCGAGACGTGCAGCGGGTTGTCCGGCGCCAGCAGCGAGAGCAGCGGCAGGGCCAGCAGCACCGCCAGGATCAGCGCGCCGACGGCGACGGAAACCTTGGGCCCGGCCTTCTGGCTGGCGGTAATGAGCAATGGTTGATTCATCAGTCGATCACCCGTCCTTTCAATGCGAAGAGGCCTTGCGGACGTTTCTGGATAAACAGAATGATCAGCGCGAGGATCAGGATCTTGCCGAGCACGGCGCCGATCTGGGGTTCGAGAATCTTGTTGGCTACCCCCAGGCCGAACGCGGCGAACACGCTACCGGCCAGTTGGCCGACGCCGCCGAGCACCACCACCAGGAACGAGTCGATGATGTAGCTCTGGCCCAGGTCCGGGCCGACGTTGCCGATCTGGCTCAGGGCCACGCCACCGAGGCCGGCGATGCCGGAACCGAGGCCGAAGGCAAGCATGTCGACCCGTCCTGTCGGCACGCCGCAGCAGGCGGCCATGTTGCGGTTCTGGGTGACCGCGCGCACGTTCAAGCCCAGGCGGGTCTTGTTCAGCAGCAGCCAAGTGAGTACGACGACAAACAGCGCGAAGGCGATGATCACGATGCGGTTGTAGGGCAGCACCAGGTTGGGTAGCACCTGGATCCCGCCGGACAGCCAGGCCGGGTTCGACACCTCGACGTTCTGCGCGCCGAACACCAGGCGCACCAGCTGGATCAGCATCAGACTGATGCCCCAGGTGGCGAGCAGGGTTTCCAGCGGCCGGCCGTAGAGATGGCGGATCACCGTGCGTTCCAGGGCCATGCCGATGCCGGCGGTGACGAAGAACGCCACCGGCAGGGCAATCAGCGGATAGAACTCGATGGCCTGCGGGGCGTAGCGCTGGAACAGCAACTGCACCATGTAGGTGGAGTAGGCGCCGAGCATCAGCATCTCGCCGTGGGCCATGTTGATCACCCCGAGCAGGCCGAAGGTGATCGCCAGGCCCAGGGCCGCCAGCAGCAGGATCGAGCCCAGGGACATGCCGCTGAAGGCCTGGCCGAGCACCTCGCCCACCAGCAGTTTGCGCTTGACCTGGGCCAGGCTGGTTTCGGCGGCGGTGCGCACCCCGGCATCGGCTTCCACGCCGGGTTCGAGCAGGCCTTCGAGGCGGGTGCGGGCCAGCGGGTCGCCGGTTTCACCCAGCAGGCGCACCGCGGCCAGGCGCACGGCCGGGTCGCCGTCCACCAGTTGCAGGTTGGCCAGGGCCAGGCTCAGGGCGTCATGTACGCCCTGGTCCTGTTCGGCGGCCAGGCTGGCATCGAGGAATTTCAGCTGCGCCGGCTTGGCGCTTTTCTGCAACTGCTGCGCGGCGGCCAGGCGGATCTTTGCGTCGGCGGCGAGCAGTTGATGGCTGGCCATGGCGGTGTCGATCAGACCCCGCAGGCGATTGTTCAGGCGCAAGGTCTTGGCTTGCCCATCGACGGTCAGCTGGCCTTGTTGCAAGGCGCCGAGCAGTTCGAGGCGCGCCGGGTCGGGCTGCGCGGCCCAGCTTTCCAGCAGCCTGGCCTGTTGCGTGGCGTTGGCCGCGACGAAGTCTTCGGCGTCGCCGGCCCTGGCGGCCAATGGCAGCAACAGCAGGCAGGCGAGGATGAAACGGTAGAGGGCAGTGGGCATATCAATGGCCTTGCGCGGAGCGTGGGTCTGTAGCCGCTGCCGCAGGCTGCGATCGGCCTCGCAGAGGACGTGCTCTCGAGGGCCTCAAGGTCCTGCGGACCTTATCGCAGCCTGCGGCAGCGGCTACAGAGGTTGTGCCGGACGCGGGAGTGGCGGCCGGCATCCATCCGTTGCTTAGTTGCTCTTCACCGCGTAGTCCGGCTTCTTGTCGTTGCCCGGGATGAACGGGCTCCACGGTTGGGCGCGGATCGGGCCTTCGGTCTGCCAGACCACGTTGAACTGACCGTCCGGCTGGATCTCGCCGATCATCACCGGCTTGTGCAGGTGGTGGTTGGTCTTGTCCATGGTCAGGGTGTAGCCCGACGGCGCGGCGAAGGTCTGGCCGGCCAGGGCTTCGCGGACCTTGTCGACGTCGGTGGACTTGGCTTTCTCCACCGCCTGGGCCCACATGTGGATGCCGACGTAGGTGGCCTCCATCGGGTCGTTGGTCACGGCTTTATCCGCGCCCGGCAGCTTCTTGGCCTTGGCGTAGGCTTTCCAGTCGGCGACGAACTTCTGGTTCACCGGGTTCTCCACGGACTCGAAGTAGTTCCAGGCCGCGAGGTTGCCCACCAGCGGCTTGGTGTCGATGCCGCGCAGTTCTTCCTCGCCCACGGAGAAGGCCACCACCGGTACGTCGGTGGCTTTCAGCCCCTGGTTGGCCAGCTCTTTGTAGAACGGCACGTTGGAGTCGCCGTTGACCGTGGAGATGACCGCGGTCTTGCCGCCGGCGGAGAACTTCTTGATGTTGGCGACGATGGTCTGGTAGTCGCTGTGGCCGAACGGGGTGTAGACCTCTTCGATGTCCTTGTCGGCCACGCCCTTGGAATGCAGGAACGAGCGCAGGATCTTGTTGGTGGTGCGCGGGTAGACATAGTCGGTGCCGAGCAGGAAGAAGCGCTTGGCGCTGCCGCCGTCTTCGCTCATCAGGTATTCCACCGCCGGGATTGCCTGCTGGTTAGGCGCCGCGCCGGTGTAGAACACGTTCGGCGACATCTCTTCGCCTTCGTATTGCACCGGGTAGAACAGCAGGCCGTTGAGTTCCTCGAACACCGGCAGCACCGACTTGCGCGACACCGAGGTCCAGCAGCCGAACACCACGGCGACCTTGTCCTGGGTCAGCAGCTGGCGGCCCTTCTCGGCGAACAGCGGCCAGTTCGACGCCGGGTCGACCACCACCGCCTCGAGCTGCTTGCCGTTGACGCCGCCCTTGGCGTTGATCTCGTCAATGGTCATCAGCGCCATGTCCTTGAGCGAGGTTTCGGAGATCGCCATGGTCCCCGACAGCGAATGCAGGATGCCGACCTTGATGGTCTCGGCGGCCTGGACGGTCCAGGTCATGCCCATCGCGGCAATGCTTGCCGTGAGTGTGAAAGCCTTGATCAAGCTGCGACGCTTCATTGTGCGATCTCCATGAACTTATGAGTTTTCTTGGTTGGCAGATGCGGACTACTGAAGGGCTGTTTTGCAAGGGGTGTGCCTAGTCGGCACAGGGCATGAAAACGTCGCTTTCATGGCGTGGAGGGGAGGGCTGGCGCACCAATGCGGGGCCGCCAGGCGTCTTTGGTGCGCACGAATGCGCTTCGTTGGTGCTGGTGGCGACCGCCCTTGTAGCCGCTGCCGCAGGCTGCGATCGCGACCGAAGGGCGCGCACGGCTTCAAGATCGCCGAAGGCCTTCGGCCTTATCGCAGCCTGCGGCAGCGGCTACAGGGCATCGTTGGCCAAACCGTGCCGTAGGGGCGAGGCTTGCCCGCGCAGGCGGTCACAAGGACGCCAAAAGCTTCGCGGGCAAGCCTCGCTCCTACGGGGTTGGGTTTTTAGCGGCGGCGCATCAGGCCGATGAAAAACAGCCCGCCAATGGCCGCCGTGGCCACGCCTATGGGCAGGTCTTCGGGGGCGATCAGGGTGCGGGCGGCGACATCGACCCAGACCAGGAACACGCTGCCCAGCAGCACGCACACCGGCAACAGCCGCCGATGCTCGGCGCCCACCAGACGCCGGGCAATGTGCGGCACCATCAGCCCGACGAAGCCGATGGAGCCGCTGATGGACACCAGCACCCCGGTCATCAAGGACGCGATCAGGAACACCCGCAGCCGCACGTTGCGGGCATTCAAACCGAGGGTCACCGCGGTCTGCTCGCCGGCCATCAGCGCGTTCAACGGCCGTGCCATGCCCAGCAGCAGGACCAGCCCGAGCAGCACGCTGGCCGCCGGCACCGCGAGCAGCTCCCAGCGCGCCAGGCCCAGCCCGCCGAGCATCCAGAACATCACCGCCGAGCTGGCGCGGTGGTCGCCCATGAACAGCAGCAGGTTGGCCACCGCCATCATCACGAAGGACACCGCCACCCCGCACAGCAGCAGGCGGTCGCTGTCGAGCCGGCCGTGGCGCGCGGCGATGCCGAGCACCAGCAGCATGCTCGCCAACGCGCCGATAAAGGCGGCGATGGGCAGGGTCAGCAGGCCGACGATTTCACCCACATGCAGCACCACGATCACCGCGCCCAGGGTGGCGCCGGAGGTCACGCCGAGCAGGTGCGGGTCGGCCAGCGGATTGCGCGTCACTGCTTGCAGCACCGCGCCGATCAAGGCCAGCCCGGCGCCGACCAGGGCCCCGAGCAACATGCGCGGCACGCGGATCAGCCAGACGATATGTTCCTGCCCGGCGCTCCAGTCCGCCTCGCCCAGGCCGAGGGTCTTGTGCAGCAGGATGCGCCAGACCACATCCACCGGCACCCGCGCCGAGCCGAAGCCCAGGGACAGCACGCAGGACGCCAGCAGTAACGCGCCGAGGGCAGTCAGCAACAAGGCATAACGACGATCGATCATGCGCCGTGGAAACCCTTGGCCAGGGTTTGCACCGCTTCGACGTTATCGATGCCCGGCGTGGCCTGCACGTAAGGGATCACGATGAAGCGCTGGTTACGGATCGCATCCACCGATTGCAGCGCCTTGTTGTCCAGCAGGAACTGCCGTTTCTGCTCGGCGGTGACTTCGCTGTAGTCGACGATCACGATCACCTGCGGGTTGCGCTCGACCACGGTTTCCCAGTTGACCCGGGTCCAGCTGGCCTCGACGTCGTCGAGGATGTTGCGCCCACCGGCGGCGTCGATCAGCGCCTGGGGCATGCCCAGTCGGCCGGAGGTCATGGCGCGGTCTTCGCCGCTGTCGTAGAGGAACACCCGCGGTTTTTCCGTGGGCAGGTCCTGCTGGATCGCGGCGACCTGTTGCTGCATCTCGGCGATCAACTGGTTGGCGCGGTCCTGCACGTCGAAGATCCGCCCGAGGTTGCGCAGGTCGTTGTAGGTGTCGTCGAGGCTGGCGGCCGGACGCTTCATCACGAAGGCGCAGGACTCGGTCAGCTCCAGCACATTGATGCCCAGCGGCGTCAGGGTCTGTGGGGTCAGGTCGCCGCCGACGCGCATGCCGTAGTCCCAGCCGGCGAAGAAGAAATCGACATTGGCGTCGAGCAGGGTTTCCACCGACGGGTACTTGGCCGCCAGCTCCGGCAGGCCGTCGAGGATGGCCTGCATCTCGGGCGTCACCGCCTTCCAGCCGCTGATGCCGCTGTAGCCGACCATGCGCGACTTGAGGCCCAGGGCGAGCATCATCTGGGTCATGTTGATGTCGTGGCTCAGGGCGTGCTTGGGTGCTTCCTTGAAGGTCACCTCGCGGTTGCAACTGTGGACGGTCAGCGGGTAACGGGTGGCTTCGGCGCAGGCCTGGCCGGCGAGCAGCGACAGGGCCAGGCCGGCAGGGATCAGGCAGTTGAGTGAGACGCGCGGGGTCATGGTTGGGTTATCCAGGTGATTCGTGGGTAGCCGGACAGCGGGTGTCGGTCGACCAGGGCGTCGACGCCGAACACCTCGCGCAGCAGCGTGACCGTCAGCACTTGCTCGGGCGTGCCGCTGGCGACGATGCGTCCGTGATCGATCACGTACAGGCGATCGCAGAAGGCGGCGGCCAGGTTCAGGTCATGGATGCTGGCGAGGGTGCCGATGCCCAGGCGCTTGACCCGTTGCAGCAGCTCCAGCTGGTAGCGCGGGTCGAGGTGGTTGGTCGGCTCGTCGAGGATCAGCAGTTGCGGTTGCTGGGCCAGGGCGCGGGCGAGGATCACCCGCTGCTTTTCCCCGCCGGACAAGGTGGCGAAGGCATGCGCCTCGAAACCCAGCAGGCCCACCGACTCCAGCGCCTGGCGGGCGATGGCGCGGTCTGCGGTGCTGTCGCCGTCGAACAGGCCCTTGTGCGGGGTGCGGCCCATGGCGACCACTTCTGCGACGGTCAGGCCGAAGGCCTCGGGGAACTCCTGCAACACCACGGCGATGCGTTGCGCGCACCAGCGCGGTGTCTGCTTCCAGACGTTGTAGTGATCGAGCCGGACTTCGCCCTGGTCCGGCCGGCTGAAGCGATAGCTGCAGCGCAGCAGGCTGGTCTTGCCGCTGCCGTTGGGCCCGATCAGCCCGACGAACTCCCCCGGCGCCACGCGCAGGCTGGCCTCACGCAGCTGGAACTGGTGATGACAGTGGCCCTGGCCCAGGGGTGTCCAGGCCAGGTTGGTGAGGTTCAGCGAGGTCATGCAGGGTCCATATGATTCCCTGTAGCCGCTGCCGAAGGCTGCGATAAGGCCGAAGGCCTTCGGCGATCTTGAGGCCTTGCGCGCCCTTCGGTCGCGATCGCAGCCTTCGGCCGCGGCTACAGGTATTGGTTAAAAGGCGTAATCGGCGGTCACGAAAAACGACCGTGGTTCGCCGAGGATCCATTGCTGGCCCTCATTGTATTGGCTTTGCGCGTATTGCCGGTCGAACAGATTGTTCAGCTGCAAACCGAAGGTGGTATCGCGCAGGGCTTTCCACGACAGCACCGCGTCGACCACGGTGTAGCTGGGCAGCTCGTTGCGGTTGGCCAGGTCGGCGTAGCGGGCATCGACATAACGCACCCCGGCACCGGCCCGCAGGTTATCGGTCACCGCCTTGTTCAGCCACAGGTTGGCGGTGCGCCGTGGCACGTCCACCGGGCGATTGCCGCTGCGCGAGACGAACTGGTTGCCGACCTGTTCTTCGAAGTCGTCGTACTCGGCCTTGACGATGGCGGCATTGGCTTGCAGTTGCCAGGCGTGGGGCAGTTGCAGCTCGAGGCTGGCTTCCAGGCCGCGGGACGATTGCTGGCCGACCTGCTGCTTGAGCGTCGGGTTGCCCGGGTCGTCGGTCAGCAGCTTCTTCTTGACGATGTGATAGGCCGCCAGGGTCCACTCGCCGCGCTGGTCCCAGAACATCTGCTTGAGGCCGATCTCGCTCTGCCGGGCGCGGGCCAGGTCGTATTGCTGCTGGCTCGGGCTCAGGGAAATCAGGCCGCCGACGCCGTCGGTGCTGGTGGCGTACTGGCCGTAGAACGAGGTGTCCGGCGTCAGGGCGAACACCAGCCCGGCCTTCCAGTTGTTGCCGGTCAGGGTCTTGTCGCTCTGGCTGCCGTCCACCAGGTTGTCGCGATCCACCTGCACGTAGTCGCGGCGCACGCCGGTCACCAGCGACCAGCGCTCGCTCAGTTGGGTACGGTTTTCGGCGAAGGCCGACATCTGTTTGGTGGTGCTCTGGAACTGTGGGCGATAGGCCGAGGCGCTGTCGAAGCGGCCCTTGTCCGGGTGCTGCAGATCCAGCGGCTGGCCATCCGGCAGCGCATCCTTGAACGGCGAGTTGCTGTTGAGCTGGAAGCGGATGCGGTTGTAATCGACTCCGGCCAGGGTCTGGCTGTCGAGGCCGAACAGGCCGTGCTTGAAGGTGAAGGTCTGGCGATCACCGACCTGCTCCTGCTGGTGCTTGATGGCGAAATTGCCGCTGCGCAGAAGCTGCTGGCCGGCGGTGTCCCAGCGGTAGTTTTCGGCGTTCTGCCAGCGCCGTTGGGCCTTGAGGTAATACAGCTCGTTGCTGGCGCTGACGGCGTCGGAGAGCTGCCACTCGCTGGTCAGGCGCGTCCACTGATCGTTGTAGTGCTGCTTGTCGTTGCCGATGTTGTAGTTCTTGTCCCGCAGGCCCTCATGGAAGCGGCCATTGACCAGCGGGGTGCCGAAATCATTCATCGGCTGCTGGTCGCCGTAGTCGTGGGCGAGGGTGAACGCCAGGTCGTCCGTGGCCTGCCAGCGCAGTGCCGCGCTGATGAAGTCGCTGGCGCTGTCACCGCGATCGATCCAGCCGTTGCTGCGCAGGCGGTTGAGGTTCAGGCGATAGCTCAGGGTGTCGCTCAGCGAGCCGCCGCTGTCGAGGGCCTGCTGCTGGCTGTCATAGGAACCGTAGCCGAGGCGCAGGTGGTTTTCGATTTCGCCGGTGAAGGGCTTTTTCGGGATCACGTTGACCACCGCGCCGGTGGCGCCTTCGCCATACAGCACCGAGGCCGGGCCACGCAGCACATCCACCCGTTCCACCGACCAGGTGTCCACCGGGAAGGTCACGGTGCCCATGCCGCTGTACAGGCGATTGCCGTCATACAGCTGCATCACCGAACCCTGGCCGGTAAAGCCGCGCGCCGACAGCGAAGTGCCGCCGTCGCCGGGCGTGCCGGTGCGGCTGATCCCGGTGCCGCGCGACACAGCGTCCTGCACGCTGCGGTCGCCACGCTGACGAATGCGCTCGCCGCTCAGGCTCTCGGTGCTGGCCGGGGTTTGCAGGGCGCTCAGGTCCAGGCGCGAACCGGCGGTGGTCGGGGTTTGCAGGCTGATGTCCTGCGTATCGATGGCGGGCGCGCTGATGGTGCCGGTGGGCAGCATCAGGGGTGCGTCGTCGGCCTGGGCGGGGTGATTCAGGACCAGCAGGCAGAGGCTGGACGCCAGGAGCTTATTTGTCGGGCGGTTCATCGGGGCGGCTGAGTCGCTTCTTCGAGAGGGTTACCCGCAGCATGGGCGGCTGCGGGTAGGGGATCTTACACTTTAATGTTACAAGGTAACATTATGCGTGTCGTAAATTGAACCGACAGCAGTCTACAGATCCCTCTAAACCGCGCATCTCGCCTGGTTCATGATGAAGATGAGGCCGATTCAGTCGAGCGGTTCCAGCGCGACAACAGCACGCGATCCAGCAACCACACGGCCACCAGCGAGGCCCCGACCAGGGGAAAGGCCACGGCCAGCGCGAGCATGATCGCCATCGCGGTTTTCCATTTCGGCAGGTCATGGCGCAGCGGCGGTACACCGAGGCGCCCCTGGGGGCGACGCTTCCACCAGATCACCAGGCCGCTGACGGCGCTCAGCAGAATCATCAGGCAGATCAGCAGCACCACGATCTGGTTGAACGGGCCGAACATCTTGCCTTCGTGCAGCATCACCCCGACTTCGGTGGCGCGGGCCACATTGCTGTACTGCTGCCAGCGCACATCGGCCAGGACCTTGCCGGTGTATTGGTCGACATGCAGGGTGGCGTCGTTGCGCGGGTCGTCGGCGAACACGGCGATGGTGAACACGCCGCTGGCGCTGGTCGGCAGGGTGATGCTGTAGCCGGCTTCGACCTGGCGCTGGGTGGCGATGTCCTGCACCTGCTGCAGGCTGACCGTGGGCGCCGCCGGGCCTTCGTGCGCGGCGCCGTGGGCCATGTGTTCGGCATGGTCGCCGGACATCGGCAGCGGTGTGTTCTCCATGGCCCAGGGCACGATCTGACGGCTGGCGGTGTTGAGCTCGCCGGCCTGCTGGTCGGACTTGGGCACATCGTTCCACATCGCCGCCGGGAAGCGATTCCACAGCTCGGCGTATTGCTTGCCCCAGAAGCCGGTCCAGGTCATGCCGCTGAGCAGCATCACCAGCAGGAACGCCGCGCCCCAGAAGCCGACCACGGCGTGCAGGTCGCGCCACAGCACACGGCCGCGGCTGCTGAACCGCGGCCACAACACCCCGGCCGAAGACTTGCCGCGCGGCCACCACAGGTACAGCCCGGACACCACCAGGACGATGCCCCAGCCCGCAGCCAGCTCTACCAGCCGGTCGCCGAGGGTGCCGATCATCAGCTCGCCATGGATGGCCCGGGCGATGGCTTGCAGATTGTTCTTGGCGTCCTGCTCGCCAAGGATATTGCCGTGGTAAGGGTCGACGAACACATTGAGTTCGCCACCTTCCTTCTGCACCACGAACTGCGCGCTGCGCCCGGCTTCGAGCGGCGGCAGGTACTGTTTGACATGGCCCTGGGGATACGCGGCCCGGACCCGCTGGAGTTGTTCATCGGCGCTGAGAATATGGTGCCCCGCCGGCACCTGCAGCAGGTGGCCGTACATCAGCGGGTCGAGCTGGGGTTTGAACAGGTAGATGATCCCGGTCAGGGACAGCATCACCATGAAAGGGGCCACGAACAGCCCGGCGTAGAAATGCCAGCGCCAGGCCAGGTTATAGAAAGACACTTTCGGTTGGCTCATCAGGGAATGCTCCGCATGGGCAATTACTCTCTGTAGCCGCTGCCGATAGGCGGCGATCGGCCGGAACGGCCGCAACGTACTCAATAGCGCTGAAGGCCTTCGGCCTTATCGCAGCCCTTCGGCAGCGGCTCCATTTGTTGTTGTGTTTAGAAGCTCAGATCCACCTTGGTCCAGAGCGTGCGCCCCGGCTCGTTGATGGCTTGCGGGTCATTGGCCGGGTAGCCGAACCCGGCGTTGCCGGCCAGGTTCAGGTGTTCGGCGTAGGCCTTGCCGAACAGGTTGTCGACGCCGGTGCTGACCTTCAGGTTCTTGTTGATCCGATAGGCGCCGTTGAGCGAGAACACGCCGAAGCCGCCGCTCTTGCCGAAGTCCTTGCCGACCACGTTGCCCTTGTTTTCGTCGATGCGGTTCTGCGCCGCCACCACTCGCCACAGGGCGCCTGCGCTCCAGTTGTCCGCGCTGTAGGTCAGGCCGAAACGCGCGTCCAGCGGCGGCATCTGCGGTAGCGGCGAGCCGTCGCTGCTGTTCTTGCCCCAGGCGTAGGCGAGGGTGGCGTCGGCCTTCCAGTTGTCGGTCAGCTTGTAGGCCGCGCCGAGTTCGCCACCCATGATGCGGGCGTCGATGTTCTCGGCTTGCGAGGTCATGCCCATCATCCCGGGGCGGTAGTTGAACAGGATGTAGTCGCGTACCTGGCCGATGTAACCCGAGGCCCAGGCTTCCAGTTCCGCGGTCTTGTATTGCAGGCCGAAGTCGAGCTGGGTGGTCTTTTCCGGCTTGATCGAATCGAAGGCGTTGACCGATCCGGCCGGGCCCATTTTCGGCGAGAACAGCTCCCAGTAATCCGGGAAGCGTTGCGCGTGGCCGATGCCGGCGTAGACCGTGGTCGGGCTGTCGGCCAGGTCATGCTCGTAGCGGATGAAACCGCTGGGCAGGGTGTCGGCGCGGGTATCGCCGGCGGTCGGGTTGGGCCGGGCCATCATTCCGGAACCGATGCTCTGGCGGTAGTCCTTGGCCGAGGCGCGGTCCACTCGGGCGCCGCTGATCAGCCGGTCGCGGTCGGCGGCGTACCAGGTCAGCTCGCCGAACGCGCCGTAGTTATGGAAGTCGGCGTCCTTGGTGCGCGGCTGGTCCTTATAGGTGTCGATACCCATGCCTTTGCGCTGACGGTGCTCGTTGGTCTGCGCATCGATACCGCTGATCAACTGCACATCGGCCCAGCGCCAGGTGGCCTTGATCCGCGCGCCGAGGGTGCGGCGGTCGACGTTGCTGGCCATGGGGCCGGCCATCATCCCGGTGCCGGACGGCGTGCGCAGGCTGTAGTTGTCCATCACATGGTCGGCGTAGTTGTAGTAGACCTGCGCCTCGACCTTATCCAGCACCTCGCCGATATTGGAACGCTCGAAACGCAGGCCCAGGCTTTCCCGCTTGAACTGCGAACCGTCCATGCCGCGCCCGGCGTAACGCGCTTCGCCGTCGCCCTTGCCGGCGGTGAGCTCCAGCAGGGTGTCGGCGTCCGGGGTCCAGCCCAGGGCCACGTCACCATTCCACTTGTCGTAGCGCGACGGCACGGTGTCGTTGTTGCCGTCCTTGTAGTCGTCGGAATGGGCCTGGTTGCCGATCACCCGCACGTAACCCAGCGGTCCGCCGGCGGCGGAATCCACTACCTTGTCGAAGCGGCCGTTGGAGCCGGCCAGGACGCTGGCGTTGACCCGGGTACCCAGCTCGCCGAAGTTTTCCGGCTCGCGGTCGAAGAGGATGGTCCCGGCCGAAGCGCCCGGCCCCCAGAGCACGGTTTGCGGACCCTTGATCACCGTCAGCTTGTCGTAGGTTTCCGGCGAGATATAGGAGGTCGGCGCGTCCATGCGGCCAGGGCAGGCGCCGAGCATCATGCCGCCGTTGGTGAGGATGTTCAGGCGCGAGCCGAACATGCCGCGCAGCACCGGGTCGCCGTTGGTGCCGCCGTTGCGCACCAGGGCGAAGCCGGGAATGGTCTTCAGGTAGTCGCCGCCATCGCTGGCCGGGACCGGCTGGCGCGGATCCTTGGGGTTAGTGACCACGGTCAGCGGTGAGCTGGGGGCGATGGCGGTGATCACCGTCGGGCTCAGTTCTTCGCCGTGCTGGCTGTGATCCACCGGCTGTTCGGCCGCCAGGGCCAGCGGCGTGAGCAGGGCGCCGCAGAGCAGGGCGATGGCGTGGCTGAAACGTACGCGAGGTTCGTTCAGGGCAAAGGTCGCGGGGGCCTGGGCGGAGCACAGGCGAGTGTCAGCAGAAAACCTGGACATAAAGGTTCCATCAATCATTTCGTAAACAACACGGCCAGCAGCCTGCGGCTGTCTTTTCTACAGTCGGCCGGGTGAAGTGCGGTTGAGGGGTTTACGCAATGACAGGTGGCGCGCGGGTCCGGGCGCCGGGGAACACCGTCTGCCGGGCATGGCCCAGGCGCGGCGAGGGGGTGAGGAAGTGGCTGGACGGCGAACTGTCGAGCGCCGTGAACGACAAGCTGCCAGGCAGCGCCGGGCAGTTGAACAGCAGGCTGCAATAACCGCATTTTTCCCAGAGCGCATGGTGTTCGCCCTGGACCTTGCCGTGCTCCGCGCCGTGAGGGTTTTCACCGTGGCAGCCGGGCTCGCCCATGTTCATGTCCATCGACATGGACATGGACAGGTTCATCGGCATGGCCTGATCCATCGGCATCGACTGGGAAATCAGCGGACCGATAAAGATCATCAGCATGGCGAACAGGCTGATCCAGCTGCCACGCCGTACTTTCAGGGGCGTGCGCACGGATCGCCGGGTGCCAGGCGAGCGCAAGGCGTTCAGGGTAATGACTGCCGGGGCTTATTGGGCGTGCATGTGTTCCTGGCTGCCCGCGGGCGCCTGCTTCTGCACCGCCACCTCGACCGTGACGTCGCCGGATTTCTCGAAGTGCAGGGTCAGCGGGAAGCGCTTGCCGTCGCTGAGCAGGTTGCGGTCTTTGAGCTCCAGCAGCATCACGTGATAGGCCATGGGCGCGAAGGTGACGGTCGCGCCCGGGGCGATCGCCACGTTGGGCACCTGCTGCATTTTCATCAGGTCGCCCTGCTGCACGTGTTCATGCAGCTCGGCCTTGCCCGAGATCGGCGAGTCGACGCCGAGCAGGCGGTCGGCATTCTTGCCGGTGTTATGAATGACAAAATAGGCCGCCACCGTAGGTGCGTTGGGCGGCAGCTCCTGTGACCAGGGGTGGGCAATCTGCAACTCGCCAGCCTGGTATTCATGGGCGGTGGCAAAACCAGCGGGCAACAGCAGGGCGGCCAGCAGCAAGGCTTGCAGGGCCTGTACGGATTTCAACATGGCAGTTCTCCAGAACGATTCGACACGCAGATCAATTGCGAGGTGGAATCAGACCAGAGGTGAAGCGCGGGGATTGAGGCTCGGCCATTGCTGGCGTGGCGTGGGCATGACCAGCGCGGGTGGCGCGACGCTGCGGTTGGACTCGAAACGGGCGAAATACAACTGCGGCGCATGGCCTGGCAGGGCGACCAGGGGCGCCGAGCCGGAACAGCACCAGCAGTGCTGCATGGTGGAGTGATCGTCGTTCTGCGGGGCTTGCTGTTCCAGCTTGCCCAGGGAGATCGCCACCAGTTTGGTGCCGCTGGAGGAACAGAAGCTGCCCCACAACAGTTGCTCGGCAGGTGCTCGATCGGTCTGCTGCATGGCTCCCGAAAGCGGCATGGCAAGCATGTTGAACAGCACTGCGAAGCAGGCGATCCAGGCAAATGCGAGCCGTTGTCGGGACATGGTGACGATCCGTCAGGTTGAGCGAACAGGGGGGGTATTTAGCCTGATCGCTGTGGATAAGTAAAAAGGCGCCGTGCGGTGTGGTGTCGCAGAGCCACCTGGATTGGCCGTTCCTCAGTGAGCCGGTACCGCGCGGACCTCGATGGCCACGCCGAGCTTGGCGCGGATGGCGGCGAAGATCGCGGCCAGGTTGTCCATGCTCGGGTTGCCGCTGGCGGACAGCATGCGATGCAGGCTCTTGCTGGGCTTGGCGGTCTCGCGGGCCAGGGCTTCGAAGCCGACGGTGGCGTTGACCAGGTCGCGCAGAATGATCCGCGACATCTCCGGTTCGCCGTTGAGAAACAGCGTAGCAGCCTCGTCCAGCAGCGCCTGGGAAAACGCCGGATCGCGCTCGGCGCGTTCGGCAATGCTGTGCTTGAAGCTTCGAGTCAGTGCCATGGGTGTCACCTCGTTTTCAGTTCGGCCTTCTTGCGGTGATGGAATTCGGCGATCAGTTTCTTCGCCTGCCTGATGTCGGCCTGCTGGGTGGACTTGTCGCCACCGCCAAACAGGATCACCAGGTGCCGGCCTTCCTGGATCAGGTAGATCCTGTAGCCCGGGCCCCAATCGATGCGGTATTCGCCAAGCCCGTCGAACCACTTGATGTTGGATGTGTTGCCCATTTCCAGGCGCAGCAGCGCGGTGGAAACCTTGACGGCTGCCTGGGTATCCAGCGTTTCGAACCAGCGACCGAAGGGGCTGCGCTGGTTCTCTTGCTGGTATTCCTCGACTGTGATCATCGTCGGCCTTAAAGGTAACAAATAAGTTACTATATGGGTAGGCCTTTGATCGTGCCGCAAAGCCTGTCCGTGGCCAACGCCGCAAGTGTTTCCTCTGTCTTCAATACGCGAAGGTCCCGTGGCGCGGCGGCCAGGGCTGCGTCCTACCGTTCAGCGGGGGACTTGGTAACTCGATATATCGGCCGGGTTTTACGCGGCCAAGCGATCAGCGCAGGGCCTGGAGCAACTCGCCCAGGTCATGGAATTCCCGATCGACGGCTGGCAACGACGGCCGTTGCAGGATCAGCACCGGCACCCCACGCTCGCGCGCCACTTCCAGCTTGGGTTCGGTGGCGCTGCTGCCGCTGTTCTTGCTGATCAGCACGTCGATACGGCGGCGTTCGAACAGCTCGCGTTCGCTGTCGATCAGGAAGGGGCCGCGTGCGCCTATCACTTCGCACCGGTCATTGCCGGGGTACGGGTCGAGGGCGCGCAGGGTCCAGAACTGCCCGGAGGGGATCTCATGCAGATGCTGCAAGGGTTCGCGGCCCAGGGTGAACAGCGGGCGCTTGAAGGGTTCGAGTGCCTGGACCAGTTCGGCCCAGTCGCGGACTTCGCGCCAGTCGTCGCCGGCCTGAGCCTGCCAGGCCGGTCGGCGCAGGGCCCAGCAGGGGATGCCACACAGCTGCGCGGCCGTGGCGGCGTTCTGGCTGATTTGGGCGGCATAGGGATGAGTGGCGTCCAGCAGCAGCTCGATGCCTTGCTCGCGGATGAACCGGGCCAAGCCCTCGGCGCCGCCGTAGCCGCCGACCCGCACCTGGCAGTCCAGGTCTGCGGGCACGCGCCCGATGCCCGCCAGGCTATAGATGTGCTCCGGCCCCAGGGTCCGGGCGATGGCCAGGGCCTCGGTCACGCCGCCCAGCAGCAGTATGGGTTTCATCGAAAAGCTCCGGCATGGCCGACGATGCCGCCCTGGCGATCGATGGCGAAGACTTCGACCTGGACCTGTGGCGGCACCACGCTGCGCGCGAAGTCCAGGGCGTGCTGGCACACCGCGTCGCCCAGGGCGATGCCGGCGGCGCTGGCCATGGCCAGCGCCTGCTGGCTGGTGTTGGCGCCACGGATGGCGTTTTGCAGCGCCGGGTCGGCGCCGACCGCCGCGGCCCATTCGGCCAGTTGCGGCAGGTCGATGCTGGAATGGCGGCTGTGCAGGTCCATGTGCCCCGCCGCGAGCTTGCTGATCTTGCCGAAACCGCCGCACAGGCTGAGTTTGTCCACCGGCACTTTGCGCAGGTGCTTGAGCACGGCGCCGACAAAGTCGCCCATTTCGATCAGGGCGATTTCCGGCAGGTCGTAGACGCGGCGCATGGTGTCTTCGCTGGCATTGCCGGTACAGGCGGCGATGTGCAGGTAGCCGTTGGTCTTGGCGACGTCGATGCCCTGGTGGATCGAGGCGATATAGGCCGCGCAGGAAAACGGCCGCACGATGCCGCTGGTGCCGAGGATCGACAGGCCGCCGAGAATGCCCAGGCGCGGGTTCATGGTTTTCAACGCCAGGGCTTCGCCATCCTCGACGTTGACCGTGACCTCGAAGCCGCCCTGGTAACCCTGTTCCCGGGCCAGGGTTGCCAGGTGCTCGCTGATCATCCGGCGCGGCACCGGATTGATCGCCGGTTCGCCCACACCCAGCACCAGCCCCGGCCGGGTCACGGTGCCCACGCCTTGGCCGGCGATGAAACGAATGCCGCTGTCCGGGCTCAGGCGGACCTGGGAATAAAGCAGGGCGCCGTGGGTCACGTCGGGGTCGTCGCCGGCATCCTTGATCGTGCCGGCTTCGGCGCCGGTGTCGGTGAGGCGGCAAAACTCCAGGCGCATCTGCACCTGCTTGCCCTTGGGCAGGACGATCTCCACGGCGTCGCTGATGGTGCCGCCGAGCAACAGACGCGCCGCCGCCAGGCTGGTGGCGGTGGCGCAGCTGCCGGTGGTCAGGCCGCTGCGCAGCGGGGCCGGTTGTTCCGCCGTTTCTTCACGCATGCCGCGCGGCCTTGTGCAGGCGCGAGCTTGCTCGCGATAGCGTCCGCCAGACGGACCGCGTGGTCTGGATCGCGAGCAAGCTCGCTCCTACAGGGGAGGGCAGGGTGCTCATAGCGGTTTGACGAGGTCGAGCAAGGTAATGGGCAGGGCCTGGCGCCAGGTGTCGAAGTCCCCCAGCGGCAAGGCCTGGGCGACATGGATGCGGGTCAGCTCGCCGCCATGCCGTTCGCGCCAGGCCATCAGGGTCGTTTCGCTTTGCAGGGTCACGGCGTTGGCCACCAGCCGGCCACCGGGCTTGAGCCGGGCCCAGCAGGCGTCGAGCACGCCGGGGCGGGTCACGCCGCCGCCGATGAAGATCGCGTCCGGGGCTTCCAGGCCATCCAGCGCCTGGGGCGCGCTGCCGCGAACCAGTTGCAGGCCGGGCACGCCGAGGGCGTCGCGGTTGTGTTCGATCAGTTGCTGGCGGCCTGGGTCGGCTTCGATGGCCAGGGCCCGGCAGCTGGGGTGCGCGCGCATCCACTCGATGCCGATCGAGCCGCTGCCGGCGCCGACATCCCACAACAGTTCGCCGGGCACCGGGGCCAGGCGGGCCAGGGTAATGGCGCGGACGTCGCGCTTGGTCAGCTGGCCGTCATGCTGGAAGGCCGAGTCGGGCAAGCCGGCCAGGCGCGACAGGCGCGGCGTATCGGGCTCGGCCAGGCATTCGATGGCCACCAGGTTGAGGTCGGCGATGGCCGGGTCGCTCCAGTCGTTGGCGGTACTGTCGGTCCGTCGTTCGGCCTCGCCGCCCAGGTGCTCGAGCACGCTGAGCCGGCTTGGGCCGAAGCCGCGTTCGCGCAGCAGCGCGGCGATGGCCGAGGGGCTGAGGCCGTCATTGCTCAGGACCAGCAGGCGCACGCCGCTGAACAGCTGGGCGCTGAGGGCGGCCACGGGGCGGGCGACCACCGAGAGCGTCACCACCTCTTGCAGCGGCCAGCCCAGGCGCGCGGCCGCCAGTGAATAAGAGGAAGGCGAGGGCAGGACGTGCATTTCTTCCTGGGCCACCTGCCCCGCCAGGCTGGCGCCGACGCCGAACAGCATCGGGTCGCCGCTGGCCAGCACGCACACCGGCTCGCCGCGCTTGGCCAGCACCGGCTCCAGTGAGAAAGGGCTCGGCCACAGTTGCCGCTCGCCGCGGATGCACACCGGCAACAGGTCCAGTTGCCGCTGGCCGCCGACGATCCGCGAAGCGCCCATCAGGGCCCGCCGGGCGTTCTTGCCCAGGCCCTTGAAGCCGTCTTCACCGATTCCCACTACTGTCAGCCAGGGCGACATCGCTATTCCTCGAGGGTAAAACCTGTTCTTCCGACAGGCAGGCTTTTCATGCCTTCGGACAAAGCAGGCATAATACCGCGCCTTCGCCCGCGAAGCGCCTTTCCCACACAGCCGGTCACCCCCTTGAACGAACGCCCGATGTCCACCGCCTTACGCCCCTCGGCCTGTCCGGGGTTGCTGCGTATCGTCCCGGCACTGGACGGCGGTATCTGCCGGATCAAGCTGGCCGGCGGGGCGATCAGCGCCGCCCAGGCCCGCGCGGTGGCCGCTGCGGCCGAGCGGTATGCCGGCGGGGTGATCGAGGCGACCAACCGCGCCAACCTGCAGATTCGCGGGATCGGCGCCGAGCATCAGGCGCTGATCGCCGAGCTGCTGGCCGCCGGCCTGGGGCCGACCAGCGCGGCCGGCGATGACGTGCGTAACCTGATGCTCAGCCCCACGGCCGGGATCGACCGCACGATGATCGTCGACACCCGTCCCCTGGCCGGGCAGATTCTCGCCACTGTGCAAAGCCATCCGCGCTTTCATGAGTTGTCGCCCAAGTTCGCCGTGCAACTCGACGGCGGCGAGGCCCTGGCCATGCTGGAGCATCCCCATGACCTGTGGCTTTCGGCGTTCGAAGGCGCGGGCGAGCCCTGGCTGGCCTTCGGCCTGGCCGGCTGCCCTGGGGACCGGCCCCTGGCCAGCGTGGCGCTGGAGGATGGGCTGGCCCTGGTGGTGGCGGTGCTGGAGCTGTTCCTCGACCTGGCCCGCCCCGAACAGACCCGCATGCGCCAGCTGTTGGCGGAGCACTCGGCGGACGCGCTGCTGGCACAGGTGTCCGCGCACTTGCCGGGGCCGGTGATCAGGGGGGGCGATTGGCAGCGCGAGGCCCCTTCCGAGCCGCTGCATATCGGCACTTATCCACAGCGGCAACCGGACCAGGTCTATGTCGGTGCCGTCACGCCCCTGGGGCGGCTGGCCCCGTCGATGCTGCGCGGCGCGGCGCAGCTGGCTGAGCAATGGGGCGACGGCAGCCTGAGGTTCACGCCCTGGCAGAGCCTGTTGCTGCCAAATCTGCGGGCCGAAGACGCGCCTGAAGTCACGCGCTGCCTGCAACAGCTGGGGTTTCTCTGCTCGCCAGAGCAGCCCCTGGCCCACCTGATTGCCTGCACCGGTTCCAGCGGCTGCGGCAAGGCCCTGGCCGACACCAAGGGCGACGCGCTGAAGCTGGCTGCCTTGCTCCAGCGTCACGGCCATCAGCTGGACGTGCACCTGTCCGGCTGCTCGCGTTCCTGCGCCGCCGCCCATGTGGCACCGGCTACCTTGCTGGCTGTCGCCCCCGGTCGTTACGACCTCTATTTTCGCGATGCCGCGCAGCCGGGTTTCGGCACGCTGCACGCACGCAACCTTTCCCTTGAAGCGGCCGGCGCATTGCTCGATGCCCGCCCACGGAGCAACACCCATGATTGATTACATCCGCGACGGTCAGGAGATCTATCGCAACTCCTTCGCGATCATTCGCGAGGAGGCTAGGCTCGATCGCATCCCCGCGGACCTGGAAAAGCTCGCGGTGCGGGTGATCCATGCCTGCGGCATGGTCGATGCCATCGACGGCCTGCAGTTCTCCGAAGGCGCGGGCCAGGCCGGGCGCGCGGCCCTGGCGGCCGGCGCGCCGATTCTCTGCGATGCGCGCATGGTGGCCGAAGGCATTACCCGCGCCCGTCTGCCGGCGAACAATCAGGTGATCTGCACCCTGCGCGACGAAAGCGTGCCGGAGCTGGCCCGCGAGCTGGGCAACACCCGCTCGGCGGTGGCCCTGGAGCTGTGGCGGCCGTACCTGGAGGGCAGCGTGGTGGTGATCGGCAACGCCCCGACCGCGCTGTTCTACCTGCTGGAAATGCTCGACGCCGGCGCGCCGAAACCGGCGCTGATCCTCGGTTTCCCGGTAGGTTTCGTCGGCGCGGCCGAGTCCAAGGCGATGCTCGCCGCCGACAGCCGCGGCGTGCCTTTTGTGATCATGCAAGGCCGCCTGGGCGGCAGCGCCATGGCCGCCGCCGCCGTCAACGCCCTGGCCACGGAGATCGAATGATGCAGCAACCTGGACGTTTGATCGGCCTGGGCGTCGGCCCCGGTGATCCGGAACTGATTACCGTCAAGGCCCTGCGCCTGCTGCGCGAGTCGCCGGTGGTGGCGTACTTCGTCGCCAAGGGTAAAAAGGGCAATGCCTTCGGCATCATCGAAGCACACCTGCAAGGCGCGCAGACCCTGGTGCCGCTGGTCTACCCGGTGACCACCGAAGTGCTGCCGGCGCCGCTGTCCTACGAGCAAGTGATCAGCGACTTCTATGACAGCGCCGCCGAAGACTTGGCCAAGCATCTGGACGCCGGCCGCGACGTGGCGGTGATCTGTGAAGGCGACCCGTTCTTCTACGGCTCCTACATGTACCTGCACGACCGCCTGGCCGAGCGTTACCCGGCCGAAGTGGTGCCGGGGGTGTGCTCGATGCTCGGTGGCGCCTCGGTGCTGGGCGCGCCGCTGGTGTATCGCAACCAGAGCCTGTCGGTGCTCTCCGGCGTGTTGCCCCATGACGAACTCAAGCGCCGCCTGGCCGATGCCGACGCGGCGGTGGTGATGAAGCTGGGGCGCAACTTCCCCAAGGTGCGCCAGGTGCTCGAAGAGCTGGGCCTGGCCGAGCGCGCGCTGTACGTCGAGCGCGCAACCATGGCCAACCAGAAGATCGTGCCGCTGGATGAAGTGCAGCCGATGTCCTCGCCGTATTTCTCGTTGATCATCGTGCCCGGTGAAAGGTGGCAAGGTTGATGGCCCGTTCCGCACCGGCCATCGTCATCCTTGGCCAAGGCAGCCTGGCGACTGCGCGCAAACTTCAGCAGCTGTACCCGGACGCGCTGATCCACGGCCTGGCCGAACGGGTCGAGGGCGCCGACCGCCCATACCAGGAGTTTGGCGCGACCTTGCGTCAGCTGTATCAACAGGACACGCCGATCATCGCACTGTGCGCCGCGGGCATCGTCATCCGCACCCTGGCGCCGCTGCTGCTGGAGAAGGGCGCGGAGCCGCCGGTGCTGGCCGTGGCCGAAGACGGCAGCGCCGTGGTGCCGTTGCTCGGTGGCCTGGGCGGAGTGAACGTCATGGCCCGGGAAATCGCCGCCGGCCTGAGCGTGGCGGCGGCAATCACCACCAGCGGCGAGCTGCGCTTCGGCACCTGCCTGCTCAACCCACCGAGCGGCTATGCCCTGGGTGATCTGGAGCTGGGCAAGCGTTTCGTCTCCGATCTGCTGGGCGGTGAAAGCGTGCGCATCGAAGGCGCCGCGCCCTGGCTGGCCGAGGCCCGGTTGCCGGAAGACCGGCATGCCCGGCTGACCATCCGCGTCGGCTCGGCCGAGCGCGAGCCCGCCGCCAACGAACTGCTGATCTATCCGCGCAGTGTGCTGATCGCCTGCAACGGCAATATCGCGGGTGCCGATGCGCTGCGCGAGGCCTTGCACCAGAAGCAGATCGCCGTGCAATCCGTCGCCTGCATGCTGGCCGCTGACAGCGACATGGCCAGCCCGATCTTGCGCCAGGCCGCTGCCGACCTGGGCGTGCCCCTGCGTTTCGCCCCTACGGCGGGCAGTGTCGCCGAACTGGCGCAACAGGCCGTGCCGCAACTGCTGCCGCCGCTGAGCGTGGGTGAAGACATCGCCATTGCCGTGGCCAGCCAGCCGCTGGACCCGCAGCAGATCGGCCGCCCCCGTGGCCGCCTGGCGGTGATCGGCCTGGGCCCTGGCGCCGCCGAGCTGATGGTGCCGGCGGTGAAGGCCGAACTGGCGCGGGCCAACGATATCCTTGGCTACGAAACCTATGTGCGCATGGCCGGCCCGTTCCGCGCCGACCAGGTCCTGCACTGCACCGACAACCGCGAAGAAATGCAGCGTGCCCGCCACGCCTTCGAGCTCGCGGCCCAAGGCCGTTCGGTGGTGGTGGTGTCCTCCGGCGACCCGGGGGTCTTCGCCATGGCCGCGGCGGTGCTGGAAGCGCTGCACGAATCCAGCGAGCCGGGCTGGCATCGGGTCGAGCTGGAAATCCTTCCCGGGGTTTCCGCTTCCCTGGCCACCGCCGCCCAGGCCGGCGCGCCCCTGGGCCACGACTTCTGCGTGCTGTCCCTGTCGGACAACCTCAAGCCCTGGGCAATCATCGAGAAGCGCCTGGACCTGGCGTCCCAGGCCGACCTGGCGCTGGCGTTCTATAACCCCATCTCGCGTTCGCGTCCTTGGCAGCTGGGGCGCGCGCTGGAGATCGTGCGCCAGCACCGCACTGCGGACACGCCCGTAGTGCTGGGGCGGGATATCGGGCGTCCGGGGCAGACCTTGCGCGTTATCACCCTGGGCGAGCTGACAGCGGAGCAGGTGGATATGCGCACCATGGTGTTGGTGGGCTCATCCACTACCTGCGTGTTTCCCAAGGCTGGAGGGGGGGAGTGGGTGTATACGCCGAGGTGGTACGGGCAGAAACCCTAGGCAATCTCGAGCCGCTGTAGGAGCGAGGCTTGCCCGCGATGGCGTCCGCTCTGGCGCTGCATTTTTTGGACGGGGTACATATCCGTTTCTGCGGTAACGGCCACTTAGGGTTCCGCCCTTACGGCGGGTCACTTTTTTTCAAACGCCGGAATGCCGGCCCAGCAAAAAGTAACCAAAAAACGCTTGCCCCTGCGTACGGCCTTCGCTGCGCTCAGGTTCCCTCGCTCCGGCGTCCCTCAGGGGGCATCGACTCCGGTCGGCTGCGCTTCGACCTCCATACGATGTCCTCGACTGCGTCGAGGGGCGCTGCGCGCCATCCCCCTGATAAACGCCTCCACTCGGCCTCCCGATGGGGCGGGTGGATCAAAAGCCAAAGCCGGGCGCGACCTACCGGTCGGCGCTAAATTTTGTAGCCGCTGCCGAGCCCGCGAGGCTGCGATCGGCCGCGAAGCGGACGCAGGGTCTTGAAACCGCTGGAGGACCTTCGGTCCTATCGCAGCCTCGCGGGCTCGGCAGCGGCTACAGGAAGCGTGGGGGCCGTCAGAGGGAAAGAATGGCAACACATTGAGGGTTGTCGCTGGTTTTTTGCGAAGCCATAGTTGCCCGGTCGCCGACGCATCGGCGGTCGATCTTAGCCGGTCGAGATATGGGGCTATGAACGCTTAAGCGCCATCCATTACCATGCTGGCGCTTTTGGTTGCGCGGCATCCTTTATGGTGGCTGTGCGCGGGACACCTTTGGGTGTGCCGGGGAATGTTCATAGCTCCATCCCTGGTCGGCTAACCCTCGCACAGCTGCCTCCCATTTGTTTAGCCGCAAAGAGTGGCAGCTCTTTATGCAACTAAGGAGCTATGACCATGACGGACTTCATCCCACTACAAAGCAATCTCACCCCTACCCCGGTGTTCCACCTCGACCGCAACGCGCCCGCAGCCGATCTGCATGGCGGCGCGGTGCAGCGCATCAAGGCTTCGCGGGATCTGATGCACAGCCTCAATTGCCTGAGTGTCAAAGGTGTGGGCGACCAGGATCTGATTCACTTCGTCAACGCCGCCCACCTGTTGCTGCAAGACGGCTGCGACGCGCTGGATGCCTTGCAGTGGCAACTGCAGGCGTAAAAAATCCCACCCCGGAAAAAGCCCAGGCTCACTGTCCCCAGTGAGCCTGCTTGTTCTTGCCGCTTGTAGCTTGCCGCTGCCTCTACCCCAGATACCCCTTGACCCCGGTAAAGATGATCTGCGCCGCCAGGGCGCAGACGAACAGGCCCATCAGTCGGCTGACGATCTGCAAGCCTTGCTCGCCGAGGATGCGTTCGATGCGGTTGGACAGGTAGAGCACCACGCCGACCGTGAAGCTGGCCAGGGCGATGCTGAGGATCGCGGTGAGTTTGTCGTCCCAGTGCGGCTGGCTGACGCCCATCACCAGCAGGGCGCCGATGGTGCCGGGGCCGACGGTCAGGGGGATGGTCAGCGGCACTATGGTCACGTCCTGCTGCACGTTGTCGGTCTGGATCGCCGACTTGCCCTGGGCCATGCCCAGGGCCGAGATGAACAGCACGCTGCCGGCGCCGATGCGGAAGGCGTCCACGGTGATGCCGAACACATTGAAGATCACCCGTCCGAACAGATACAGCAGCACGCTGGAGGCCAGGGTCGCCAGGGCGACGTTCCACGCCAGGCGCCGACGCTCCTTGCTGGAGTAGCCGCGGGTCAGGCTGATGAAGCAGGACAGGACGAAGAAGGGGCTGTAGAGCACCAGCATCTTCAGGTACACGCTGAACAGCACATGGAGCATGGCGCAAACTCACAGCGAAGGAGGGCGAGCGGAGTTTAACAGGCGTTTGCCGGACTGTCGGCTCAGGACGGCTGCGCCGTGGTGCGGTCCTGCAGGTCGCGCTGCGCCACCCAGTGTTCGATCAGTTCGCGCAGTTGCGACAGCTCCACCGGCTTGGCCATGTGCCCGTCCATGCCGGCCTGCCGCGCGCGCTCCTTGTGCTCGGTGAGGATGTGCGCGGTCAGCGCCACCACCGGCGTGCGCACGCGCTGGTTGCCGACTTCCCAGGCCCGCAGCTGCTGGGTGGCGGAGAAACCGTCGAGGATCGGCATTTCGCAGTCCATCAGCACCAGGTCGTAGCGCTGGGCCTTCATCGCTTGCAGGGCTTCTTCGCCGTTGCTCGCGGTATCGGGCTGCAGGTTGAGCTTGCCGAGCATGCCGCGAATCACCTTGGTGGAGATGCTGTTGTCCTCGGCGACCAGGATGCGGAAGTCGCTCGGCACCTTGACCGGCACCGGAACCCCGCTCAGCGAATGGGGCTGATGGGGGACCAGTTGGCCCTTGTTGCGCTGGGTCAGCTCGTCGGCCAGGGTGGTCTTGAGGGTGTAGCCGGCCACCGGTTTGGCGAGAATGCGCTTGACCCCGGCGTTGCGCGCGATGACCTTGCTCGGCGCGTTGCTGATGCCGGTGAGCATGATCAGCAGGATGTCGTGGTTCAGGCTCGGGTCTTCCTTGATCTTGGCCGCCAGTTGCATGCCGGTCATGCCGGGCATGTTCTGGTCGAGCAGCACCACATCGAAGTAGTCGCGCAGGTGCGCCTTGGTGCGCAGCAGGGCCAGGGCTTCCTTGCCCGAAGGCACGGCGCTGACGTTCAGGCCCCAGGCGCTGCATTGCTGCACCAGGACCTTGCGGCAGGTGTCGTTGTCGTCCACCACCAGCACCCGGGCGCCTTGCAGCGGGCCATCCAGGTCGGACGTCGGGTGCTCCAGGCGCTCAGGGTCCAGCGGCAGGGTCAGCCACAGGGTGCTGCCCTGGTTGGCGCTGGTCTTGACCCCGAACTCGCCATGCATCAGCAGGATCAGCTGGCGGGCGATGACCAGGCCGAGATTGCCGCCCAGGCGGGTGCTGGCGAGGAAGTTCTTGCTGTGCAGTTCCGAATGCAGCAGGGCATCGCGTTCTTCGGCTTCCATCGGCTGGCCGCTGTCCTGCACGGCAATGCGCAGGCGCGGTTTGCTGGTGCGCTCGTCCAGCGCGACCACCACCAGGACCTCGCCTTCGTCGGTCTTCTTCAGGGCGTTTTCCAACAGGCTGAGCATGGCCTGGCGCAAGCGCGTCGGATCACCGCTGATCACGCGTGGCACCTGCGGCTGGATGAAGCTGATCAGCTCGACGTTCTGCTGCTCGGCCTTGGCACGGAAAATACTCAGGCAGTCCTCTATCAGTGCATTGAGGTCGAACTGCACGTCGTCCAGCTCGATCTGCCCGGATTCGAGCTTGGAGATGTCGAGGATCTCGTTGATCAGGGTCAGCAGCTCGTTGCCGGCACTGTGGATGGTCTGCACGTAATCGCGTTGCTTGACCGACAGTGGTGTGCCCAGCAGCAGCTCGGTCATGCCCAGCACGCCGTTCATCGGTGTGCGGATCTCGTGGCTGATCTTGGCCAGGAACTCGGCCTTGGCATTGACCTCGGCGTTGCTGGCGGCGAGGTCGCGGCTGACGCTGAACTCGTTCTCGGTGATGCTGCGCTGGCGCTCGCCCAGGGCGATGCTCATCGCCCACCCGCTCAGGCACATGGTCACCAGCAAGGTGACGATCAGGCCCTGGGGCGCGACCATGGTCAACCCCAGCAGCGCCGGCAGCACGATCAGCGCGCCGATGTTGAAGATGCCCATGCCGGCCACGAAGTAGCGCGCCGGGCGGTAGCCTTTGTGCCAGTGATAACCGGCGATGAACAGCATGCTCAGGCCGACCAGGGCCACCAGGCCGTAGGTGATGAGGTTCAGCGGGAGTGAATCGACGAACAGCAGCAACAGGCTGCACAGGCCGACCATCAGGATGTCGACCAGCAGCAGCTTGTTCAGTGGGTGCGGGCCCAGCGGGGCAAAAAAGCGATAGACGAACATCAGCCCGCAAGGGGTAGTCAGCAACAGCGCCAGGTAGGCGCCAGGGGTCTGTATCGCGTGCCAGTCCGGCAGCCAGGGGCCGAACAGGTTGAGCATCAGCGCCAGGCTGAGCATCACCAGGGCTTCGCAGGACGCCAGCCACAGGCTGCTGCGCGAACGGGTGTAGGCGTAGCGCACCAGGTTGTGCAGCATCAGCATGCCCATGCAGCCGAACAGCAGGCCGTACAGCACGCTCTGGCCCTGATTGGCCGCGGTCATGACCGCCGGTTGCAGGGTGATGTAAGGGCGCAACTGATGGTCGGAGACCAGGCGCAGATAGACGTCGAGGGTCTTCTGGTTCTGCGGCAGCGGCAGCATGAAGTCGCTGCTGGGCAAAGGCCGTTCGGCCTGGGGCTGCTGGGTGCCGGAGGTCAGTTGCTCGACCAGGTTGTCGCCGTCCAGCACATACATGTCCAGGCGTGACAGGTCGGGCGCGAAGATCCGCAGCAGTTGTTCGTGCTTGCCCGGTTGCAGTTTGAAACGCAGCCATAACGCGCCTCCGGGTTCGGCGGCGGTGATGCGTTCCAGTTCGATCGGGCTGAATTGATTGGTGTAGCGCGGGGAGCGGATATCGCTCAGTTGCAGGTCGGCCTGTTCATCGAGCAAAACGGCCCAGTTACTGCCTTGTGCGGCCTGGGCCGGGATCAAGCAGAGCAGGGTCAGCAGAGTGACGGTGAAACCTATGGCAGTCCTGAGCCAGCGCACGGCGAAATCCCTTCGTAGGTTGATGCCAGATTATAACTATGCGCGGCGCTGGAGCCGTCCGGCAAGGGCCTGGGGCCCTTGCCGGACAGGAAGACAGGATTACTCCTGACTTTCGCCACGCTCGCGGGCAATGGCCCGGTAACCGATGTCTTTGCGGTAGAAGCAGCCTTGCCAATCGATCTTAGCTGCCAGTTGGTAGGCCTGCTGCTGCGCGGCACCCACGCTTTCGCCCAGGGCGGTGGCGCAGAGCACGCGGCCGCCGGAGGTTACCACCTGATCGTCCTTGAGCGCGGTGCCGGCGTGGAAGACTTTGCCTTCCAGTTTGGCGGCCGCGTCCAGGCCTTCGATCACCGCGCCTTTGGCGTAGTCACCAGGATAGCCGCCGGCGGCCAGGACGATGCCCAGGCTCGGACGTGGATCCCATTGCGCTTCGACCTTGTCCAGCGCCTGGGCCAGGGCGGCCTCGACCAGCAGCACCAGGCTCGATTGCAGGCGCAGCATCACCGGTTGGGTTTCCGGATCGCCGAAGCGGCAGTTGAACTCGATGACTTTCGGGTTGCCGGCCTTGTCGATCATCAGGCCGGCGTACAGGAAACCGGTGTAGACGTTGCCTTCGTCGGCCATGCCGCGCACGGTCGGCCAGATTACCTGGTCCATCACGCGCTGGTGCACGTCGGCGGTGACCACCGGGGCAGGGGAGTAGGCCCCCATGCCGCCGGTGTTCGGGCCGTTGTCGCCGTCGCCGACGCGTTTGTGGTCCTGGCTGGTGGCCATGGGCAGCACGTTCTTGCCGTCGACCATGACGATGAAGCTGGCTTCCTCGCCGTCGAGGAACTCTTCGATCACCACGCGCGAACCGGCGTCGCCGAAGGCATTGCCGGCCAGCATGTCGCGCACGGCGTCTTCGGCCTCGCTCAGGGTCATGGCGACGATCACGCCTTTACCGGCGGCCAGGCCGTCGGCCTTGATCACGATCGGCGCGCCCTTTTCCCGCAGATAAGCCAGGGCCGGCTCGATCTCGGTGAAGTTCTGGTAGTCGGCGGTCGGGATCTTGTGGCGCGCCAGGAAATCCTTGGTGAAGGCTTTCGAGCCTTCCAGCTGGGCCGCGCCAGCGGTCGGACCGAAGCAGTCCAGGCCACGGGAGCGGAACAGGTCGACCACACCAGCCACCAGCGGTACTTCCGGACCGACGATGGTCAGGGACACGTTCTTCTCGGCAAAGTCGGCCAGCTGCTCGAGGGCCAATACGTCGATGGCCACGTTCTCGCACTTGGCTTCGATGGCGGTGCCGGCGTTGCCCGGGGCAACGAAGACTTTCTCGACCCGTGGGTCTTGAGCGACTTTCCAGGCCAGGGCGTGTTCACGACCGCCGCTACCAATGATCAGTACATTCATTTCAAAAACCTCGGATGACGCTAATTTGGGGAAGCGCGCAAGCCTGACGTTGTAGCCGCTGCCGCCAGGCTGCGATCAACCGCGAAGCGGTTGCAGGATTTCAGATCGCTGAAGACCCTTCGGGTCTATCGCAGCCTTCGGCAGCGGCTACAGGGGAGGGTGGCGCCCCATTGATGCTTAGTGGCGGAAGTGGCGCATACCGGTGAATACCATCGCAATGCCCGCTTCGTCGGCGGCGGCGATCACTTCGTTGTCGCGCATCGAGCCGCCTGGCTGGATCACTGCGGTGATGCCGACCTTGGCCGCGTTGTCGATGCCGTCGCGGAACGGGAAGAACGCATCGGACGCCATGACCGCGCCCTGCACTTGCAGGCCGGCGTGTTCAGCCTTGATCGCGGCGATACGGGCGGAGTTCACGCGGCTCATCTGGCCGGCGCCGACGCCGATGGTCTGACGGTTCTTGGCGTAGACGATAGCGTTGGATTTGACGAACTTGGCCACTTTCCAGGCGAAGATCAGGTCGTGGATTTCCTGTTCGGTCGGGGCGCGCTTGGTCACCACTTTCAGGTCGTCGGCGCCGATCATGCCGATGTCGCGGCTCTGCACCAGCAGGCCACCGTTGACGCGCTTGTAGTCCCAGGCCGGAACGCGGTCCGCCGACCATTGGCCGCAGGCCAGCAGGCGCACGTTGGCTTTCGCGGCAACAATGGCACGGGCTTCGTCGCTGACCGAAGGGGCAATGATCACTTCAACGAACTGACGCTCGACGATGGCCTTGGCGGTCTCGGCGTCCAGTTCGCGGTTGAAGGCGATGATGCCGCCGAAGGCCGATTCGGTGTCGGTGGCGTAGGCCAGTTCGTAGGCCTGGCGGATACCGCCTTCGGCGTCCGGGCTCACGGCCACGCCGCACGGGTTGGCGTGCTTGACGATCACGCAGGCCGGCTTGACGAAGCTTTTCACGCATTCCAGCGCGGCGTCGGTGTCGGCCACGTTGTTGTACGACAGTTCCTTGCCTTGCAGCTGGGTGGCGGTGGCGATGCCGACTTCGGCAGGCTTGGCTTCCACGTAGAACGCCGCGCTCTGGTGCGGGTTCTCGCCGTAGCGCATTTCCTGGGCCTTGATGAACTGGCTGTTGAAGGTGCGCGGGAATTCGCTGCGGCCTTCGGTGCTCAGGGTTTCGGCCGCCTGGTTCACGGTGCCCATGTAGTTGGCGATCATGCCGTCATAGGCCGCGGTGTGTTCGAAGGCCTTGAGCATCAGGTCGAAACGCTGGGCGTAGGTCAGGCCGCCGGCCTTGAGGCTTTCCAGCACCTGGCCGTAGTCGCTGGCGTTGACCACGATGGCCACGTCTTTGTGGTTCTTGGCCGCCGAGCGGACCATGGTCGGGCCGCCGATGTCGATGTTCTCGATGGCGGTCGGCAGGTCGCAGCCCGGCTTGGAGATGGTGGCTTCGAACGGGTAGAGGTTGACCGCTACCAGGTCGATCGGCTTGATGCCGTGCTCGTTCATGATGGCGTCGTCGATACCGCGACGACCGAGGATTCCGCCGTGGATTTTCGGGTGCAGGGTCTTCACCCGGCCGTCCATCATTTCCGCGAAACCGGTGTAATCCGCGACTTCCACTGCGGCCACGCCGTTGTCCTGCAGCAGTTTGAAGGTCCCGCCGGTGGAGAGGATCTCCACGCCCAGGGCTTCCAGCTCCTTGGCGAATTCGAGGATCCCGGTCTTGTCGGAAACACTGATCAAGGCGCGGCGGATCGGCAGGCGGGTAGTCTGGTCGGTCATCTCAATTTCCATCAAAAGCAAAGGAGTCAGCAAAAAAGGCGACCGGTTTTACGCGGGCGCCTTTCTGGTTTGATTGAATGCTTACAGCAAATCGTACTGCTTGAGTTTCTTGCGCAGGGTGCCGCGGTTCAGACCGAGCAGCTCGCTGGCCTTGGTCTGGTTGCCCTTGACGTAGTTCATCACGCTTTCGAGCAAAGGAGCCTCGACTTCGGAGAGCACCAGGTTGTACACGTCCGTGACGGCCGCGCCCTCAAGGTGGGCGAAATAATTGTGCAGCGCCTTCTCGACACTCCCGCGAAGGGTCTGGCCTTCTTCGCTCGGCGTATTGAGGTGCTGTTTCAAATTCACGTTGTCGCTCACGGGTGCTGTTCCACTCACTAAAGTCTCGGTCATCATCGTCATGCGGCCACCCCTTCTCCGTCCCCTGTCACCAGGCTCTTGTAACGCTCGGCAAAGAACTCACGAACGTTGGCGCACTGTGCTTCCGTATCTTCCAAACGATTGAAGTGGGCGCGAAACTCCCTGGCGCCCGGCAGAGTTGCGAGATACCAGCCCACATGCTTGCGAGCAATGCGTACGCCCATGACATCGCCATAGAAGGCATGCAGCGCGGCCAGATGCTCAAGCAGAATACGTTCCACCTCGAACAGTTCAGGTGCCGGCAGGGTTTGACCGGTACGCAGAAAATGTTCGATCTCACGAAAAATCCATGGCCGCCCCTGAGCGGCCCGGCCAATCAACAGCCCGTCGGCACCGGTAGCGTCGAGGACGTAGCGGGCCTTCTCGGGCGAGTCGATATCGCCGTTGGCGAAGACCGGGATCGACACCGCCTGCTTGATCGCAGCGATGGTGTCGTACTCGGCAACGCCCGTGTACAGGTCGGCCCGGGTCCGGCCATGGACCGCCAATGCCGTGATGCCTGCCTGTTCGGCGATCTTCGCCACCGTCAGGCCGTTCTTGTTCGCCCGGTCCCAGCCGGTACGGATCTTCAGGGTGACCGGCACATCGACTGCGGCCACCACGGCCTGCAGGATCTCGTTCACCAGATCTTCATCTTTCAGTAACGCGGAGCCGGCGGCCTTGTTGCAGACCTTCTTCGCCGGGCAACCCATGTTGATATCAATAATCTGTGCGCCCAACTCGACGTTGGCGCGGGCGGCATCCGCCAGCATCTGTGCATCGCCACCGGCGATCTGTACCGAGCGCGGCTCGGGATCGCCCTCGTGGATCATGCGCAGGCGCGATTTGCGACTGTTCCACAAACTCATGTCGCTGGTGACCATTTCCGAGACTACAAGGCCTGCACCCAGCCGCTTGCAAAGCTGACGAAAGGGCTGGTCGGTGACGCCCGCCATGGGGGCGAGAATCAAGCCGTTGTGCAATGTATATGGGCCGATGCGTACCGCCGACATAGGACTTCCCTGTTGTGGGGCCGGATCATGAGAGTTCGAAAAAGGGTTGGCATGATACCCGCTCTCGATGACTGGATAAAGGCTGAATTGGATAAAATCTGAACAGTTATTCTGTTATTGCCAACGGTTTGGTCCGCTGGGCAGCAGTCAGAAAACCGCCGTCAATCCCGGGCGGCCTTTGCTCGGATGGCGCGCCTTACTCGGGCGAGTGAAAGCTTAGGCTGTAGTTGACGGCCTTGGGGCCCGGATCGAGGATGTCCAGCGCGATATGGATCGGTGTCTGCGGCGGCATCTCCGACACCCCTTCGAGCTCACCCTTGACGTATTCGCCGGGTTTGAAGCGACGACTGGCGATCAGATGGCCGTTGAGGTCGGCGAAACGCAGTTCCAGCAGCGGGAAGGGCTGGGAGAACGGCGCGCGGTTGTAGATGATCGCATCCACCACCAGGGCGCCGCTGAAGTCCGGGTGGCTGCGCACCACCAGGTTGCTGCTTTTGATGCGGCCGATATCGACCTTCGAGGGCACCGTGCAGCCCAGTTCCGGGCAAAACTGCTGGAACCAGGGGCGGTACTGGTCCTGGCGCGCCAGTTCGTCGAAGTGATAGGCGATGTACTGGCCCGCCAGGCCGGCGGCGGCCAGCAGGATCAGCAGGCTCCAGAGCAGGCGGCGGCCCCAGGGCGAGCGGCGTTTTTGCCAGTCCAGCTGGATCGGGTCGTCTTCCAGGTCCAGCAACACGGCGTCCGGCGCCTCGGGCTCGGCGCGCCCACGCTTGTTGCGTGGCGCCGGGCTGGCTGGCGGCTCGATCTCATCGGGCTCGTCGGCCTTCAGGGAACCGTGCGCTGGCGTGGGCTCCAGGTCGTCGTCCAGGAGCAGGGAGGGCGCCTTGGGTTCGTCTTCCAGATCGTCCAGGTTGAAGGACAGCGACGGTTCGGTACGCCCGGAGCGGCCGGCGTCGACGGGCGGCTGCTCAGGTTTTTCGTCCAGGTCGCTGCTGGTGCCGGGTGGCTGGCTGAACAGGCTGTCCGGCCAGTGTTCCTCTTCGGCATCCGGCTGGTCGCGGCGGGCGCTGAGGGCGTCTTCCCTGGAGCCGCGCTCCTGGCCGAAGGCCTTGGTCGGCTGGATTTCCCGCTGTTCGAGCTTGGCCAGTTCCTCGTCCAGGTCGAGGCTGTCCAGGTCGAGCTCGGTGGCGCTCCACTGCTTCTGGCTGATGGCGCGCGGTGGCGGCGGGGTCAGCGGTTCAGCAGGGGCAGCCGGTGCGGGAGGTGTGACGACAGCGTCCTTGCCAGCGCGTTGCTCAAGCAACTGCCGTGCGGCGTTGAACACCTGCAGGCAGGAGCCGCAGCGCACCACGCCCCGGGCCACGCTCAACTGGGCGTGGCTGACGCGGAAGCTGGTTTGGCAATGCGGACACTGGGTGACGAAACTGTCGGTCATGCGGCGATCCGGTTTATACAGGCGGCCATTCTAGCGCCGACGGCCGGTGATGCGTACCCAGCCATCGAGGTTGGCGATCGGGTCCAGGTCGAAGTCCCGGGCGTAGGCGGCAGCGACTTCCTCACCCTGTTCGGCGAGGATGCCCGACAACGCCAGGCGTCCGCCGCTCTTGACCAGGCTGGACAGTTGCGGCGCCAGGGCGACCAGCGGGCCGGCGAGAATGTTGGCGACCAGTACGTCCGCCTGGACCTGCGGCAGGTCTTGCGGCAGATAGAGCGGGAACAGCGCTTCGGCGATGTTGTTGCGCCCAGCGTTGTCGCGGGAGGCTTCCAGGGCCTGCACGTCGATGTCGGTGCCCACCGCCTGTTTTGCGCCCAGCAGCAGGGCGGCGATCGCCAGGATCCCGGAGCCGCAACCGAAGTCCAGCACGTTGCAGCCTTCCAGGTCCTGGCCGTCGAGCCATTCCAGGCACAGGGCGGTGGTCGGGTGCGTGCCGGTGCCGAAGGCCAGGCCCGGATCGAGCAACAGGTTGACCGCGTCCGGCTCGGGAGCGGCGTGCCAGCTCGGGACGA
The DNA here is from genome assembly GCF_059421865.1 of Pseudomonas sp. GW821-FHT02B10. Classification (NCBI taxonomy): domain Bacteria; kingdom Pseudomonadati; phylum Pseudomonadota; class Gammaproteobacteria; order Pseudomonadales; family Pseudomonadaceae; genus Pseudomonas; species Pseudomonas sp. GW821-FHT02B10. The sequence goes on along the minus strand of NZ_JBWKVU010000003.1, from coordinate 87,211 downwards.
TCCACAGGCGCTGGCCGAAACGCATCGGCTGGAAGTTGTCCATCCAGCTGCGTTCCCAGTCCTGGTCTTCGATCACTTCGCTGTGATGTTCGGGCAGCGGGCTGCCGGTCAGCAGCTCAAGGTGGGCCAGCACGCTGGCGGCCTCGGTGCCGTCTTCGAACAGGGCCAGCAGGTGAGTGTGGTTCCACAGCGGGGTGGTGTTGAGTTCCGGTTCGAAGATCGGTTGATCCTCGGCGTCCATGAAAGTCACCGAAACGGCGCCAACTTCGAGAAAAGCGTCTTCGTAGGTTTCGGCTTGTTCTGGGCTGATGGCGAGACGGACTTGCAGCCAAGGCATGGCGGGCACCTTTGAAATATGTAATGTGCAGCCTAGCGGGCTGCGAGAAGCGCGCAAGTTTACGCGAGCGAGGCGCAGAAAACGACACGCCAGGCGCCATTTCCACTTGTCCGCACCGCCTCTCTGTAGGCGCGAGCTTGCTCGCGATGCCTGCAAGGGCGCCGCATGACGCCAGGAAAATGCGCGCTGTCGCTGATGGCCCTATCGCGAGCAAGCTCGCTCCTGCAAGGGGGGGCAGAAACGACAAGGCCGCTCGAAAGCGGCCTTGTCGTTCTGGTGCGGTGTCGATCAGTGTTGACCGGCCAGCTTGTGCTCCAGGTAGTGAATGTTCACGCCACCTTTGCAGAAGCCTTCGTCACGGGTCAGGTCGCGGTGCAGCGGGATGTTGGTCTTGATCCCGTCGACCACGATTTCGTCCAGCGCATTGCGCATGCGCGCCATGGCTTCTTCACGGGTTGCCCCGTAAGTGATCAGCTTGCCGATCAACGAGTCGTAGTTCGGTGGAACCGCGTAACCGCTGTACAGGTGCGAGTCGACGCGCACGCCATTGCCGCCCGGAGCATGGAAATGCTTGACCGTGCCTGGGCTTGGCATGAAGGTTTTCGGGTCTTCGGCGTTGATCCGGCATTCCAGGGCGTGGCCACGAATGACCACGTCCTTCTGGGAGATCGACAGCTTGTTGCCAGCGGCGATGCTCAGCATCTCCTTGACGATGTCGACGCCAGTGACCATTTCCGATACCGGGTGCTCTACCTGCACGCGAGTGTTCATCTCGATGAAGTAGAAACGGCCGTTCTCGTACAGGAACTCGAAGGTGCCGGCGCCGCGGTAGCCGATGTCGATGCACGCCTTGACGCAGCGGGCGAAGACTTCCTGGCGCGCGGTTTCGTCGATGCCCGGAGCCGGCGCTTCTTCAAGCACCTTCTGGTGACGACGCTGCAGGGAGCAGTCGCGGTCGCCCAGGTGGATCGCGTTGCCCTGGCCGTCGGACAGCACCTGGACTTCCACGTGACGTGGGTTGGTCAGGAACTTCTCCAGGTAGACCATCGGGTTGCCGAACGCCGCGCCAGCTTCGGAGCGGGTCAGCTTGGCCGAGGAGATCAGGTCTTCTTCTTTATGCACCACGCGCATGCCGCGACCACCGCCGCCGCCAGCGGCCTTGATGATCACCGGGTAGCCGACTTCGCGGCCGATGCGCAACGCGGTTTCTTCGTCTTCCGGCAGCGGGCCGTCGGAACCGGGCACCGTAGGTACGCCGGCAGCGATCATCGCGTGCTTGGCCGATACCTTGTCGCCCATCAGGCGAATGGTCTCGGCTTTCGGGCCGATGAAGGCGAAGCCGGAGTTCTCGACCTGCTCGGCGAAGTCGGCGTTTTCCGCGAGGAAGCCGTAGCCTGGGTGAATGGCGGTGGCGCCGGTCACTTCGGCGGCCGCGATGATCGCCGGAATGTGCAGGTAGGAGTGCGCGGCGGAGGCCGGGCCGATGCAGACGGATTCGTCCGCCAGACCCAGGTGCATCAGTTCCTTGTCGGCCTTGGAGTAAACGGCGACGGTCTTGATGCCCATCTCTTTGCAGGCACGCAGAATCCGCAGGGCGATTTCACCGCGGTTGGCGATCAGAACTTTTTCCAACTTCGCAGACATCGTTGGCTCTCCGCGGTTCAAACGATGGTGAACAGCGGTTGGTCGTACTCAACCGGCTGGCCGTCTTCGACGAGGATGGATTCGATCACACCGCTGGTTTCAGCTTCGATGTGGTTCATCATCTTCATGGCTTCGACGATGCACAGGGTGTCGCCTTTCTTCACGCTCTGGCCGACTTCAACGAAGGCTGGCGAGGTTGGCGAGGATTTGCGGTAGAAGGTGCCGACCATCGGCGAACGGGCAACGGTGCCGTTCAGCGCTGGGGCAGCTGGAGCTGCTGGTGCGGCAGCGGCGGCCGGAGCGGCAGCGGCAGGAGCGGCAACTGGAGCGGCCATCGGTGCCGGTGCGTAGTACTGCTGGGCTGGAGTCTTGCTGTGGCGGCTGATGCGTACGGACTCTTCGCCTTCCTTGATCTCGAGCTCGTCGATGCCGGATTCTTCCAGCAGTTCGATCAGTTTCTTAACTTTACGGATATCCATGAATCATCAACTCCCAAGGGTCGGTCAGGGGCGTTTAGCTTGTTGTTCAAGCTGCTCTAGTGCGGCCTCCAGGGCCAGTCGGTAACCGCTGGCGCCAAGGCCGCAGATCACTCCCACCGCAACGTCGGAGAAGTAGGAGTGATGGCGGAAAGGTTCGCGTTTGTGCACGTTAGACAAATGCACTTCGATGAATGGGATGCTCACCGCCAGCAGCGCGTCACGTAATGCGACGCTTGTATGCGTAAAAGCTGCTGGATTGATCAGAATGAAGTCCACGCCTTCATCGCGGGCGGCGTGGATACGGTCGATCAATTCGTACTCGGCGTTGCTTTGCAGGTAGAGCAAATGGTGGCCGGCCTCGCGGGCCCGGCGTTCCAGGTCCTGGTTGATCTCAGCCAGGGTGACTGCACCGTAGACCCCCGGTTCACGGGTGCCGAGCAGGTTCAGGTTGGGTCCGTGAAGAACCAGTAGGGTCGCCATCTGCCGTTCCTTGTTATTGCGCAGTGATTGGAATGTGCGGTTATCAGAACCCGGCGACTATGCCGCAAAGCCTTTGTGACTGTCCAGTTCTCTGCAATAGGCAGCACGATGACCGATGTTTACCTAAAATATGTGACCAACTGACTAAATCCGGTCATTTGCTGCAGCAATGCGTTCAGCGAAGTCCGCGGCGCTGATTTCGCCGACCACACGCACATCGGCACGTTCGACGCCATCTTTGCCGAAGAACATCAGCGCCGGTGGGCCGAACAGTTGGTAGCGGTCCAGCAGGGCGCGCTGTTCGCGGTTGCTGGCGGTGATATCGAAGCGCACCAGGCGGTAGCCCCGCAGGCGTTCGACGACCTGGCGGTCGTTGAGCACCTCGCGTTCGATGACTTTGCAACTGATGCACCAGTCGGCGTACCAGTCGAGCAGCAGCGGGGTACCGGCATTCCGGGCATCGGCCAGGGCCTGCTCCAGCTCACCGGGGGTGGTGACGGTCTGCCACTGGCCGGCGCTGGTTTGCTCGGGGCTGTTGCCGATGACCGCGACCGGTGGGCGGGCGAGCGGGCTGAACGGATCGGTCTGACCACTGAGCGCGCCGTACCAGCAGGCCAGGGCATAAAACAGCAGGAACAGCCCGCACAGCTGCGCCAGGCGCGCGCGTGGCGCCTTGTAGACAAACTCCAGGGCGCCGAGAAACAGGCCGACACCGGCCGCCAGCGCACCAATCAGCAACAGGCTGACCTGGCCCGGCAAGACCCGGCTCAGCAGGCCGATCGCCAGGCCGAGCAACAGCACGCCAATGGCGTTTTTCACGTAGACCAGCCATGGCCCGCTTTTCGGCAGCCAGGCCGCGCCGCCGGTGGCCACCAGCAACAGCGGCGCGCCCATGCCCAGGCCCAGGGCGAACAGTTTCAGGGCACCGCCCAGGGCGTCGCCGCTGGCGCTGATATACAGCAGGGCGCCTGCCAGCGGCGCCGAAACGCAGGGCGATACCAGCAGGCTGGACACCACCCCGAGAATCGCCGCGCCCCACAGCGAGCCACCTTCGGTGCGCCCGGCGATGCGTTCCAGGCGCTGGCTGATAAAGCGCGGAAGCTTGAGTTCGAAGACATCGAACATCGCCAGGGCGAACACGACGAAGAACAACGCAAAGGGCACCAGTACCCAGGCCGATTGCAGGCGTGCCTGCAAATTGAGCTGGGCGCCGAACAGCCCCATCAAGGCGCCGAGCAGGGCGAAACAGGCGGCCATCGGCAACACGTAGGCGAGCGACAGATTGAAGCCGCGCCAGCCGCCGACCTGGCCCTTGAGGACCACGCCGGACAGGATCGGCAGCATCGGCAGGACGCAGGGGGTGAAGGTCAGGCCGATGCCGGCCAGGAAGAACAGCGCCAGTTCGCGCCAGCTCCAGGCGGTTTTCCCATTGTCGGTAGCGGGGCCGCCGGCACTTGAGGCATTGGCCGAAGAGGCCGCGCCATCGATCTGCAAACGCTCGGTTTCCGGTGGATAACACAGGCCCTTGTCGGCGCAGCCCTGGTAGGTCACGGCCAGGGTGAAGCCTCGTTGGTCCGTGGCGCTGCGCGGCAGTTCGACATCGACAATGCCGTGGTAGACCTCGACGTCGCCGAAAAACTCATCGTGTTTCTGTTCGCCCTTGGGCAGTTGGGCGGCACCCAGGGTGATGTCGGCGGGCTCGGCGCGGAACTGGAAGCGGTGGCGATAGAGGTAGTAACCCTCGGTGGCGACGAAACGCAGCTTGATCGACTGCGGCGTGCTTTGCAGCAGGCTCAGTTGGAACGCTTCGCGCACCGGCAGGAAGTCGGCGCTGTTATTGATCGAGCCCAGGGTTGAGCTGGGGCGGCTGTCCAGCAACCCGGCGGCGGTCGCCGGCAGGGCAAGCACAAACAGCATCAGGCAAAGCAGGCGACGCATGGCAATCTCGCGAATCGAAGGTGTGCGCATGATAGCGGAGAGCGGTGGGGTATGCGTATGCGCCCCGTAGCCGCTGCCGAGCCTGCGACCGCGTTCTTTCAGGCAACCTGCATAGGCCGGTTTTGCGAGGACTGCGTCCTCGATCGCAGCCTCGCAGGCTCGGCAGCGGCTACAGGGCTACAGGGCTAGACGCGGAACGCCTGCACCGCCGTGTGCAGCTGGCCGCCCAGGGCCAGCAGGTTCTCGCCTTGTTCGCGGCCTTCGCCGATGCGTTGCAGGTTATCCCCGCCCAATTGATGGATGCGCTCGCTGTGGTCGCGGATTTCGCTGACGGCGCCGCTTTGCTGAGCCGTGACATCGGCGATGCGGATGGCGGTGTCGGAAATGGTCTGGATCGCCCCGACGATTTCATCCAGTGCACCGTCGGCGGCCTGGGCCTGGCTGGCCGTGGCTTCGGCATGTTCGACCTGGGCGCGCATGCCTTCCACCGATTGCCGGGCGGCGGCCTGCAGGCCGGCGATCAGGGTCTGGATCTCGGCGGTGGCACCCGCCGTGCGTTGGGCCAGGGAGCGCACTTCTTCGGCGACCACGGCAAAACCGCGGCCCATTTCCCCGGCTCGCGCGGCTTCGATGGCGGCGTTCAGGGCCAGCAGGTTGGTCTGGTCGGCAATGGAACGGATCACCGTGAGCACGCCGCCGATGGTTGCCGACTCCTCGGCCAGCTGTTCGATCATCTGCGCGTTGCCTTGCACTTCGCCGACCAGGGCATGCAACCCGGTCAGGCTCAGGCCGATCACTTTCTGCCCCTGTTCCACCGCCATTCCGGCACTGCGGCTGGCATCGGCGGCCTGGCTGGCATCGCCGGCGACTTGCTGGATGGTCGCTTCCAGCTCGCCGAGGGCGTCGCGGATCTGCGCGGTGTCGCCGGCCTGGCGCTCGGCCCCGCCGTGCAGGCCACTGCTCAGTTCCGCCAGGGCGCGGCTGCTGCCGGCGACCTGTTCGGCGTTCTGCCGGATGGTGCCCACCAGGTCCACCAGGTAGGCGCGCAGGCGGTTCAGGGATTCTTCTATATCGTGCAGTTCGCGGTTGGTCCGGCCCAGCTGGATGTCGCGGCTGAAGTCGCCTTCGGCCCAGGTCGACAGGGCCGGCGCCAGATTGGTCAGGACCCGTGCCAGCCGACGCTGCAAGGTGTCGATCAGCAGGGCGATCAGCAGGATCAGGCCGATCATCAAACCCTGCATCAGCCGCACTTCGCCCTGGATCTGCCCGTGCTGGGCGCGCACGACCGGTTCCAGTTCGGCGATGGCCTGCTGCACGGCGGTGATTTTCAGGTGGGTGGCGGCGCTGAGGTCGGCGCGTTTCTGGATCTGTTCGCGGGTGCGGTTCAGCTCGGCGGGATAGCGGCCGAGCAAGCTGTTGAGTTCGCGCTTGAGGCCGATGCCGGCGTCTTCGACGGCGGCCTTCTCAGTGTTCTCCAGGCCCATCATGGCCGCGAAGTCATCGGTGTTTGACGCATTGCTGGCCGCGACACCCAGCAACGGCAGGGTTTCCAGCTGCTCGGCCTGGGCGCGCATGTTGCTCACTTCGCGCTCGACATCGGCGGCCAGTTCGCTGCGGCCGCTGCTCACCAGTTTGTCGCGGGCCAAGGACAGCTTGCCCAGGTGCTGGGAGGCGGTCAGCAGCAACGGCAGGTAGGTCGCGGCGCTGGGATTGCTGGCCGCCCCGGTCGCGTACTGGCTCAGTTGTTCGAGGCTGGCCCCCAGCTCGCGCTCGGCCTGCAGCAGTAGCGCCTGCGGATCGCCGGCCAGTTTGCCGGCGGCCAGCAGGTCGGTCTTGCTGAACTCGGCCAGGCCCGACAGGCTCGGGCGCAGGCTTTGCGCCAGTTCCGTGGGCAATTCGCCGAGCTGGGCTTGCAGGGTTTCGATGGCCTGGCTGGCGCTGCTCAGGCGCAGGGCGTCGCCGCTGGCCAGGTAGTCCTCGATGTTGCGCGCCACCTGGTTCTGGAACTGCTGGGACAGCCCCAGGTAGCGCTCCATCAATAGGTAGGGGCGCTCGAGGGCGCGTTGCGACCACCAGAGCGTGGCGCCCAGGGCCAGGCAAACGGCAACTAGTAGCAGGGTATTGAGATTGGTCAGCAGCTTCAGGCGCATCGCGTCCTACCAACGACTTGAATGGTAAGCGCCTGAATTTATTGCGTTTGTATTACAAGGTTATGACCGAATCGGTGGATTCCGGTGAAAAAGTGGCGCTTTGATGGCGCGCCGCCTGGACCCGGTTGCGCCCGCTGTCCTTGGCGCGGTAGAGCGCTTCGTCGGCCTGGCTGGCCATCATCAGGCTGTCGGAGTCTTCCCGCAGTTCGACCACTCCGGCGCTGAAGGTGCACCACAGGTCCTGGGGCTGGGCCGGGTAATGGATTTCGGCAAAGCGCTGGCGGATTTCATCCAGCACCTTGCAGGCCGCTTCCAGGTCGGTGTCGGGCATGACGATGGCGAATTCTTCGCCGCCGTAGCGGCCGATGAAGTCGGTCTTGCGCAGGCGTTGCTTGAGAAACAGCGCCAGGCTCTTGATCACCCGGTCGCCCATGGGGTGGCCGTGGCTGTCGTTGACCCGCTTGAAGTGGTCGATATCCAGCATGGCGAAGCTCAGCGGCTTGTTTTCGCGGCGCGCGCGGAAGCTGCAGTCTTCGAGCAGTTGCAGGATATGGGTGTGGTTGTACAGCCCGGTCAGGCTGTCGCGGACCATGCGCGCCTTGAGGTTGCGCGCGCGGGCGGCGCGGTTGCGCACGGTGGTGATCAGGTGGCGCGGCTTGATCGGCTTGGTCAGGAAGTCGTCGCCGCCTTCGCTCATGGCGTCCAGCTGCTTGTCCAGGTCGTCTTCGGCCGACAGGTAGATGATCGGCACGCTGACATAACGGTCGTTATGGCGGATTACCTTGGCCAGCTCGGTGCCGGTACAGGCCGGCATGTACATGTCGAGGATGATCAGGTCCGGCTGGAAGTCGGCCAGTTCGGCCATGGCCTGGATCGGTTCGATCAGGGTCCGGGTGATGATCCCGGCGCTGTTGAGCAGGCGCTCGGTGTGCAGGGCCTGGGCGCGGGAGTCGTCGATGATCAGCACTTTATAAGGTTCGTACTGGGCGACGCAGGTGAGGATCTCGATCTTCTCCAGCAGGCTCGAGGCTTCCAGGGTACCGGTGAGGAACTCCTGGCCGCCGGCGCGCACGGCGGCCAGGCGGGTCGGGGTGTCGGTTTCGTGGAGGCTGAAGAACAGCAGGGGCAGCTTCTGCTCCAGGCCTTCCTGGGCTTCGGCGGCCAGTTGCAGGCCCATGCCGTTGCCGCAGAAGTCGACGTCGATGACGATCGCCGCCGGCAGGCGCTCGACCATCGAGGAGCGAAACGCGGCGATGCTGTCCAGAGACTGGGCGCTGAGACCGAAGAATTCCAGCTGCTTGGCCAGGCGCTCGCCGCGATCGTGGTCTTGCAGCATCACGTAGATCGGCTTGCGCAGGGGCGGCAGGAAGGTCTGCTCCAACTGGTCGCCATGGCGCAGGCCGGTGCGCGACAGGCGTTGCATCAGGCGGTTGAGGTCGGTGATCAGGCCGCTGCTCAGGCGTCCGCGGTTGGCGTCCACCGCTTCCAGCGAGTCGCTGATGCTGCGCGCCAGCTGGGTATGTTCGGGTTGTTCGAAACGTTCGGCGAAACGCAGCAGGCGCAGGTTGGCCTCGCTGAGTTCGGACATGTCGGCGGTCGACCATTCGCTGCGCTGCAGGCGCTGCCATATCTCGAGGATCTGACGAGCCTGGTGAATGACCCGCTGGGCAAAGTGGTGCTTGAGGCGCTCACGGCTGGGGTCTTCTGGCTCGGTCATATCCTGACTACTAGTTAGGGTGCATGCTGAGATCGACTGGTGGCTCTATGCTAGCACCTCTTATGGATTGTACGAGTGTCGTACGTCAACAATCTGCAAAGCGACCTTATTCAGTTCCCGACCGACTGGTCGCATAGGTTCTGAACTGTGCTTCATTTATAGTGGCCGCTCGATGTACACCCGGCATGTGGCGCCTTGCGCGGCGGATGATTTTTAATCCGTTCGGTTCGAGGCACGATGGAGTAGGGTTGTGGTCGAACCGATGAACCCAAGTGATTGAAAGGATATAGCCATGCTGGACTGGAAGAACCGCGCGGGCAGCGCGCCGGATCGTGCTGCCGAACCCACGTCGGCGACACGCAGCTACTTTGGTGGCTTGCTGTTCAGCCGCGCCCTGGGCACCCTGGTGGCCTTGTACCTGCTGGTGGCCGGTGCCCTGGGCTGGTACTGGAGCCAGGAACCGTCGCTGTTCCCCGTCCAGCAAAGCGCGCAGGTTGCCGCCGAGAAGGAAGGCAAGCAGATGGTCGTGGGCTACACCACGGTGGAAACCCTCAAGACCGTGGCCGGCACCCTGCTGAACAAGCCGGGTGGCTATATCTCCAACGACCGTTTCCCGCCGGGCCTGTGGATGGACAATATGCCGAGCTGGGAATACGGCGTGCTGGTGCAGGTCCGCGACCTGACCCGCGCCTTGCGCAAGGACTTCGCCCGTTCCCAGTCGCAGTCCGCCGAGGACGCCGACCTGGCCAAGGCCGAGCCGCGCTTCAACTTCGACAACAAGAGCTGGGTGCTGCCGTCCAGCGAGTCCGAGTACCAGGAAGGCATCAACTCCCTGAGCCGCTACCAGGCGCGCCTGTCCGATCCGAACCAGAAGAGCGCGCTGTTTTACGCCCGTGCCGACAACCTGAACAACTGGCTGGGTGATGTCGGGACCCGCCTGGGCTCGTTGTCCCAGCGCCTGTCGGCCAGCGTCGGTCGGGTCAAGCTCAATACCGCGCTGAAAACCGAAACCCCGGCGCCGGGCCAGTCGCCGCAGGTTGACGAAGAGGTGGTGGAAACCCCTTGGATGCAGATCGACAACGTGTTCTATGAAGCGCGCGGCCAGGCCTGGGCCCTGTCGCACCTGCTGCGCGCCATCGAGGTCGACTTCGCCGACGTGCTGGCCAAGAAGAACGCCACTGTCAGCGTGCGTCAGATCATCCGTGAACTGGAAGCGTCCCAGGAGCCGATCTGGAGCCCGATGATTCTCAACGGCAGCGGCTTCGGCGTGCTGGCCAACCACTCGCTGGTCATGGCCAACTATATTTCCCGCGCCAACGCGGCTGTCATCGACTTGCGTCAATTGCTCAATCAGGGTTGATTCATGGTGGTTACCTCCAATGAGGCCGCGCATCGCGCGGCCTCCGATGCCGAACAAGTCGCCTGGGTCGATGGCGAAGACCAGTTGCTGGGCACGCTGGCCCGCTCGGAGTTGCGTGAGCGCGGCCTGATCGGGCGCGGTACCTATATCCTGCTGTTCAATTCCGCCGGTGAGCTGTGCGTGCATCGGCGCACCCTGAGCAAGGCCATTTATCCCGGTTATTGGGACGTGGCCGCGGGCGGCATGGTGCTGGCCGTCGAAAGCTACGCCGAGTCGGCTGCCCGGGAGCTGGAGGAAGAGTTGGGCGTGAGCGGGGTGGAATTGACCGCCCATGACCATTTCTTTTTCGAAGACACCGGCAATCGTCTCTGGTGTTCGGCCTTTTCGGCGGTCTGGGACGGGCCTCTGCGCCTGCAGCCGGAAGAGGTGCTGGAAGCGCGCTTCATTGCGATCGACGAAGTGATGCGGGAAATCACCGAAAAGCCCTATTGCCCGGACTCCCTGGCGGCTTTGCAGCGCTATCTGGCGCGGCGTCGTTAAAGTTGTATAAATTGGCGCGGTTAGGCTCTTAGCAAGTCGGCTTTTTGCCGTTACACTGCGCGACCTTTTTCAAGCTGAGCCGGCTTGCTTTTGTAGGAGCGAGCTTGCTCGCGAAGAACGCAAGGATGATGGGTGCTATCTGAAAGCACGCGTTATCGCTGACGTCCATCGCGAGCAAGCTCGCTCCTACAAGGTGTACCGGCCCAGTAGCGCTGCCCCTGCCTGAGTGGGGCTTCGCGGTCGATGGCACAGGCCATGTGCTTCGACCAGTCTTTGTCCTCCCAAGAGGATTGCCGGTGGCCAAAAAAGCCGCATCCTTCGCCGCCCTTGGTGGCCTGGTATTTTCCACCGACGCAGGTCGACATTGCCCGGACTGTAGCCAGCCGGTGGCAGCCTGCATCTGCAAACAAACCGTTATCCCTGCCGGCGACGGCATCGCTCGCGTGCGTCGCGAAAGCAAGGGCCGTGGCGGCAAGACGGTGACCACCATCACCGGCGTGCCGTTGGCCGAAGACGCGCTCAAGGAACTGGCGACCACGTTGAAGAAACGTTGTGGCACCGGTGGCGCGCTGAAAGACGGCGTCATCGAGATCCAGGGCGATCATGTCGAGCTACTCTTGGCAGAGCTGATCAAGCACGGTTTCAAGGCGAAGAAGTCCGGCGGCTAGCAGCCTCTGTGAAAACCACCCCCGACTTGATGCAGCCCTGATCCGATTCAGGCTTGCCGTCGTCTTCATGGTTTTCACAGAGCCTGTTCATGACCGGTTTCTAAACTCAGCGCTGTAACCGAGGTCTACGTCCTCGTTGCAGGCTAATCGTCATTTTCATTCTTTAGACTGCGCCAGCCCCGGACCGGGGTGGCGCTCTATGACTTCTCTATAGGGGACTTCGATGTCCGTACGACGCACACGCAAAGACGATGGCAGCCAATGGACAGTTGCGGATAGCCGCAGTGTTTATGGGATTCGCCATTGGGGGGCCGGGTATTTCGCGATCAATGACGCCGGTCGCGTCGAAGTTCGTCCGAACGGCCCGAACAGCTCGCCCATCGACCTGTTCGAACAAGTCGAGGAGCTGCGCAAGAGCGGCTTGTCCCTGCCGCTGCTGGTGCGCTTCCCGGATATCCTGCAGGACCGCGTGCGCCAGCTGACCGGTGCTTTCGACGCCAACATCGAGCGCCTGGAATACCAGAGCAAGTACACCGCGCTGTACCCGATCAAGGTCAACCAGCAGGAAGCGGTGATCGAGAACATCATCGCCACCCAGAACGTCTCCATCGGCCTGGAAGCCGGCTCCAAGCCCGAGCTGCTGGCGGTGCTGGCGCTGGCGCCGAAAGGCGGCACCATCGTCTGCAACGGTTACAAGGACCGTGAGTTCATCCGCCTGGCGCTGATGGGCCAGAAGCTGGGCCACAACGTGTTCATCGTGATCGAGAAGGAATCCGAAGTCGCCCTGGTGATCGAAGAAGCCGCCTCGCTCAAGGTCAAGCCGCAGGTCGGCCTGCGCGTGCGGCTGTCGTCCCTGGCGTCGAGCAAGTGGGCCGACACCGGTGGCGAGAAATCCAAGTTCGGCTTGTCGGCGGCGCAGCTGCTGTCGGTGGTCGAGCGTTTCCGCGGCGCCGGCCTGGACCAGGGCATCCGCCTGCTGCACTTCCACATGGGCTCGCAGATCGCCAACCTGGCGGACTACCAGCATGGCTTCAAGGAAGCCATCCGTTACTACGGCGAGCTGCGCAACCTCGGCCTGCCGGTGGATCACATCGACGTCGGCGGCGGCCTGGGCGTGGACTACGACGGTACCCACTCGCGCAACGCCAGTTCGATCAACTACGACATGGATGACTACGCCGGTGTCGTGGTCGGCATGCTCAAGGAGTTCTGCGACGCGCAGAGCCTGCCGCATCCGCACATCTTCTCCGAAAGCGGCCGTTCGCTGACCGCGCACCACGCCATGCTGGTGGTGCAGGTGACCGACGTCGAGAAACACAACGACGACGTGCCGCTGATCGAGAACAAGGAAAGCCTGCCGGAAACCGTGCAATGGCTGGTGGATCTGCTGGGCCCGACCGATATCGAGATGGTCACCGAAACCTACTGGCGCGCCACCCACTACATGAGCGACGTGGCCGCCCAGTACGCCGACGGCAAGCTGACCCTGGCCGAGAAAGCCCTGGCCGAGCAGTGCTACTTCGCCGTGTGCCGGCGCCTGCACAACTCGCTGAAGGCGCGCCAGCGCTCGCACCGCCAGGTGCTGGACGAACTCAACGACAAGCTGGCCGACAAGTACATCTGCAACTTCTCGGTGTTCCAGAGCCTACCGGACACCTGGGCCATCGACCAGGTCCTGCCGATCATCCCGCTGCATCGCCTGGACGAAGAGCCGCTGCGCCGCGCGGTGTTGCAAGACCTGACCTGTGACTCCGACGGCAAGATCAACCAGTACGTCGACGAGCAGAGCATCGAGACCAGCCTGCCGGTGCATGGCCTGAAAGAGGGTGAGGACTATCTGCTGGGCGTGTTCCTGGTCGGTGCCTACCAGGAGATCCTCGGCGACATGCACAACCTGTTCGGCGATACCGACTCGGTGAACATCTACCAGAACCCGAACGGCACCGTGTACCACGCCGGGATCGAGACCCACGACACCATCGAAGACATGCTGCGTTACGTGCACTTGTCGCCGGAGGAGTTGATGACTCATTACCGCGACAAGGTGGCCAGCGCGAAGATCAGCGCCAGCGAGCGTACCCAGTTCCTCGACGCCCTGCGTCTGGGCCTGACCCGCTCGTCGTACCTGTCTTCCTGAGGTTTCGACGGCTCAAGAAAAACCACCGCTTGCGGTGGTTTTTTATGCGCGCCGCAAAGCTCAGCGGGCCGGGCTGAACCAGCCGTCGTGCCGGTGCAGCCCGAGGGCGAAGGCCAGCAGGGTCAGGCTGCGCACCAGCATGAACAGCAGGAAGGTCAGCCACAGGCCGTGGTTGCCCAGGCCCTGCAAGGCCCAGGCGCAGGGCAGGGTGATGAGCACGCTGAGCAGCATGCCGTTACGCATTTCCCGGGCGCGGGTGGCGCCGATGAACAGGCCGTCCAGCAGGTAGCTCCAGACTGCGATCAGCGGCAGGGCGGCGAGGTAGGGCAGGTAGGTGAAGGCGGTCTGCCGCACTTCGGCGATATCGGTCTGCATCTCGATGAACAGGTGCCCGGCGCACAGGAACAGCACGGCAAAACCGATGCTGGCCAGCAGCGACCAGCCGCCGGCGACCACCAGCGAGCGGCGCAGGGTCAGGTGATCGCGGGCGCCGATGGCGTGGCCGCACAGGGCTTCCACCGCGTGGGCCAGGCCGTCCAGGGCGTGGGCGGTCAGCAGCAGGCCGTTGAGCAGCAGCGCGTTGGCGGCCACGGTCGCGTCCCCCAGCCGCGCGCCTTGCACGGTGATCAGAAAGAACACCGATTGCAGGGCCAGGCTGCGGATGAAGATGTCGCGATTGACCGCCAGCAACGGCCGCCAACTGGCCCAGCGCTGCAACGCCGCCCAGGCAATCCGCCCCGGGTAGGCGCGCAGGGCCGGGCGGGTCATGGCCAGGCCGATCAGCGCGCCGGTCCATTCGGCGATCACCGAGGCCCTGGCCGAGCCGGCCACGCCCCAGTCCAGGCCCAGCACGAACCACAGGTTGAGGGCGATGTTGATCAGGTTGGTGCTCAGCAGGATCGCCAGCGGCGCCCGGGCGTTCTGGGTGCCGAGGAACCAGCCGACCAGGGCCATGCTGGCCAGCGCCGCCGGCAGCCCGAGCAAGCGGGTATGGAAGAAGGTGCGGGTCATTTCGTCCAGCTCGGCCGAAGGCTGCATCAGCTGCAAGGCCGCGCCGCTCAACGGCACGCCTATGGCGCCCAGCAGCAGGGCCAGCCCCATGGCCAGCAGCAGGCCTTGCACCAGGATCTGCCGCAGCGCCGCACCGTCGGCGCGCCCGGCGGCCTGGGCGGCAAAGCCGGTGGCGCCCATGCGCAGAAAGCCCATGGCCCAGGCCAGGAAGGTATAGAGGCTGGCGCCGACCGCCACCGCGCCGAGCTGGTGGGCGTGGGGCAAATGGCCGATGACGGTGCTGTCGACCAGCGCCACCAGCGGCACGGAAATATTGGAAAGAATCATCGGCGCGGCCAGCGCCCACACCCGAGCATGGGTCGGACGGTGGCGCCAGGCAGAAATCAGGCTGGACATGCAGGCTCCTTGAGAGCGGGCATTGTAGCCGCTTGCCCGCCCGGCCATGCCATCCCGATCACGGCCCGAATCCTACAAAGAAGCCGCCCTCAGTCGATCAATGTGCGCTGCGCCACAGCCAGCCGGACGGCGGTGAGATATAGTTCAACCCTTCGATACTCCTGCCAATGAGTGCCCCATGTTTAACAAAGGATTGTTCCTGGCCTGTGCGCTGGCCTTGCTGAGCGCTTGCGATTCCTCGACCTCCGACAAGGCGGCGACCCCTTCGGCTCCGACAGCGGCAGTGCCCGCGGCCAAGGCCCGGCCCGTGCAGGATGTCGCTGTGCTCAAGCAACGCTACGCCGGTCGCGAGTTGAACGTGGTGGACGTGTCCGAGGTGCAACTCGACGGGGCCAGCACCCTGTCGGTGAGTTTCTCGGTGCCCCTGGACCCGCAGCAGAAGTTCGCCGATAAGCTGCACCTGGTGGACAGCAAGAGCGGCAAGGTCGACGGTGCCTGGGAGCTGTCGGACAACTTCATGGAACTGCGCCTGCGTCATCTCGAGCCGCAGCGCAAACTGGTGCTGACCGTCGACGCCGGGCTGCGCGCAGTGAACGACGCGACCCTGGCCGCCGAATACGTCAGTCGCCTGGAAACCCGCGACCTGCAGGCCACAGTCGGGTTCGCCAGCCGCGGCACCCTGTTGCCGACCCGCCTCGCCGAAGGCCTGCCGGTGATTGCGCTGAACGTCGACAAGGTCGATGTCGAGTTCTTCCGCATCAAGCCTGAGTCGCTGCCGGTGTTCCTCGCCCAGTGGGGGCGCAATAACAGCCTGCACAGTTACGAGTCCCGGGAACTGCTGCCGATGGCCGACCTGGTGTATGGCGGCCGCTTCGACCTCAACCCGGCGCGCAATACCCGGGAAACCCTGCTGCTGCCGATCGCCGGGCTCAAGCCGCTGCAACAGCCGGGCGTGTACCTGGCGGTGATGCGCGCCTCGGGCACCTACAACTATTCGCAACCGGCGACCCTGTTCACCCTCAGCGACATCGGCCTGTCGGTGCACCGTTACCAGAACCGCCTGGATGTCTTCACCCAGGCCCTGGAAGGCGGTAAGGCGCTGGACGGCGTCAGCCTGGAACTGCTGGACGGCGAAGGCCGCGTGCTCGGCCAGGGCAAGACCGAGAAGGGCGGCCATGCCGAGTTGCCGCTGCCGAAGAAAGCCGAAGTGCTGCTGGCCCACCAGGGCGAGCAGACCAGCCTGCTGCGCTTGAACGGCGCCGCCCTGGACCTGGCCGAATTCAATATCGGCGGCCCCCAGCCCCATCCGTTGCAGTTCTTCGTGTTCGGCCCCCGCGACCTGTATCGCCCGGGCGAAACCGTGCTGCTCAACGCGCTGCTGCGGGACAAGGACGGCAATGCGGTCAAGCCGCAGCCGGTGAGCGTCGAAGTGCGCCGGCCGGATGAGCAGGTCAGCCGCAAGTTCGTCTGGGACGCCGATGCCTCGGGGCTCTATCAGTACCAGTTGCAACTGGCCGGCGAAGCGCCGACCGGGCGCTGGCAACTGGTGTTCGACCTCGGCGACGGCAAGCCGCAACTGTACGAATTCCTCGTGGAAGACTTCCTGCCCGAGCGCCTGGCGCTGGAACTCAAGGGCAGCGACACACCGCTCAAACCGGACGAGACCGTCGAGATCAGCGTCAATGGCCGTTACCTGTATGGCGCCCCGGCCGCCGGCAATCGCCTGAGCGGCCAGATCTACGTGCGGCCGCTGCGCGAGGCGGTCAAGGCCTTGCCGGGCTACCAGTTCGGCTCGGTCACCGAAGAAGAGCTGAGCCAGGACCTGGAGATAGAAGAGTCGACGCTGGATGAAAACGGCGAAGAACTGATCGCCCTGGAAAGCAAATGGGCCGAGGCCCGTTCGCCGCTGCAACTGATCGTCCAGGGCAGCCTGCAGGAGTCGGGCGGTCGCCCGATCACCCGGCGGGTGGTGCTGCCGGTATGGCCGGCGGACAGGTTGCCGGGGCTGCGCGCGCTGTTCGACGGCGCGGAAACCGACGGCGATGGCCCGGCCGAGTTCGAACTGCTGGTGGCCAACAATGAAGGCCAGAAGCTGGCGGCGGACAACCTCAAGGTGCGCCTGGTGCGCGAGCGCCGCGACTACTACTGGAACTACTCGGAAAGCGACGGCTGGAGTTATCACTTCAACGAGAAATTCCTCACCCAGGACGAACAGGTCCTGAGCATCAAGGCCGGCGATACCGCGAAGGTCAGCTTCCCGGTGGAGTGGGGCCCTTATCGCGTCGAGGTCGAAGACCCGCAGACCGGGCTGGTCAGCAGCCTGCGTTTCTGGGCCGGTTACCGTTCCCAGGACAACGCCGAAGGCGGCGCGGTGCGGCCCGACCAGGTCAAGCTGGCGCTGGACAAGCCGCTGTATGGCGACGACGACACCGCCAATGTCACGGTGACCCCGCCGGCCGCCGGCAAGGGTTACCTGCTGGTGGAGTCCAGCGACGGTCCGTTGTGGTGGCAGGAAATCGACGTGCCGGCCGAAGGCAAGAGCTATGCGATCAAGCTCGATCCGAAATGGGCGCGCCACGACCTGTACGTCAGTGCGCTGGTGATCCGCCCCGGCGAGCGCAAGGCCAACATCACCCCGAAACGCGCGGTGGGCGTGTTGCACCTGCCCCTGGATCGCACCCAGCGCAAGCTCGGCCTGACCCTGAGCGCGCCGGAAAAAATGCGCCCCAAACAGCCGCTCAAGGTGAAGATCCAGGCCAGGAACGCCGATGGCAGCGTGCCGAAGCAGGCCCATGTGCTGTTGGCGGCGGTGGACGTGGGCATCCTCAACATCACCGAATACCCGACCCCGGACCCTTACTCCAGTCTGTTCGGGCGCAAGGCCTATGGCGCCGACCAGCTGGATATCTACGGCCAGCTGATCGAAGCCGGCCAGGGCCGCCTGGCCAGCCTGGCCTTCGGTGGCGACGCGGCGCTGGCCAAGGGCGGCAAGCGTCCGGACACCAGCGTCACCATAGTCGCCCTGCAAAGCGCGCCGGTGACCCTGAACGAGCAGGGTGAAGGCGAAGTCAGCGTCGACATCCCCGACTTCAACGGTGAACTGCGCCTGATGGCCCAGGCCTGGACCGACGAACGCTACGGCATGGCCGAAGGCAAGACGGTGATCGCCGCGCCGCTGATCGCCGAGCTGTCGGCGCCGCGTTTCCTCGCCGGCGGCGACCAGACCACCCTGGCGCTGGACCTGTCCAACCTGTCGGGCAAGGCGCAGAAACTCGATGTGCAACTGAGCGCCGAAGGCCAGCTGGCGCTGGTCAACGAAACCCGTCAGAGCGTGCAACTGACTCAGGGCCAGCGCACCACGTTGCGGATTCCGGTGCGGGCGCTGGGCGGCTTCGGCCAGGGCAAGGTCAAGGTGCTGGTCAATGGCCTGGACCTTCCGGGCGAGAGCCTGCCACCGTTCAGCCGCGAATGGACCCTGGGGGTGCGACCGGCTTACCCGGCGTTGCTCAGGCATTACCGCGCGGTACTCAAGGATCAGCCCTGGAGCCTGCCGGAAGGCGAGCTGGCGGCGTTCGAGCCGGCCGGGCGTGAAGCATTGCTGAGCCTGTCGAGCCGGCCGCCGCTGAACCTCGGCGAGCAGATCCGCGCACTCAAGGCCTACCCCTACGGCTGCCTGGAGCAGACCACCAGCGGCCTGTACCCGGCGCTGTACGCCGATGCCGTCAGCCTGAAACGCCTGGGCCTGGAAGGCGAGCCGGATGCCGAGCGCAAGCGCAAGATCGAGCTGGGCATCGAACGCCTGCTGGGCATGCAGCGCTACAACGGCAGCTTCGGCCTGTGGGGCGCGGACGGCGAGGAGGAATACTGGCTGACCGCCTATGTCACCGACTTCCTGCTGCGGGCCCGCGACCAGGGTTTCGCGGTGCCGGCCGAGGCGCTGAAGAAGGCCAATGAACGCCTGCTGCGTTACCTGCAGGAGCGCAACCTGATCGAGGTCAACTACAGCGAAAACGCCGAGCACACGCGCTTTGCCGTGCAGGCCTACGCCGCTCTGGTATTGGCACGCAGTCAACAGGCGCCGCTGGGCGCGCTGCGCAGCCTGTTCGAACGGCGTACCGATGCGCGCTCCGGCCTGCCGTTGGTACAGCTGGCCATCGCCTTGCAGAAAATGGGCGATCAGCCACGGGCCGAGCAGGCCTTGACCGCGGGCCTCGCGGCTTCGCGCAACAGCAAGGACTGGCTGGCCGACTACGGCAGCCCGCTACGGGATCAGGCGCTGATCCTGGCGCTGCTGGAAGAGAACGACCTGGCCAAGGGCAAGCGCGAGGAGCGGCTGTTCGAGTTGTCCGACCAACTGGCGGCCAGCCCGTACCTGTCGACCCAGGAGCGCAACTCGCTGTTCCTCGCCGGTCGCGGCCTGCTGGGTAAGCCGGAAGCCAACTGGACCGCGCAACTGAGCAGTGGCGCCGAAAGCCGCGAGCTGAACAACAGTCAGCCCGGCCTGAAGCTGCAAGGCGCGTTGCTGGCGTCGCCGTTGTCGATCAGCAATCAGGGCAGCGAGCCGGTGTACCAGCAACTGACCATTTCCGGTTATCCACAGCATGCGCCGCTGGCCGGTGGCGAGAACCTGAGCATTCGGCGCGAATACCTGGGGATGAACGGCCAGCCACTGAACCTGCGGGCCCTGGGCAGCGGCGACCTGGTGCTGGTGCACCTGGCGGTCAGCGCCAAGCAGCGGGTGCCGGATGCCCTGGTGGTGGACCTGCTGCCGGCCGGCCTGGAACTGGAAAACCAGAACCTGGCGCAGAGCGCCGCCAGCCTGGAAAACGCCAGCAGCCAGGTCAAGGAATGGCGCGAGTCGATGCAGAACGCCAGCCTCAAGCACCAGGAGTTCCGCGATGACCGCTATGTGGCGGCGCTGAACCTGGACGGCTACGACAGCGTCACGCACCTGCTGTACCTGGCACGGGCAGTCACGCCCGGCACTTACCGTGTGCCGCCGCCGCAAGTGGAGTCGATGTACCGGCCGAACTGGCAGGCCGTGGGTGAAACCCTGCCGGAGATGGTGATCAAGGGGCGTTGAGAAGGGCGATCGCGGCAAGCGCGTTCCTTATGTAGGAGCGGGCTTGCTCGCGATACGACCGCGCAGCGGTCGTCTATCGGTCAGTGCACCACCCAGCTCAGCAGCCACAACCCCAGCAGCAGCCAGATAATGCCCATGACGATCGAGGCGCGCATGAAGGCGCGGACCGCCGAGTACAGCAGCATCAGCCCGACGATCAGGGTGATGATGCTGATGATCGAGGTGTCCATGCCCAGCGCCCGCGACAGGCCGTCGATAAAGTTGCCGCCGGCGTTGGTCAGGGCGTTGAACAGACCGCTGAGGCCATCGACGATAAACCGTATGACCGAGCCCAGCGCCTGGCCGAGCCATTCAAAAAAGCTTTCTACCTGCATGCGTGCATCCTGATGAAAAAGTTGGCGTGCTTGCCAGACCTGAGCCTTTGGCCATCAATCGCGCTGGCGAGTTCCGTTCCAAGCATAGAGGTTCGCGGGTTTGATTTTTCGATTAGTTGCATCGCGCCTGCGCAGTTTTTGGTGGCGAATATTTGGCCAGGCACAGTCGCCCGGCTTGCCATCGCCGCAACCAAGCGGTCGCCGAGGCTGGCGCATCCTGCGGGCCGTGCTGGGCGGCCTGTTGCTGCTATGGGCCGGGCTCTGGCTGGCCGACCGCATCTGGCCGTTGCCGCTGCCCAAGGATGATCTGGCGCGGGTGGTGCTGGCCGAGGATGGCACGCCACTGTGGCGCTTTGCCGATGCCAATGGCGTCTGGCGCTATCCGGTGCGCACCGACGAAGTCTCGCCCTATTACCTGGACGCGCTGCTGACCTACGAAGACCGCTGGTTCTACAGCCATCCCGGGGTCAACCCGATGGCGCTGGCGCGTGCCGCCTGGCAGAACCTCACGGGCGGGCGGGTGTTGTCCGGCGGCAGCACCCTGTCGATGCAGGTGGCGCGCCTGCTCGATCCTCACTCGCGAACCTGGCACGGCAAGCTGCGCCAGCTGTGGCGCACCGCGCAGCTGGAATGGCACCTGAGCAAGCAGCAGATTCTCACGCTCTACCTCAACCGCGCGCCGTTCGGCGGAACCTTGCAAGGGGTGGCCGCGGCCAGTTGGGCTTACCTGGGCAAGTCGCCGCAGCACCTGACCCACGCCGAAGCGGCGCTGCTGGCGGTACTGCCCCAGGCGCCGAGCCGGCTGCGCCCGGACCGGCATGCCACGCGGGCACAGGCGGCCCGGGACAAGGTGTTGCAGCGCCTGGCGCAGTTCCAGGTCTGGCCGCAATCGGCGGTGGCCGAAGCCTTGCAGGAACCCCTGTTGCTGGCGCCGCGGCTGGAGCCGAGCCTGGCGCCCCTGCTGGCGCGCCGGCTGAACCGCCCGGACAGCCCACCGCTGATCCGCACCACCCTGGACGCCAACCTGCAACGGCGCCTGGAAGACCTGCTTTTGGGCTGGCGCGCGCGCCTGCCGGAACACACCTCGGCGGCGATCCTGGTGGTCGAGGCGCAGACCATGGCGGTGCGCGCCTACCTGGGCTCGGTGGATATCAACGACGCCCGGCGCTTCGGCCATGTGGACATGATCAGCGCCATGCGCTCGCCGGGTTCGACCCTCAAGCCCTTCCTCTATGGCATGGCGCTGGATGCCGGGCTGATCCATTCCGAATCGCTGCTGCAGGACGTGCCACGGCGGTATGGCGACTACCGGCCGGGCAACTTTTCCATGGGCTTCAGCGGCGCGGTGTCGGCCAGCACCGCCCTGGCCACCTCGCTGAACCTGCCGGCGGTGCAACTGCTGGAAGCCTACGGGCCGAAACGGTTTGCCGCCGAGATGCGCATCGGCGGCATGCCGCTGACCCTGCCGGCGCTGGCGGAACCGAACCTGGCGCTGATTCTCGGCGGTGCCGGCAGCCGCCTGGAGGATCTGGTCAGCGGCTACAGCGCCTTCGCCCGTGGCGGCAAGAGCGCCAGCATCCGCCTGCAACCGGACGATGAGTTGCGCGAGCGGCCCTTGCTGTCCCCCGGTTCGGCGTGGATCGTGCGGCGCATTCTCAGCGGCCAGGCGCGCCCGGACCGCGACCCGCGGGCTGAGCTGGTACAGCGCCCGGTGCTGGCCTGGAAGACCGGCACCAGCTACGGCTTTCGCGACGCCTGGGCGATTGGCGTCGGGCCGCGCTACCTGGTAGGCATCTGGATCGGCCGCCCGGACGGCACCCCGGTGCCGGGGCAGTTCGGCCTGGCTTCGGCGGCGCCGTTGATGCTGCAAGTGCACGATGTGCTGATCAACCGCGACAGCCAGCGCGGCATCAGCGCACCGGTGCAGCCGGTGCCGATGAATGTCGGGGTGGCGGCGATCTGTTGGCCCCTGGGCCAGCCCATGAGCCGCAGCGATCCGAACTGCCGCCGCCAGCGTTTCGCCTGGACCCTGGACGGCACCACGCCGCCGACCTTGCAGGCGGCGGATCAACCCTTGGGCGTCGGCCTGCTGGAAAAAGTCTGGGTCAATGCCAAGGGCCTGCGGGTCGACGCCAAGTGCCCGGGGGCACAGGCGCGGGATATCGCGCTGTGGCCGGCGCCGCTGGAGCCCTGGCTGCCGCGCATCGAACGGCGTGAAGCGCGCCTGCCGGCCAACGACCCGGAGTGCCCGGGGCCAGCCCTGGCGGCAGCGGCGCCGTTGTCCATCGTCGGCGTGCGCGAGGGTGATCGCTTGCGCCGCCCGGCGGCCAGCCAGGACCTGCTGCGGCTCAAGCTGTCGGCCCTGGGCGGCAGCGGCCGGCGCTGGTGGTTCGTCAACGGCGAGCCGCTGGGCGAGAGTGCCAACCAGGACAGCATCAACGCCAGCTTCGAACGGTTGGGGCCATATCAACTCAGCGTGCTGGACGAAGGCGGGCAGACGGCGCGGGTCGAGTTCAGCGTTATCGATTGAGGGGGCGGTGCGGGCCTTGCCTTCATTCGCCATCCCCCCGAAGCTATACGCCTTCAGGAGACCCCGATGAACCTAGACGAACTGACCCAACGCCTGCACGCCATTCGCGACCGCAATGACTGGCGGCCATTTCACAGCCCGAAGAACCTCGCCATGGCCGCCAGCGTGGAGATGGCCGAGCTGGTGGAAATCTTCCAGTGGCTGAGCGAAGACCAGTCGCGGCAACTGCCGGCCGACAAGCTGGCCCATGCCGGCCAGGAAGTCGGTGACATCGTGCTGTACCTGTTGCTGCTGTGCAGCGAACTGGGCCTGGACCTGGAGCAGGTGGTGCGCAGTAAGCTGGCCGACAGCGAACGGCGGTTCGGCTGATGAGCGACCGTCATTTCGACCAGCTGGCGACCCGTTTCGCCGAAAAGATCTACGGCGGCGCCAAGGGCGCGATCCGCCTGGCGGTGCTCCAGGCCGACCTGGCCGAAGCCTTGCCGGACCGCCCGCTGCGGGTGCTGGATATCGGCGCCGGGCTGGGGCATATGTCGCTGTGGCTGGCCCAGCGTGGCCATCAGGTGACCCTGGCCGAACCGGCCGAACCGATGCTCGAGGGTGCCCGCCAGCGTTTCGCCGAGGCCGGCCAGCAGGCGACCTTTATCCAGGCGCCCTGGCAGGACCTGCTGGGCCAGCTCACCGAACCCTACGACCTGGTGCTGTGCCATGCGGTGCTGGAATGGCTGGCCGAGCCCCACGCGATCCTGCCGGTGCTGCATCAACTGACCACCCAGGACGGCTGGCTGTCGCTGGCCTTCTACAACCGCGATGCGCTGATCTATCGCAACCTGCTCAAGGGCCACTTTCGCAAGATGCGCAAGAACGACATGGCCGGCGAGAAGCAGAGCCTGACCCCGCAACAGCCCCTCGATCCGCGGGAACTGGCGGCGCAACTCGACGGTTTGTGGCGGGTCGAAACCCAGAGCGGGGTACGGGTTTTCCATGACTACATGCCGGTGGAATTCCAGGCCCGCGCCGAGTTGCTGGACCTGTTGGAAATGGAGTTGGCCCATCGTCGTCACCCAAGCTTTGCCGGGCTTGGGCGTTACCTGCACTGGATTTGTCGTCCGGTCTGAGCGGAGCTCGAAATGAAACGCCACGCTGGTTTGCTTGTGCTGTGCCTGGGGCTGGCGGCCTGCCAGAGCCCCAACCCCTATGTCGCCAGTTCCAATCCACTGCCGCCGGCACCGCCACAGGCGGCCGGGACCTTCGACCGCAGCGCCTACCCAGCGCCCCAGCGCGACTATGGGCGCTATCGCAGCTGGGCCTGGCGCAACGGGCGCCTGCCCAATGGCTCGGCCTGGGCCGATTCGGCGCAGGTCGCCGAGGCGGTCAGCAACGCTCTCGACCAGCGCGGCCTGCGCCCGCTGCACGACAACCGTCCGGCGGACCTGTGGGTCAGCGCCGACCTGCACCTGGAAAAACGCCTGCGCCAGGTGCAGGACGACTACGGCTACGGTTACGGCGGTTATGGCTACAACCGCTACGGCCCCGGCTATGGCATGTACAACACAGTGCCGGTGGTGCGTACCTACGAGGTAGAAGTCGTGGTGGTACGGGTCAACCTGTTCGACGCTAGCAGTGGCCAGCCGGTGTGGAGCGCCAGCGCGGAAACCTCGAGCCAGGGCAGCCTGAGCGAGCGCGCCGATGCGCTGCGCGAGGCTGTGGAAAAGGCCATGGCGGCGTATCCTCCTAGTTAGCGACATCCCTTCAGGTGCATTTGCTCTTCTGGAGAAACATCATGTTCCGCCCTCTTGCTTTACTGGCCCTGGCCGCGCTGCTCAGCGCCTGCGCCGCCAACCAGGTCAACCATGACTTCGACGCCAGCCGCGACTTCGCGGCCTATCGCAGCTGGAGCTTCAAGGAACCCGCCCTGCAATACCGCCCCGACGATCCGCGGATCAAGAGCGACCTCACCGAGCAGCGCATCCGCCAGGCCGTCAGCGATCAGCTCGACCAGCGCGGCCTGCGTCCGGCCGCGGCGGGTAAAAAGGCCGATCTCAACGTCCAGACCTACCTGATCGTCGAGAACCGCCAGCAACAGGTCACCACCAATTACGGTGGCGGCTGGGGTGGCCCGTGGAACGGCTACTGGGGCGCGCCGATGTACAACGAAACCCGCAACATCACCTACAAGGTCGCCACCATCCAGATCGACCTGCTCGATGGCAAGGACGGCAGGCTGGTGTGGCGCGGCAGCGACGAGCAGATACTCAGCAGCACGCCGAACCCCGCCGATCGCAGCACGGCGATCAGGGAGACCGTCGGCCGGATCCTGGCGAACTATCCGCCCAGGTAAGTTGCTGCATTCCACCACGGGGCGGGGGCTGCACGGGCCCTTGCCCCATGCCCAAACACAGCGCTGGCAAGTCGCCAGCGTTGTATTCCAGCCTTGACTACACTCCTTTCACCCAGCGGAGGTTGCGCCCGGCGGTGCGCCGGCAAAGGAGTGCTCCATGTTTTCCCGCACGCAGTTTTCCGGACCGGCTCGGCAGCGTGGCGCTATTGGTCTGATAGGGGCGCTGGCGCTGGGCACGGCGGTGTTGTGCACCCTGGTGGTGGTCGACAGCGGGCGCCTGTACCTGGATCAGCGTGAGTTGCAGCGGGTGGCCGATAACGCTGCGCTGGAGGCGGTGGCGCGGGGTGGCAATTGCCTGGCGGGGGGCAGCGCGGCGGTATTTGCAAGAGAAAGCGCGGTGCGCAACGGCTTTGCGGTGGGAGACGACAGACCGCTGACAGCCACCTGTGGCTCGCTGCAGACCGGTGCCGACAACCTGCGCACCTTCAGCCCCAACGCCAGCCAGGCCAGCGCCATCCGAGTGGTGGTCAGTGAAGCGGTGCCCACCAGCATCGCCCTCGGCGTAACCAATCTGTTTTCCGACAATCCCGTCAGCACCACGACCTCGTTGAGTGCCACGGCGGTAGCAGCTCAACCCAAGCCACCGCTGGCGCAATTGACGATTCGCAGCACGCTGGTCGACCTCAATCTGTTGAACGGCGCCCTCAGCGGCCTCGCGGGTAGCGCGATCAATGTCAGCCTGCTCGGTTGGCAGGGCCTGGTCGATACCGACATCAGCCTGCTCGGTTACCTGAAGCAGCTGGCCGTCGACCTGAATGTGAGCGCCGGAAACTACAGCGAACTGCTCGACGTCGATACCGACGTCACCCAACTGCTCCAGACCAGCATCAGCGTGGCCCAGAAGAACGGCGCCACCGCCGAGGTCCTGACGGCCCTGGGCAGCATCAAGGCCGCTGCGATCAATACGGCCCCGGTGAAACTGGGTGACCTGTTGAAGTTGCAGACCGGCACCGCGGACTCCGGGCTGGATGCCAGCGTCCAATTGCTGAGCCTGGTCGAGGCGTTCCTGCAACTGGCCAGCAGCCAGAGCGCCGCGGCGGTCGAGCTGCCGGTGAGTGTGTTGGGGCTGGCGGGCGTCACCACCCGGGTCAAGATCGTTTCACCTCCCGAGTTCGCCATTGGCAACCCGGAACTGGCCGCCGTCGACCCGCTGGGACCCAATCGCATCTATGTACGTACCGCTCAGGTGCGGGCGTTGCTGACGGTGGATCTCTCGCTGATCAACAGCGTGCTGCAGGCGGTGAATGCCCTGCTGTCGCCGGTGGTGGTCACGCTCAATACGGTGCTCAGCGCCAATCTCAGCTGTGTGCTCGGTGGCCCCTGTGTAAAGACTGACCTGCTGATCCTGCCGAACGGCGCGAACCTGGATGTCAGCCTCGAAGTGGCGGCCGGCGACAGTCATGTCACCGGCTATACCTGCGTCAGCGACAGCGACAACAGTCTTTCCGTCGACACCACCACCTCCGCGGTCAAGCTCAAGGTCGGTCGAGTGGACGCCAGCAACTGGGCGTCTTCGACCGCTCAAGTCAGCGTGAGCCCGTTGCCTCTGGTGGATATCGGCGCGAGGACCTGCCAGGGGCTGCTTGGCCCTTGTGGGGCGCGCGTCTCGTTTGCCGGTGGTGGCAGCGAGTTGATGATCGACACATCGGTCGCCGGTACCCACGAGCCGAATTTCACCTTCGTCAATCCGCCGAAAATGAAGCAGGAACTGGCGGACGACGATTGGCACAGCGTGACCGCCTCCAATGTGGTCAGCAGCCTGCGCGCGTCGCTGACCGGCATCACTCTGATTGAGCATCCGCCCAGCATCGGCAGCCTGCTCGGGGTGGTGCTCAATACCTTGCTGTCGGCGTTGAACACCGTAGTCGGCCTGCTGGCCACGGCTATCGGCGCCTTGCTCGGCCCGTTGCTGGACCCATTGCTGAACAATGTCCTGGCGGTGTTGGGCATCGATCTGAGCAAGGTCGAGGTGGGCGCCAACCTCACCTGCGGCCAAACCGGCCGGGCCTATCTGGTGATCTGATCGGTCTGTACCAACGGCAGGTCGATGCAGAAGCAGGCGCCTTCGCCGGTGTTGCTCACGCTCAGGCGCCCGCCCATGTTCTCGACTATGCCGTAGCTCACCGAGAGCCCCAGGCCGGTGCCCACGCCGACCGGCTTGGTGGTAAAGAACGGCTCGAAGATGCGCCCCAGCAGGCGCGGGTCGATGCCGCCGGCATTGTCTTCGACCAGCAGCCGCACCCGCTGCGGGTCATATTCGGCGCGTATGGCGATCCAGGGCCGCAAGTCCGGATCCTGCTCGCGCCGGCCGAGCAGCGCATCCCGGGCATTGACCAGCAGGTTGATCAAGACTTGCTCAAGCTGGTCGACATGGCCCCGCACCTGCACGTTGAAGTCGATTGGCGTGACACGCAATTCAACACCTTTGCCGCGCATGCCGTCGGCCAGCAGCGACAGGCAGCCTTCCACCGCCTGGGCCGGATCGAAAGGTTGTTGCTCGATCTCCGAGCTGCGGCCAAACACCCGCATATGGTCCACCACCCGGCCGGCCCGCTGGACCTGGGCATCGATGCGCTTGAGCTTGTCCTGCAGGTAGTCGAGTTGCACGTCGCCGTTGTTCAGGCGCTTGAGCACGTTGATGATGGCCATGCGCATCACATTCAGCGGCTGGTTGATTTCATGGGCCAGCCCGGTGGCCATTTCGCCCAGGGTGGCCATCTTCGCGCTTTGCATGAGTTGCAGCTGGGAGCGGCGGACTTCGGTGTTGTCGCGGCCGACGGCCTGGATCTCCCGCAGGCGTCCTTGCTCGTCGAACACCCCGCGGTCGGACCAGACCCACCAGGCATGTTCGCGCCCCGGCAGTTGCAGGTTGATTTCCGCGGTGCTGACCGGGAATTCCGGGGTCAGCTGGCGGATGCGCTGCACGAAGGCGGCGTGTTGTTCGGCGGACAGCCAGTCACCGAGGTTGGCTCCGGCCAGTTGTTCGGGTGGGCATTCCAGGTAGGTCGCCAGGGGCCGGTTGCCGAAGGTCAGGGTCAGGTCGGGCAGGTAGCGGCAGATCATCGCCGGGGAGTCTTCCACCAGGATCCGGTAACGCTCCTCGCTGAGTCGTATCTGCTCGGCGGCCAGGGTGGCGTCGGTGACGTCCAGCCACAGGCCGACGGCTTCGACCGGCATGCCCAGGTCGTCGCGCAGCAGCCTGGCCTCGTCGAGCACCCAGTGGTATGCGCCACGGCTGTCGAGCAGGCGGTAGCGGCTGCGCACCGCGCCTTCGCGCAGCAGTTGCCGGTTGCGCTCGAAGTAGCGGTCGCGGTCGTCGGCATGCACCCGTTCCGCCAGTGCGCCGTCCTTGCAGTCGTTCAGGGTCCAGCCGAGCAACGGCTGCAGGCTGTCGCTGAAAAACGTCGGCTGCAGCGCACCCTCGACATAGCGCTGGACATAGATCACCGCCGGCGAATGGGCGATCAGGTTGTCCAGCCGGGCGTGGGCCGCGGCGGCCTGCTGCTCCTGGTTCTTGATGTCGCTGATGTCCAGCATGAAACCGACGAAGCGCTGGTTCTGGCCAATGCCCAGGGCTTGCCCCTGCAGGCGGTACCAGATGGCCGGCAGGTGCGGGTCGGCCCGCTGCAACCGTACGCAGAGCAGCAGCGGTTTGCCCTGTCGCAACTCTTGCAGGCGGCTGCTCAGTTCCTGGCGATCGGCGGGGTGGATCAGGGCCAGCCAGGCCTGCAGCGACAGGCGCCGGGTCTGGGGTTCCAGCAGCAGGTTGAGGGCCAGCTGCGGCGCCAGCTGGATCTCGTTGTCCTGCGCGAACAACTCCCACCAACCGGTGCCGAGCAAACCTTGCAAGGCCTCCAGGCGCTCCAGCTGGTGATGGTGCTGCTGTTCGCGCAAGCGTCCGAGCAAGGGGCCGGCCAGGGCGGCACTCAATTGCAGCCAGTCCCGTTCGCTCAACTGCGGTGCCTGCTGGCGTACCGGGTAGAAGCCGCAGAGCAGCCAGGCCGCGACACCGTGATCGTCGCGAAAGGGCACGACAAAGCCCTCGCTGCTGCCGAACGCACGTTGCAGGCGCGGATGCTCGCCAAGGCCTTGAGTGAAGATCAGCGACTGCGGGGCATTGCCGTTCAGGCTGTCCAGCCCGGTGCCCAGGACCTGGCCCTTGTGCCACAACTGCGGTGCATCGGCGGCCTGATACAGGCCATGGATGTACCAGCCCTGTTCCAGGTCGTCGAGCAGCGCCAGGGCGAGGCAGGGGATATGCCAGTGCTGGGCCAGGGCATGGAGTTGCTCATGCAGCACCTCGGGCAGGCGAAAGAGGCTGCACAGGCGCAGCTGTTCGCTGATCTGCACGGCGAACTGCTGGCAGTCCTGGCGTTGCTGCGCCTGCTGGCGTTCCAGCAACAGGTCGCCGATGTCCAGCAGGTGCAGGAGCCAGCCTTGGGTGGACGGTTGCACCCAGCCGCGCAGGTGCAGGGTTTGCCCGCCGGCGCCATGGAAGTCCAGGTCGAGCATGTGCCCCTGCCAGTCGCCAGGGCTGCCTTCGACACTCAGCGCGCTGTGCGCCAGCAGGTAGTCCAGCAGCGGCGCCGGCCCTTCGGCGGCCGGCGGCTGGGCCAGGGCGTGGCGCAGCGGACCGGTCATTTGCAGCACCTGGGCGTTGTGGTCCAGGTGCACCAGCAGGCCGACCCCGGGCGTGGCCAGGGGCGGCGCGGGAGGAAGCGCCTGGGGCGTCGTCCGGCCGAGAAAGCGCCCGAGGAGTTTGTCGCCCGAGCTCAAAATTGCAGACTCGACTGGGCGCTGAGGTTCGCGGGCAGGGCGGGCACGCTGCCCAGGCCCGGCAGCACCAGGAAGGGGATGACCTGTCTGAGCTTGTCGGTGGAGTAGTGGACACGGACCGTGAGCAGGCCACCCGCGTAAGTCACGGTGGCATCGCTGGCGTTGTTGGTATTGAAGTTGAAAGCCTGCGGAATCCAGGTCAGTTGCTCGCGCAAGGTGTTCTTCGCGCGTGCTATCAGGGCGGCGTCATAGCCGGGCGTGGCGGGGTCCAGGGCAACGCTGCGCCGCACCGCTTCGGCAGTGGCCTTATTGAAGGACTGCACCATCAAAAGCGGCACGCTGTAGCTGACCAGGGCATAAAACACGGCGAAAAAAATGATGAAGACCATGGCGAACTCGATGGCCACGGCACCTTTTTGTTTTTCTGGCAGGTCGACTTTCACGGCGGCGTCTACCCTGACTGCTAGTAGGTCAAGTCAGCATAGAATCATTCAGCCAGAAGGGATGTTTTTTAACCGATGCAGCATTGGATTCTATTGGCTTGGCTGGGGCTGTGCGCGGTGCAGGATATCCGCCAGCGTCATCTCGCCAACGGCTTGACCCTGGGTGTCGCGCTGCTGGCGTTGGGGTACTTGCTGTGGGCCGGCAACACCTGGCTGGGCGCCGACGCGGTGCAGGGGGGCAGGGCGCTGTTGCTGGCGTTGCTGCTGACCGTGCCGGGCTATGTGCTGGGCCGGATGGGCGGCGGCGACGTGAAGCTCCTGGCGGCCCTGGGGCTGGCGTCCGACCCCCTGCACCTGCTGGGTACCTTCATCGGTGCCGCGTTGGCCAGCGGCCTGTGGTGGTTGCTCGCGCCCAGGCTGTTGCCCGCGGCCGACCAACCGCTGGCAAGGTCCTTGCGATACCTCGATCCGCGGCAGGGGCAAAAGTACGCCTTTGCCCCTTTCGTCCTGGTCGGCATGGCCCTGACCCTGCTGTGGGCCCGCTAGTCGTGCCGCCTATCTCTATGTACATAGTCGGAAAGTAGTCTACGTTTATTCTGTACCTGCCCGAAGTGGACGCGGCAGGGCAGGAACATTCGTCTTGGGCTTGCCAGGCATGGAGTTGCGCGTGAACAAGCTTATATCCCGCATCAAAGTACTCGTGGTCGACGACCAGCCGTTGATAGTCGAAGAGCTTTGCGAGTTTCTTGAAGGCAGCGGTTATCGCTGCGTCCCTTGTGAGTCCAGCCGCCAGGCGATCCAGCAGTTCAATGAAGATGCCGAAATCGGCCTGGTACTGTGCGACCTGCACATGCCCGATCTCGATGGCATCCAGTTGGTGCAGGAGCTGCAGCGTCTCGCCGGCAAGCATCGGGTCTTCGAGGCCATCATGCTCACCGGCCAGGCCGACAAGCAGGATGTGATCAAGGCCTTGCGCGCCGGCATCGCCGATTACTACCAGAAACCGATCGACCTCGATGAGCTGCTGGCCGGTCTGCAACGCCAGGAGGAAGCGTTGCAGGAGCGGCAGAAAAACCTGCAGCTGGGGCACCTGAACCAGAAGCTGCAGTTCCTTTCCGAATCCATTGACGATCTTTACCAGGATCTGGACAAAGTACGTCGCGCGCCACTCGCGCCACCGACGACGCAGGCGTCGGACCAGGGCGGCGAGGCGGAGCAGATCGAAATCCCGGCGATCTTCAATCAGCTGTCGCCCCGGCAACTGGATGTGGCCCGCCTGGTAGGCAAGGGGCAGACCAACTACCAGATCGCCTGTGAACTGGGGATCACGGAAAACACCGTGAAGCTCTACGTGTCCCAGGTGCTGCGCCTGACCCATATGCACAACCGTACCCAACTGGCATTGGCGCTGGCACCGAGCAACTCGGGGTTGCGCCAGCGCGTGACCGCCCACTGACGCCTCCCGCCACGCAGTAAACCCCAGCAGTAGCGAGCGAGGGTTTGCTGCGCATGCCGGCCGGCTTTTGCCGCGCAGTGCAGGCCGCTGCGTCCTTCTATTGGTGGGCGAAAGCCCGGGCAATGGCGCTGACGCCAGGTCCGGCCAGGACGATCAGTAACGCCGGGAAGAGAAACAGCATCATCACGACGGACATTTTCGCCGACATCTTCGAGATGTATTCCTGCAGGCGCGTCAGGCGCCGGTCATCGAGCAGCAGCTTGAGCGACTGCAACGACTTCATTGCCCCGCCGCCCTGGTAAATCAACTGTTGAAGGATCACGCAGGTGTCGGTGAACTCATCGACGGCCAGCAGCCGCGCGGACTTGTTCAGTTCGTCCCCCAGTTCCAGGCCGGAATCCACCCGGGCCAGCACCATGCGTAATTCCTGGGTCAGGGCCGGCAGCAGTTTCTGCGCGTCCTTGCTCAACACCCGCAGGGCCTGTTCCACCGCCATGCCCGATTCGAACAGGATGCGCACCAGAGGAATGAAGGTGGAGATATCGACCGCCAGTTGTTTCTGCCGCCTGCCGGCGGCCATGGCCAACAGACGTTTGGGCAACAGGTAACCGAGGCTTAGGGCGAACAGCGGGGCGGCCCAGTGGTTTTTCGCCGCCGGGAAAAACGCCCCCTGGATCACCAGGGTCAGGCCCAGGGCGAGAATCGGTGCGCCGATCTGGCAGGCGGCGAACAGCGAGCGTTGCCGCGCGCTGCGCCAGCCCAGGCGGTTGAGCAGCAACTGGGTTTCATCGTCGAGCCTGACCGCGTGCTGGCCGATCTTGCTGTCGCCCAGCACGTGCAGCCAGTTGCCGAGAGTGTTGTCGCGCGCCAGGTGCCCCTGCAGGCGCTCGGTCACCTGGCGCGTTCGTCGGCGCTGTTCCAGCCAGTTGCCCAGCACCAGCAGCATGGCCGCGAGAAACAACAGTGCGCTGATCAGCAAGGCCGTCATGTCAAACACTCCGCAGCATGCGCCACAGCAGCGCGCAGCCCATGACCTGCAAACCGAAGGCGGCCAGCAGCATCATCCGGCCGCCGCTCTGGTTCCACATGCTCATCAGGTAGGTCGGGTTGGCTATCAGGAAATAGCCGGCCAATGACACCGGCAGGGCCGCGAGGACCATCGCCGTGATACGGGTTTCGCCGGTCATCGCGCGCAGTTGCCGGGCGGCCTGGTCGCGCTCGCGGATCAGCTTGATCAGGTTTTCCAGCAGCTCGCTGGCATTGCCGCCATAGCGGTGGTTGACCTTGAGCCCCAGGGCGAACAGGCGCAGTTCATCGCGCTCGTACAATTCGGCGAAGTCCGCCACCGCATCCGGCAGGTTGACCCCCAGCAACACGTTGCGCTGGACCCGGCCCATGGCGTGCTTCAAGGGATTGTCGGCGGCCTCGATGCCGCCCAGCACCGCGTCGGCCAGGGTGCGTCCCGACTTGAGGCTGCGCACGGCATGGTCGAGCAAGGGCGGCAGCTGCTCGATCATGCGCTTGAGGCGCCGCCGGTACAGCCAGCTGATATACAGGCGCAGCAGCACAGGCGGTGCGACGAGCAGGGCGAGCAGCCCCGGCCACTTGCCCAACCCATACCCGAGCATGCAGCCCAGGGCCCAGACCACCAGCCATAGCCCCAGGCGTTCGGTGGGACGACCGAGGCCCGCGCG
Source organism: Pseudomonas sp. GW821-FHT02B10 (assembly GCF_059421865.1). Classification (NCBI taxonomy): domain Bacteria; kingdom Pseudomonadati; phylum Pseudomonadota; class Gammaproteobacteria; order Pseudomonadales; family Pseudomonadaceae; genus Pseudomonas; species Pseudomonas sp. GW821-FHT02B10. The sequence goes on along the minus strand of NZ_JBWKVU010000003.1, from coordinate 53,597 downwards.
CAGAAAGGCCCTTTCGAGCCGGATCCACGAGGTCTTTTCCTCGCTTGGTTGCGGTTGCCCCTGGGCCAGGCGGTCGAGCACCCGGGCAGTGCGGGCCTGGCGCAGGCCGCTGTAGAACATCCAGCCCGACAGCCCCAGCAGGGTCAGGCACAGGAGGGCAAGCAGCACGGGACCTAACATGCGGTGGCGCTCCCTGGCTCAGTTGACGGGCAGGTCGGCGTCGCGTCGCAGCTTGTCGCCAGCGGGGTTGGCCGCTTCGCGCAGAAAGCCGAAACCGCTACGTCGGTTCAGACGGAACAGGGTGTTGGTGACGTAAATGTTTTCGCGTACGCCGACCACTTCCACCACTTCGCTGACGCAGCGCCGGCCATCGGGCAGGCGCGTCAGCTGAATCACCACGTCCAGGGCCGCGCAGATCATCTGCCGCAGGGTGCGTTCGGCCACCTGGCGCCCGGTCAGACCCACCAGGGTTTCCAGGCGCAGCAGGGCATCCTGGGCATTGTTGGCGTGCACGGTGCTCATGGAACCGTCGTGGCCGGTGTTCATCGCCGTCAGCACATCGAGCACTTCGACGCCACGGATCTCGCCGAGGATGATCCGGTCCGGGCGCATGCGCAGGGCGTTGCGGATCAGATCGCTGGCCTTGACCTCGCCATGGCCTTCGGCGTTCGGCGGACGGGTTTCCAGGCGCACCACATGGGGATGGCCCAGTTGCAGTTCGGCCACGTCCTCGATGGTCACCAGCCGTTCGTGAGGGTTGATCAACTGGCTGAGGATATTCAACAGGGTGGTCTTGCCGGTGCCGGTGCCGCCGCTGATCAGGATGTTGCAACGCTTGCCCACGGCCTCCTGGACGAATTCGAAGATCGCCTGGTCGATGGTCTGCATGGCCATCAGGTCGCTGCTCTTGAGCATGTCCTTGCGGAATTTGCGGATCGACAGGCAAGGGCCGTCGAGGGCGATCGGCGGGATGATCGCGTTGACCCGGCTGCCGTCGGGCATCCGTGCATCGACCATGGGCGAAGACTCGTCGAGGCGTCGGCCCAGGGGCGCGAGGATGCGTTGCATGACCCGCTCCACATGGTGCGCGTCGATGAAACGCAGGTCGCTCTGGTGCAGCACGCCATCGCGCTCGACGAACACCCGGTGCGGGCCGTTGACCAGGATCTCGGTCACCGCCGGATCGCGTAGCAAGACTTCCAGTGGGCCGAAACCGGTGAGCTCGTCCACCAGTTCTTCGGCCAGGCGCTCCATTTCATAGCGGGAGATCGCCAGGTGCAGGCGCGAGATGTATTCGGCCACCTTGTCGGTAATGAAGTGCGCCAGTGACTGGCGCGAACCTTCCAGCAGGTTTTTCCCCGACTCTTCGATGGCGTCGATGACGTAGCGATGCAGCACCAGTTTCAGGCCCTCGTGATCGGTGTTGCCGACCGGGCTGTGGGACTGGGCGCCGAAAAGTTTTTCTCTGCTCATCGACTTCCCCTGAGGCGCTCGAACCAGCCGGGCTTCGCCGTGGGCAGCCCTTGGGAGCGTCTGGCCAGGCGCTCGCCGAGGGTCTTCAGGGCTTGGGTCAGGCCTTCGCGGGGGGCCAGTTCGAACAGCGTGACGCCCTGGTTTTTCGCGTTGAGGCGTACCTCGGGGCTATAGGCCAGGACCGCGATCACTTCCAGGGCAAAGGTCTTGCCCAGGGTTTCCGCATCCGGAGCGACCCCGCGCAGGTAGCGGTCGACCAGCAGGCGGGCGTGTTCCAGCTTCATGCCTTTTTCACGCCAGAGATTGAGCACCGCCAGGTTGCGGCGGCAGTCGAGCACGCTCTGGTCGGTGTACCAGAGCAACTTGTCGCAATGGCCGACGAAGGTGCGCAGGGCTTCGCTGTCCGGTTGTCCGGTGAGGTTCACCACGATGTGCTGGAAGTGCTGGCGCAGGGCGCTGAGCAGCATGTACAACTCGGCGGCGCTGGTGCGTTCCAGAGGCTCGTCATGGCCGGCATAGGCCAGGATCCGCAGCCCGGCTTCGGTGCTGGTGAAGGCGCTGTCGATCAGGGTCGCATCCAGGCGCCGCAGATGGCGCAAGGCATCGCCGAAGTGGAACGAGCTTTCCAGCCCCAGCAGCGCCAGGCTGTCGCCGCGCGGTAGGCCGAGGTCGAGCAACAGCGTCTGCTGGCCGCTCTTCTGTACCACCAGCGCCAGATGGCTGGCGAGCAGGGCGCCATCGGCATCGCTCTGGGTGCCGTAGAGCACGGTCAGGCCGCCGAGTTGGGTGCTCGGCGTGACCTGGGGCAGGCGTTTGCTCAGGCGCCGTACCAGGCCGGCCACCTCGCTGGAGCGCGAGCCGTAGGCCACGAAGTCGCGGGCCCCGGCGCGCATGGCGTTGAGTACCAGTTGGTTGTCCATGCCGTCGCCCAGGGCGACGATGGCCAGCATCGGCTTGGCCTCCAGCGCGCCCTCGATCAACGCCGACTGGGTGACCACATGCTCGCGATCGAGGCCGACGAAGACCAGGCTGGCGAATGTCACATCCACCAGTGCCAGCAATTCGTCGAGGCTGCCGCTGCCAGCGCTGACCACCTGCCCGAGTGGCGCCAGGGCGCCTTGCAGCCATTCCAGGTCGGTGCCGTTGCGGGTGATCGCGAGGAAGGTCTGGCTCAGGTTCTGGCTCATTGCGATAGCCCACTGCGTTGATTGAAGTTGCGGTTTTCCAGGGAGTACCCGTTCGGGTCGTGCTTACACAGCGGTGCCTCGCCCTCGGCAGGTACACCGCTCGACATCAGGGCCCGGATCAGGCCTTGGAACAGGGGTGGGGAATCATTGGACATGAAGAGGTGTCCTTGCATGATCAGGGTGTTTGTTGGCTCGCTTCGATGCCGCGTATGACTTCTATTTGGGCGCGACGCGATGTGGCGTCGAACGTTCTGGTGGTGGAGGGAGAGGGTGTGGACAGGGCCAACTGGTTGAACTGGATCAAGGATCTATCGGCGTTTTGCAGATGCTTCGACGCGCTTTTTTCGCCGGCCCAGTAATGCGCCAGGCGTTTCTCGTCGGCGCTGCGTACCGCCAGGCGCAGAACGCCGGCTTGAGCCGCGAGCATCAAGCGGCTCAGCAAGGGTTCCGGGACGGCCAGCAACACGCTGCGCGCGTTCAGGCGACGCTGATCCTGTTTGAGTTTTTCCTCGGCACTGGCGGGCGGCGAGCCCGGCTTGCCATCGTTGGTCAGGCCCAGTTGCTCGCCAATGCCCAGCACCCGCAGGGCCGGCACCACGACCTGGGCCGAGGGCAGCAGGTTGTTGCTGTCTTGGCGCAGGAACAGCAGCACATCGACGTAGTCGCCAGGGCTCAGTTGCCCGCTGGCGCCGATGACTTCGTCTACCGCGACGGCCAGGGCGCGCTCGTCGGCACGGATCATGCGGGCCACGCTGCCCCCGGCTTCGAAGCTTTCCTCGCTCAGCCAGGTCCCCGCGGGCAACGCCCGCCATGGCGTGCGTCCGATGACTTGATCGAGGCTTTTGAGGCTGCCGGCGGGCGCGGTGCGCAGCCGCTCCAGCGTGACATCGCCGGCCTTGATGGGAACGAACGGAGGTATGTCGCGTACCAGCACCGCGACGGGCTGGCGTGTCGCATCTTCGGCGGAAGCGGTGACGGTTTGCACGGCGTCGGGGGAAGGCTGCGCTACAGGTTGCGCTGCGGGCCGGCGACTCAATGCCAGGCCCCAGTAACCGGCAATGAGAGCCCCCACCAGAAACACCCCAGCCAACCCCATAGTGATACGACTGTTCATGACGGCTCTCCCTTTCCCGCTGCATTACCGACTCGCACATCCAATGAGTCAATTTCGCAATCAGGCAGCTATGAACAAGCAACTATTTCGCTATTTGAAGGTAGAACAGCTGCAACAAAACGCCATTACTGTCGAGAAAATAACTTGGCTCATCCGTGCCCTGTCTGATGTCGCGTTTTTTTTGACGTCAAAGAGACGAGCTAATACTTAATGATTAATTCGTTCTTACAGTTGTTGGCTGGAATTTTGTTGACAATGCTGTGGTGGCACAGGGGAATCATGTTGCAACGCTGCAACACCCGATGCATTGAGGAGAAACTAGATGTTCTTCATTCTCGCTACCCAATGGATCACCCTTCTGGCCTCCCGGCTCCTGCGGTTCCTCAAGAATAACGAGGGCGCGTCAGGGATCGAGTACGCACTTATCGCCGGTATGGTGGCCGTGGCCATTGCGGCATTCGTACCTGACATTTCAAGCGCTATCACCACCACCTTCACGACTTTGCAAGGGGCGTTGGAGGGCGACACTAGCGCTGCTGCTCCTAGTACCCCGTAACACCGGTCCTCAAGGCTTTATCGAGGCGTCGATACCCATCGGTATTCAGTCACTTTCAGGTATTGCCCATGAGCGCCTCTTCGTTTCCACGTCAGCAGCTTCTTCTCGTGGACGATGAAGAGGACGCGCTGCTCGAGCTCGCCGAATTGCTGGAAGGTGAAGGCTTTTGCTGCTTCACCGCGACCTCGGTCAAGCTCGCCCTGGCCCATCTCACTCAACACCCGGACATCGCGCTGGTCATCACCGACCTGCGCATGCCGGAGGAGAGTGGCCTGTCGCTGATCAGGCGCCTGCGCGATCACACCTCCCGCCAGCACCTGCCGGTGATCGTCACCTCGGGGCATGCCGACATGGATGACGTCAGCGACCTGCTGCGCCTGCAAGTGCTGGACCTGTTCCGCAAACCCATCTATCACGTGCGCCTGCTGGAAACCCTGAACACGCTGTTCCCGCTGCCACGTATCCATCTGGTCAATCCCTGAACCTGCGTGATGATCGATTCGTATCGCGAAAAAGGCAGCTCGGCGGCCTTGAATGTCGCCAGCCAGCGTTATGAAGTGGGCGAGCTGGGCATTGGCGCGCGCCTGGCCGCCGCGTTCGATCTGGGCCGGGGCAGCCTGGAGCCGGAAGCCAGGGTCATGGCCTGGCACGACTTCATCGCCGACAGGGCCAACACCACCTCGACCTTTGTCCTGGGGGGCACGCCATTCACCACCAGCGGCGCATCGCCGGTACGCGACAGTTATGAAACGAGCCTGGGCGCGACCTATCGCGTCGGTGCCTGGAGCCTGGGCGGTTCGTACAACTACCTGACCAAGACCGACTTCTCTGCTGACACCTTCACCGCCAAGGTGCGCTACGACTTCTGATGCTCGCCTGAACACAACGACCCGCCTTGGAGCGGGTCGTTTTCGTTTGGCTTGAGGGGCTTTTTACAGCTGGTAGCTGAAACTCAGGGTGTAGCGCGGGCGCCGGTTGTGGGTGTCCAGGGCTTCATCGGACATCGGCTTGGCCGCTTCGAGGGAGATGTTGTAGTACTTGGCGTCGCCAAAGCGCAGGCCGACGGCGGCCGATGACAGGTCGTTGCCCTGGACCGGCAGTTCGTTGAACCAGGTCCGCGAGCGATCCAGCACCACGTACGGCTGGAGGATTCGCAGCCAGCGGTCTTCGCGATTGAAGCTGTAGTTCACCTCGTAGGCCGCGCCCCAGCCCTTGTCGCCGGACGCCTGGTCGTCGGGGTAGCCACGGCCGAAGTTCTGCCCGCCGAACACCGCGCGCTCGCTGTCGGGCAGGTTGTCGCGGCTCCAGTACAGGGCCGCCGACAGCACCCCTTGCCAGTTGTCGAAGAACTTGTCGCTCTGCACGCCGGACAGGCGCACGCGGAAGAAGTCCAGGTCGTACAGGTTGTCGTTGGTCTTCGCGCCCAGGGCGTCCAGCCCCTGGTACACCCCGGCACTGAGAATCCTTAGTTGGCGTGCGTTGGCCTTGCGCCAGTCGCCCTCGAAGGCCAGGGCGCGAATGTCGGTTTTCAGTTCGACGCTCTGCGGATAACCCACCACTTGATAGCGGGTCTTGTCGTTGACCGCATACAGGCGCGAACCCAGGATCAGCAGCTCGTTGGGCGCGGCGATGACCGGGTGGCTCAAGCCTATGGAGTAGCGATCGTTCTCCCGATGGGGCTTGAGTTCGAGGCCGTTGTCGAGCCGCACATTGGTCCCCGGGTCGGCGCGGTAGCGCGTGCCGTACAGGCTCAGCTGGGTGCCTTCGTCATTGAGAAACTGGTTGTAGTCCAGGCGGTAGTAGTGCTCGTGATCGTCCCCCGGCGGGAACAGGCCGCTGAGGGTTACCTGCTCGCCCATGGAGGTCTGCGAGTTGCTGCTGACCGCGAGCAGCGCTTGCAGGCCATTGCGGTTGTCGTCGGTGGCGCTGAGGTTGCTGGTGAAGGGTTTGCGGCTGGCCTGGGCAATCAGGTAGGCCGCGCCGTCGGTGGTTCCCGGTGGCGGCACCTGGGCTTGCAGGGTGACCCCGGGAATGCGGCTCATCAGGGTGGTGTAGTGCTCGAAGGTCTTGCGGGTCAGCGGCCGTTCGGCCTTGAGCTTTGCCACCAGTTTGTCGAGGTAGGCCGAGACCGGGCCGATATCGCCCTGCAGCTGGTAGTCCTTGATGTAGCCCTCCACCAGGACCACGCGCACGGTGCCCTGGTCGAAGCTCTGTTGCGGCAGGAACGCATAGGACAACAGGTAGCCGTCCTGCTGGTAGCGGCGGGTGATTTCCCGGGTGGCTTCGATCAGTTGCCCCAGGGTGCTTGCATGGCCGATCAGCGGCTTGTAGATCTCTGCCAGCTCGCTCAGCGGATAGAGGGTGCCGCCCTCGATCTGCACGGTGCTGACGTTGACTGTGGTGCCCATCATCAGGGGCTGGGCCTGGGGTTCCGTGGGGGGGGGCAGTTTGGGCGCCGGGGTCGTGGGGCGGTAGGCGTCGGCCGGCAGGTTGGGCACCGGCAGGTTGCGGATGGTTTCGTTGCTATTGAGAAAGCTGGGAAGGTTTTCGGCGTGGACGTATGAGCAAAGCGAGACTAACAGCAAGGGAGCCAAAGCGCGCATAGGACACTCCATGGTCAAGTCGCAGCAACGCGAGAGGTACTTCAGTCGGCGGCGCTTGTCAGGGTCTTGGCCTTGATCAAGGACTGCAACCGTCATGCTCCAGGCAAGAAAAAGACGAGAGACTCAATCGAATCCCTCGTCTCCAACCAAGCGTAGGCGCTGTAGGTAGGGCCGTCGAATCGGCCAGGTGCAAAACGCTTATCGGGTGCCGCTCAGGGTTCCGGTCAGCCCGCCGAGCACACCACCGAGGCTGCCCGTGGTGCCGCCAGTGGTGCCACCGTCGACCAGGGTCCCGACCGAGGTGACCGTGGTCCCCAGAGTGTTCACGGTCTGGCCGACGGTGCTCACCACAGGGTTGGGGGCGCTGGCGGTGAGGGTGGTGCCTACCGTGCTGACGGCGCCGCCTACCTGGGTGAGCAGGCCGGCGATGGGTGTGCCGGTGCCGGTCGTGGCGCCCACTTGCTGGGTCAGGCCGGTGACGGTCGTGGTGACCGGGTTCAACGCTGCGCCGACCGTGGCGCCGACACCGGCCAGTGGCGCAGTGGCGCCGACATTGGCCACACCCGTGCCGCCCAGGGCTCCACCCACCGAGGCTACGACGTTGCCGACCGAGGCTGTGCTTACCCCTGTGGCGCTGACCAGGGTGTTGGTGTTGCCGGCATTCAAGCCGGTACCCAGGTTGACCACCGCACCGCCGACGGTTTCCAGCAGGCCGGTGCCGCCGATGGTTCCACCGCCGGTGCTCGGGGCGGTCGTCAGGCTGCTGGTATTGCCGATGGTGGTGGCGACATTGTTCAGGGTGCCGCCCAGGGTATTGGTCAGCGTGTTGCCACTGCCCGTGGCGGTGACTTTGTCGCCCAGGCCGTCGACGGTCGTTGCCACCTTGTTGATCAGGCCGCCGACCGGAGCGCTCAGGCCCGTGGCGCTGACCACCTTGCCGGTCAGGCCTTCTGCCAGGGTGACGACCGGCACCAGCAGGTTGTTGCCCACCTTGTCTGTCACTGTCCCCAGGGGGCCGCTACTGGTCACGGTGGTGAGGGTGTCGCCGAGCATGCTGACCTTGTCGCCGACGCCGTCGAGTACCGGCGCCACCCGGGTGACCACGCCGCCCACCAGGGGAATGCTGCTGGTGCTGGTGGCCAGCTTGCCGCTGATGTCCGAGACGCCATCGCCGACGTCCGACACCACGTTGCCGACTATGGCCGTGGTCTTGCTCAAGGCCTGTGGATCGCTGCCCAGTTGGCCGAGGCCATTGGTCAGGCCATCGCCTACGGTGTCGACCACATTGCCGGAAGTGTTCACCGCGCTTTGCAGGACCCCGCCGACTACCGGAAGCGGAGCCAGCGCGCTGCTGAGGGTGCTGACACCGTCACCGACGCCGCTGATGGTGGTGCCGAGGTCGGACACCAGGGTCGAGGTGACCAACGGGGTAGTGGTGGGGGTTGTCGGGTCGGTCGGATCCGTTGGGTTGGTCGGATCGGTGCCGCCACCAGTGCCTCCACCAGTACCTCCGGTCCCGCCAGTACCTCCCGTCCCTGCGGTTCCGCCGCCGATCCCGCCTGTACCATCAGTGCCGCCATCGATTCCGCCGGTCCCGCCAGTGCCTGCGGTGCCGCCGGCACCGCCCGAACCATCGCCGGAGCCGCCAGAGCCACTGTCGGTACCTGCCGCGCTGTCGGGCGAGGAGCTGCCGGAGCTGCTCTTGTGGCCGCCACCGCCGCTGCTGCAACCGGTCAGGCCGAGGGCCAGGATCAGGGCCAGCGCTGTGCTTGTTTTCAACCAGACTTGAGTTTTCATGAGTGAGATTCCTTGCACCTGTTACAACGTTTTGTTGTCTTCGATAACTCTCCAGTTCTGTTGCTGGAGATGTTTTCGTCCGTAGTCGCTATAAAAGGTCCAAGTACTTTTTTTCACCATTCTCAAGTTGGTATTAACAACTTATATATTGACTGTTTTTGCTCCTGCGGAGGGACTAATACCAAAGGTGTGCCAAGCGAATATGTTTTTTAAAAGGTGTTATTAATCAGTATGTTGTGTTTTTTAAGTGAAGGCTCTTAGGTCGCGCCAACGAAAGTTATATATATACAATTAATTGCCTGGCGGCCCCGCCACGGATTTGGCGTCAACTTGCCTTATAATCCGCAGCCTGGCTTTTTTTCTGGAGAAACTTTATGCCTGCCCCTGTCTGGTGGCTGCTTTGCCTGCCGGTGATTGCCGGTGCTTTTTTACCCCTGCAAGCGGGAATCAACGGCCAATTGGCCAAGCAGGTTTCCAGCGTGCTGGCGGCGGCGCTGATCTCGTTTTTTGTCGGCACCGTGGCCTTGCTGGTCCTGGCCATGGCCCAGCGCGAAGTGCCCGGCCTGACGGCCTTGAAAAGCCTGACCTGGTGGCACTGGTGCGGCGGTCTGCTGGGAGCATTTTTCATTGCCACCGCGGCCTTCGCCGGGCCACGGATCGGCGCGATGCTGTTCATGGCCCTGGTACTCGCCGGGCAGTTGGGCATGGCCCTGGCGCTGGACCATTTCGGCTGGGCGGGGTTTCGCGAGGCGCCCATCAGCCTCGGCAAGATTGCCGGGCTGGTGCTGATCCTGGCAGGAGTGTTCCTGATTCGTCGCGGTTGAGGCGGGCTCAGGCCAGCGGCTGCCAGTGCCCGCTCATATGTTCCAGGTCGCCAGCGCCGGTCAGGCGCAGGTCGCCGCTCGAACCCGCGGCGCTTGCCAGCAGGCACACCTCGCTGGGCAGGCGCACCGGCTTTCGAAAGTCCACGGCAATCTCGATAGGGGCCGCCGGCAAATGCTCGCTCAACGCCGCCAGGGCCCGCGCCTTGTTCCACAGGCCGTGGGCGATGGCCTGGGGGAAACCGAACATTCGGGCGCTGATGGCGCTCAGGTGAATCGGGTTGTAGTCGCCGGACACCCGGGCATAACGCCGGCCGATGTCGGCGGGGGCTTGCCAGCGCGTCAGCTCGCTGAGACTGGCCTCGGTCGACGGTTCTTCGGCCGATGCTTCGCCCGGCAGTTGCACACCCCGACAGAGCATCCGGCTTTGTGCTTCCCACAGCGGTCCCAGGGCGTCGTCGACGTAGGTCAACAGATCGAAAACCGCGCCTTTGGCATGGGGCTGCACGTTGTCCGCACGCACCCCGATGCTCAAGTTGCCGACCCCACCCATGGGCCGTAGCACGCGAATGCGGTTGGCCAGATGGATCAGCCCCAGCAGTGGAAAGGGGAAGTCCCTGGCGGTCAGTAATTGCATCTGCAGGGCGAACGCCAGCACATGGGGGTAGGTTGGCGGCAGCAGGCCGTTCTCGGTAAAACCGCAGACCTGGCGATAGGCCGCAAGCTTCGCCGGTTGCACGCTCACCTGGCGGCGCAGGCCATATTCAGGCAGCTCGGTGCCGGTGATCTTGCGGCGGATCGCGGCCTTCCAGTACAGCTCGGGCAGGTTCGGCGGAGTATCCAGCTCATGCCATTGCAGGCTCATGTTCACGCTCCCAATACGCTTTGCCCACAGACTCGCAGCGCTTGCCCGCTGACCGCGCCACTGCCCGGCTGGGCGAGCCAGGCCACGGCTTCGGCGACGTCCTGCGGCAGGCCGCCTTGCCCCAGCGAACTCATGCGCCGCCCGGCCTCGCGCAGGGCGAACGGAATGTGCGCGGTCATCTGGGTTTCGATAAAGCCCGGGGCCACGGCGTTGATGCTGATGCCACGCTCTTGCAACAGCGGGGCCCAGGACTGGGCCAGGCCGATCAGCCCGGCCTTGCTCGCCGCATAGTTGGTCTGCCCGCGATTGCCGGCGATACCGCTGATGGACGCCAGCAGGATCAGCCGGCCGTTGTCGTGCAGGCAGCCGCTGTCCAGCAGGGCCTTGGTCAGTACCTGCGGGGCATTGAGGTTGACCGCCAGCACCGCGTCCCAGAATTCCGGGGTCATGTTGGCCAGGGTCTTGTCGCGGGTGATGCCGGCGTTGTGCACCACGATGTCGATGCCGTCCGGCAACTGTTCCACCAGCCGGGTCGCGGCGTCCTCGGCGCAGATATCCAGGGTGATCGCGTGGCCACCGAGGCGCGCGGCCAGGGCTTCGAGGTCGGTCTTGGCGGCGGGCACGTCCAGCAGCACCACCTGGGCGCCATCCCGGGCCAGGGTTTCGGCGATCGAGGCGCCGATGCCGCGCGCCGCGCCAGTGACCAGTGCCCGCGTGCCGGCCAGCGGTCGGGTCCAGTCCTGGACCTGGGTCGCGCAGGGGTTCAGGCGGATCGCCTGGCCGGAGATGTAAGCGCTTTTCGGCGAGAGGAAGAAGCGCAGCGCGCCTTCCAGCTGGCTTTCGGCACCCTCGCCGACATAGAGCAATTGCAGGGTGGCACCGCTGCGCAGCTCCTTGGCCAGCGAACGGCTGAAACCCTCCAGGGCGCGCTGGGCGCTGGCGGCGAACGGATCGCTGAGGGTTTCGGGGGCGCGGCCGAGAATCACCAGGTGCGCGCTGGGCTCAAGGTTCTTCATCAGCGGCTGGAAAAATTCGCGCAACTGCTTGAGCTGGTCGGTCTGCAGGAGGTCGCTGGCGTCGAACACCACGGCCTTGAGCTTGGGACCGTGGCCGGGAATCCAGGCGGTGGCGAGGGTCGGATCGGTGCCGTAGCTGTAGATGCTCTCGGTCAGCCGCGGGGCGATGGCGCCGACCTGCTGGGTCAGCGGGCCGCCGCCCATCAGCAGCGCACCCTCGACCGGGCGCATGCGGCCGGCCTGCCAGCGCTCCAGACGTACCGGCGACGGCAGGCCAAGGGCCCCGACCAGGCGGTAGCCGATGGACGAGTTGGCGAAGTCGATGTAACGATCTGACATGGAACACGCTCCAGGAACTGAGGTTCAAAGTGTGGACCACGAGGGGCCTTTGGTCGTTCGGTCCATGAGATACAAGCTGGGTTCTGCATATGAACGGCCTGATCGCTGCTCGGCGACTTTTCTTACAGAACCTACGCTTGTCGGTTGTGCCACTCACAGAATAGGGAGCTTTCCATGACTCAGCTGCGTCGTGTTGCGATTATCGGCGGCAACCGTATCCCCTTTGCCCGTTCCAACGGGCCTTACGCCACCGCGAGCAACCAGGCCATGCTTACCGCGGCCCTGGAAGGCCTGATCGAGCGCTACCGCCTGCACGGCCTGCGCCTGGGCGAAGTGGCCGCCGGCGCGGTGCTCAAGCATTCCCGGGATTTCAACCTGACCCGCGAATGCGTGCTCGGCTCGCGGCTGTCGCCGACCACCCCGGCCTACGATATCCAGCAAGCCTGCGGCACCGGCCTGGAAGCGGCGTTGCTGGTGGCCAACAAGATCGCCCTGGGGCAGATCGAATGCGGCATCGCCGGCGGCGTCGATACCACCTCGGACGCGCCGATCGGGGTCAACGAGGGGCTGCGCGAGATCCTGCTGCAAGCCAACCGCGGCAAGACCCTGGGTGACAAGCTCCTGACCTTCCTGCAACTGCGCCCCCGGCACCTCAAGCCGGAACTGCCGCGCAATGGCGAACCGCGGACCGGCTTGTCCATGGGCCAGCACTGCGAGCGGATGGCGCAAACCTGGAACATTCCCCGCGATGAGCAGGATCAGTTGGCGCTGGAGAGCCATCAGAAAATGGCCGCCGCCTATGCCGAGGGTTGGCACGACGACCTGATGACCCCCTTCCTCGGCCTGACCCGCGACAACAACCTGCGCCCGGACCTGACCCTGGAAAAGCTGGCGTCGTTGAAACCAGTGTTCGAACGCAGCGACAAAGGCACCCTGACTGCGGGCAACTCCACGCCGTTGACCGATGGTGCGTCCCTGGTGCTGCTGGGCAGCGAGGAATGGGCAAAGGAACGTGGCTTGCCGATCCTCGCCTATCTGCGCGACGGCGAAGCGGCGGCGGTGGATTTCGTCCACGGCGCGGAAGGGCTGCTGATGGCGCCGGTCTACGCGGTGCCACGCTTGTTGGCCCGCAACGGCCTGACACTGCAGGACTTCGATTACTACGAAATCCATGAGGCCTTCGCCGCGCAGGTGCTGTGCACGCTCAAGGCCTGGGAGGACGCGGACTACTGCAAGACCCGCCTGGGGCTGGACGCGCCCTTGGGTTCCATCGACCGCAGCCGGCTGAATGTCAAAGGCAGCTCGCTGGCCGCCGGGCATCCGTTCGCCGCCACCGGCGGGCGCATTGTCGCCAATTTGGCGAAGCTGCTGGAGGTGGCGGGGCAGGGGCGTGGCCTGATTTCGATCTGCGCCGCCGGAGGCCAGGGCGTGACGGCGATTGTCGAGCGCTGAGGGGCCAGGTGTTTGCGCAGTGGCGGCCCCTCTGTAGGAGCGAGCTTGCTCGCCTGCTTCTGTCACATCTACCCCGCCCTTTAGTAACGGGCAGCCACTGAGCACTGGGCTATGATCCTGGTCGGTCGAGCCTGTCGACATGACGGGTTGACCTGGCACATTGAGTGCATCGGCACTGTCGTAGGTCGGTAACCTCTCCCCGTGGTGCGAGGATTGCCGTATAACGAGTGACATTCGCGTGTTTGGTAATAAAGGACCCCTGATAAAAGCTGATGAAGACTCCAAAACGCATTGAACCCCTGATCGAGGACGGTCTGGTCGACGAGGTGCTGCGCCCACTCATGAGTGGTAAAGAAGCAGCTGTTTATGTGGTGCGCTGCGGCAACGAATTACGTTGCGCCAAGGTTTACAAGGAGGCGAACAAACGAAGTTTTCGTCAGGCGGCCGAGTATCAGGAAGGCCGCAAGGTGCGCAACAGCCGTCAGGCTCGCGCGATGGCCAAGGGGTCCAAGTTCGGGCGCAAGGAGACCGAGGACGCCTGGCAGAACGCCGAAGTGGCGGCCCTGTTCCGCCTGGCCAACGCCGGGGTGCGGGTGCCCAAGCCGTTCGACTTCCTCGAAGGCGTGCTGCTGATGGAGTTGGTGGCGGATGAATACGGCGATGCCGCGCCGCGCCTGAATGACGTGGTGCTGGAGCCGGATCAGGCCCGCGAATATCACGCCTTCCTGATTTCCCAGATCGTGCTGATGCTGTGTACCGGCCTGGTGCACGGTGACCTGTCCGAGTTCAACGTGCTGCTGACCCCCGACGGCCCGGTGATCATCGACCTGCCCCAGGCGGTGGATGCGGCGGGCAACAACCACGCCTTCAGCATGCTGGAGCGGGATGTCGGCAACATGGCGTCCTACTTCGGGCGTTTCGCCCCGGAGCTCAAGCGCACCCGCTACGCCAAGGAGATGTGGGCCCTGTACGAAGCCGGCACCCTGCACCCGACCAGCGTCCTGACCGGCGAGTTCGACGATCCGCAAGAACTGGCGGATGTCGGCGGCGTGTTGCGGGAGATCGAGGCGGCGCGCCTGGACGAGGAACGGCGCCAGGCCATGCGCATGGCCGACGACGCGCCACCGGCCAAGTCCGAGGAGCCACCGCCTCCGCCCTGGATGCAGTGATTCCCGAATACAAAAAATCCGGCAATTGCCGGATTTTTTGTGCCCGTGAATCACGTAGCCGCTGCCGATAGGCTGCGATCGACTGCGAAGCAGGCGCTGCTCTTGAAACCGTCAGAAGGGCCTTCGGCCCTTGTCGCAGCCTGCGGCAGCGGCTACAGGTCATGGGGGCGTGCAGCATCCGCCGGAGGCCAGGTCCTTGAGAATCGGGCAATCCGGGCGATGGTCGCCGTGGCAGTGCTGCACCAGGTCCTGCAAGGTGTCGCGCAGCCCGGCCAGCTCGGCGATTTTCCGGTTGAGCTCGTCGATGTGCTGGCGGGCCAGGGCTTTGACATCGGCGCTGGCGCGCTGGCGGTCCTGCCACAGGGTCAGCAGCTTGCCCACTTCCTCCAGGGAAAACCCCAGGTCCCGCGAGCGCTTGATAAAGGCCAGGCTGTGCAGGTCGTCGTCACCGTACAGGCGGTAGCCGCTGTCGCTGCGATGGGCCGGCCGGAGCAGGCCGATGGACTCGTAGTAGCGGATCATCTTGGCGCTCAGGCCGCTTTTGCGGGCTGCTTGGCCGATGTTCATCGCGCGTCCTCCAGGTCTTTGGGTTTCCAGGTTTTCAACAGTAGCGCATTGCTCACCACGCTGACGCTGGACAGCGCCATGGCCGCCCCGGCCAGCACCGGGTTGAGCAGGCCGAACGCCGCCAACGGAATGCCGATCAGGTTGTAGACGAAGGCCCAGAACAGGTTCTGGCGGATCTTCGCGTAGGTCTTGCGGCTGATCTCCAGGGCCGCCGGCACCAGGCGCGGATCGCCGCGCATCAGGGTGATCCCCGCCGCGTGCATCGCCACATCGGTCCCTCCGCCCATGGCGATGCCGATATCGGCGGCGGCCAGGGCCGGGGCGTCGTTGATGCCGTCGCCGACCATCGCCACCACGCCGGTCTTTTTCAGTTCGGCGACTGTGGCGGCCTTGTCGGCGGGCAGCACTTCGGCGTGCACGTCGGTAATGCCCAGGGCCTCGGCGACCACCTTGGCGCTGCCGCGGTTGTCGCCGGTCAGCAGGTGGCTGCCGATATGACGCGCACTCAGTTGCTGCACCGCTTGCAGGGCGCCGGGCTTGAGGGTGTCGCCAAAGGCGAACAGGCCCAGCACCCGCGATTGCGGCTGTTGTTCGATCAGCCAGGACAGGGTGCGGCCTTCGGTTTCCCAGGCCTGGGCCGAGGCTGCCAGGTCGCCGGCCTGCAGGCCGCTTTCTTCCAGCAGGCGCCGGTTGCCCAGGGCTAGTTGGCGGCCGTCCAGGGTGCCGGCGATGCCGCGGCCGGTCAGGGACTGGCTGGCGCTGACGTCGGCTACCGCCAGCTGGCGTTCGGCGCACAGGTCGAGAACCGCCTTGGCCAGCGGGTGTTCGCTGCCGCGTTGCAGGGCGCCGGCCAGTTGCAGCAGGCGGTCTTCGTCGCCGTCGACCGCATCCAGGTGAGCGATGCGTGGCGTGCCGGAGGTCAGGGTGCCGGTCTTGTCGAAGACCACCGTGCTGACTTCATGGGCACGCTCCAGGGCTTCGGCGTCCTTGATCAGGATTCCGTGGCGGGCGGCGACGCCGGTGCCGGCCATGATCGCGGTCGGCGTGGCCAGCCCCAGTGCGCAGGGACAGGCGATGACCAGCACCGCGACCGCATTGATCAGCGCGGTTTCCAGCGGCGCGCCATACAGCCACC
Source organism: Pseudomonas sp. GW821-FHT02B10 (assembly GCF_059421865.1). Lineage (NCBI taxonomy): Bacteria > Pseudomonadati > Pseudomonadota > Gammaproteobacteria > Pseudomonadales > Pseudomonadaceae > Pseudomonas > Pseudomonas sp. GW821-FHT02B10. The sequence continues at coordinate 37,503 of NZ_JBWKVU010000003.1, read as the reverse complement.
AGCCGATCAGCGTCGCCAGGGCCAGCACCAGCACCGCTGGCACGAACACCTGGCTGACCCGGTCCACCAGTTTCTGGATCGGTGCCTTGCCGGCCTGGGCGTCTTCCACCAGGCGGATGATGCGCGCCAGCACGGTTTCCGCGCCGAGGGCCAGGGTCCGCACCAGCAGCCGGCCTTCGCCGTTGATGGCGCCGCCGGTGACCGGGTCGCCGGGCTGTTTCGGCACCGGTAGGCTTTCACCGCTGATCAGGGCTTCGTCGGCATGGCTCTGGCCTTCGACCACTTCGCCGTCCACCGGGAAGCGCTCGCCGGGCTTGACCAGCACCAGGTCGTTCAGGCGCAGGGCGCTGATCGCCACTTCCTGCTCACGGCCATCGACGACCTGGATCGCCCGTTCCGGGCGCAAGGCTTCGAGGGCGCGGATGGCGCTGGCGGTCTGGCGCTTGGCACGGCTTTCCAGGTACTTGCCCAGCAGCACCAGGGCGATGACCACGGCCGAGGCCTCGAAGTACAGGTGCGGCATGCCGCCGGCGGGGGTGATGGCCCATTGGTAGAGGCTCAAGCCGTAACCGGCGCTGGTGCCCAGGGCCACCAGCAGGTCCATGTTGCCGGCGCCGGCGCGCACGGCTTTCCAGGCGGCGACATAAAAACGCGCACCGAAGATGAATTGCACCGGCGTGGCCAGGACGAACTGCGCCCAGGCCGGGAGCATCCAGTGCAGGCCAAAGGGTTGCACCACCATGGGCAGCACCAGCGGCAGGGCCAGCAGGATCGCCAGCACCAGGGACCAGCGTTCGCGCCGCAGGCGTTGTTCCTGATCGTCGCGCTCGGGGTGTTCGGCCTGCCACAGGGTGGCGGAATAGCCGGCCTTGCTGACGGCGGCGATCAAGTCGGCGCTATCGACCTGGCCCAGCAGATCGATGTGCGCGCGTTCGTTGGCCAGGTTGACGCTGACCCGGGTGACCCCGGCCACCTTGCTCAGTGCGCGTTCCACGCGACCGACGCAGGAGGCGCAGGTCATGCCGCCGATGTTCAGCTCCAGGCTGTGGGCCGGCACGCTGTAGCCGGCATCCTGCACCGCGGCCATCAGCGCCGGCAGGCTGTCGCTGGGCGCCTGGACACGGGCCTGTTCGGTGGCGAGGTTGACGCTGACGGCCGCGGCGCCCGCGACCTTGTTCAAGGCGCGTTCCACGCGCCCGGCGCAGCTGGCGCAGGTCATGCCGGCAATCGGCAGGTCAAAAGTGGTTGATTCGGACATCACTGACACTCCCTGTAAACGGTGGTCTACAGGATCAACCTTGCCATGCTGGCAAGGTCAAGCGCCATGGTGCGGGGTGCTTCAATCTGTCTCGGGGGTAGCACCCGGATAGTCGCCCGTGCCGGTTCCGGGGAGGGAAGGGCAGGCCCGGGCGACGATCCGCGATCAGTATCCCAGGCCGGTGCGCTGGAGGAGCAGGCCCGACGGGCTCATGGCGATGCGGAACTTCAGTACGTCACCGGCCTTGAGGCTGATGTCCTGAGAGCCTGGCGCGAGCATGCCCGGGTTGCAGCCCGGCATCTGCCCCGGCAGCAGTTTCAGGCGCAGCGAGACTTTGCCCGGCGGCAGGTTGAAGGACGTGGCTTGTTCCTGGAACAGCCGGCCCGCCAACTGGTCCTCGATGTACAGGCCGATTTCGCAGGACGTGGCGACTTCCAGGCGTTCCCGGGAAATGATCAGGACGCCGTAGTCCTCGCCGGCGGCGTTGACCGAAGGGGATGCCGCGATCAGGCCGAGGAGGCTGAACAGGCTGATAACCGACCAGCGCATGGCTGAATCTCCTAGTGTCGTGTCGTTGAGGGGTGAAGCTTGGCCGAGCGCGTCGCCGATTGCCAGCCCGGCAGATGCATCCGGAACTTGACCTTGCCATGATGGCAAGGTCGAGACTGGCGACAACCCTCACTACAGGAGAAGCGTCATGCAAGTGTTCAATGTCGAAGGGATGTCCTGCGGTCACTGCGTCCGGGCCATCACCCAGGCGGTGCAGAGCAAGGATCCGGCGGCCAGCGTCAAGGTCGATCTCGGGGCCAGGGAAGTGGGTGTGGAAAGCCGCTTGTCCGCCGACGAGGTGATCAGCCTGATCAGCGAAGAAGGCTATGCGGTCAAGCTGGCCTGAGCGGATTTAGCCGGTCTTTTTAATAGTTAGCGACCTATCGGAATGTTCAAGGCCTCCAAGCGCGGATAAACTGTCGGGCTGCCGACCGACCCGCACCTGGATGCCTGATGAACCTTCGCACAATCCTGATTCTCGGCGCCTTGAGCGCCTTCGGTCCTCTGGCCATCGATTTCTATCTGCCGGCGTTCCCGGCGATGGCGCTGGCCTTTGGCACCGATGAAAAACACGTTCAGCTGACCCTGGCGGCCTACTTCCTCGGCCTGTCCATCGGCCAGCTGGCCTACGGCCCGGTGGCCGACCGCTTTGGACGGCGCATCCCGTTGCTGGCCGGGGTGGGGCTGTTCACCTTGGCGTCCCTGGCCTGTGCCTACGCACCGAACCTGGAATGGCTGATCGGCGCGCGGTTCGTCCAGGCCCTGGGCGGCTGCGCGGGCATGGTGATTTCTCGGGCGGTGGTCAGCGACAAGTGCGATGCGGTGGGTTCGGCCAAGGTGTTTTCCCAGCTGATGCTGGTCATGGGCCTGGCGCCGATCCTGGCGCCGATGCTCGGCGGCCTGCTGGTGAATCTCTACGGCTGGCAGTCGATCTTCATCATGCTGACCCTGTTCAGCGCCCTGGCCGGCCTGGCGGTAGCGCTGGGCTTGCCGGAAAGCCTGCCGGCCCATGTGCCGCGCCAGCCGTTGTCCGGGGCCTTGCGCCAGTACGGTCGGTTGCTGGCTGACCGGGTGTTCCTCGGCCATGCCCTGACCGGGGGCATCGCCATCGCCGGGATGTTCGCCTACATCGCCGGTTCGCCTTTTGTCTTCATCAAGCTCTATGGCGTGCCGGCCGAGCATTTCGGCTGGTTCTTCGGGATCAACGCCGGCGGCTTCATCCTGGTGGCGCAAATCAATGCGCGGTTGCTGGCCAAGCGTGGCCCGGCGTTCCTGCTGGCACGCACGGTGTGGATCTACCTGCTGGGTGGCCTGGCCTTGCTCGCCGTCAGTTCGCTGCACCCGGCACAACTCTGGCCGCTGCTGGCGCCGCTGTTCATTTGTATCGCCAGCCTGGGCTGCATCCTTCCCAATGCCTCGGCCTGCGCCATGAACGGTCAGGGTGCGCGGGCCGGCAGTGCCTCGGCGATGCTCGGCTGCCTGCAGTTCAGCGTGGCGGCCGGCGCCGCGGCGTTGGTGGGCGTGTTGCACGATGGCAGCGCCGTGCCGATGGCAACGGTCATCAGCCTGTGTGGGGTTCTGGTGGTGACGCTGGCGATGGTCACCCGCAAATTGCAGAACGCCAGGGCGCTGCAAGCCGCCCAGCTGTAATCAGCCGGCGGCGCGCTGTTGGCTTTCGGGGAATCGGTGGGGGGCTTGCAGACGCGTTTCCAGCGTATTGGCGAAGGCTCGGGCTTCGGCCTCGCTGCGGAAAGTCACCGCATGCTGGTCGAGTTGAACCTGCCATTGGGTGCCTTTGGATTTTGCCAATTCTTTTATCAGGATCTTCATTGCTGACCTCCTAGCGTAAAAGACTGCATTGCAAAGGCCCCCAGTGTAGACCCGAATACGGTCACAAGTATGACAAGGATCAACTCTCGGACTGACGGCATCCTGCCCCTTTTTAGCGCAGGCAGGATGCCGTCCGCTCCCCGCTTCAGAAGCCTTCCAGCACGATCTTGCCCTTGGCTTTGCCGCTTTCCAGCAACGCGTGAGCGCGCCGCAGGTTGGCCGCGTTGATCGTGCCGAAGTGCTCGCCCAGGGTGGTCTTCAAGGTGCCGGCGTCGATCAGCTCGGCGACGCGATTGAGCAGCTTGTGCTGCTCCTGCATGTCCGCGGTTTCGAACAGCGAGCGGGTGTACATGAACTCCCAGTGCAGCGACAGGCTCTTGCGCTTGAGCTTGGTCACGTCGAGGGTTTTCGGATCGTCGATCAGCGCCAGCCGGCCCTGGGGCGCGAGGGCCTCGACCAACTCGTCCAGGTGCGTATCGGTCTGGGTCAGGCTGGCGACATGGGTGACGCTGGCCTGGCCGGCTTTTTTCAGTTCCTGGCTCAACGGCTGGCTATGGTCGATCACCAGGTCGGCGCCCAGCTCGCGTACCCAACCCTGGGTTTCGGCGCGCGAGGCGCTGCCGATGACGTTGAGCCCGGTGAGCTGGCTGGCCAGTTGGGTGAGGATCGAACCGACGCCGCCGGCCGCGCCGACGATCAACAGGCTCTGCTGCCGATCGGCCTGGCCTTCGGCGATCTGCAGGCGTTCGAACAATAGTTCCCAGGCGGTAATCGCGGTCAGCGGCAGGGCGGCGGCTTCGGCGAAGCCCAGGCTCTTGGGCATATGGCCGACGATGCGTTCGTCGACCACGTGCAATTCGCTGTTGCCACCGGCGCGGGCGATCGAGCCGGCGTAGAACACCTTGTCGCCGGCCTTGAACAGGCTGACGTCGCTGCCCACCGCCTTGACCACCCCGGCCACGTCCCAGCCCAGCACCTTGGCGGCGCCACCTTCAGGCTGGACGTTCTGGCGGACCTTGGTGTCCACCGGGTTGACCGAGATGGCTTTGACTTCCACCAGCAGGTCCCGGGGGCCGGCGAGCGGTTCCGGCAGTTCGATGTCTTGCAGGGACAGGGGATCGTCGATTGGCAGGGAGGCGTAGTAGGCGATGGCTTTCATGGTGGGGGTTCCTGATGAAGATGAAGGTTGGGGTCAGAGGAGCAGCAGGCGCTTGAGCTCGAAGTGCTCGATCGCCTCGCGGGTCTGGCTGAGAAAATGCTGGAAGTGCGGCGTGGCGTTGTGAAATTCCAGGGCCGCCTCGTCGTCCCAGCGCTCCAGTACATAAAAGGTGCCTGGGGCTTCGGCGTCCTGGTGCAGGTTGTAGTACTGGCAGCCGGCTTCTTCGCGGCTCGGTTGCACCAGGGCGCTGAGTTCGCGCTTGAGCACGGCCTGCTGGTCGCTCTTGGCGACAAGGGTGGCGATGGCGGTAAAGGCTTGCGACATAGGGAGTTCCTTCAAAGGCTGGCGTGACGAGCTGATATGACGGTAGGCCGATCATTGGCCATTTCCCCTGAAGATAAAACCGGCTAAAACAGCAGTCTCTTTCAACATTTTTTTGATAATGCCCGGTGAGCCAGATGTTGCGATTCGATGACCTGCAATTGTTCGTGCGCGCCGCCGACCTCGGCAGCCTGTCCGCCGCGGCGCGGGTCATGGACCTGTCGGCGGCGGTGGCCAGCGCTGCGCTCAAGCGTATCGAGCAGCAGCTCGGCGCCCGGCTGCTGGCGCGTTCGACCCGCAGCCTGCGCCTGACCGCCGAGGGCGAAGGGTTTCTCGAATACGCCCGCGCGGCCTTGAGCAACCTGGAGGAAGGCCGGCGCCTGCTGGCCAGCGGGCAGGATCAGGTCAGCGGCGTTCTCCAGCTGTCCGCGCCCTCGGATTTCGGCCGCAATCTGTTGCTGCCCTGGCTCGACCAGTTCCAGCTGGAGCACCCCAAGCTCACGCTGCGCCTGCTGCTGGGCGACCGTATCGCCGACCTGTTTCGCCAGCCGGTGGACATTGCCCTGCGTTACGGCGAACCGGAAGATTCCAGCCTGGTGGCCTTGCCGGTCGCGCCGCAGAACCGCCGGGTGCTGGTGGCCGCCCCCGAGTACCTGGCCCGCCACGGCGAGCCGCGTCAGCTGGAGCAACTGGCCCAGCACAATTGCCTGCTCTACATGCTTGGCAGCCGGGTGCATGACCATTGGAGTTTCCATGACGGCAAGCGCGAGGTCGGCCTGACGGTCAGCGGCGATCGCTTCAGCGACGACGCCGATGTGGTGCGCCTGTGGGCGGTGGCGGGGCGGGGCATCGCCTACAAGTCCTGGCTCGACGTGGCGGCCGATGTGCTGGCCGGGCGGCTCAAGGTGCTGCTGCCGGAGCTGCGCTGCGAACGGGCACCGCTGAACCTGTTGTGCGCGCATCGGGCGCAACTGAGCAAACCGGTGAAGCTGCTGCGGGACATGTTGCAGGTGCGCTGCGCTGAAGTTTCCGCGCATTACCCCAAGCCAACCCATGCCGATCACTGACCCAGGCCGGCGGCGTCGTTGCCGGGTGCGGGCAGGTCGCATCCAGCACTGAGCGGCGGCGTCGATCTTGCACACTCGATTGCAGACCATTCAATCGGGGGGGCGGGGCATGGCAAGTCAGGGGTACAGTGCGGCAGAGCGTCTGGAACGCTTGCCCATCAGCGGTTATCACCGGGTCATTTTCATCATCATCGCCCTGGCGTTTTTCTTCGACTCCATGGACCTGGCGATGATGACGTTCCTGCTCGGCTCGATCAAAGCCGAGTTCGGCCTGAGCACGGCCCAGGCCGGCCTGCTGGCCAGTTCGAGCTTCTTCGGCATGGTGGTCGGCGCGTCGCTGTCGGGCATGCTCGCCGACCGCTTCGGGCGCAAGCCGGTGTTCCAGTGGAGCATCGTGCTCTGGGGCATCGCCAGTTACCTGTGCTCCACGGCGCAGACGGTGGACAGCCTGACCCTGTTCCGGGTGCTGCTGGGGATCGGCATGGGCATGGAGTTTCCCATCGCCCAGTCGATGCTCTCGGAGATGATCCCGGCCAAGCGGCGCGGGCGCTATATCGCCTTGATGGACGGCTTCTGGCCGCTGGGTTTTGTCGCGGCGGGCGTGCTCTCGTACTTCCTGCTGCCGCTGATCGGCTGGCGCGACATCTTCCTGGTCCTGGCGATCCCGGCGGTGTTCGTGCTGGCGATCCGTTTCTTCATCCCCGAGTCGCCGCGTTGGCTGGAGCAGGCCGGGCGGCACGCCGATGCCGACCAGGTGCTGCGGCGGATCGAGGATAAGGTCCGCGCCTCGCTGCAGCGCGCGGACCTGCCCGAGCCGGTGCGCCTGCCGCGGGTGGAGAGCGTGCCGGGGCACTTCTTCTCGGCCTTGCGCGAGATCTGGTCGCCGCTCTATCGCCAGCGCACGATGATGATCTGGAGTGTGTGGTTCTTTGCCCTGCTGGGTTTTTATGGCCTGACCTCGTGGCTCAGTGCCTTGTTGCAGCAGTCGGGTTTCGCCGTGACCCAGTCGGTGTACTACACGGTGCTGATTTCCCTCGGCGGGATTCCCGGCTTCCTCATGGCCGCCTGGCTGGTGGAACGTTGGGGGCGCAAGCCGGTGTGCGTGATCACCTTGCTGGGCGGTGGGGTCATGGCGTTCTTCTACGGGCAGAGCGCGGTGTTCGGCGGCAACGTGGCGCTGCTGATCAGCTCCGGCCTGTTGATGCAGTTCTTCCTGTTCGGCATGTGGGCGGTGCTCTACACCTACACGCCCGAGTTGTATCCCACCTCGGCGCGGGCTACCGGCTCCGGGTTCGCCTCGGCGGTGGGGCGCATCGGGTCGCTGCTCGGGCCGTTGGTGACCGGCGTGGTGTTCCCGATGACCGGGCAGGGTGGGGTGTTCGCCCTGGGCGCGCTGTGTTTCGCGGTCGCCGCGGCGGTGGTCTGGCTGTTCGGGATGGAGACCCGGGGCAAGACGCTGGAAGAGTTGAGCGAAGTCGGCGTTTGATCTGTAGCCGCTGCCGCAGGCTGCGATAAGGTTCGAAGAACCTTTCGAGGCCCTCAAGCGGCGCCCGCTTCGCGGTCGAGCGCAGCCTTCGGCAGCGGCTACATAGTGCGGTCGCGGCGTGGTCGGGTGGTTC